>JALONG010000023.1 GCA_025455065.1 Candidatus Kapaibacterium sp. | reverse complement strand
AGTAGAGGGCATCAGCAATGACATTATACGCTCTCTTGTTAGTCCTGATTGGGTTATGGAGATTGTTAATGCACAATTATTAACTTAAATTGGTATTACAAGTAATCAGCACACTTGTTTTTGTTGTTTGTAAAGCAGGAATTACCGCCTTTAGCCAGAGCAATTTCATTTTTAGAAACAACTCACTCCTTAAAAAAATATTTGATATATACAACAGCTCCCGGTCATTAGTTTGGGGGTCTCGGTCATTACTTTTTGCTCCCGGTCATTAGTTTGGGGGTTCCGGTCATCGGATTTGCAAAATTCTTGACAAGGCGCGATATTTGGGTCTGTGGGTTTGTGCTTCTCTTTTTGGCGGTGTGTGGTTATCATAACCGATACACTTTTTATTGCTTGTTTCCTCTCATTCTTCACAGTGTTTTTCTATGAATAATTCGGCAATTCTTGTCATCGAGCGCCATAGCGCACCGATGCCCTTTGATGAAAACCTCCCCGCCCCCTATCCTGTCAAGCATTCTCGCGCTGTACAATGGTCATTTCAGTCATACAGACGTTTTACAGAGCGCTATTGCCAGCCCCAGCAGTGCTATCTTTGGCTTTCGGTAAGAGACGCTTTTGCAGGATTTCTCAACGAAATTGCATCGCTGGGGCTACCGCTTACGCTCATCGTAGAGGAGGATGTTTCCCAGATACGCCGCGCCACGACGCTCATGGCTGAATACTCGAATATCTGCGGCATGGTGCTTACTCCTTTCGATGAAAAGGAGTGCGCACGGCAAATGGAGAAAATGCGCAATTCCTCAATGGCGAGTCTCTTTTTGGATGCCCTTGAGTCAGCAATTCTCCCCAAAAGCCCGCGCTCCGACGAGAAATTCGATTATGCTTGCGCCCTCTATGCTGAAGCGCAAAACCAGTACACCGAACTATGCTGCACCGGCTCGGAAAAGCACCTTTTCCTAAAAACACTCGGCTCTCTTTGTAAGGAAATAGCTGATCAAACACCCTTAGGCAGAACGCCCGCGCTTATCCGTGTTCATGACAAATACGCCGTGAATCACGCACACGTTGTGGCAGTGCGCCCAAGCGAAAGCAAACGCGATTACGTTCTGACGCTTTCCAACGGAAAGGAAATCAAAATGTCGCGCACCCACAAAGACCGCTTGGCGGCTCTGCCCGTGAAAGTAAAGCGCTTGCGGGGGGGGACTAGAAAATCTCGTGAGAAAAGCAAATAAATTTTTCCGGCAATAGACTTTTCTTATTCGGACGTGTTACTCAATTTCTCCGACGTGTTACTCAATTCCATTTGAAAAGTCTTGACTGAAGCCGTAGTTTTGTTGCATGAATTTCGCACAAACTATATCGCAGGGCTTTCAAAGCCCACTTTTGCCGATTCGTATTCTTCTGGGTTCGGTATTATTGGTTTCGGGTGTGGGAAAGTTGATAGATGCTTCGGCGGCGGTGAACTTCCTGACGTACCTGTTTGCCTCCATGAATAAGCCTCCACCGATTGCACCGGAAACGCTTATGGTGGTGCTGTCGGTTACGGAAATCGTGCTGGCATTGCTGATACTCACAGGGCGCTTGCTGAAGCCCGCACTACTGGTTCTGAATCTGATGCTGGGCGGCTTTACGGTTATTTTGGCAGGCTCGGTTGGTGAAAGTACTGTGCCGTCATGCGGCTGTTCGGGCGTGTTCGACTTTGGAATGCCGCTTGAAATGGCGCTGGCGCGGAATATCGTTCTGATGGTCTTGGTGATAGTGCTGCTGCGGCTTTTGGAAAAAGAAAAAGCCATCAATACGGCGCAGCACCCCTAAAAAAGCAAAAAGACAGTTTGCTGCAATCTGCTCGTCAGCAAACCATCTTCCTGCCAGATTCAACATGGGTGGAACCATGAATCTGGGAGGCAAAATACTAAATTCTACGAGCAGAATTTATTTTTTTTCTAGGAGTATTTCCATGAAAGAGTTGAATTTTGAGCAAATGGCTCTAATGCAAGGTGGGGTAAATTGCGAGAAAGCGGCTTACGCTACTATTACAATTTGTATGTTTAATGCAGCTATGGTTATTGGTTTGCTTACTTGCGGTGCAGCTTTTGGAGGATATATGTATCTATGCGGATAAAAAATTTTAGTCACATTTTTTAAACCTTTTGATGATTATAGATATGAAAACAATTAATCAAGAAGAAATGGCACAAATTAGTGGCGGCGACAGGTGTTCAAAGTATTGGGATGGACTCTCAACCGTTTGTATGTTTGTAACCTGGAATATATATGGAGCTGCTGCTTGTGCTGGTGGTGCTACTGTATGGTGGGTAGCGTGTCATTAAAATAAATTTTATCATAGGAAGGAGAGAGGAAATTCCTCTCTCCTTCCTATGAATTCAAATCCAAAATAAATTATTGTAGGATTCTGTATGCCCTTAAGCGTCAATAAAATAGCAAAAAACTTTAATGGCAGACAAATATTATCAGGTGTTGGCTTTGAAATTCATAATTCTCAATGCTTCTGGTTGGTCGGTAGAAACGGTGCAGGCAAGACAACTCTTATCAATATCCTCGCAGACTTGGTAGAAGCTGATTGTGGCTCGGTCAGTTTTGGAGACTGGACATACGAAAAAGAAGAACTTGTTATCAAGCGCAATTTAGGCGTTCTTCCTGACAAAAACCCTGCTATTCCCCAACTTACAGGCTGGGAGTACTTGCGGTTTGTAGGACTTCTCCACGAATTGCCGTCAGACGAGTGTTCACGACGCGCCCAAAGCCTCTTAGAGTATTTTTTCGACGAAACCGAAGATGCACACAAGCGCATCGGGACGTACTCACACGGAATGACAAAGAAAATCGGACTGTGTGCGGCTTTGTTGCACCGTCCGCGGTATCTAATTTTAGATGAGCCATTTGCGGGACTAGACCCGGTTTCAAGTGCAAAACTTGTGCGATTTTTGCAATCGTATCTTAATGAAGAGCGGATTATTTTTCTCTCCTCTCACGACCTCAGCTATTCACAAAAGGTCATTACACATTTGGGTATTTTAGAAGGTGGTGCATTACAATTTGTCGGTTCAGTAGAAGAATTTGCGGCATCAAAAGATAGCATCGAAGAATCCATTTTGCGTGTATTGCAGCCGAAAGAAGCAACATTGACAGGATTGGAGTGGCTAGTCTCATGAAGGTAGTCAAAATTCTTTCTTATGTGTGGCAAATTCAGAGCAAACAAATTGTCAAAGGGAAAAGCATAGTGTCAATTATTGGTAGTCTTCTTTTTTTAGCCATAATGGCACTCTATGGTGTAGGAGTTGGCATGATGTTTCAATACAGCGAGAGATTTCACTTTGCGCCAAGCGAATTACTGTTTTTCATTAACACTGCTATTCTGGGAATGACTTTGATAAAAAGTTATTTTCCTTCATACAAGCCCCTTGCCAATCCACTCCCATCATTTTTTCCTGTTAGCCGTATAGAACGGGCTTTTGTTAGTGTTATTCTTGATATCATTTCTCCCTATTCTATCGCCATCGCTGTGTTTTATGGCATTGTATTTAGTATTGGTTTTGAGTATATCGCTATGACACAGATGCTCATCACTGTTATCATTTTTTTCTCAATTAGTCTTGCAGACCGCTCACTTAAGTGCCTTTTTGAGTATAATGTGCCATTCCGTTGGTTACATTTAGCAATTGTTACTCTTAACATTATCGGCTTTTTTCTGAAGCCTAACTTATTCGCAAACCACCATTTATTTGTTACTGGAGTTTGCCTTGCGTCACTTGGGCAACAGTGTTTGCTGGCTTTTTTTGTCATACTGCCCCAAACTGGAATAATTAGAAATGCCCCACTAAAGCACCTTGCAACTAATGATAGTAGAACTAAAACAACTTACATAGTCAAGACTTTTCTTAGGACAAGGAGTGTTCTGATTGTTCTGGCATTGGGCTTGCTGGTACAAATTTTGCCCCTAACATTCGTCGCGACACGGAATCCCGAGCAATTACGGCGAATGATTAGTGATTTTCATTTCAATATAGTATTAGGTTTTGTCGCGCCGATTGCCTGTTTTACGTATATTCTCAACAATGCTTTCGGGTTGAATTGGTATTTATGGCAGACAGTTCACTTACATAATGGAACAAGAATATCTACAGCTTTCCTATATCTCAGGCTTGCACTGACTATACTTACCATTGATTTGATAATGCTTCTTCCTGCCTTATGGTATCGACAGATTTTAACAATAGAAAATCTTGGCTTTTGGTTTTTGAGCGCTGTAACAATGATCTTTATTGGTTTTGTTTTAGCAACGACGCAAGCAATGAAAATTGAAAAAATCTCTATGAATATGATGACGAGTATCCGAAGTTTTAGCTCGCCGATAAGTAGTATTATTACACTTGTAATTGTTTCTATCTTAATTTTCTCATACTCTTTTTACTATGCTCTTAGCATAGGTATTGCTATCATTGGTGCCGTTGCTGCTTTATTTATTTCATTTTCAGACAAAACTCTAAAACACAAAATATACCATGCAATTCACAGCTAAATATTCGCACTACTCAAACTGCACTTCCCCAGAATCTAAATATTTTTCTGTTGTGACTGGTATTAAGTCTTGGCTAGTATATGTTATTTTCTGCATTATTTATGGGATATTAAGTTTTTTGGTTAATCAATTCATTTTGACGTATGAAGTGTATTATCAGGGATTTTCTCAGCAAATAACAGCTACACAAGTTGAGGCATTTATTGAAATGCGCAGCGAGTATTGGTGGATTGGGGCTGTTTTACCTTTCTTTATTGTTCCTCTCAAAGTATTGTACGTTGCGACCTGTCTATCTGTTGGCTTAATTATTATTGGCTCAGATATTAGCGTGAGAGAAGTTTTTCGTCTAGCTTTATTATCAGAGATCGTCTTTATAGCAGATTTAATCATTCAAGTCTTCTGCGGCATCTTCCTCATCGAAGTCCGCATCCCCGACGACTACGCCAACTTCGCCCCGCTTTCCGCCTTGCAATTCTTCGATGTTTCCTCGCTGAAACTTTGGATGAAGCACCCACTTCGCACCCTGAACCTCTTCGAGGTAGCGTATATGCTTGTTCTGGCATATTTCCTCACGCCGCTACTCAAAAAGCGGACGTATCTTCAGACCTTGGGTTTAGTGGTATCGTCCTACGGTTTGGGTTTGCTCTTGTGGGTGGTAGCACTGGCGTTTCTGCTCTTGCAGGTTTCGTAGTGAGGGTAAAAGGATGAGGGCGGAGGGCTATTCGAGGGAATCTAAAAATTCGGAAAGCATCGGAAGTACGATTTTCCCTTGCTTGTGCGCTTCTACTTCGGCAAATGCTTGGCGCAGATCTATTTTTGCCAGAGAGGTAACCTCACGCCCGCCATTTGACTGCTCTTGCTGCATATGCCGAACAATGGCATCCATATCAAAATCGAATTGTGCTGCATATTCTTGACGAATATGGTGCAGTTCTTCGGTGATTGGGTCTGGGAGCATAGAGAACCAGGGATAGTGGAATCGGCATGAAACAATGATAATTGCGTCTTGAGTTACTTTGTAAATTAGGCGATGTTCATCGGTTATTCGACGCGACCAATAACCTTTGTACTCTCCGTATTTGAGCGGTTCAGGCTTGCCTAAACCGACAAAAGGATTGCGGAGAATGTCAAAAATTAGCGAAGCAATTTTCTGCTGAATTTTGATGTCTTCTCTACCCCAGTCCATAATCTGCTCAAATGCCTTTGTTGTGAAGGTTAGCGCTCTCACAACATTTTCTCCAATGTATCAAGCGGTATTTGGATAAGGTTTTCTCCGCGTTCGACCTCGTCCATCAGTTGGAGCAAATGCTCGCGGTTCACTTCATTCCCAAAAAGGTATTCTGTAGATTCGTTATTTTCAGTCGGTGCATCCATGACGATAATCTCAATCGGCTTCATTCCAAAGAGTGTTTGGATACTACGGACAAAATCCGGCGTAAGTTCGTTGGCGTTTAAGCGATAGCTTGTCTGCATGGTATTTCTCAAAAACATACAACCTCTTGTTTGTTGAACACTAACTACATCATTCTTGATTTAAGTAGTTATTTTTAATCAAGTATTTATGCGGTATAGTAAAACTAAAGTGGCTTAAATACTTGCTTTTTAATAACGGCTTATTTTAAGAACAATGTACTAACATACCATTTTTTTCTCAGGATTTTCCACAAAATTTGTACACCATGAAACGCCTCATTTTCCTTGCGTTGGTCGGTATGGTCATCGCTTCTATCGCTGCTCTGGGCTACAAAATCGTGCGTGGCAATGCCGAGAAAGAAGCCGCACAACAGCGTATCCAAACACTGCCCGATTTCCGCTTCCAAACAAGTAATGGCAATGGTTTCACGCCTTCGGACGTACCCCCAGAAAAACCACTTGTTATCATGCACGTTCTGCCCGAATGTCATTTTTGCCAAGGTGAAGCAAAGGAAATTGCCGCACACGCGGAGTTCTTCCAAAAGGCGCATATTCTCTTGGTTTCTGCGGCGGAAATGAAACAAATACAGGATTTTGGTGCGTACTACGGACTACCCGCTCTGCCTTCGCTTACACTCACCCGCGATGCAGAGCGCTCCTTTGCTCAAACCTTCGGCACGGCAAGCGTTCCCACAACCTTTGTGTATAGCGCGGAAGTAGGCGGCAAAAGAAAACTTCTGAAGCAATTTACCGGTGAAACAAGCGCGGAAGCGCTGCGGAAGGTATTGGCACAAGAAGCATCCGTCGGAAAGAAGTGATAGGCAGAGTTGTTTCAACCTTCTTCGGCAAACCGATAAGCGTATTCTGCCTCTTTACCCAAAACTTGTTCAATATGAAAAATATCATCGCAAGCAGCAAAGGTAAAAAGTTCATCGTCCATGACTGTCCAATGCGTGCGCTCCTCCGCTGTTAAAGCCTGAATTGACGGGAAGTATCGAACAGGCACACGAATATTGCGCCCGTCAGCCAGCATAAAGCTTAGTGTTTCGGGGTGTTGTGTGTCAATATGCGTAATTGCGGGGCGGATGTGATAGATGCCGTTCATAGTGTTGTTTAATGGTGAATGGTCAAGTCTTCCCGTGCTACGCCTTCTTCGGCGTAGTACGGATTACCTCGAATGAACGCCCGACGCGACAATCCGTAGCATGGCAGCGTACTTGCACTCCTCAGCCGTACTACGGGGAATACCCGACCAGCTACGTTTAACTAAAAATACCACAGAAACTTAGCGCTTTTCCTGATATTTTCCAAACCTCACCTTTTCACCTTTACTTCCTCATTTCCCCCGTGAAGAACCTCCACAAAACCTTCACACGCCAGCAAGACCAGTCGGACTGCGGCGTGGCGGCACTACTTTCTGTTATGCGCTTTTTTGGCGGCGACGAATCGCTTGAGCGCATACGCGAACTTTCCGGCACCACCAAACAAGGCACAACGCTCTTGGGACTCTTCCAAGCCGCACAGCAACTTGGCTTGGAGGCAAAAGCGATGCAAGCGGACAGCACCGAAAACCTCAAAACAGCGCCTTTTCCCTGCATTCTGCATATCGTCAAAGACAATGTTCTTTTGCATTACGTGGTGTGTTATAGTTTTGCTGATGGTTTGTTTACGATTGGCGACCCTGCAAGCGGCATTACGACTATCACAGAGGATGATTTAGCAACGCTGTGGCAATCCAAAACACTCCTCACGCTCACACCAAACGCGCATTTTAGGCAAAAAGCCTCGCAAACCGCAGAAAAGCGCCATTGGGTTCGGATGCTGATTGAAGATGACGTAACGGTCTTGTTTGTGGCGTTTGCGCTTGGCGTGGTGATTGCCGTTTTGAGCCTTTCGACGGCAATCTTTTCGCAAAAACTTGTAGATACCATTTTGCCGCAGCGAGACACCATGCGTCTTGGCGTTGGTTTGGCGATGCTCACGGTCTTGCTTGCAGCGCGGAGCGGACTTAATTTTCTCAGAGGGCGCTTTGTGCTTGGGCAAACGCGAGGCTTCAATAACCGCATAGTGGGGCGGTTTTTTGGTGTTTTGCTGCATTTGCCGCAGTCCTTTTTCGACCGAAGGAAAACAGGCGACCTCATTGCCCGAATGAACGACGCACAGCGCTTGCAACAAGCACTGACCTACCTTGTGGGCGAAGTGATGATTGATGCACTGATGTTTGTTATGGCGGCGGTGATGATTTTTCTCTATTCCGTGCCGATTGGTGTGTTTTTGTTGTGCAGCATTGTGGCGTATTTCCTGCTTGCGTGGCGCTTTCACACGCCGATTGTGCAAGGGCAGCAATCCGTAATGGCAATGTACGGACTGAACGAAAGCAACTACGTGGACACGATTCAGGGCGTAAGCGCAATCAAGGCTGCTGGGCGCGAATCGGTCTTTGCCGCAAAAACCCGCACCATTTACGGGCGATTCCAAGATGCCGCCTTTTCGCTGGGTTCCGTTGGTGTGCGGTTTAATTTGTCGGCAGAACTTGTCGGCGCGGCGATTTTGCTTGTGGTACTGGCGTGGGCTTCAGTGCTGGTCTTGCGGGGAGAATTGCTCGTTGGAGCGCTGGTGGCAATCGTACAGATGGCAAGCCAACTGAGCGCATCCTCTCTGCGTTTGGCACTCACCAACATTCGGTTGCAAGAAGCCCGCATCGCTTTTGAGCGGATGTACGCTTTTGCGGCGGTTGAGCCGGAATTTGCCGAAACAAGCAACGATTCCTTACAAAACTTCACCGTAGAATCAGTCTCCATGCGGAGTGTGAGTTTTCGCTTTGCCGGACGACCGGAACTCATTTCCGATGCAACGCTGGAAGTCCGCAAAGGCGAAATTATCGGTATCACGGGCGAAAACGGTTCGGGAAAAACGACGATTTTGCAGATGCTTCAGCGTTTTTACGCACCGGAGCGCGGGGAAATTATCGTCAATAAAAACACTCTGCATGGTGCATTACCACTTGCTTCCGTGCCTGTGGATGTGTGGCGCGGCGCTATCGGCGTTATGCCGCAGCACGTGAAAATTTTTAATGCGACGGTGCTGGAAAATATTTGCCTTTCGGACATCACCGAGCAAGAAATAGAGCGGGTTACAGCCTTTTGCCATGAGCATGATTTGGAGAAATACATCGCCCAATTACCGCAAGGCTACGCAACGCTTGTCGGCGAGGAAGGCGTGAATTTGTCGGGTGGGCAGCGCCAAATCATCGGACTTGCGAGGGCGCTTTACCGCAAGCCGTCGCTGTTGCTGTTGGATGAAGCCACTGCCGCTATGGACAAAGCCACCGAAGCAGATGTACTCTCACTTTTGACGCGCTTGTCGACGGAAATGGGAATTGTGATGATAACGCACCGCTCACAGCCGCTTTTACACTGCCATCGGCTTTACCGCTTGGAAGCAGGAAGAATAACTTTGGTGTAAGCAATTTTGCAATATTTTCTCACGTCATGTGTCTAATTCGAGTCATATGTCTCATCAACGACATTATGCAACAGCAGCAATTTCCTTTTTTTACTCATCATTTGCAACCATGACCTTGATAGACAACGCGCCAAACCGTGCTTTCCTCCGTTTGATTGCACTTTTCCTCTCAGCTTGTATAGTTCTTTTTCTGCCAACACTCCACGCCCAAGCACAAACCTTTCTCATTGAAGGAACAATCGCAAACATAGAGCGTCAAGCCATTCCGGGCGCTTCGCTGCGTATTGCGGGTTCAAATCTTGGAACGTATTCAGACACTCGTGGGCGTTTTCGCCTCACATCTCCCACCAAAGAAGCATTAGTGCGGGTTTCATCGTTGGGCTATGAAACGCGGGAAATACTTCTCAGCGCTGATTCACTCCCAAGCATTGTTCTAACGCCCCTGCCCATTCGCTTGCAAAGTGTGGAAGTAGGCGCGGGTATTTCTGCTGAGGACATCATCCGCCAAGCCATTGAGCGAAAAACGCAAAATCTGCGCACCGTGCAAACGCTCTCGCGGCGCGTTTACACGAAGTTGCAAGTTGGCACTGCCCTCAAAACATTCATCGGCAAGCCAAGTTCGGAAAAATTCATCACCGAAACCGTCGCTCAAGTCTATGAATCGTTTGTTCCAAAGCGAACATCGCACACCGTTATTCTCCAACGCCGCCAAACTGCGAACTTCCCCACTCAAGCCAATATCCTGAACTCTGCCGAACTCGTGAATTTGCTCAATGACGAAATTATCATTAACGAAACGCGCCTCCGTTCTCCTTTAGCGGCTTCGGCACTGAGTTTTTACGATTATTCGCTTATAGAGCGCAAAGCGTATTCGAGCAACAATGTTCGGCTCTCCAACAGCACGGTGTATATCATCGGTTTCAAGCCCAAATCCCGTGCTTTTCCCGGGCTGGAAGGCACAATCGCCATCATTGAACATTCGTTTGCGCCCATTTCTGCCGATTTTACGACCTCTCCGGCAAATGCTGTTTCTGCGCTCTCAAACATACGGTATGCTCAGACCTTTGAACCGTTTGGCGACAGCGCCCGTGCGGTTTGGTTGCCTACAAATTCTCGGTTTTCCGGCACACTATCGGCAAATTTTGCATTGTTGAATGTGGATGCAGAGGTAAACCTCCAAAGCATAGTCAGCAACGTCGAGGTACTGCAAACGTTGCCTCCCAGCGCAGCACTTCCCACCGTGACAAGCACACTCACGAAAATACAGCGTAAAAACAGTCCCGTGCGCTCTGCAAAACTGAGCGATAGTGCGTTTATCACGCTTGCGCCTACGGTGGATTCGGTTGATACGCAATTCTGGAAAACCGCGTCATTGCTGGAATACACTGCTCAAGAGGATTCTCTCTACCGCGCCACCGACAGCGTAGCACAAGTGCGCATCAAAGCCGGACGACGTACAGCAACGGAGTCCTTTGACTCCACATTGACTGCACTGGAAAATTCCTTGCTCATTCAGCAAAGTTCACTGCCGTATTTCACCCAAACATCGCTTTTTCGCTTCCAACTCGGCAGCGCAACAACGCTCGGATTTGCACCAATTCTCATGCAACCCCGCACCACCGGACGTATCTACGGCATCGAAACGGCGCTGGATTGGGAACGAAGCTCTGTGAGGCTTGATGTCATGGCTTCGGAACGCTGGCAGTGGTTTGGTGCTTTGAAATTGGTGCAGCGCATTATCGCAGACGAAGTGGGAGGTTTGGGACTTATTGGCGAAGCCTTTTCGCGGGTGCGCAGTTTTCAGCCGCGACCTCTTGAAGGTGCTGGATGGATTGGCACGGCGACGGACTTTGCCCTTTTTGAGCATCACTACGATTTTTACCGCGAAGAGGGCGTAAGTCTTGGTGCAAAAGCAGCATTAGGGCGCTTGGAAGCTAGTGTTTCGGGGCAACTTTTCCGAACAAGCGCTATGACATTACCCAACAATACAACCCCAAACACCCGATTAAATCTTGCTGCTGCCAACAGTGATTTTCGCGTTGTGCGTGGTGAAATAGCGTGGAATCCCAGCGCGGTTGCTCCCTTAGGCAATGTTCAGGTTGGCGATACAACCTTTATTACAGCACGGCTCTCAGCTTTGCTGGGCGAAGACGTTCTCCAAAATAGACCCTTTACCAAATTTGAAGCCTCTGCAACGCTGGTTCAGCCGACATTTTTCACGGGATATTCTCCGATGCACCTTATCCTGTCAGCCCGTGCAGGAATGGTGAGCGAATTTGCACCGGCTCAAGAGCGATTTATCTTGTTCAGGCGCTATCCATATTTGGGGAATCGTGGCGATTTTCTCACGCCGGAGATAAGCACAATCGGGGGTTCGCGCATGGTTAGTTTCCGCGTGGAACACAATTTTTCTGATTTGGCTTGGAGAGCAATCGGTCTTCCAACCTACAAAGGACGCGGCTTAGAACTCATCGCCCACGCGGGAACGGCTCTCTACGAACAATCTCTCGCATGGCTAACCGAAACAGGCAGCCCGAAAGGAACAGAGGCATGGTACACCGAAGTCGGTTTCGGCATTGGGCGTATTCCTCTGTTTATTATAGATTTCATAACGTTGAGGTTTGATGCGGCGTGGAGCGTTGGTAACGCTAGTATTGGAGCTATTGATGGAGGGCGATTCGGGTGGTCTGTTAGTGTGAATTTTTCGTTGTAATCATTCTTTACCCGCCAAAGCTAGCATTTGCGCCCGTTTTAGCAATTCGTCCGAAGCGGCATCAAATTCTTTTTCGAGAAAGTAGGTGTGCATAAGCCCCTTACCTTTGATGCGAATTTCCCCGCGCTCAGTAAAGATAAATTTGTGTCGAAGCCGCACGGCGACTTGTTCGGTGCAATGTATTTTTCCCGCTTCCCCGTGTGATTCCATGCGCGAAGCCGTGTTTACCGTGTCGCCCCAAAGGTCGTAATTGAGTTTTTTTGTTCCGATAATCCCCGCTACTGCTTCTCCCGAATGTAAGCCGATGCGCACCGTCAAGCCGATAAGTTCTAATTCCTGCGAAAGTCTTCCGACGGCATCCTGCATTTCAATCGCCAATCGTGCGATTGCCTCTACATGATTCACACTAACATTAGAACCATGTTGCCACAAGCCGCCAACGACCATATACGCATCACCGATAGTTTTGATTTTTTCCGCATTGTGCTTTTCGACAAGGCGGTCAAATTCCGAAAACACTTTGTCCAGAATTGCAACGAGTTTTTCCGGCGCGACACTGCTTGCAAAGCGCGTAAAGCCTGCAATGTCGGCGAACAGCACTGTAACGTCATGCAATTTTTCCGCAATCGTCTGTTCACCTGCTTTTAAGCGCTCCGCAATCGGTGCTGGAAGGATATTCAGCAAGATTTCATCAGCTTTTTCACGCTCTGAGGCTATTTCCACATTTTTACGCAACAATTCCAAATTCGAGGCTTGAATCTGGCGTGTTTGTTCGTTCAAAAGGGTATTGCTTTCTTGTAATTGTTTCGTCCTTTCATCCACAACCCGCTCCAATTCTTGCTTTTGCCCTTCTATCAAGGATTGTTTTTCTTTTTCCTGTTCCAAAGCCTGTTCCGAAAGTTGCTTCACAGTATCCAACTGCTCCAAAAGCCTGTCATTTACTCGTGCGAAGCGGCGTGCGATAAAAAATGCCATCGTGACCGGCATGGAAAGAAACGAGCAGTAGGTCGCCATTGCATACAACCACAAAATATGCTGCTGTTGCTGCACGTACAAAAACGTGTACACACCTGCACTAATGAGGAATACAGCGCTTCCGCAGGCTATTATCATCGCGTCTTCCACCTTTTGCCGCAGTGCATCAAGCATGATTATCGTCATATCAATCAAACCGCCCAGAATGAGGACGATGAGAAGATTATTCCACACCGTAGAACTCAGGAGAAATCTTGCGGCAACCAAAATTGTCAATAACGGAGTCCATAACAACCAAAGGCGCGGCAACAACCGCCTGTAAACAACCCAATTCAGCATCGCCATAAGCGATATAGCTAACGCAGCAATCGAGACCACCACGAAAAAGCCTACCCATGCCATGACAAAACGATTCGCCTGACCTTGTATGCGATAGAGCAGCAAAAAGCACAGTATCGCCGTTGCTATGCTGTACAGCGACAGAAAAAGATTTGTGCGGTCGCGGCGAATGAAAATGTAAAACACGGCATACAAAAATGCCACGAAGAGCAAGATTCCAAGCGGTATCATCGTTACAATCGTCCGCACAGTACGGGTTCTCAGCACAAGCGCTAATGCGTCATTGTAAGAGCGAATTTTTATGTCAAACCCTGAATCAAAGCGCTCCACAATGTTCGGAAAAAACCACGTTGAGCGAAGATTGAGAAAATTATGATTGGAAAACCGTACGGCAATGACGTGGTTGCGGGGCTTACGAACTTCAATACTGCCTGATTTTGTTGTAAGGCTTTCAGATGAATGGGTTTCTGAACGACGATTGTCCTGCAAAGGAATAATCAGCGCCAGCGCGGAGGCTTCGATTTCATCATAGGGCGAACACCCCACCAAACCTTGCGCAGCGACACGTTTTCCGTCAATGTAGATTTCTGCGGCGGAACGGTGATTCAGCATCAATGCAAGTGTTTCGTCACCAATGGCGGAATCGCAGGTAATATGCAAACGAAACCAACCGCACCCCTTCCACTGCGGAGAAATATCTCCCAGCACAGTTTGGTCATGTAAAACCTTCCACGCCGCATCATTATATGTCGCCGAGGCAAATTCCGCAGAATCTTCTCCGATAAAAAGCCATTTCCCTTGCGTATTGATGCCGCTTTGTAGCAATGAGGGCGTCAGGGTAAGGGTTTCGCGTGGAGGCTGCGCAGCAAGAGAAATGTGAAGAACCACACAAAGCAATAACGACAACAAAGCACCATAAAGCACGGAATTATGCGGCATACAGCCTTCATTCCAAGCCTCATATTCATTGTTGTATCGGTGGTTTATTGCCATTGATGTCAAAGCGTAAAAACACGAAAAAGCAGATGCAAAATAGCGGGTACGCAGAGAAAAGTGCTTAGTTTCAACAAAAACGTGCAAGACAACCAATGCAATGAGGCTCAGAATGGCGTAATGACAAAGTTTCTCAGGCTTTTTCGGATTTCCTTCACTTTGCCAATTACATTTTTTCGGGAGCAGAAATGCCCAAAATACTCAAACCGTTTTTCAGCACTGTTTTTGCAGCATTGAGCAGCGCAAAACGGGCTTGCATGATGTCGTCTGCTTCACCCAATATACGACAATCGTGGTAAAATTTATGAAATGCTGCTGCAACATCGCGTAAAAATTCTGCAATGCCCTGCGGCTCAAGTGTTTCTGCGGCTCTTGAAACTATTTCGGGAAAACGCAGCACAAGTTTAATGAGGTCAATTTCTGACGGATGCAGGAGTAGGGCTGTGTTTGCAGTTGCGGCAATCGTTACCCCGCGCTCTTCCGCAGTGCGCAAGACCGACGCAATGCGGGCGTGAGCATATTGCAAATAAAACACCGGATTTTTTTCCGACTGCTCTTCCGCTAAATTTAAGTCGAACTCCAAATGCGTGGAAACGCCGCGCATAATGAAGAAAAACCTTGTTACATCCTCACCAAACTCTTCCATCAGGTCGTCAAGCGTGTAACTGCGCCCTGTACGTTTGGACATTTTCACCTGTTCGCCGTCTTTCATCAGCGTAACGAATTGGTGAATCACCACACGCACTTTCGATTTGTCCTCGCCCAATGTCTCCACAGCCGCCATGACATCAGGGATTGTAGCGATGTGGTCAGCACCAAAAATATCCACAACAAGGTCGAATTTCCGACGAGAAAGTTTGTCGTGGTGATAAGCAATATCAGGCAAACGATAGGTCGGTTCGCCCGAAGATTTGATAATCACGCGGTCATCGGTCATGCCCATTTTCGAGAGTGCAAGCCATGTTGCGCCGTCTTTTTCATAGACAACACCTTTATCGCGCAAATGCTCAATCGTGTCATTGACTTTCCCGTCAGTGTAAAGCGAATCTTCGTTGAAATATACGTCGTGGTGAATGTTCATGCGCTTCATCGTGGCGCGAATCGTAGCAAAGCACCATTCTTCAGCCGCTTTTCGGCAGGTCGTCAGATTCGCTTCATTCGGTTCTTTCAACACCTCACCATGCTTCACAACAAGCGTTTGTGCGATGTCCTTGATATATTCCCCGTGATACAGCCCTTTATCCTCCTCAGAAAACTCCACGTTTGCGTCGAAGTGCTGCAAATAGCGCAAATGCACAGAGCGCCCAAGATTATTCATCTGGTTGCCGGCATTGTTAAAATAGTATTCCCGTGTAACGTCGTAACCGTTCCAAACGAGAATATTGGCTATTGTGTCGCCAATGGCAGCATTTCTGCCGTGTCCGACGTGCAGCAGACCCGTCGGGTTAGCACTAACATACTCCACATTTGCCTTAACACCGCTTCCCTGCTTATTTTCACCGTACTTTGCGCCTTCTGCAATAACAGCACTGAGACGTTTTCCGTAAAAATCTTTCGCAAAGGTAAAGTTAATAAATCCTGCTCCGGCAATCGAAATATCGGTAACAATCGTAGCATCTACGCGGCTTTTGAGCGATTCTACCAAACTTGTCGCTATTTCACGGGGATTTTTTTTGAGCGCTTTCGCAAGCGTCATTGCGACATTGGTCGAAAGGTCGCCGTGTTCGGCATTGCGCGGTATTTCGAGGGTAATTTCTGAAGGGACTTCAGCCCCAAATGGTGAACAAATAGCGGTGAGTGCTTCGCTGAGAAAAGGTGTAAGGTAAGATTTCATAAGGGGAAAAAATTTGAAAAATAAGCGAGAATCTCGCTCCGGTTCAGGAACGACGATTCTCGCGTAATTGTTGTGTTCTTGTAGATTGTCCTCACAGATTACGGTGCAGCATAAAAGCGTTCGCTCATCAACAGTTGCATCGTTTCTTCGATTTCTTGCGTAAGTTTTAAGCCGTCCGTAAAACCGCTTCCTTTGTATTGAATTCGCCCGTTTTTGTCGAGGTAAATGCGCATCGGAAGCCCCGTTACACCGTATTTCTGCGCCATGACGTTATTTTCATCCACATAAATCGGGAAATACAGCCCCGAATTTCGAGCCATGTAATCCCGTACAAGCGTGTATTGGTCTTTGCCCTTCTCTTCCCACGCATCAATAACGACAATCTTCGCACGACCACTTTCTTGATAACGCTTGAAAAGTAGATTGATGAACGGCATAGATTTTACGCAGGGTTCAGCCCACGAAGTCCAAAAAACAAGCAGCGTCGGCGTACCTTTGAAACTCGAAAATTCAACGGGAGCGCGGTCAGTCGTAAACACTTTTCCCTCAATCATCGGACGGTCCATGCGCTGCCCCATTTGGCGTTCTTTTACCAATGCTGCTGCAGAATCTTGAAGTTCTTTGAGAATGTCAAGATATTTCGCAGTGTCTTTTTTACTTGTTAGCGTGGAATCAAATGCTCTGCGATGCCATTTGAGTAAAACATCATCTCCACCGCTTGCAATAATTCCTTTTGAAGCAATTTCCAGCGCATTTGCAAATTGTTTTTTCTCGAACAAAATGCTGGCAAGAATCGAATATGACGGAGCAGGCATGGTATTATCCGTCATTTCTATGGCTTGTTTGATGACTGCAAAAGCGCTGTCGGGGCGCTTTAACTCAAGGTAAATTCCGCCCAGCGTATTGTAAATATCCCCCAAACTCGCATTGGTGTTGATGTTCCACTCAATTTCGCTGATATGAGGAGGACGGCGATAGAGCGGAAGACGCTTGGCGAGGTCAAGCGCTTTGAAGGCGTATTTCAAGCCGCGTTCTTCACTTGTATCCATACGACACCAATACTTTGCAAGTTCGTTGTATGCAAAAGGCGAAGGATTTTTTAAGGTATCAAGCCACTTTGCAGCATCGGTCAAACGGCGTGTTTGAGCAAAGGTCGCAACGGCTGCCGATTGCATCATTGGTGCAGTCGGCGATTCGGTGAAGGTATTGACAAAACTCACTGCTTGTTGCAAAAACCAATCGGGAACAGTTTGCGTTTGAATAGACTGCATCACGCTTTCTTCCGCAAGTTTGCTATTGGGAAAACGCTTTCTGTATGCATTCTCCACCGTTTTTGCGCTTGAAGAAGCACCAAGCGCGTTCAAACCTCGCATCACAGCGCGGGTATCATTTTCCCGCGTTGTGTCAAAGGGCATGGAAACAGCACTTTGCAACCGGCGGCGGTAATCATCTTCGGAGATGTCCTTCAAATCAAATCCCAAAGCAATTTCTGCAACTTTTGCCGCCAAATTGTTCGGGTACAATTTTAATTCCTCACGCATGAGTGCAAGCGCTTTCGGGAAATCAGATGCGCGGTTTATTTCCGACGGCAAACTTCCCAAGAGTGAAATTGCTTGTCGCAAATACGCCCCTTGCACAGGTTTTGTACCGTCGGCAGAAATTCTGACATCCCAATAGTTGCCGTTATTATCGTCATACCGTTTGCCGTTAAACAGTTTCAGCATCAAAAAAACATCGGTCTTGAGAACTTGGAAATCACCATAAAACCGACCGTCGCCTCGTTTCGTAAGTTGTGTGTAATCCGCCTCAGGCTCACCGGAAATCTCGTTAAACCGATAGACCAGCGCATAGAGCGCTTGAGCGTTTTTCCAAGTGCTATCGGGAGTGTAAATGAGCGAAATGCGGTCATTCGGGCGGGGAGTGGCGGGATTCAGAACAAGTTCGCTTGCAAAAGCGCGTAGGTCCTGAAAAAACGGGAGAATTATGAGCAAGCAACAAACAATAAACTGCGGTATGGTGAAGCGGCACAGGAATAACGGCTGTGATTGGAATGCAGCCGCAAAAAGAACATTCTTCATAGCGTAAACAAAATTGAATGAACGGTAAATTTGGTGGATTACAAAAGTACGGATTTTTTCGGAAAACTTCGCTTTGGTGAACGAAAAAGTTGTATGTTTGAAGCGCTGAGTTTAACCGATATTTTACCCGCAACACGAGTGTTTATGCGCATACGAACAACTATATTTGTCAAACAGCTTCTCGGCTTTGGCGTTATTTTACTTTTGACAGCGCTCTTAGCATTGGCGGCGTATTTGAGCATGAACAGAATCGGTATGCTTGCAAGCGACATTTTGCGCGGTCCGGTAGCGGCGAAACATCATGCTCTGTTGGCAGAATCCTATTTGCAACAGGCAAGAACGCTTGAACAGCGCTTCCTTATTCACTTAGACACCGATGATGTCGAAATGTTTAAGAACGCAACCGATTCAGCCAAATCGCACGTGTGGTTAATTTTGACAACCGATTCTATTGGCAATCCCGACCACCACCACACTATCGTAATGAAACGGAAAGCGGCAGAGTTAGAGCGCAGTATCGCCCAGTATTATCAGGGGTTCAGCGATATTGTCTGGGAAATTTCCCTCCGAGCGGAAAAGCGCATGGTCAGTTTTACCGATGTTCTCCGCTCCGACACTGCTATTCAGCACAAATATACCGCATACACCGCAAAAGCCGAGCGTTCAAGCGTCTTGGCAAAAGAAATTTCCGCCATTGCCGAAACCGAAATGCTGGAAGTCACAGAAACGATGAATACCACACGGAGGCAAGCGATTACAACGTTTCTCAGCTTATCGGCGCTTATTTTACTGACAGGGTTGGGCATTTCCTTTGTGTTTTCCCGAAGGATTTCGGTGTCCATCAAACAAATACGCGATGCTGCGCAACAAGTTGCCGGAGGAATGCGTTCTATGCGGTTGGACATTCGCTCAGGAGACGAATTGGAAGACCTTGCCGTTTCATTTAACGCAATGGTGACAAATCTCGACCAAATGTTTAGCGATATTGAAGAAATGTTCGTGGAATTGGAAGACAAAAGCCTCGAATTAGCAAGCACCAACGAACAAAACAAGCGTCTTCTGCTTAACGTGCTACCGGAAGGAATTGCCGATCGCCTTATTGCGGGCGAAAGTTTGATTGCCGATGAGCATCAGGAAGCAACCATACTTTTTGCCGACATTGTCGGTTTTACGCGGCTTTCGGCACAACAATCCGCCGTTGAAATTGTCCAAATGCTGAATTGGCTTTTTTCCATTTTTGACGAACTCTGCGAAAAAAATGGTGTCGAAAAAATAAAAACCATTGGAGACAGCTACATGGCTGTGTGCGGCATTCCTGCCGCACGGGAAGACCATTTGGAAGCGATTGCCAATTTAGCCTTAGCAATGATTCCCGAAATTGAAGGTTTTGCGCGGCTTTCGGGATTGCCAATTGCGGTGCGCATTGGTATTCATACAGGCAGCGTGGTTGCGGGTGTTATCGGCAAACGGAAGTTTATCTACGACCTTTGGGGTGACACGGTAAATACTGCAAGCCGCATGGAATCAAGCGGTGAGGCAAATAAAATTCACGTCAGCGAGAAAGTTTTTTCTGCGCTCAAAAGCCACTATACCTTTGAAGAGCGCGGGATGATTGAGGTCAAAAGCAAAGGACAAATGCGGACATACTTTCTGACGGGAAATATTTCGCAGGAGCAGCGCTCGTGAATCCTTCGCCATCACCATTTCCCCTCAGCGCAATTATCCTTGCAGCAGGTGCTTCTAGCCGCATGAAATCAGGCTTGGGCGCACATAAACTTTTTTTGCAATTCCCCAATGGAAAAACTGTGTTACAGACGACGCTTGAGCGCTATTCTGCCCTGCCTTTCGCGGAAATTCTGCTTGTAGTGCCGGAGCAAGATTTTTTCCTGACAACACATTTTCCGCGTGTACGAATCGTTGTGAATCCCGAAGCAGAGAGCGGCATGGCTTCATCGCTTCAAAGCGGCGTGAATGCTGCTTCGGAAACAAGTATCGGCTATTGCATTGCACTTGCCGATATGCCATTTGTACGAAGTGAAACTCTTGTCATGCTTTGCGAGAAATTTTTAGACAAAGCGAGAATGGACAAATCAAGCAGTGACGCTATTTGTGTACCATCGTGTGAAGGAAAGCGTGGAAACCCCGTCATTATTGGAGCGACACACAAACAAGATTTGATGCGCCTTCAAGGCGATACAGGCGCTAAGTCCGTTCTTCAGCGCTTTTCGGATAACGTCATTTCTGTCGAAACACGTGATGACGGGGTTTTGCGGGATATTGACACGAAGGAAGATTGGGAGCAGCAATCTTTCCGCCCTACCGTTACACGACCTCTTCCTACGTCTTCCTAGATGCTGTCGAGCGGGGTTGCGGAAAAAGGGCGCAGAAAAGCTCCCTTAGAATGATGAACGAATTGTCATTTTCCTTTCATTGGCTATTCATCCCAAATTCCGTAGTTTCGCCTCCGAAAATGGTCTTTATTGGTGCCGTGTGCTTATAGTCTTCGCTGCACTATTTCCCTTGTCAGAAAAAACCTTCTTGTTTCATTATTTCAAAGGAGTCGCAATGCGACGTACTTTCTTCTTGTCGAAAAAGTATTTTCTGCAAATTATTGTTATACAAACACTTACAATGCTTATGGGGGGGGGATTTGCCTCTTTCCTTTCTGCTTTAGTGTAAGCGTTTTTGCACAAAACCTACCGGATGCCAATGGTCCTGTGCGCAGCGTTATTTCTGACGGCTCAGGCGGTTTGTACGTTTGCGGGCATTTTTCGATTTTAACCGAAAAACCCACGGGAACACAAGTTCCACGAACAGGCATTGCCCACATTCTTGCGAATGGTCAGGTGGACAGAGCATGGAATCCCGTTGTTGCGGATGGTCCTTCATTTTCTCCAATGCCCCCAAAACTCAACGCTCTGGCACTTGATAACGGGATTCTCTATCTTGCAGGCGCATTTACCTTCATCAACAACACTTCGCGTACAGGCATTGCCGCTTTAACCGCCGCCACGGGCGCTTTAACAGCATGGAATCCCAATCCGACAACAATGACTGCATTCCCATTTCCGCCGTCGGGTTATGGTCGGGAAAGTGAAAACATCATTGCTCAAAATGGTCGTATTTACAGTGAAAGCGGCGGTACAAATCCGCCTTCACCCTTTGGCGTAGGTATTTTTGCCGAGAACAGTAATCTACCATTTGCTCAAATTGTCAATCCCATACCCAATGCCCAATCGCTTGCCGTTGCTAACGGAATTGTGTATGTTGGCGGTTGGGGCGTAAAAGCCTTTGATGCGCAAACAGGGGCAGCAGTTACAACATTTGCTATTTCACCTTTATTAGAGGGTGGATTTAGCCGAATGACTGCACTTGCAGTATATGGAAATACTCTTTTTGCGGGGGGATTTATTACAGACATTCCAAGCACTCCGCTAACCTATCGCAATATCATCGCCTTCAACGCAACCACAGGTCAAGTGCTTCCAATGGACATTCGTGCAAATCAAACCGTGCTGTCGCTTGCTATTCACAACAACATTCTTTATGCAGGCGGCGGTTTCACCGAAGCAAACGGGCAGCCTCGCACCTTTGCGGCTGCTTTCAATCCTAATGATGGCTCGCTCCTGCCATTTGCGCCGCAAATTGAAGGCGACGCAACACAAGTCCCGCACGTTAATTCCTTTGCTTTTGCGGGTGATGTCGTGTTTATGGGCGGCTCATTCGCAATGGTGGATGGTAGGCCTGCAAACTCCATTTCCGGCTCTGCTTCTGCTTCGGTGCAGCCTCCCACCCAGCCCGTCACTGCCATCACCTTCACCAATCCCCTCCAAAACGGCACAGGCTACACCGTTAGCTGGACACCGCCCGCAAACGCGCCCACAGGCTACGTCGTTGTCGCGGTGGAAGGCACAACGCCGAGCGCAGGCACACCGCAAAACGGCGAAAGCTACACCGCCAGCGCCCTTTTCACCGGAACGCCCACGCCGCCCTTTTCAGGGCAGGTCGTCTATGACGGCACGGGAACAAGCGTGAACATCACGGGGCTTACACCAAACACGAATTACACCTTTATCGTTTATGCCTTCAACGGCTCCGGCATCGCCCGCACCTATGGTGCATCGGCTTCGGCAACAGGGCGCACCAGCGACATTACGCCGCCTGCGGTGGCTACTCATCCGGGCATTATTACCGTTTCTTCGGCAACGATAAATTTTGGTGATGTGGCACTGAATACTTCGCGTACACGACGCTATACGATGTACTGCACGAACCTCACCACCGCAAGCGTACTTATCACGCCTCCCTTGCAAAGTGAAATTTCCGTCGGCGGTGCACCTTTCAGCGCTGCACCTGTGGTCTTCGCAACCCGTGCCACGATTGACCAAGTGGATATTCGGGTGCGCTACACGCCTTCGGCAAACGGCAATCTCGCGGGCGCAATCACCCACATAGCAGGCAGTACAGGCGCTTCGGCGACGCTTTCCGGCACAAGTTCGCCGCCAAGTGTGAACGCTTCCACACTCAGTTTGAATTTTGGTGCTGTTGTGCCGAGCAGTACTGCCACTCGCACCTTGCGCGTCCGTTACCGCAATCTCGCCACTCGCAGCATCACGCTTACGCCGCCTCCGGGCTTTAGCATTTCCACCACCGGAACAGCGCCTTACTCAAATGCTCCACTCACGGTACAGACAGGCATTTCGGGGGCATTTAACGTCTATGCGCAGTTTTCACCGCCGAATGTGGGGCAGCACGGCGGAAACATTTCCATTGCAAACCTTGATGTGCCGATAATTGCTGTTGTGGTCGAAGGTGAAGGCGAATTGCCGCGCCCGGGCGTGTCGGTGCAACGCTTGGATTTTGGCGAGGTCCCCATCGGCACGTGTAAACTGCTTTCTTACGTCCTTACTCCCGCAGGAAATATCGGCGAACAGGTAACCGTTCTCTGCCCTGTTGCCTTCAGCGATGTGGAATACTCGTTGGACGGTCCCGCAGGACCCTTCCAATCCGGCTGCCGCCCGGTCTATTTCTCACGCTTGAACGGCGTTACGTCCGTGCGCGTGTGGGTGCGGTACTGCCCTTCGGCTGAATCCGACTTGACAACCGCTCTCAGCCACACATCGCAGCCGGGCGGGCAGTTTGTCCAGCTACCCATTCTTGGCAGAGGTGTTCGCCCCGAAATTACGGTGCTGAATCCGACCGTCAATTTTGGTGATGTGAACGTCGGTTCGACTGCCGCAAGCGTCCTGCGGGTGCGCTACCGCAACGTCACGCCCACAGGCACTATCACGATTTCCACCACCGCAAGCCATCCCTTTCTCTTCGACAATCTTGTGAGCGGCGTACGCACGAATTTGGTGGGCTATGCCACAACGGCAACATCCTCCGGCGCGACATTTTCAGTGCGCGTGACCTTCGCGCCGACCGCTCCGGGGCTTGTCCGCACGACGCTTGCAACGGTCTTGGTTGCGCCGAATGGCACCGCTACCGATAATTTTACGCTTATTGGAAGGGGCATTGGTTCAAGCATTACCGCCAACAACAACCAAAACCTCAACTTCGGGCAGCAGTTTTTGCTTACACCCACAACACGCTCTTTCCCGCTTCGCTACGACAATATCACGACTGCTACCATCACGATTCCGCCAACAAATCATCCTGAATTTCTCCTCATGGACCCGCAAACAGGCGTGTTTACAACGACCGCAGGAATTACGCTGAATGTGGGTGGCACGCCGACCAGCCCCGTAACCAGCACCGCTACTCTTGTTGCACGTTTTTTGCCAACGGGCGGCGGCGGGAACACATTGCGCCTCAACATCGTTTCTGCGCCTGTGGGCGGCAGCACCTCTGCGAGTGAGACACTGACGCTTTCGGGAACGGGGCTTGCACCGATGGTGAATGTTACCATAGGCACGGTTGCTTTTGGGCAGATTGATTTGGGGCAGACGCGCTTTTTTACCTACACGATGACCTACCGCAACATCACCGCCAGCACGATTACGGTGGATGTTCCGGCGGGAAGTGATTTTGCTCTGACGCAGGTTTCAAGCGGCACGTGGACAACGGCGGGACAGCAACTCACCATTCCAACGGTGCAGCCGCCCACGACGGCGACGACGCAAGTACAGTTTTGGGTGCGCTATACGCCGACGATTGCACAGGCAGCATCGGTAACGCTCCGGCACAGTGCCAACGGGGGCGACCCGCGCACGGTGGATGCGGATAATCTGGTCTTGACAGCGCGGAAACCTGTTGCATTGATTGAACTTTCTGAGCGGAGTATTAATTTTGGCACAGTCGGCATCAATAGTGCTTCGACGGCGACGTATTTCATGCGTTGGCAAAATATCGGCTCACCGATTACCATTACCTTACCGACACTGTTTGCCGCACGAAGAGTTCAGCCAACAAGTAGTGGGGTAGAGCAATACTCAACCGATACGTTCACCTTTACTCCACCCTCCGGGCAGTATTTCGGCGAAGTCGGAATACAACTTCGATACCTGCCCGTAGCAGAAGTTGCTACAGGAAACTTGACCGTTTCTCACACCGCGACGGGAACAACAGGAACGGTGCTAAATGTTCGAGGGCGTTGTGTAACGGATGTTTTCGATGCTACTCCAAATCCGATTGCATTTACCGTTTCGACCAATGCCTTTGCTACGTCGGGAACATACAATTACGTTCTGGATATTGGAGGCGCGGTGCTGGGCAGTAGAGAAGAAATAGAAATTAGAATTTCCTCTTCACCAGGTTTTCTCATTCAAGTGGGCGGCATTACAGGCGGAACATTACCGTATCGAGAAAGAACGTCTCCTCCTGTTTGTAGCGAAGCAACCAACGAGTGTACGCTTAGTATTCCCAGTCGGTTAATCAATACACTTGCTACACAGATCAATATTCCAATTACCATTACTGCTTTTTCAAACGGCTTGCCTTCTCGTATGGGCATAATTCGCCATACAATAGCTCAAAGAACGCTTGATGTTCCCGTTACGGCTACATTTGTTGGCTGCCCACAAAAGATTGATACTATCTCTATCTTGGCGCTTTATACCGAAGCGGCAAGAGATGGGCTGGCGGCGCTCGGTATGACAGTAAAAAGCAGGATTGAAGCCTCAATTCCTGAATATGATCCCGTTTTCAAAAATAGTCGAATCAATCACTTGACCACCAAATACGTGAATCCCGAAGGCGAGCTAATCCGCGATGAGGAATTGGACATTGAGCCTACGCAGATTGGTGAAACCTCTACCGTGTATGATTTTGTTCTACGCGAGTTAGAAAAACCTCAATCACGCATCTACAAACTTCGAGAGAGGTTGAAAGCGGATGCCATTGTTGTATTCGGTTGGCCGGATGCCAATTGGGCAACTCTCGGCAATTACGTGCCCCCACGCTCCCCTTTGACACAGGTATCTATGCGATTACCGGGTGTGCCGAGCGCACAGGGCAATAGACCGGAAGGATTAGCATATATCGTCTTACACGAACTAGGACATCTTGCCTCCGGCAACCATGAGCCCGGTGCTGTTACGGGTAGCGGTGGCACAAGGTATCCCGATGCGCAAGGTTTAATTCGAGAAGGAACACGGATTGTTGATAATCGCCCCCAAGTATTTACCACAGGAACGATTATGTTTCACGGCGGCGGAACGGGAAGAGCCGTTGCAGAGCGAATTCCCTATTGGTCGAACCCCAATATCACCATTACCGTCAATGACCAACTAACCGTCGGAGGTCCAATCATTCCCAGCCCAATGATTATAGGCACATCTGACCAGAATATGTCCCGCGTCATCAGCAGCACGGGAACGATGATGGCAAATTTATACACATCCTCACTCAATCCGACAATCACGGGACCAAGCCGCATTGTTTTTGGCAATCCCGGAACCTTTGTCGCATCGGTTTGTACGGGGCAGCCGCCTTATCTTTACCAATGGACTGCCACGACGATGCCCGGCAACCAGATTCTTTCCGGCATGACGGGCAGCGGCGGACAATCGTTTATGTTTACGATGCCTGCAAATGTGGGCGGTGTAAGGCTTCGCCTGATTGTGCGCGATGCGCAGGGCGTGGAATCGGTGGTTGAACAGTTTGTAGAGGCGGCTTCGTCGCTGGTGGTGGCGAATCTTTTCAAGAATAGCGCTTCGTTGTCATCCGCAAATGGGCTTAGTTCCTCTGCTAAGGAAACAGCAACCCTGAACGGAAGCATGACCCTGGAGCAGAACTATCCAAACCCTTGGAGCAAGGAAAGCGAAGTGGCGTTTTCTCTGCCTATGTCAGATGATGTTTCGCTTGTTCTGTATGATGCACTCGGGCGAGAAATCATGACCATAGCGCGGGGGCATTTCAGAGCAGGAAGGCACTCCTTTGTTCTCACCTCAGAAAACCTTGCTTCGGGCGTGTACACCTACAGGCTGCGCACGACGCAGACTGTGCTTACGAAAACAATGGTCATTGTGAAATAAGAAATAATTTTTGTAGATTATCCAACATTTTTTAAGGAAAAAACGATGAAAAATTTATTGCAAATCTCGCTTTTGTGCGCGGTTATGGTATTTTCTTCTTGCTCGTGCAAAGGACAAAACCACATTGCCAATAGCGGTGGCACAGATACAACCACAACGAATATTAGAAACCTGATTGTTGTTGATAGTATCCCCGTCGCTTCGCTTACGCCTGCTATTCAGGAGATACTACAACGACGGTATTCCGGTGATCCTTCAATCATAAGTTTTAGAGTGATTCCTAACCCATTTCCACGTTTTGATTCACTGACCTTAGTTCGTGAATTTCGATGCAATATGTCGCAATCAAGAATATTTATGGCTGAACGAACTGGAATTAAAATTGACTATGCGGCGAATAGACCAGATTTGCAGTGGAATGGTAAACTGGTAAATACAGGTGTAGTTTCTGATAGAGTTGATTTTAATACCATGTATTTGCGTGCAAAACCTGACAGTACAGTCGCTGGAGGATACCAATTTTTCGTCGGACGCTTGCGAGTCTCAAATACGGAAGCATATGAGTTTGACCTACTAATTGATGAAAAATATGACCGCTTCGTACTCATCCACTACAACCCCAGCAAACTACCGTTAGCGGCGTGTAACGGGGTCAGTGCGCCAAGTACGCCGTAAACAAGTAAATATTGTAAAAGCCGCATAAACAGAGCGTTTCTGCGGCTTTTATTTAACACTTTTGAGGTCTGAAAATGTACGTTATTCGGTCTGTCGTAATTGCCATGCTTCTTGCTTTGTTATTCTGCTCGTGCAAAGGACAAAACCACATTGCCAATAGCGGTGGCACAGATACAACCACAACGAATATTAGAAACCTGATTGTAGTTGATAGTATTCCCGTCGCCTCGCTTACGCCTGCTATTCAGGAGATACTACAACGACGGTATTCCGGTGATCCTTCAATCATAAGTTTTAGAGTGATTCCTAACCCTTTTCCGCGTTTCGATTCACTTACCTTAGTTCGTGAATTTCGGTGCAATATGTCACCAACGCGTGTGTTTTTTGCTCAACGAACAGCGATTACTATTGATAATACTGGTAATTCACAAGATTTAGTTTGGCGTGGCAATCTTACAAATACTGGTGTTACTAGCGATAGAGCAGATTTTAATACTATGAGTTTGAGAGCTTCACCAGATAATTCAATTCCCGGTGGGTATCAATTTTTTTATGGCAAGCTCAAAGTTTCAAATATCGAAGCATATGAATTTGATTTGCTGTTAGATACATCTTTTGACCGCTTCGTACTCATCCACTACAACCCCAGCAAATTACCGCTAGCAGCGTGTAACGGGGTCAGTGCGCCAAGTACGCCGTAAATCAAGTGAACATCGTAAAAGCCGCACGAAACATTGTTTTCGTGCGGCTTTTGTCGTTGAGAAAACAACCGACAGCCCGCTACGAAGCGGACAGTCGGAAAAAATATATTCGCCGTCACCAAGATACTTTCGTATTATCCGGCTGTCCGCTTCCGCGTTCTTACGCGGGCGGGCAGTCGGATGCCGCCTGACGCAGAAGCACCTACACCCAAAACACAACAAAGCCGCACAAAACCTTCTTTTCGTGCGGCTTTTGCGGTTTGGGGCATTTTTTTGAAAATGAAAGGATGGTGGCAATTTTCGCTATTTTTCGGCTTCCGTGCTGCGTTGATGCCAAAATATCACCAACGACACAAACAACGCAACAGCGAGAATAACCAACGCTATACGATGAGCCTCAGCAATCTTCAACGCCTGCACCGCATCATACAATGCGATTGATGCCGTGCGGGTTTCGCCTTCAATACTTCCTCCAATCATCATTACGATTCCAAATTCCCCCAAAGCGTGAACAAAGGTTAATGCCGCCCCCACGACAATACTACGCCGTGAAAGCGGCAACAGTACTCGCCAAAGAACCTGAAGCACCGAAGCGCCATCCAATCTAGCGCTTTCAACACACTCTTTCGGAACAGATTCTAAGCCCGTTTTGACGGGTTGCACCATAAATGGCAAGCAATACAACGCCGAACCCAGCAATATCCCCCAAAAACTAAAGACCAATTCCACGCCGAGTGTTTCCGAAAACCAAGTACCAATCAGGCTTTCACGTCCAAAACAAAGCAGAACATAAAAACCAATCACTGTCGGCGGCAAAGCAATCGGTACACTCACAATGCTTTCCAGCAACGGTTTTAAGCGGCTTTTTGTGAAGGCAAGCCAATAGGCTACGGGTACGCCGAAGCAGAACAGGACAAGGACGGTGGAAAATGCCAAGCGAAATGAGACGGCAAGGGCTATCCACAATGGTTCATGGTCAATCATGCGAAAACAGTCTGTGCAACAAACGAGTTGTGAAAAATTTGTGCAAGAAAAGAAAACTCTCTAAGTTGAAGTATGTACAAGTCGTTTTTTCTTTACCCTGAAACTTACCGCAATTTCAGCACTTTCCCAACGTTTCTGAAAGGCTTGATGTATGGATATTTATCCGAATGATGATTTTCCAACCGTTTCGCGCAACAATAAAACCTTTGTGCAAGTCTGCGCCTCGAAAGATGTTCTCCGGCGCAAAGGAACTCGTGTGGAATTTGATGAAGAACTGCAAATCGCCATTTTTCGCATTGGCGATAGACTTCATGCGGTTTCTAACATCTGTCCGCATAATCATTCCCCTCTTTTGCATGAAGGCGAAATAAATGCGGAAGATTGCACCATATCTTGCCCTTTGCACGGATACGAATTTTCTCTCACAACAGGCAAGCATACAAGTTCTAACCTTTCCCACGTGGAAGTGTATGAGGTTTTTGAAGAAGATGATGCCGTTTTTTTGGAAAAACCTGAACCCAAAGAACTCGACTGGAAGTGGTGAGGCACAGGATGAAGGATGAACGACAAAACTATTGTGAAACAACGCCTGACGTTGAGCAGCAAACACGCCACGTGAAGGCATTTGCCCTTCAATGTGGTTTTTCAAGTGTAGGCATAGCTGAAGCAGTACCATTAGAGCAAGAAACAGAACGCTTCAGTGAATGGCTGAGAATGGGCTTTCATGCGGGATTAGGCTATATGGAGCGAAATGCCGATAAACGCTACGATGTACGAAATATCTTACCGGAAACCCGCTCTGTCATTGTGGTTGCACAAAATTATTATACCCCGCATCAACACAACTCTTCCGGCGAAAATACCCAATCATTGCACGGAAAAATTTCTCGCTATGCGTGGGGCGACGATTACCACGATGTGCTTCCACCAAAATTGGAGCAAATAGCTGATGAAATTAAGCGTTTGCAGCCCCAAGCACAAACGAAAGTTTACACTGACACAGGAGCAATTCTCGAAAAGCAGTGGGCAGTCCGTGCGGGTATCGGCTGGCAAGGCAAGCACAGTAACGTCATCTCGCGGGACATCGGTTCATGGTTTTTTATCGGCATCATTCTTACGACGGCAGAATTTCTCTACGATACGCCGATGCGCGATTTTTGCGGTACGTGCGATGCCTGTATGCAAGCCTGCCCCACACAGGCGATTGTACAGCCTTACGTTGTGGATGCACGGCGATGCATACCCTATTGGACAATCGAAACGAAACCTGACACGGAATTTCCTCCGAACATCGCACAAAACCTAGATTCATGGCTTTTCGGGTGCGATACCTGTCAAGATGTTTGCCCTTGGAACAGATTTCAAACGCCTACCGATGAAAGCCGCTTCCAGCCTCGTTTTGAGGAAACTGCGTTGGATATTCATGCTCTTAGGCAGATGACTCAAGAACAATTTTCGGAACGATTTCGCAAAAGCCCAATAAAACGGAGCAAAATGGCGGGGTTGAAGCGCAACGCTCAAACACTTTTCGACAACACTTTACCACATAAAAAAACGGATTCACAAGAATAATTCTGTGAACCCGTTTCATGTCTATATTCATTCAAAACCGCATTACATCTGCTTTTCAATGCTATGAATAAAATTCGCAAATGTGTCAATGAGTTCGGGCAGAACAGGTAATTTTCCTTTGTCAGGACCCAATGTTGCCAAATCAAGATTGCCGTCTTTGAGATTAAAACTCATGTTTTTTATGGAGAAAAACGATGCTTTGGGGTTCGCAGCAACGATATTTTTTGTGTGTTCTTCCGAAATTGAATAATCCATCGTTCCGTGGACACCGATAATCGGAATCGTCAATTTCGCAATCACTTCCACAGGATTATACTTGTCCAAAGACAAAATATAGGGTTGCAGGGTGGGGCGCATCAAGTCAAAAAGAATGCCGTCTTTATTGGTGAGCCTGGGTCGCAAGCCGTTTTCCATCATTGCTGCCAACGAATCCACTTCTCTCGCTGTTTGTTCGGGATAACTCATTGCAGCTTGTTCGCGCAAGTATCGAAGCCATCGGCGAGATTCCGGCGCAACAACAATCAGCCCATCAACTTGTTTTTTCCACGCTGCCACAATGCCCGCCAAACCTCCTTCGCGCCCAAAATCATTCGGTCGGCTGTAGCCCATGACGGTAATTGCTCCCAAACGTTTGTCGTTGCGGAGCGAATCAATAAAGCCGCAAGCATCGGAAACAGTCCGCTCAAAATCGTGATTGATTTCATTGCCAAAAGAATTTTTGCTCCGCCCAACAGCACGGGTATCATACCGAAAAACCGCAATTCCCTGCCCTGCCAATTCTTCAGCCAGATATTTTGCCGCATTGCCGAAATCTTTCGCGTAAGTTGAATTGCCGTCGCGGTCATACACCGTGTTGGTACTAATGATTATCAACACAGGCACGGATGCTGTCGTTGTGGCATTCGTGGGAATAATCAGCGTCCCCCAAAGGCTGCCCGTTGTTGTTGATAGTCGTAGTTCTTCGGTGGTAAATTTCCAAGGAGTTGCAGGGCGTTTCAACGAGCGTGGAAGCGGCCTTGCAGGCATGACTGCTTTTCCGAGTGAGCGTACATCTTCCGATATTTTTCCTGCAACCGGCGTAGATACTTGCGTTGAAGCATTGGTTGTTGCCGATGATTGAACCCCGGATGCCGGAGTTGCCGGAGTTGATTGCGTACTTGGGGAACTGTTCTTTTCGTTGGTTTTCCCGGGAGCAGCTTTGGTACTTGGTTTCGTTGTTTTTTTTGTGCTTTGTGTTGCACTTTTTGATTGCGCAAAAAGCACAGTGTTGATTTCTCCCAAATGCAACAACGCCACCATGAGGAAGAATTGTGCAAATACGCGCTTCTTATTGATTGTTTTCATAGCAAAAGTGAGTAATTCGACAAAAGATGAACTGTGAATTGCCTTCAAGCCGCTACATCAGTAGGTAAGCCGCAAGCAAGTTGTATCACACTTTCATAGTACAAGTTTTTAGTGAAAGATTGTTGCAAAAACAGTTACGATTGAAGATTCCGTAATTCTTTGTTCCATTCACGATACCCGATAAATGCCATAACCGTGAACACCGCATACAGAGCGGCTGTGAGCCAAAGTGCTTTCCATAAAAACATCCCGACATAAAGGACATCGGCGACAAACCAGACAAGCCAATGTTCACAGTATTTTCGTGCTTGCATCCACACAGCAGCAAGGCTCATGCTTGTCAGGAAAGCATCAAGTTCGGGAAGAGATGCGTTGGTGAAATAGCGCAGAAATAATGCGGCAATTCCGGCATACAACACAATGAGCAGCGATACGGCAATCATTGTCTGAGGTGAAACACGGGTAATGACACGCCCTGTATGCGACGATGATCCTCGTTTCCACTCATACCATCCGTAAAGATTTGTACCGACAAACACAAGCTGCAACGCCATATCAGCGTACAAACGTTCTCGAAAAAACACACCAACATAGAGCAATACACTTACGATGCCCCACGCCCAACACCACACATTTCCTCGCACCGTCAGCCAAACAGAACATAAGCCGATTATTGCTCCAAGCGTTTCAATGATTGTCATATCGAGCTACAATGCTTTTAGTTTTTTGTTGATAGTTTTTCGTTGGTAGTTTTTGGTTTTTCGTTTTTTTTCGATCATCGAAAAGAACTAGGCACGGGAACAACGACTGTGCTTCGTGGTTATTGGAAAACATGAGTTTGCTAAGAGTTTAATCGGTGTTGTTGATGCCCTGAAAGCCTTGGCAAACTTGATAAAGACTACTAAGTTACAAATTTTACGGAAATTTTTGTTGGAAAACTGCGATTTTTACGGTATTCTTAACATCTTTTAACTTCCCTCCACTTGTATTCACGCCATTTGCAGGCACTATGACTTTTTCCCAATTTTCTATCGAAAAGGCGGTCTCCGACGAATTATTTGCAAAAAAAATTCAGCTCAAAATTGACCAAAAAACCAAGCCTCAAGGCTCACTGGGCGCTCTTGAACGTTTAGCTCTCAGAATCGCCTTGGCGCAAGGTTCTGAACATCCCAAACTTACTCATCCTCACATTCTGATTTTTGCTGCCGACCACGGCATTACTCAGGAAGGTGTCAGCGCATACCCAAAGGAAGTTACGGCACAAATGGTGTTGAATTTCACGCACGGAAATGCAGCAATCAACGTATTTTCGCGGCAAAACGGTCTTGCGCTGCGCGTGATTGATGCAGGTGTAGATGCGGATTTTTCCGGGATTGATGCCATTACATCGGCAAAAATTGGCTTCGGCACAAAAAACTTTTTGTATGAGGATGCCATGACTGAACACGAGATGCAGCAAGCAATTCAGCATGGTTCACGTATCATTGCCGAAATTCACGAGGAAGGCTCGAATGTTGTTGGGTTCGGAGAAATGGGCATTGGCAATACTACTTCTGCTGCGGCAATCATGCACCTTATCACCCAAAAACCGCTTGAATACTGCGTTGGAGCGGGAACAGGGTTGCTCGCTTTGCAAATCCAGCAAAAAAGGGCTGTTATTGCGCAAGCGATAGCAAATGCCCGTGAACGCCACAGAACAGACCATTTTAGCCCTTCGGAAATTGTCCGCATCGTTGGTGGTTTTGAGATTGCCATGATGTGCGGCGCAATGCTTGAAGCGGCTTCACACCGCATGATGTTGCTGATTGACGGATTTATAGCCAGTTCGGCATTGCTTCTTGCTGCGGCGGAATTTCCCCAAATTGTGCAGTATTGCGTTTTTGCCCACGAATCCGATGAAAATGGTCATGCAACAATGCTTCGCTACCTTGGTGGAGAGCCGCTCCTCCGCTTGGGCATGAGGCTTGGCGAAGGCACGGGTGCTGCATTAGCTTACCCTTTAGTGCAAGCAGCCGTCAATTTTTTGAATGAAATGGCAACGTTTGATTCCGCCAACGTTAGTACGCAAGTCTTACCCTAAAGCAAGTCTTACCCTAATTTTCTGAGAACAATTCCCATGCTCTACAACGAAGTTCGCGTTTTTTTCACGGCGTTGATGTTTTTCACCCGAATCCCCTGCCCATCGTGGGTGGACCATTCGGAAGATTTTCTCAATAAATCTTCTCGCTACTTTCCCCTCATGGGTTGGATTGTCGGGGGAATTGCAGCATTGGTACTCTTTGTCGGAAATTTCGTTGTACCTACAACTATTGCCCTCTTACTTTCGATAATTGCTTCTCTTCTGACAACGGGAGCATTTCACGAAGACGGCTTCGCGGATATGTGCGATGGCTTTGGGGGCGGTTGGACGAAAGAACGCATTTTGGAAATCATGCAAGATTCTCGCTTAGGGACCTTTGGTGCTTGCGGATTAGCACTGTTGCTTGGATTGAAATACCTTTGCCTTTTGGAAATTGCTCAATCGTCATCGGTGATAACCGCCTGTTTCGCACTTGTTGTTGCTCACGCTTCGAGCCGTTTGACTGCCGTTACTTTTTTGAAAACGCACAGCTACGCACGGCTTGAAGGGGACAGTAAAGCAAAACCTTTGGCAACGCAAATGCACAACAGTTCAATGATTATTGCTGTATTCACCGGTATTCTTCCTTTTGCACTCCTCGCACCAATGCTGGGTTTCAAAGTATTGTTCTTGCTTTTGCCGCTTATAGCTACAAAATGGTATCTCGGACGATTTTTTCAGCGATGGATTGGCGGTTACACGGGTGATTGTTTAGGCGCAACACAGCAAGTTTCCGAAGTGCTTGTGTATCTGACGTTGGTGGTAATGCTTCATGGTTAATTTGCATAAAACCATTCCGTAACTGTTGAGGTCATAAAATTTTGCCGCAGATTTTCATGATGTAACAAATTTTCATGATTGTTTCCATAAATACGACTATCCGAAAGCGATCTCGAAAGCGGCTCAAAATCAACGCAATCAGTTTAATCATGATAATCTGCGTCGAAGAGCTACATAGTTACACCGTTCCAACAATTATTGTACCGACAACTATCTAAATTATGCTTCTACACCGCATCAAAGCTGAGTTTTTTAAGACATATTTTGCCCTTGACCTCGACCTTTCGGTGCAACCTGACAAACCGCTCATTGTGATTGGCGGTGCAAACGGCGGTGGCAAAACTACTCTATTCCAAGCTATTTACGGCGCTCTTTACGGCTTAACTATTACGTCGGACAAAGAATTTTGGGAACTCTACAATTCCGGCACAAGTTCGCGGGAAAGTTCTTCCGAACAAGCAATCAAGCATATTACACTGGAAATTCATTTTTCAGGACATCTTTTGGGGCAAGATACTTCGCATATTCTCACACGCCGATACGAACTTTCGGCACAAAAACACGCTTCTAAGACGAAAACATCCGATGTTGTTGAATATGTCAGTGCAAACTTCGGCGGAAGTAAATATGCCTATAATTCAGCAATGACACTGCGTGAACGGCAAAAGCATCAAATGGAAATTGCGAAAATCATCCGCGCTCACCTTCCTGAAGAACTCAGCCATTATTTTCTTTTTGATGCAATGGAATCCGGCGCTCTGATGCGCGAAGACGAGATACAGCGCGTCATTCGGGAGAATATCGAAAATGTCATGGGCTTTCGGAAATATACCCAATTAGGGCGCGTTGCGGAAACGTTGGCAAAACGGTATCGAGCGGAAAAACTCCGCAAAGAAACTGAAAAGCAAGAATATATGAGGCTTTTGGGTGAAAAACACCGGTTGGAATCACGTCAAGAAACGGTGCAACAAGAATACAAAACCGCACTTGCTATGCAGCAGCGCAATCAAAACCTCTACGAAACTCTTAAAAACGACCTCAATGCTGCTTTGACCATTGCAAAAAACACAGAACAGATACGCAAAGAAATTGAAACAATAACAAGCAAAACCCGCTCCTATCAAAGCGCTGTTGAAGGTATGTTGAACCAATTCGACCAATGTTTGCTTTTACCAACCCTTGCTCAAACATTGCATACCGAAATCACATCAATTCTTGCTGCAACAAATAATGCTCCCAAGCAGCAGGAGAGCGCGTTTTCACAGCATCTTGCGGAAAAAATTGTCTCCGGTACGGTGGAATTTTTAGCACAACAAGGCGCACTTCTTCTTGCCCCCGAACCAACTCCTGATTATTGGAAAAATGCTGCCCTTTCACATCTTTTGGAGGAACAACACCATTCCACCGAGGCAATCCCTCCCGCACAGGAGTTTAGCTTTCTGAACAATCAGGAATTACGCGCTTTGGAGAACATTTTGTCATTACGCAAAACCAACAATTTTTCAGAACTAGTAGCACAAAAGCAAGTTCGTATGCAAGAGCATGAAAATATTCCGACGCTACAAGCACAACTTGAGGAATGGAGCGGCTTGACGGAACAAAAAGATTTTTCGCTCATTCGCCTTTTTGAACGCAATGAAATCACCATTGAGCAGTTGCACGATGAACAAAAGCGCATTGTCGCTGGTTTAGAGGAAATATCACAACGCCTCCAAACCTTTGACATTGACAACGACGGGGAAAATTCTTCCAAAGGAACAATAACGGAAAAACTCAAGCCGTTTTTTGTCGAAGTTGGCGAAACGCTTCTCCAAGCCAAACGTCGGCAAATTGAAATGACGATGATGCGCGATTTGAACATCAATCTTGTTCCTTATCGTGGTGTTATTGACCGTGTTGAAATTTTAGATGCTATCGGTGAAATGACATTCAAAATTTTTCACACAAGCGGCAACGAAATTGCACTGAATCAGCTGAACACCGCATCAAAACAAATCGTTGTTCAATGCCTTTTGAAAGCCTTACACGAATTTGGAGAATACAACCCGCCCGTGATGATTGATACGGTGATGGGCGCACTTGATGAGGCTTCGCGGCAAACCGTTATTGAACATTACTTCCCAGAATTATCGCATCAAACCATACTCCTGAGTTCCGATAGCGAAATTCGCCCCGAAGGAGATTTTGAAAAATTGCTGCCCTTTATTTCCCGTGCTTACACGCTGAAACGCGACAAGGAACACCAAGCAACGGAAATTTTGTCGGGATATTTCGGAAAAACCTTGTAAATTGGGAAATTGTTTCCGTTCCTATCCTTCTAGCTATGCAGGTCTTATGCAATGTATATGTACCAGTACATATACCAGCCATTCTCAATATTGTTCCAGCAGAATATTTTTTCCAAATTTTTAGGGAATAACCATGTTTTTTCGTTCTATGTTCCTTGTAAACCGTATCACACTTGGGTTTCTGGTATTCGTATTTCTTTGCTATTCCAACAGTTCAGCTCAGGTAGATTTAGGTTTTATGGGACTTCTCGGTAATCCTCCCAATGATAGAGTAAACAGTATTCTCCCCCAACGTGACGGAAGAATCCTGATAGGAGGTGCGTTTACGATGTCAAGCGGTCTCGGTGTCGGTCGCCTTATTCGGTACACCCCCGAAGGCTTGGTAGATACTTCATTCCAGACACGTATCGGTTTTGGGGCTAATAATTGGGTGAATGCGATGGTGGAACTGCCGGACGGGCGCTTGCTTTTAGGAGGGCAATTTGCAGCCTTTAATGGGGCAAATGTTCACGGCGTAATTCGTTTGCAAGCAAATGGAGACATTGACACGACGTTTAGCACACCTGAAGGCACAGAATTTATGCAGCGTTCCGTTGAAGCGATTGCTGTTCAATCTAACGGCGGCATCATTATTGGCGGCTTACTCCGCAATTACAATGGCGTTACAGTGCCGAATTTTGCTCGATTGCGTACAGACGGCACATTAGATTCTGCCTTCAATGTGGCTCTGGGACAAGGCTTCAACGGCGTTGTTCGCAGTATTGCTATTTTGCCCGACGGCAAAATGCTTGTTGCAGGAGGGTTCACGGGATTTAACGGTGAAAATGTTGGTTGTATTGTCCGCTTAAATGCCAACGGAACGCTTGACAACAGCTTCCGCAGAAACGTATCCGGTTTCGCTTCCGCAATGACCGTTCAACGAAACGGAAGCATCCTTGTTGGTGGCTTTTTAAGCGGCATGGCAAGTGGCACAAACATTGGCAATATTGTACGAGTTCTGCCCGAAGGTGATATTGATACGGCTTTTGCACGGGCAATCGGCACCGGGGCAAGTTCGGCGGTTCGGGCAATTATTGTTCTCAACGATGATAAAATCTTGCTTGCGGGGAATTTTTCCCGATTTAACGGACAAGAAACGGGGCGATTGATGCGCCTTAATCCCGACGGCACTGTTGATACGCGCTTCCAAGACGCAGTTGGTCAAGGCGCAGATGATGATGTTTCTACATTAGCTGTTCAAACTAACGGTTTGCTGCTGCTTGGCGGACTATTCTCTAATTTTAACAACCAGAATTTTCCGAACTTTTTACGTTTGAGTACAAGAACATCCGTATCTACGAGATTGGTAGAGGTTTACAAAACGAGTCTGTGTCCAAACCCTGTTCAAAATGTCACTGTCTTTCAATATGACATTCCTACACCTACCGCTATAAATCTGGTTTTACACGATGTTTTGGGTAGAACAATGAAGTCGTTCATACAAAACGAAATTCAATTCGGCGCTCAATCATTCTCGCTTGACCTTAGCGATGTTCCTACAGGAGCGTACTCGCTGGTGATGACAAGTTCGCTCGGAATGACGGTGCAGCGCATCGTCGTAGCTCGATAATCCCCTCTGTTGAAAATAGGCGCAGCCCATTTCCACAAAGTTATCTGCGCCTGTTTTCCGCAGAAATTTCTCCTTCAATAGCTTTTGGCGCAAGTCCATATCACACTTTTTGTTGTAGATTTTGTGCGGCTCTTTGATGGGATTGAAGAAAAGAAAACTTCAGAAAACTTTAGCGTAGCATTTGGTTTATCGTAGAATCTTGCGTAATTTTCGTGCTGTCAAATGTCGAAAGACAATCAGACGACAAGTGCGGTGTGCAAAGTACGTTCAAACACCGCTTCATTCCTTGATTCTCAAGTTCTGCGCAACTTGCCCCAACACGAGGTTTTACCGTGAGCAAAATTCAAATCGAAATTTTAGGTATTTCCACCAGCCCTTCCAGCAATGGTGCATACGCACTTATTTTACAAGAATCCGACGGACAACGCCGTTTACCGATTGTTATCGGTGCATTTGAAGCACAAGCGATTGCCCTTGAAATGGAAGGCATCCGACCACCGCGCCCGATGACGCATGATTTGATGAAAAATGCCATTGAAACACTGGGAGCATCACTTGTGGAGGTCATTATCAATGATTTGAACGACGGAACGTTTTATGCGCAACTCATCTTGGACACAACATCCGTAGAAATTGATGCTCGCCCCAGCGATGCTATTGCGCTCGCTGTGCGCTTTCAAGCACCTATTTACGTCAGCGAAGAAGTTATCAACGAAGCGGGATTTATCCCCGATGCCACTTCAGGCGAAGAGGGCGACGATGATGACGATGAAACAGATACGCTTTTACGCGGTTCACGCGATGACGACGAAGATACCCTCCCCTCTCGCAGCGAACCCAAACAAGCACCTAAGCCCAAAACCCGTTTGGAAGCGTTAAAATTAGAATTAGATAAAGCAATCGCACAGGAAGATTACGAACGGGCAGCAACGTTACGCGATGAAATTGCTGAACTTACACAAGAGTAGTCTTTGGTTGGTGGTTTTTGGTTGGTAGTTTTTGTGTGAGAGTCGTAAAAAATATTCATTTTTGTTTCAAAAAAATTTGCACAGCGAAAAAGAATGTCGTATATTTGAAGTCTTGCATCACGCGACGCTTTTCTTACGCTTGCGTAGGGCAAGCAGTCGCCGAAGTAGCTCAGCTGGTTAGAGCAATGGAATCATAATCCATGTGTCGGGGGTTCAAGTCCCTCCTTCGGTACGAGTTGAGCAACAGTTTCTCCCCTAACCGTTGCGACTAGATGCTCAGAACTGATATGGCTTCGGCTATATCGGTTTTTTTTTGTCCTGTTGTGAATAAGGCTTGGGTTCTCGGCTTTTTCCTTACTTGCCTTTCACATAGCCGTAGGCGCAGTGCCGACAGCCTGATTTACAGCAATACCCGCGCCGCTCGTGTTTAAGCCGTGTAAAGACGATGTAGCCCGTTGCGGGGTCGGTGTAATAATCTTCTCCTTTGGAATATGCTTCGGTGTGGAGTTGATTGCAAAGGTCTTTGTATGCCAATTCTGACAAGTTTTCAAAGGTGTTGTTCATTATTGAGGTAGTTCTTGAAAAAGGAATACATTCTTTAGCAAAATTACGGAGAATACGACGTATTCCTTCAAAAATTTCTTATTTTGCCACCCGTACTTCAGCGCTACTTCCACCAGAACTTGCCTTACGACGATGATGCTCCCCACTTTTGCAACAACAACGCTTTCTCGGCGCACAACCGACCATTTTCGCGGCTGTTTGCTTGGCGGTGCAGCCGGAGATGCTCTTGGGCATCCGGTGGAATTTATGCGCATCGAAAAAATACACACCGTCTTTGGTAAAAATGGCATTGATGCTTATCTCAAGGAAACAGGCGGACTTATCACCGATGATACGCAAATGACACTCTTCACGGCTGAAGGACTGCTGAGAGCTACTACATTTCTTCACCGCAAAGAAGGACTGTCAGAACCAGAAAAACGTGATTTTATTCGGCGCTATGTCCATTCTGCCTATAAACACTGGTTTCTTACACAATCCCCTCTTGCTCAAAGTTTCCAAAAACGAAACACCGACCCAGGATTGCTGAATGTGCCGGAAATGTATGCCAGAAGAGCGCCCGGACGAACCTGTATGTCGGCACTCGAAGATACTCCTTTCGGACACAAAGCTGCAAATGACAGTAAAGGCTGTGGAGGAGTGATGCGGGTCGCTCCGGTAGGATTACTCTTCCCACCGGAAGAAGCATTCCACATTGGTTGCGAGTCGGCAGCGATTACGCACGGACACAAAACCGGTATCTATTCTTCAGGCTTTTTGGCGATGCTTATTTCCTTGCTTGTGGAAGGCTCTACCTTGCGCAAGGCTGTATATCGTACTTCGACGTTTATGCTCAATTCCGTTCGAGGATACGAAGAAACGTTAAATGCCGTCAATCTTGCTTTGCACTACGCACAAGGAATGGAACACAACGAAGAAACTGTAGCCGCAGTTGGCGGTGGTGGCGGCTGGATAGCCGAAGAAGCACTTGCCATTGGGATTTATTGTGCATTGGCAGCCGGCGATGATTTTGAGCGCGGTATTACGCTTGCCGTAAATCATAGTGGGGATAGCGATAGCACTGGGTCTATTGCAGGTCAGATTCTTGGTTTGTTGCTCGGTGAAAGAGCTATTCCGGAAAAATTCTTAGAACGATTGGAACTTTCTGCGCTGATTGGAAGTATCGCGGAAGACCTCTTTACCGGATATTCCGACAAAGAGTCTTGGCAAACAAAATACAACGAGGAATTACCGTCGATCCACGCAGCACCAACCCCACAACAGTAGAAGGTATCAATGCAAACAATGGCTTCAATGTCTTCATTTCCATTGCTCTTTGGGGCAATCGCAGGCGATATTATTGGCTCGATCTACGAATCGCGCTCAAGGAATATCAAAACCACCGATTTTGAACTTCTTCCGAGAAATCTTTTTTATACAGACGATACTGTTTTAACGGTAGCAATAGCCGACTGTCTTCTCCATAAACGAGATTTTAGCACGACACTACGAAAGTACGGACGCGCTTTCCCGGGACGTGGTTATGGAAGAGGGTTCAAAGCGTGGCTTGCAAGCGACGAAGCCGACCCACCAAATAGCTACGGCAACGGCTCTGCTATGCGAGCAAGCCCCATCGGTTTTGCATACCGTACTATTGAAGAGGTCTTGGATGTTGCCAAAGCATCGGCAGAGCCAACGCATAATCATCCCGACGGCATTAAAGGTGCGCAGGCAATAGCATCGGCAGTATTTCTGGCATATAACGGAAAATCAAAAGAAGAAATCAAATCATTTATTCATGAGAGTATTGAATACGACCTGAATTTCACGTTGGACGGGATACGTGATTCATATACCTTCGATGTGAGTTGCAAAGGGTCTGTGCCGCAAGCTATCGTGGCATTTTTAGAAAGCACCGATTATGAATCTGCTGTTAGACTTGCCATTTCGATTGGCGGTGATAGTGATACGATTGCTTCAATGGCGGGTGCAGTAGCGGCGGCATATTACAAGGAAATGCCGCGAAAGGTTGTTCACTACGTGAAATTGACTTTGCCAACGCAGTTGTTGGACATCATTTCTGCCTTTGATACCTTGGTAAAGAACTAAGAATAGGTTTAGGAAAGGCGAAAGTATAAATGCTTGAATTTCTCCTGTCTTTCTCATTTTTTCGTGAATGTTATGGCGCTTTCGCCCATTTTTCGTGCATTGCGCGTTCCTTCCTTTTTTGCGTTCATGGTTTTAGGAATAGTGCATTATTCCCCACTGGTCTTTGCGCAGAAACCGACTCCCTCGCTGCCTTCGTCATCGTCGCCTACATTGTGGCGCTTTGGTCTTTTCGGTCAGGCAGCCTGGTCACAGCACACGGCGCAATTTCTCGGTTCAGCGAATGCAATCTATCAGCAAGACCCTTATTTCAACGACCTTGTTCCGATGCGCCTTGTGAGCAATCCCTTTTCGTGGAATATCGGCGTTCTCGCCGAAGCGCCTCTTTTGGAAGGTGAATCTTACGCACTTGGTATTGCCACTCGTGTTGGCATTCATTCCCTCGCGGCAACGTTTTCATCCTCGCTTGCGTATCCGATAGATGCTTCGCCTGTGCCAAACGGCAATCTCAATTTCACCTTTCAAACAGATGCGCTATTTCTGAACGCCGAGCCGCTCATTCAATGGCGTTTTGTAGACAAACGCGCTGTTCTCATGGCTGGTGTGGGATTCCGCACCGTGTACCGTGAAACCAGTTCGCAAAGCCGCACCCTTACTTCATCGCAGCCTATCACTGAGGCTCTGCGTCAAATGGTGGAAGGCACAGAACCTGCTCCAATAGCCGGAATATCGTTTGGTAGAGTCATCACGACTGCTCTTATAGCCGGAATTGCGTGGGAAATTCCGCTTACATCGTCAGGCGCTCTATTACTTGCGCCGGAGATATTGTATTCCTACGGATTAAACAATATCACCCCCAACATTCTTCCGCCAAATACTTCTTCCAATGGCGCAAATACGGCTGCTTTATGGCGTATGTCCACGCTGCGAGCAGGGATTTCCCTGAAATTTGCTCCCGAAAAACCTGCCCCGCCGCTTGAGCAGAACATTGAACGTAAAGCGGATACACCGGACCCCCCGAAACTCGCTCCGGTACTTGTTTCTACAACCGAAAATGCGAATAATAAGCCGACAAACGATACGACAACAAAACCGACAACAACAAAACCGACAACTGCACAAACGGATGTTCGTGTACGCATTGCATCACTTTTGGGGGTGGAAGCAGACGGGCGCATCACAGAAAATCCGACGCTCAAGGTGGAAGAATTTCTCGCATCGTCGTCGCGGTTTTTGATTCCTTACGTCTTTTTTGAGGAAGGCTCGTTTGCATTACCGATGCGCTATAAACGGCTTTCTGCCCAAGAACGCAAGGATTTTGCACCGGAAGAAATCATCAAATCTACGCTTACCAAAGACCATGAATTAGATGCGTATTACCATTTGCTGAATATCGTGGGCTTTCGCATGAGAAAGTATGCTGCCGCACAGCTCGTTCTGACGGGCTTTTCCGATGTTGTGAAAGAGAGCGTGAATAAAACCCTTCCCTTGCGTCGTGCCGAAGTAATCAAGGCGTATTTGCGCGATACATGGGGAATTGCGGAAGAGAGAATCACAACAAAATCCGGTGGCGCTCGCGGTCTAAGCGATGTCATTGACGCAGAAGAAAATCGTGTTGTGGAAATGCAAGCCTCGCAGCCGGAAATTTTTAACGAACTTCGTTATGAGTACACCCTGCGCACTGTCAAGCCTGCTACGCTGGAAATCACTCCTGAAATAGCCGCTCCGAAAGGGCTTGCTGCTTGGTCTCTGAACATTGACGAAGACTCTGCGCCTCCGGCAGGAGCTGATATAGAATCTCCGAGAACGCTCACAAGCTACGAAGGGCGCATCGTACCAAGTGTGATTCGTTCAAGTATGCAGCGCTTCTATGCCGACACTCTACCCAAATCTGATTCTTTGCGAATAACGCTCACGGGGCGCGACAATGCTTCTTCTGTCGGTCGTGATGTCAAGGCTCTCCCACTGGAATATACCAGTCTTGCCGAAAAAAAGCGCCGTAATGCGCCGGATGTGCGCGTTGGGACGTATTGGGTATTTTGTTTTAATTTGAACTCGAAGCAAATTCTGGTGGATGAGCGCGTTCAAAGCGCGGTGAGAAGCATTAAATCGTTAATTTTGCCCGGAGCAAGCGTGAACATTTCCGGGTATTCCGACACACGCGGAAACATTGAGAAAAACCGCAAACTCTCCGATGAACGCGCTGAAGCGGTCTCGCAACTTATCGGGCTTCCGCTCTCAAAAGCGGGCAGCGTGGAAGGCAAAGGAGAATCGGTCTTCTACGACAACGACCTGCCCGAAGGGCGCTTCTATAATCGCTTTGTGCGTGTGGATGTGCGGACACCTGTTCGACCGAAGTAGTTTCAAAAATGAATGTGTTGATATTTTTCCAAGTAAAAACTATTGACCGATACTTTTCTTCATAATTTTTATGCTAACAATGCCTGTACGCAAGATTCTTCCTCAATTTTGTAGTTTGGCTGTTGCTTTGTGGCTATGCTTCACTGTTCACTCAAATGCCCAAACGTTGCCTGATTTAGTCTGGGAGAGAACCGCTTCCTTAGAAAACCTCACAGAAAATATTTTTAGTATAGCAGCAATAGGAAATACGATTTTTACCGTATCTGGTGGGTCGTTGTATAGCTCAACAAATAACGGAAATATGTGGAATAAGGTTGTTAGCTCTAATTTACCACAAAATGTATTTATTGATCGTGTTTTCTCAAGTGGTAATGCTTTGCTTATCCGTGCTAATATAAGCGGTAGTATGTCCAAGGGTGTTTTATTACGCTCAGTTGATATGGGTACTACATGGACAGAGGTTTTGCAGCTTTTGGAGGGGAATTTTAGTAGCTCAATATCACGAAGTGGTAATTCAATATTTTTTCCGTACAACCGTAATATCTATTTCTCACGAGATAACGGCAACAGATGGGCATTATTACCTGTGCCATCATCAACCTCATCCTTGTCATTTCTTTCCGGGGTAGAAATAGGAAATGCCTTGTTTACAGGCTGGATAAGCACTAATGGCAGTCAAATCTCTACTGTAATGCGCTCTACCGATAACGGGAATACATGGACTATTTGTAACACAATAAATGAGCCTATTGATGCTTTGGGTGTGAAAGGCTCTGAACTTCTTGTGGGAATGAGAAATAAGATTTTGCGCTCTAGCGATAATGGCACTACATGGTCAGAAACAATTATAGATTTACCAGTATCATTTAGATTCGAGAATAGCACAATTCCCATATTCGGCAACACAATTTTGGGATTTACCAGATTTTCTACATTTGATATTGTTCGTTCAACAGATAACGGGGTAACATGGAGAGCATCTGAGGAAAGCCCACTTGTGGTTTATAGCATAACAGGGGCTGGTACAACTATATTTGCCGGAACTTCCGGCGGAGTATTCCGTTCCACAGACAGTGGCGCAACGTGGGTTCAGGTAAATAGAGGACTTGAACATTTTACAGGCAGCATTGGCGGACTGGGTGTACATTTTTCCAAACTTTTTGCTATTACGAACTGCGGTATGTATAGTTCAGCAAATAAAGGGGCAAGTTGGCATCAGGTGAACACGATAGCCTCGAATCATCTTGGTGGGGTTATGGTAGAAAGTAACGACACTCTCGTATCAATTCCATTTAAGGTGTATCGTTCTTCGGATAGTGGCGTAACATGGCTAAAAACTCCTCAAGATTACCTCAATCTTGAGGATTGGGTCGGAGCTAGGGATATTACAGCAGATAAGAGCAACATTTTTGCTGGTCGTAGGAGTTTGTATCGTTCCACAGATGGCGGCAGGTCGTGGCGTATAGCTCGTAAAGATATATTTCCATTCTCTTTGGCTCTCAAAGACGGCGTGTTATTTGTTGGCACCGCTCAAGGGCTTTTCCGCTCTGCTGACAATGGTAATTCATGGATGGAATCTAATCCTATTCTCCCTGTCAGTTCTGGGGTTGTAAACAAAATTCTTGTCAAAGATAATATGGTATTTGCCCTCACGGATAGATTTTTGTTTAGCTCGGCAAATAACGGTGCTTCTTGGACAAGATTAGGTTCAAGTATTCCCGCCGACGCAACAACTTTTTTATTCTACAAGGATATTATTTTTGTCAATACAAACAGAGGGATTTACAGTTCGACAGATAATGGGCGAACATGGAAAGAAATGAATAGAGGGATAGAGGGAATATTAGTTAATTCACTTACCATTCAGGATAGTACTCTTTTCGTAGCTTCAGGTTCCTCAGTATTTCGAGCAGCTATACCTTCGTTAATACCCGCACCCCTTCTGGTTGCAGCTCCTCAAACCTTTGCGCTTGGCACTGCCCTTCTCAATACTCCGGGAGCAACACAAAGCTACACACTCACCGGGCAAAACCTGACAACCGCTACTGTTAGCGTTACCGCACCACAGGGCGTGGAGATTGCTATTTCGCAGGGCGGTCCTTTTTCTTCCGCGCTGACTATTCCTGTTGTTAGAGGAGGTATTTCTCAGACAGTCTTTGCACGACTTCGCTCCGGTACACCGCTATCATTGAACACGACAATTCAGAATATTTCCGGCACTATAAGCGCTTCGGTCGCTGTTCAAGGTATGGTTATAGCCCCTGTTATTCCGACATTCAGAGTCAATCCACAACAGCTACTTTTTGGAAATGTTTTTCGCAACGCCATAACAACAGGCGCAACCTTCACCGTAACAGGCGCTAACTTATCTGTTCCCGTGAGCATTACTGCTCCTTTGGGAGTTCTTTTGTTTAACCCAACAACCGGAACATGGGGGCAAACGCTGACGATTTCTACAAACAGCACTGATATTGTCGCTCAACAAGTTTCTGTTCGGCTTGATTCCTCGCGTGTGGGCTTACGCGGGCGGGTTGGTGCTTTTGGGCAGCAAGCATTTATCAGTGTTTCCAGTGGGAACCTTTCCGCAAACGTGGAGATAAGCGGCAACGTCCAAGAGCCGCCAATGCTCAGTGTACAGCCCACTGCACTTACCTTCGGCACGGCTCGTGTCGGTAACGCGGAGCCTTTCACCCTTCCCTTGCAACGCTCTTACACCGTTACGGGAACAAACCTCTCGGAAACGCTCATCATCACTGCGCCGGACGGTGTGCTGCTTTTCGACACGGTATCGAACTCTTGGCAGCAAACTCTCCGTTTTCCGCTTTCACTCACGCCCTTCACGGCAAATTTCCACACCACCCTCCAAGCCCGCATGGATTCTTCACAGGTGAGGAATATCGCTGCGACTATTCTTCACCGAAGCGGCACGGCACAAGCATCTACTCAAGCCTCTACTCAAGCAACGTTGAGCGTGTCGGGTGCAGTTATCCCGCTCCCTCTTGTTCAGGTTTCGCCTCAGAGCCTTACTTTTGCTGATGTCGTTATCAACACTCCGGTACAGCAACAGCAATACACCATCGCAGGAACAAATTTGCCTGCACCGGTGATAGTGAATGCTCCCGAAGGTGTTCTCCTTTGGAATACGGCTACTGCTTCGTGGGTGCAGACGCTCACAATTACCACAAATGCTTCGGGCAGCGTTGCGCAAACTATCGCTGTCCGCTTGGATTCATCAAGGGTACGGACGTTTTCGGCAGAGGCAATTTCCCATAGCTGTCGCCATTCTCCTTCCATGCAAATCGTGGCGGAGGCTTTCGTACAAGTGCGAGGGGCTGTAGTACCGCTTTTTCTGCCCGCCAATACCGAAACGCACTTGGAAATGCGCTTACTTTCTCCGCGTCAGCCCATGCTTATCCGCGACACCGCACGTGTGCAGCTTTGGCTGAAGGACATACGCCTCACAAGCACGCCATCGCTCAGCCCCCGCATTATCGGGCAGTTCTTGAGAAACCTCCGAGCGACACTGCGCTTGGACACCAACAATATGGCAATTCTTGGTGTGGTATCCGGCACAGGCACTCGCGCCCGCTTGGAAACGGCCCCCCAAGTGCCACGCACTTCAGCGCTCACGACCATTTTGATAGAGCGCACCGATACTACCTCAACGAGCAATATGCTCTTAGCGGAGTTGCTTCTGCAAGCGACCGTGAGTGCTACAACAACCAACACCATTCGCGCAGCAGAGCCGACGGCATGGTTAGAATCTCGGCTGAACGTCGCACCAGCACAAGTTTCATGGCAACCGGATTTTCTGAACGTGTCCATACGCCCGCTTTTTGCGCCACGCAGAACAACAACGCTTGCGGCGGTTATAGCACCAAACCCGTCAGAGGGCGCAATAGAGCTACGGTACAAGGTAGAAGATTCCGGTTTGGAGAAATACGTTCCTCTAACGCTGGTTGTAAGCGACATGGCGGGGCGCGTTGTACTCAGCACTGAACTTGGGCTGCGGAAAACGGGCGAAATGCAGCAAGAGCGCATCAATCTTCATCGCTTGCCTGTTGGTGTTTATCAGATTTGGATTCACGCCCCGAATGAGACAATTAACGGGCGTGTGGAGATTAGAAAATAGGCAGTCGGTCAGAACCTTCAACAACTTTGAACGCGGATGACGCGGATTTGGCAGATGAAGACGGATTCGGAGATTTATCGGTACTAATCGAAACGTCTGTACATCTCTGAAATCCGCGCTAATCCTCACTATCCGGGCTTCATCCGCGTTCAACATTCTTTCGTTTACAAAATCGGAATGATTATCTCTGCTTTTGCACCACCATTGGAGCGGTTTTCCAAGTGAAATTCAAACCCATGCGCCTTAACTAGCTCCCGAACCAGCATCAATCCTATTCCTTGCCCTGTTTCCTTGGTGGTGAAAAACGGCGTTTGTATTTGCGTCAATGCCTGTTCATCAAGCCCTTCGCCCGTGTCTTCAACAGCAATAACGACATTTCTTTCACGCCGAAACGCCGAAAGCGACAGAACTTTTTCTGCGCTTGATTGCATAGCTTCTATCGCATTTTTGGTAAGGTTCGTCAAAACGTGCTGCATTTGAACAGTGTCCGCATATATCATCATCAGCTCAGAAGGAATGTGCAGAAGCAGCGTAATTGCTTTGTTTCTGCACAGTTCTCGAAAGAGTTTCTCCGTTCCGGCGAGAAGTTCTCCCACATCCACCCGAACACGCTTTGGAGCAGGTAAGCGCACTAAAAGCGCGTACTCCCGCATAAACGCCCCTAAATCGCCCAAACGCTCACTAGCAACCGTCAGTGCATCACGAAAGTCTTCTTTTGTGCCTTCCGGCGCGTCCTGCACGAAATAGCGGTCGTAAAAAAGCGCCGATTCGAGTAAAGAACGTGCTGCGCCAATCGAATTATTCACCTCGTGCGACAAAACACGAATTATCCGCTCATAGACTGCTTTTTCAGACGATTGCAGTTCGGCAGTCAGTTCTTCGACCATGACCAAAATATGCGGCATTCCGCGCTCCACAAACGCCACTTTGCGGATTTTGAAGCGGCGGAAACGGTGCGTCAAAACCACGGAACCGCCAAATGGCATCGTTCGCAGGCATTCGGCAAATGCGCTATTGATTGTAGCCAAAGGCTTCTGCACAGCTTCGGAAGTAAATCCCGCAAACATCAGCCCCAATGCGGGGTTCAGCGCTAAAACGGTGAGCTGCTCCGAACACAGCAAAATCCCCGTCGGTGAAGAATTGATAAGCGCTTGCAGTAAAAACCCTTTCTCTTCCGTCCGCACCCGCTCATCCCGAAGAGACATCAGCATGGTGTTGTAAACGTTTGTCACAGCATCTGCTTCGGGATGTCCGGGCGGAACAAGTGTCGTTGAAAAATCTGCTTCCAAAAGCATGGCTGCCGAAGATTGCAATAATGCCAAAGGCTCGTGTAAACGACCGAGTAAAATTGTCAGCATGACAAACGAACACAGCACGAATGCTTCTACCGCAAGAATGAAATAAGGCTGAATTTGCCACAAAAAATAGCCAACCGCCGCTCCACACGCGAGGTGCAGCACTGCGAGGTAGAGGATAAATTGCGTCCGAATGTTCATGGAAGCGAATGAAGGGTAGAGAATATTGACACGGATTACGCAGATTGCACGGATTTCACGGATTTTTGAGGCAGAATTGGGGGATTACGAAAAATTGAATCATGGGCAATCCTTCTTTGTCCTCCTACCCCATCATTTTTTCCTCAATCTGCGTGAAGCCCGTATTTTTCCAAACGCCTGTAGAGCGCTTGACGTGTTAATCCCAGCGCTTCGGCGATTCTACTGACATTGCCCGGAAAGGTTTCGAGTGCTTTCAAAATCATTCCCCGTTCAATTTCATCCAAGGTCATCGTACCAACGGTGGGCAAAGCATTGGAGCGGTGTTCAGGGGATTCTATTGCCAATGCTGTTTGAAAATCTTGCACCGTCAATCGTGATTCAGCCGAAAGCAAGATTGTTCGCTCAATGCAATGTTTGAGTTCGCGGATATTGCCTGTAAATGGGCGTGATTGTAACCAACGCAGTGCTTCGGGTTGAAACGATACCCCCTGCCGCGAGTACTGACGCGAAGCGGTTTCCAAGAAATGTTCCGCCAAAAGCCGGATGTCGCCCGTGCGCTCGCGGAGTGGCGGCAAATGCACAGAAATGAGATTCAACCGATAGAGCAAATCTTCGCGGAATGTGCCGCGTTCAATCATTGTGGAAAGATTGCGGTTGGTAGCGGAAATCACGCGCACATCGGCGGTTTTGGTCGTACCGCTTCCGACAGGCTCAAAGGTGCGCTCTTGTAGCACACGTAGGAGCTTCACTTGCGAGGAAGCATCCAAATCACCAATTTCATCAAGAAAAATCGTACCGCCGTGTGCAAGGTCAAATCTGCCTTTGCGGTCGCTCACAGCGCCGGTAAACGCGCCTTTCACGTGTCCAAAAAGTTCGCTTTCAAAAAGCGTTGGAGGAATACCACCCATATTGACGCGAACAAAGGTGGAATCACGTCTGCGACTGTTTCGCACAATCGCCTCGGCAATGAGTTCTTTGCCCGAACCGCTTTCGCCTGTTATCAGCACGGGTGCTTCGGTGGCAGCAATTCTCCCAATGACGGACAGCACTGCAAGCAATTTCGGGTCTTCGCCGATGATGCCGGTGAAATCGTAGCTTGCGTCAAGTTGTTTGCGCGACACATTGCCGGAGAGCGCCGTTTGCTTTTCGTGTTGTCTTTTTTCGTGGTGTGCCATCCCAACAACATTCGCAGAAGCAAGTTGCAATGCGGTTTCCAGACGACGCAGGAGTTCTTCATTCGACCAAGGTTTGAGCAAAAAATCGGCTGCACCCCGCTTCATTCCTTCCACCGCGAGTTCAACCGAACCCCATGCGGTAATGAGCAGAACAGGAAGTGGCGGAAAATCAGATTTCAAGCGCTCCAGAAGTTGCAAGCCTTCTGCACCGCTTGTGCTGCGGGAAAAATTCATATCCTGAATAACGGCATCAATACTACTTTTTTGGACGATTGCCAAGGCTTCATCCGCCGAAGAAGCCGATTCCGAGCGGTATCCGGCTTGTTTCAGCGCAAGCGCTATGGAGCGTTGGACGGCTCTGTCGTCGTCAATGATGAGGATGGTTTGGGGCATGGTTAATACACTTCATCGTGGGTGCCAATATCGACAAGTAGTATATATTCTTGGTTGGTGGCTTCGTCGCGTTCAATCCGAAAGACGATACGACAATCGTACCCGCACGAGCAGGCTTGGAAACCGTGTAGCGTACCTTTGAGATGATGAACGTGGAGTTTTGGAGAAAAAGTATCTTCGCGCAGCAACTCCAACGCCCTATCAACACTGACTTTAAGGTTATTATTCCGCCGCAAAAACGCTTGATATGATTTTTCAAAATGTTTTGTAGAGCGGATAATCCTCATATCATTTCCTTAACAGGTGTTTCGGCGCTATCCAAAGAGGAGTGAAGCCGTTCAAGGAGTTCTTCAAATGGTTCTTCGCGGAGTTCTCCGGCATGAAACGCACGAATTGCCTCGCGCCCATTCTCGGCAATTTCCCTGCGACGCTCCTCAATACGTCTTTTGCGGACGGTTTCGAGTAGTGCGTCTTGTTCGTCGTGCGAGAGCGTGAGGACGCTTTCAAGGGCGTGGTCGAAGGCGGTCATAGCGGTTGAAAATGGTGTATGAATGCGAAATTATTCCAATCTACAAAAACTCTTCGCAAGGCGCAATACTATGGGCTAAGTAGAGTTGAATGTAGAGATTGCTAAAGTCTATTACTCATACCTCAACGCCTCCGAAGGCTGCACTGTTCCAGCCAAGCGGCTCGGATACCAAGCGCACAGCGCAGTAAGCGAATAGAGTGCAATAACAGAAACAAGAATGCTGGTAATGTATGTCGCCGCCGGAATATCAAAAAATGGAATAAGCGGAAATTGTGCCAGCATGAATACCCCAAGCACAACAGCAAACGTTGTCAGTGCAGCAAGTTCGCCTACGATAAACAATCGCACATCTGTTCTTGTTGCTCCAAACGCCCTGCGCACACCTAATTCACGCATCCGCCGCATCACCGATTGCCACACAACGCCCACCAAACCTAGTGCCACCATGAGCAGCAGAAACGCGGCTATCGTCATTCCAACACCTGTTGTGGTTTTGAATATGCGATGTTTCTTGGCTCGGTCTGCTTCTAAGGTTGAAATTTGAAACTCCCAATCCGGGGCGGTTTGTTGTAATGTCGTGAGAAGATTTTCCTCATACCCTGCACCAACACTGGATTTCATTGTTACAAGCAGTTGTGAAGGCAGCCATGCAGTAGTGTCGAACAGGCTCACACGATGAAACATTAGGCTGCTTGATTGGTCAAATTCACTACCTCTGCGAAAATCACTAACCACGCCCACAACGCGGTAGCGCATTCGTAATTGTTCTTTATCAACGCCGTTCGCTTCCAAATGGCTTATATCTTTGCCAATCGGGTTTTCATTACCAAAAAACAGTTCCGCCGCTACGGTATTCACTACAATCGGTTTGACCGTAGAAGTTGTGCCATTGTATTGGTCGTCGGTCGCATTAAACCAGCGTCCTTGCGTCATTGTGAGGTTAAGCGTCTTCGCAATGCCGTCAGTGGCGCTTATCTGTTCGGTGCGGTACTGTTTTCCACGCCCAAAGTTCGTATTGCTCTGCGAAAAACTAAAGGGTGTTGAACTCAGCAAGCCGCAGGATTCCACCTCCGGCAGTCCTTTGAGTGTGGCGAGAATGTTCTCCGCCGACTGAAATTGCGCGGCTTTGCTTGTTCTGTCGTAATTTCCCCCGTTGCCATTGGTAGTGCGATTTGAAAATTCACCGGCAAGATCTTTGCGATATGCCAAGATATTCCATCTTCCCTGATAGTCATACCCAAGCGGCTGAAGATACACCTTCGTAAAGTGAACAATCGTCGTGCAAACGCCCGTCAGCACAAGAAACGCGGCAAGAAGTTCAATGACAATGAGTGCATTTGCACGTTTGCGATTCCACACAAGTTTGAATAAATGCTGAATCACGGAAATGTTGATTTGCGAGAAATTACGCAAAGAATTACGCATTGATGCCTCCTTTAAGTGATTCGACGATGGGTAAACGCGACATTTTCCACGCAGGCAAAACGCCCGACAACAATCCAAACACCACCGACGAAGCAAGTGCATACCCCGCAACCCGCAAGTTGATGTGAAAAACCGCATGAGCGATAAATCCGGTTTCGGTAATCCATTGCAACACCCCTTCTGCTATCAGCATACCAATAGCACCGCCAAGCACCGTCAGGACAAGGTTTTCAAGAACAAACTGCACAACAAGCGCACCACTGCTTGCGCCAAATGCCTTCCGAACACCAATTTCCGAAGCACGTTCAATGATGCGGCTAACATTAACATTCACAAGATTTATCGCCGGAAGCAGCATAAAAGCAAGCCCCAGACCAATAATTAGAGCCAGAAGCCTTCGCGCTTCATTGCCATATTCTGTTCTTTCCGTATCAAATCCAAAAAACTGTTGCCCTATCAACTCGAATTGTGTACCGCACACTCCGTACATAGTTTTCAACTGACTTGTTTGAAATTGAACACGCGGTAACATCTCTTGGAATGCGTTTTGTAGAGGTTTGACATCCGCTTCATTTTTTACCAGAATTGCCGATGTATAGCCGCCAAAATTTCCACCCATAATTGCCGCCCGTGATTCTGACGTAAGGTCAATCGAAACGGGCAACCATACATCGGCACTTGCACCCATAGTTTCCGCCACATTCGGCACCACGCCGACAACACGATACATTCGTTCCCCTAAAGGTATAGATTTTCCCAGTGCGGGTTCATTACCGAAAAAGCGTTGCCGCGTCTGCTCGCTTACCACAGCAACGAAGCGTTGTTCACGGTTATCGTCTTCGGTAAAAGCATTGCCTTCCAAAAAATTAAAATCGAAAATTTCCCAAAATGCACCATCCACTTTGCGAGCGGTCAGAATTGCTTTCTGCCCATTTGGGTAAGCGATAAACGTAGATTCGGTCTGGATGCTGAACTGTTCAATATTCGGCAAACTGCGGACATACTTATCGTGGAAGCCATAATGCGGTTCGTTGATAGTTGTAAAATCCTCGCCCTCCGCCATCATGGTTTTCACAAAAAGCATACGAGATTGCTTATTGTATGGCTTTGGTGGGTAGCCATGATAATCAATAATTGCAGCAACAACAAGTATTGTCGCCAGCGAGAGGCTAATACCGACAAGTGAAATGAAGGTGAAAAATTTCCGCCGCAGCAGAACTTTCCACGCGAGAAGAAGATAGTTTCGGAGCATAGAGAATGTTCGGTTGTGAAGTTTGGACAAACTTGTGTGTCTTAAAAAAAATGTAGTTTCGGTACAACTGACCTTTTGCACACCAATCGTTTCAATTCAGATGAATGCCGACCAGCATACACCAACGGCGCAAGTATTTATGAGCGCCTTCAAGCAATTACCCTCAAAAGAACGGACAGCTTTTGTGCAAGCATTATTGTCCGATACAGAGTTTGCTGAGGATTTGCGAGACATTTCGATTGCACGTGAACGGCGTAACGAAAGCGATGTAAGCCTTGATGAGTATCGCAAAAAGCGCAATCTTGGCACACAAAACGGATAATGTATTGTACACCGTCATACTCAAAAACTCGGCGGAAAAACAACTTGATTCCTTACCAGATTCAGTTGTGGAGCGCGTTCTCAACCAGATTGAAGCGTTGAAAGGAATCCCCCCAACCACACGGAACGAAGAAACTCACTGATGGTGAGCTTTTTCGATTGCGCGTTGGAGAATATCGCATTCTGTACGATGTTGATGACCGTACAAAAACCGTGATTGTGCTTGACATTGAGCATCGCAGCAAAGTCTATCGCAAGAAACGGTAGCTTACGCCGCATGGCTTAAAACTGAGGTGCTGACAATATGCCCGTCAAAAATACGAATGATACGGTCAGTCGCTGCGGCAAGGCGGTCATCGTGCGTAACCATTGCAATCGTCGCATGGTGGCTTGTGTTCAGGGTGTGCAGAATGTTCATAATTTCATCGCCCATTTTGCTATCCAAGTTCCCCGTTGGCTCGTCAGCCAAGAGTAGGCGCGGCTTTCCGACGATTGCTCGTGCAATCGCCACGCGCTGCTGCTGCCCACCCGAAAGTTGGGAAGGGAAATGCTTCGTGCGTGAACTCAGTCCGACCATTTCCAACGCCTCAAGCGCCATTTTGCGCCGTTCTGCACCCGACAAACCTTTTCGATACAGGAGCGGAATTTCGACATTATCCACCACGCGTAAATCATTCACCAAATGAAACGACTGAAATACAAAGCCGATTTCTTGATTCCGAATTACAGCAAGTTCCTTATCGCTGAAGTTTTCTACGTTTTTTCCATGCAATGCCACTCCACCCTGCGAAGGAACATCCAGCAAACCAAGGATATTCAAGAGTGTACTTTTTCCCGAACCGCTTGGTCCCATGATGGAAACAAATTCTCCTGCGGCAATCGTGAGGTTAATGTTCGACAAAGCAAGCGTTTCTAATTTGTCTGTCCGATAGACTTTTTCAACGCCGGTCAGCGCTAAAACACTAGGTTGGTGGATGGTTGTCATATTGTTTGTGAAAAAGTAATCAAAAATGTTGCTTGTTCATTGTTTCTCATTGAGCGAAGGTTTATCTTGTTATTTGATGAGAATGTCATTGTTATGCTGAAAGTCTTTCATATCATTCAACACAACCACATCGCCCTTCTGCAAGCCGCTTCGTATCTCACACATCTCGCTGTTCGTCGTACCAAGAACAACGCGAGTCTTGACGGCATACCGGGATGTTCCTTCGGTGCGAACAACAAACACATCGGTCGCACCTTCACCGTGAAAATATGCTCCGCGTTTGAGAATCAGAGCCTTTGCATACTGCGCAATAATAACACCAATATCCACCCGCATATTCGGCTTCAAATTCGCATGGGAACTTGCTTGCAAGGCAACGGTAAATTTTACCGTGCCGTTTTCTACCGAAGGCTGTACTCCTGTGATAAAACCGCGAAGTTTTTCCGCACCCGCACCAACGCTTGCATATACGGGCATACCAACAGCAATTCGATTGCGGTGAACCTCCGAAACAGTAGCATCTATGCGGTACGACGACAAGTCTGCCACACGCGCTATCATTTCGCCTTTGCGAACCCCAGCGCCGACAGTTTGAATTATCCACGTTACAACGCCTTTCTGCTCTGCTTTGGTACTTGCTTGAAGCAGTTCACGCTCGGATTGCGATTTATCTTTTTGCAAAATTGCCATTTCCAATGCAACACCTTCTTGCTGCAAACCTGAGGAAATCTCGGCATTGCGGAAATCCTTCAAAAGAGCGTCCAGTTCGTCTTGCGACTTTTTGGCTTGAATGATGAACTTTTGCAATTCTCCTGCGGACAAATATCCCTTATCGAACAGTTTGCGATTCTGCTCCACCGCATTGCTGTCAGATTCGATTTCACGCCGTTTTATCCGTATGGAATTTTCGAGTTGTTGTAATTTCGCGGTGAGCGTGGCTTTCAGTTGCGCGGCGGCATTGCGTTTGAGGGCGATATTGTCCGTGAGTTTTTCGAGTGCAAGTTCCGCGCCGCGTACATCCAAGTCCAGAAGCGCTTCCCCGCGCTCAACGCTGTCTCCCACTCGTTTAACGATGCGCAGCACCCTTGCTTCAACGGGACAAGTCATAACGGCATCAAATTCCGGCACAACCACGCCCGAAGCCTCAATCGTGCCTTCGATGCCGCCTTCTTGAACGGTTGCTGTGCGAAGGCGATTGGATTCAAGGCTCGGAGCCAGTAACCCACCTGCATACACGGCAACTGCACCAATAATGATGAGCGGCACAACAACCTTCGCAAGAGATTTCATGCGGTATTGCAGCTGTGCTTGGGTGGAAAGTTCTCTGTCCATTCTGCTTTGAAAAAATAATGGGATGTTTCGCTTTTGAACAGATACAGCCAAATGCCGTGCCAAAACCTACTATCAAGATTTTATGCGACCTCTGTGGTTTTGGTGTTTATCAGAATTGTCCGAAATCGGACAGGTGCGTCCGAAGGCGGATAGCGTTACCTGAAAATTCTTTTGATTTCAACAAACGGTTTTTTTTTCGCAAATTGCTCTTCTTCCTCCAACTTTTGACACAACTCCAATGGCAAAGAAAACCACACCTCCCAAAGCATTTCAACCCACTGCCCCTCTTCCCGCCGACGCGCCCTATTTCTACTCGCTCACGCTGGAAAATATTCGCTGCTTTGCCGATAAACAAACGCTGGATTTGTCGGACGGCAAGGGCAATGCAGCGCGGTGGACGGTGATTTTGGGTGAGAATGGGACGGGGAAAACGACGTTGTTGCAGCTTTTGGCGATGTTGGAGCCGGAATTTCTCATAAGAGATGACAATAATCAAATTTTCTTTGAGCCAACATTTAGAAGAAATATTCTTACATTTAGAAGAACGCTGAACAGAAATCGGACAATGGGCATTTTGGAAACAAAATTTACTGCCCTGAAAGAATTAGTAAAAAATCAAGTCAATTATCATCGTAGCGTTTTACCCGGACTCACTCTGCTAGGAATAACGCTAACTCCTAAAGTAGAATTATTCTCCTCATGGATGAATAGTTTTGCTATTTACGGTTATGGTGCCAAACGGCACATAGGCACAAATCCCTGGGAAGAATACAGAATTAACGATTCAGCAAAATCTCTTTTTGACTCAAAATCAGAATTAATCAACGTTGCTGAATGGCTTCGCAACTTGAAACTTGCGGCTTCAATGTCCCCACAACCCAATATTCATTCCAAGCGCTTCAAAAAAATAGAATCCTTGCTTACAAGTGGCTTACTGCCTGAAGTTAATGCCATGCGCCTTGCCATTGTCGAAAGCGGAATATCCGGCGTAGAAGTAACTTTCCATACCCCCGACGGCTGGGTACCGCTTGAATCCTTGGGCTTGGGCTATCAAACCATGATTGCGTGGATTGTGGATTTCGCCGCCCGCATGGTGGAACGTTACCCCGACAGCCCGCAGCCTCTCAAGGAACCTGCTATTGTGCTGGTGGACGAACTGGATCTGCACCTGCACCCGCGCTGGCAGCGAGAAATAATCGGCTTTCTGACGAAGCAATTTCCCAAGACGCAGTTCATCGTAACCGCCCACAGCCCGCTTGTGGTGCAGGCTGCGCAGGATGTGAATGCCAATATCGTCCTGCTTCGGCGCGAGGGCGACCATGTTGTGATTGACCAGAACGTGCGTATTGACCGCAATCTCACTGTGGATTTACTTCTCGCCAGCGATGCTTTTGGCTTAGAAGCTCTTTATTCGCCAAGAACAGAAGAGCTTATGCGTGAACAGGAGTCGCTTCAAGTAAAACCTCATCTGAGCGCAGAAGAGCAAAAGCGACTGAAAAAGATTGAGCAAGAAATTGGAGTAATCCCAATCACGTCAAACCCAAGCGACAGCGAAGCTATGGCTCTTATTCGGGAGGCAGCAGAGTTACTGAAAGGCAAGGCAAATGGTGCAGGCTCAAAAATTGAACAAACAGCAAAATCCAAGAAAAAACGCACTGCCAATGGTACACATTCCTAAGTGTGTCATTCTTAATTTAAAGTAGTTATTTTTAATCAAGCATTTATGCGGCATGACAAAATCAAAGTGGCTTAAATACTTGTTTTTTAATAATGGTTTATTTTAAGAACAATGTACTAAGCCCCCTGCACCAGCTATTCTTCTTACCGATGGCACAGCAAAAGCCCTTGAACACTGCAAGCAATATGATTCTTCCACACCTCAGCAACGAAGAGCGAAGCAATTCTTTCCTTTCGATGGAAAAATATACGGCAGTCTAACCGTTCGAGCAATTCTCAGCATTGTTCAGCATGGCAAATGTGCTTTTTGCGAGACACCCCTGCTCGGCTGTAACGGCGACGTTGAGCATTTTCGCCCCAAAGCCTTTTGGCAACAGCAAGAAGGAGATGCTCCGCACTATCCGGGCTATTACTGGCTTGCCTATGATTGGGATAATCTCTTTCTTTCGTGCGAATATTGCAATCGCTCTTTCAAGAAAAACCTTTTTCCCCTTGCTGACCCGACAAAAAGGGCGCTTTCTCACCATGACAGCGTTCATGATGAAGAGCCGCTCTTGATTCACCCTACCTTCGATAACCCTGAAGATTTCTTGGGTTTTCGGGGTAGAACTCCCTACGCAATCAATGGAAACGCCAAAGGTGAAGCCACAATTTCGATTTTAGGTTTGCGTAAAAGAGAGGCTAAGATTCGCAAAGCCCAGATATTACATTTGCAAACCATACAAACGCTTCTTGAGGCGCGAGACACATACTTGGATAATCCAACACCAGAGAATCTCTCTAGGATTGAGAGAATTAACCGTTTATTCCACGAATATCAAACCAAGGGAATGTACGCATCTATGACGCGAGCGTTCATCCGTGATTACACCTCAAATTCATAATAACTATGGCAGCAACTCGTGAATTCAAAAGGCTTTAGAAATCAACGCTTTGTGTATATTTGCAGAAATAGATCAATATCTCTCATTTTTAAGTCATTGAATGCAATGTGTACTTTACTGAAAGTGCATTCCATTGGGAATCGCCGCAATCTCCTCTCCATTTTGTGTATGGCATTGTATTTCTGCGTTTCTTCGTTTGCTCAAGAAATACCTTCTCAACCTTCACCCTCTACGACGTTCTATCAGACAACCCCTGCACAGCGTACCAATACGCGCTTGGGTGTGTACGGACAGGTTGGTTGGTCGCTACAAGCCGCGCAATTTCTGGGATTGGCAAATGCCGATTATGTGCAAGTCCCTTATCTGGACGAACTCACAACGATGAATCTCACCGAAAATCCGCTCACGTGGAATATTGGGCTTTTGGGTGAAATCCCGTTTTATGAAAGCGTAGGAACGTGGCTTGGGCTGGCGGTACGGCTGAATGCACGGTCGTTTGCGGCTGCTTACGCTTCTTCATTGCGGTATCCCCTGCCGGGAGTGTCCGTTCCGAATGGTGTGATTGATTTTTCCCTCCAAACAAACTCCGTTTTTCTTGGCGCAGAGCCACTGTTGGCGTGGCACCACGAAGGGTTAAATCTAACACTCATGGGTGGTATTTCGTTTTCCACCTATCTGAGTGGAAATCTTACGCAACGTCGTAGTCTCCGCTCACTTGACGGAACGCCGATTGATGCGGCTTTGAAGGCTGCATCGGAGAATGTAGCAGAGAGAACTTTGGGTGGCTCGGCTTTTGGCAGTCGCATTGTTTCCGCACTCACGCTCGGCACGTCGTGGGAAATACCGATTACCCCCGATGGCGCATTTATCCTTGCTCCGGAGGTTTTTTATTCATTTGCTTTGAACGATATTAACGATAATCTTCGTGCTGCCGCCAACCAATCTGCCTTTTGGCGTGTAAGCGCCGTCCGTGCTGGCGTTGCGCTCAAGTTTGCCCCTGAAAAACCCGTACTCACGCCAATCACTCCAGAGCTTGTGCCGCCAGCGCCTCTTCCTCAAAATACTGACCGACCTGTCATAGCGCAGTCTGATAGTAAGCCTAAAGCCTCAGAAAATGAGCCGCTTCGCGTCAAGATTGCTTCCATTGAAGGCGTAGAATCAAGTGGCAAGCGCGTACTCACGCCAACGCTGAAAATCGAAGAATTTCTCGCATCGTCGTCGCGGTTTTTGCTGCCGTACATCTTTTTTGATGAACATTCCTCCACGCTGTTGGGACGCTACAAACGCCTGACACCAGAAGAACAGATGACCTTCACGCCCCAAGGCTTGATTGCTTCTACCTTTGCCAAAGACCATGAATTGGATGCGTATTACCATTTGCTGAATATCGTGGGTTATCGGATGCAGAAAAATCCTACGGCACGGCTGACACTCATAGGGTACACCGACGTTGCCCGTGAACGCGCTGATAAATCCTTGCCATTGCAACGCGCCGAAACCGTGAAAGAGTATTTGCAAACTGTGTGGAACATTGCTGCAAGCCGCATGACAACAAAGTCGGGCGGCGCGAAAGGGCTTACCGAGACTATTGATGCGGAAGAAAATCGGATGGTGGAAATCCAGTCAAATGAACCCGAAATTTTTGCCGAACTCCGCTACGAATACATTTTGCGCACCGTGCAGCCGCCTGTTCTCGCCATTCAACCCGAAGTGCAATCACCGCGCCCAGTGCTGTCGTGGAATGCGAGTATTCGCCAAGACACAAGTATTTATACGATATTCAAGGGAACAGGTACGCCTTCCTCAACAACGACGTTGGATTGGGACTTGGCAAAAGGCGATCGTAATGGAAATGCGGAAACAGAAAATAGCAGCCTGACAGCGCTTGCACGTGGCACACCAACGAAATTAAGCCTCACCGAAACACCACTCGACATAACGCTTACCGCCAGCGATGCACTCCAAAGCAGCACCGCAAGCGGGCGCGTGAATGTGGAAGTGCTGACGGTTGAGAAAAAACGGGCGTTGAATTTACCCGATGTGCGGATTGGCTCCTATTGGGTGTTTTGCTTTAATTTATCTTCGACGCTGATTGCCTTAGATACTCGTGTTCGGCGCATTGTGGGCGATATTCGCCGTCAGATAGTGCCGCATTCTTTCCTGAGCATAACGGGCTACACCGACACACGCGGCAATGCGGAACTCAACCAAAAACTTTCGACCGAGCGTGCGGCGACCATTGCACAACTTATCGGCGCAGAATCTATGGACGTAGCTGGAAAGGGCATCTCCGAACTGCACGACAACACACTTCCCGAAGGGCGCTTTTACAATCGGTTTGTGCGCGTGGATATGCGCTTGCCGTTGGAAGGAAAATGGTAATGATATTCAACATATTTTTGTCAAGGATAACAAAAACACAAGCATCTATCAGCCTCACAAAGAAAATGCTCATAGCACAAAAATTATCATCTTTTTCCTTCAATACTATGCGTTCATTATTTCCCTTCTCGCGCCTTATCCTGCCTGTTGTATGCTCTGCACTTTCCATGTTATGGCTGTGGTGTTGTTTTCCGATAAACAGCCATGCGCAAACACAGCCGGATATGGTCTGGGAGCAGACGAATGGACCGGAGGGCGGGTATATTAGCTCCTTTGCGGTATCAGGTACAAGCATTTTCGCGGGGACATGGTGGGGAAGAGGGATCTTTCGTTCTACGGACAACGGCGCATCATGGGTTGCGGTAAATACGGGGCTGCCGATGGGTGGAGCCATTGCCGCACTTTTAGCAAGTGGTGGCAGTCTTTTTGCGGCAACGGGAAGAGGTATTTCTCGTTCCGATAATAATGGTGAATCGTGGGTAGATGCAAGCACAGGATTAACAAGCCCGATAGTTTATTCTTTAACCGCAAAAGGCAACACTCTGTTTGCAGTAACCAATAGAGGAATCCATCGCTCTACGAATAAGGGTGCATCGTGGACTGTTGTAAACACGGGATTAACCGATCTGAGCGTGTCGGCTCTCATTGCGAGCGACAGCGCTGTTTTTGCAGGGACAAATAGCGGCAGTATATTTCGCTCTACCGATGATGGCGCAACGTGGATCGCTGTTCGAGTTCCACCAAATAGACCCTTTGGGGCATCATTTTTTATTCAGTCTCTTGCAGTAAAAGACAACATACTTTTTGCTGCTGTCCCCGGCGGGATACTTCGTTCTACCGACAATGGTACATCGTGGACATTATTCAATGTGAATTTTCTTGCCACTTCTTTCGCAATAATCGGTAACACTCTGCTTGCAACCACAAGAAACGGTACATTATTTTTTTCTACGAATAATGGCGCATCATGGACTCCTATCCATACGGGCTTGGCGGATAGAGTTGGTAATATCATCGTAAGCGGCAGCACAATCTTTGCAGGGGGACTAGATGGGATATTACGCTCTACCGATAACGGCAAATCGTGGACTGTTGCGAATAATGGATTGAGAATCACTACTGTAAACGCCCTGTCCGCTAATGGTCACACACTCTTTGCTGGGGCAGATGAGGGGATCTTTCGTTCGAGAGATAATAATGGTAAGTGGACAAATATGAACACGAAGGCAGTAAATATTTCATCATCTCTCGCTATAATTGCGATAGACTCTAATACAGTTCTTGCTGGTTTTAAAAATACCGTGCTACGTTCTGTGGATAGTGGCGCATCGTGGTCTTCCACTGCTCTATCAGGGAATTGGACATATACTGGTGGTATCCGTTCTTTCCTCGTCATAGGTTCCACAGTCCTTGCGGCAACAGAACGAGGCAGAATCTTTCGCTCCACCGATAGCGGCATGATATGGAATGACTTGAATGCTACCGGTTTGCCCGGAGCGAACACTATTGCTGTATCTGGGGGGGGAGCTATACTTACGAGAACACTCTCTTCTTTTGCCCGTATCGGAAATACATTATTTGCCGGTTTTGACGGATACGATGGAGGTGGTGTTTTTCGTTCTTTGGACAATGGCGCATCATGGACTGCTGCGGGGTTACCAAACGCCAGAATTTTTTCCCTTTGTGTAAGTGGCAGCAGCACGCTGTTTGCCGGAACCAACAACGGCGGGGTTTTTCGCTCTACAGACAATGGCGCATCATGGACTGCTGTTAATATCGGCTTGACAAATGAGGATGTACATTCCCTTCTTATGACCAACAACATACTTTTTGTGGGAACTCGTAGAGGTGGTGTTTTTCGCTCCGTGAACAAGGGAAGGACATGGACAGCAGTCAATAGAGGCTTGACGCATCCAGATGTTCGCTCTTTAGCGGTGATTGACACGACACTTTTTGCGGGAACTTTTGCAGGCGGTGTTTTTCGTGCAACAATTCCCCCTGTAACACCTGAACTTATCGCCAACCCCGAAGAAATCTCCCTTGGAAGCACTCCGTTCAACGGCTCTACCACAGGCGCGACCTTCACGGTGATAGGTGAGAATCTGTCCTCGCCCGTTAGCATTACCGCTCCTTCAGGCGTTCTCTTGTTTAACCCGGCAACCGAAACATGGGGGCAATCTTTTTCTCTTCCGATAAACGCTGATGGCAGCGTAGAGCAAAACGTGGCGGTGCGGTTGGATTCTTCTCGTGCTGGGTTAGTCGGAAGAATCGGAGCAACAGGATCACCTGCATTTATCAACCTTATGAGCGGCACAACTTCTGCACAAGTAGGAGTAAACGGCGAGGTGCTGCCCCCGCCCACCAGCTTGACAGCGAACCCGCAACAAATCTCGCTTGGAAATATCATTCTGAATGCAAGAACAACGCTCACAACCTTCACCGTAACGGGCGTGAACCTCCCTGCTTCGGTGAGTATTACCGCCCCGAATGGCGCATTATTGCTCAATCCTACTACCGGGACATGGACGCAAACGCTCACTCTCACACGCAGCAGCACGGGCAATATAGAACAGCAAATCTCGGTACGCTTGGATTCTTCACGCTTGGGGCTATTGGGAAGAATTGGAAATACAGGAACACCAGCATTTATCAGCGTTGTGAGCGATACCCTCTCGGCACGAGTGCAGGTAAGCGGTCTTGTCCGCGAGGCTCCGCAGCTCGTCGCCCTGCCGGATTCGCTCTTTTTTGGAACGCTTCGGCTTGGCAATCCCCCGCCCTTTACCCTCCCAACCGAGCGCAAATACACGCTTGTCGGCACAAACCTCACCGACACGCTCATCATCACTGCTCCCCTTGGCACACAAATCTTTGATTCCGTCAGCAATTCTTGGCAAAGCACGATTCGCTTTCCCATCACGCCTGCTCCATTTTCCGCCAATCTTCGCACCACACTCACCGTGCGCATAGATTCTACAAGGCTTGGGGCGATTTCCTCACTCGTGCAGCACGAAAGCGGTTTGGCACAAGCATTGGTGCGCATAAGAGGAGAAGTGCTGCCTATGCCCCTGCTCCAAGCCGCGCCGGAAAGTCTCGCCTTTGCAAGCATCGTGCAGGGAGATTCGGTCGGTACACGGGAATATGTTCTCACGGGAAGCAATCTTCCTGCAAATGTCGTCGTTACTGCCCCAGACGGTTTCTTGCTTCTCAATCCCGCAACCAATACGTGGGTTCGCAGCTTTACCCTCGCCACAAGCGGCACCGGAAGCGTGATGCAGCGTATAGCAGTGCGTATGGATTCGTCGCTTGTTCGGACGTTCAGCAATGCCGCAATAACGCATCTGAGCGGTACGGCAGCATTCTCCACACAAGCAACGGTGCTGGTGAGTGGCAGTGTTGTTCCTTTGACGCTGCCCGCCGATGCTGAAACCACACTCGAACTCCGCCTTCTCACACCGCGCCAGCCCTTGCTCGTCCGCGATACGGCACGGGTGCAGATTTGGCTGAAAGACACGCGCCTGAATGCGCCGTCGCGCCTACATCCCCGCATTATTGGTCGTTTTCTGAAAAACCTTCGCACCACCTTCAAACTTGATACCAACAACCTCACCGTGTTAGGGCTACGCACTACACCCGCTACGAAAGCACGTCTTGAGACAATGCCACAAACGCCGCGTACCACACCGTTCACAAGCCTTGTCATAGAGCGCGTGGACACCAACACCACACGGGAATTGCTTCTTGCTGAAGTACAGCTTTTGGCAACGCTCGGCGTGGCAACGACAAACACCTTCCGCATTGCACAGCCCACGCTTTGGCTGGAAAGCGCGGCAGGAATACGTTGGACACAAGACACCGCACGAGTAGAGTTTTTGACGGTTTTTGCACCACCACGCACAACGCAGACCGCACTAACGGCACGAGTTATACCAAATCCAACGACCGACTTCATGGAATTGAACTATACACTTTCGCGCTCTTCAGAAAAAGCGGTGCCAGTCATACTGCTCCTGTCCGATATGGCAGGGCGCACCGTCAAACGTGTAGAACTTGGATGGCGCACAACGGGAGAAATACATCAAGAAACGGTCTTTTTGTCAAGTCTCGTGGCAGGAACGTACCGTCTAATGCTGCTTGCCCCACACGAGACCATTACAGGGCGTGTGGATATTCTGAAGTAATACAGCCGCCAGCCCGCTTGTCCGGCTCATCCATCCCAATTGACAATCCTACGGCTAAAGCACGTGGGCTTTCCCGAACTCATTATCGTAACATTACTCTCAAGAAATATTATGGCAGCAACTCCCTCCACCATGATTCCTCTCGGCACACCAGCACCCGATTTCACGCTTCCCGAAGTAGTCTATGGCAAACCCGTTTCGCTTCAGGATGCGCGCGGCGTAAAGGCGACTATTGTGATGTTCATCTGCAATCATTGCCCCTACGTGCAGCTTGTTAATCAAGAACTCGTGCGGATTGCAAAGGACTATACCCCGCATGGATGCTTGTTTGTGGGCATCAGTTCTAACGATGTCAGTGCTTACCCCGATGATGCGCCCGACAAAATGAAATATCACGCCTTAGAAGAAGGCTATCCTTTCCCCTACTGCTACGACGAAACGCAAGATGTAGCGCGGGCTTACGGTGCAGCGTGTACGCCGGATTTTTTTGTTTTTGATTGGGATTTGAAGTGTGTCTATCGCGGGCAGTTGGACGATGCGCGTCCCGGAAATGGCGTTGAAGTTACAGGAAAAGACTTGAGAGCCGCGCTAGATGCGGTTTTGAAGGGCGAAAGTGTTGCTGAAGACGGACAAAAACCAAGCGTTGGTTGCAATATCAAATGGAAAAAACATTCCTAAGCTCATCAATCCTTGTTTTCTATTCTCCATGAAAACACCAGTTTCCGATAGGGCTACGCAAACACGTCGCTTGCTTTCATCGAAAATTCCGGCAACGCAGGAGCAGCAGAACACCGCATTTCCCCTTTGCAAACAGCGATATTTCCCGGGGCGGTATAGACCTCAACCTCTTCATAATTCGGGTAAACATACCAAACCACCTGCACTCCGGCAGCAAAATAATCGCGGAGTTTCTCTTTGATGCCATTGACCTTATCATGCGTCGAAACAATTTCAATTACAAAACTCGGAATAGGCTTGCCGCCAATTTTTGCCTCATTGCGCTGCACAGAAGAAATGTAGGCAATGTCGGAGCGACGAATTTTTGCGCCGCCGAAAAGTTCAATATTCACCTCCGATAAAAGCACATCTCTTTGCTGCCGATAGATGGTTTGGTCAAAGGCAAAGATGATATTTTCTGCAATGATTGTTTCTTTGAATGTTATAGAAGCCTCATTTGTTTCGATAACACCTTGATTCCACTCGTATTTACGCCCATCGGTCGGCGGCTCCCATGCAAGAAAATCTTCCAGCGAAATCTTCTTCCCCTCATACCGAGACCGCACCAAGCGCATCGTACCATTGCGGGTTACGAAGTCCGATGGAATGCGGCGTTGAGGCTTTTTTGCTTGCAGTATTGACATGGTAATCCTTTTGAAATGTGGTTGTTTTCGAGGAATAACTTACGAAATTTTCTCAAGACCGCGCAAAGTTGTATTTTACTCACTTCCGTAACAACAATTTTCCATGAATGACTCTGTAACACTGATGCAACCTACATTCCAAGACATCCAAGCTGCTCACGAGCGCATCAAACCCTATATCCACCGCACACCACTTTTGACAAGTCGCCTCTTTAACGAATGGACAGGCGGAGAACTCTACTTCAAATGCGAGAACTTTCAGAAAGTAGCGGCGTTCAAAGCACGTGGCGCTTTTAATACCGTTTTTTCGCTGACCGATGAAGAGGCTGCACGCGGCATAGTTACGCACTCTTCCGGCAATCATGCTGCGGCAGTTGCTCTGGCAGCAAAAACGCGAGGCGTTCCGGCATTTATCGTCATGCCCGAAAACTCGCCCCAAATCAAGAAGAATGCCGTCATGGCATATGGCGGAGAAATTATTTACTGCGGTAACACCCAAGCAGACCGCGAAAATGCTGCGGCGGAAGTTATGCAGCGCACACACGCAACCTTTGTGCATCCCTACAACGACCTTCGCGTTATTGCCGGGCAAGCAACCTGCGCAAAAGAAGTCTTGGAAGACGCACCAAATCTGGATTTCATACTTGCACCCGTGAGCGGAGGCGGCTTGCTTGCGGGAACGGCTCTCTCTGCAACCAGCATCAATCCTCACATTCAGGTCATTGGCTGCGAACCCGAAGAAGCCGATGATGCTTTTCGGTCACACCGCGACGGCACGATGTATCCTGCCGTTACTCCGCCCACAACTATCTGCGATGGTCTTCGCACCTCGCTTGGAACGCTTACCTTTCCGATTATTCGTGAGCGGGTTTCGGCAATTCATACCGTCAGCGAAGAATCAATTGTGAAAGCGATGCGCAAAGTGTGGGAAGTGCTAAAAATAATCATTGAACCGTCTTGTGCCGTGCCTGTTGCTGTGCTGTTGGAGAAAAAACTGAATGTTCACGGGAAACGTGTCGGTGTGATTCTAACAGGCGGGAACGTAGATTTAGACAGGCTTCCGTGGCAGTAAATGTTTCGGTAAATTTTTCACCATTTCACGTTATGATACCAACCGAAGAACTTCTTGCACCGCTCAAAGCACGATTTGATGAGGCTTCCGACAGCATAGAGCAAATTGATATTTTGAACGAAATGGGATTTTTGCTGCGATTTCGTGATACAAAGCAAGGCTATATATTTGCCAAGGATGCTCTTGAACGCTCGGAAGCCGCATCTTATCAAGCCGGGATAGCAAAATCCTCCCTCACGCTTGGCTATTGTCATTTTTTGCTCGCCCAGCATGATGAAGCGATTTCTTACGCACTAAAAGCGCTCTACAACTACGAAGAACTTGACGACGACCTCGGCAAAGGCAGAGCGCGATTGCTCATGGGTTCGGTACATTGGTCTATGGGCAATTATGACCAAGCGCTTTCTTACGCAATGGCTGGAATGAAAACGCTGGAAACAAGTGATGACGCTGAGTTTGCGGGTTGGGGATGGAATATCATGGGCGGTATTCACCAAAGCATTGGCGATATTGACCAAGCCGTTGCGTACTTTGACAAGGCTATGACGATATTTCAAAAATCAGGTAACACTATCGGCGTTGCACGAGTGATGAATGGATTAGCTCTGGCGCTTGATTCTATCGGCTCTTACGAAGAATCGTTAGAATACAGCACCAATGCCCTGTTGCTGCATAAAGAATCCGGCAATACGCTAGGAATCTCGCGCTCGCTGAATGATATGGGATTGGTGTATTTTCATCTCGGTAATCTTGCTGCGGCAAAGTCGCATCACCAAGAGGCATTGCAATTACGACAAAACAGTAACAATCCCTCCAGCGTCATCACGAGTTTGCTCAATCTTGGTTTGGTCTATTCTGCCGAAGGTAGTTTTGAACAAGCAACGGCAATGCTTTACGAGGCGTTGGATATGGCAACAAGCATCAATGCGAAACCCAAAATCTACGAAATTCATCTTGCCTTATCGCAGGCGTTTGAAGGCGCAGGCGAGGTTTTGCGGGCTTTTGAGCATTACAAACACTATCACGCCGTTAAAGAAGAAGTGCTGAATAATGAATCGGCAACTCGGCTCAGGCAGCTTCAAACCACGCTTGCCACCGAAAAAGCCGAGCGCGAAAATGTGTTGGAACGAAAAAAGAACAAAGAACTCGCCGAAGCAAATGCCGAAATTCAGCGCCAAATGGCGATTTTAGACGAACAAGCAACGGAAATTGAAATTGCCAATGCAGTTTTGGAAGAAAAAAATCTGGTTATTGCCAAAATGCACGAAGATTCAGAACGATTGCTGCTGAATGTACTGCCCGTACCGATTGCGGAGCGCTTAAAACAAGGCGCACAAACGATTGCCGACAGTTTCGAGAATGTTACGGTGCTGTTTGCCGATATTGTTGGGTTTACGCAGCTTTCCGCCAGCACGTCTCCCGAAGAACTTGTGCAGATGCTGGATGCAATTTTTTCCGATTTTGATGCTCTCGCAGAAAAGTATGGCTTGGAAAAAATCAAGACGATTGGCGATTGTTACATGGTCGTAGGCGGCATTCCTATGCCCCGCGAAGACCATGCTATTGCAGTTGCAAGCATGGCAATCGAAATGCGCGATGCCATTGACCGCTTTGGAAGCATTATGGGAACGAATATCCGCGTGAGAATCGGCTTGCATACAGGAGCAGTCGTCGCTGGGGTCATCGGTAAAAAGAAATTCTCCTACGACCTTTGGGGCGACACCGTGAATACGGCAAGCCGCATGGAATCACACGGCGAGGCGGGAAAGATACACGTTTCCGAAGAAGTGTTTGATGCCTTGAAAGAGAAGTTTGTGTTTGAGGAGCGTGGAGAATTGGAGATCAAGGGCAAAGGCACGATGCGGACGTGGTTTCTCCTCAAAGCAGAGGTTTAATGCCGTGCCGCAAGTATTTCCTCAATATACTCTTTTGCTCGTTTGAGAATAGCAACAATCTGGAAAACATCATTCTGCGAAGCATCAAAGCCCTTGCTGATGGAATATGAATCGCCAGAGAGAATCAGAAAAAACCACTGCCGCCCGATAACATAGCCGCCATAGAGTGTGTGAGGTAATGAGGAATTGAGCGACGTAGCGGCAACCATTGCCACAAGTACCTGTGCTAACGGGTCGCCTACTCGCCCGCGTTGTGGCTTGTATTCCTGCAAAAAAAAGTATGGTTCTTGTGGGACACCCTTCCCGGAAGCAACCATAAAATCAACGATTCCGCTCAAGGTTTCACCATTCACCATTGCTTTCAAGGAGCGTTCAAAAAATGATTTATAGCGGTGATTATCGAATTTTACCTGCTCCAAGAGTGGTCCGATACAGCGTATTTTAAGTTCCTCCTCATTCCAAAAATAGGCATTTTCCTCCAACAGCGCACGGTATGGCTCTATTGCGACAATCTCCTCTGGTGTGAGTTTTGGTGCGCTCTCCAGCCATGCAAGAAGTTTCGGGTGCTGCCTCTGTTCCGTGAGATGAAACTCACGCTCCACCTCGTCTATCGTCCAGCGTTCAAAGGATTTCATGATGATAATGTCCGTCGTTGTAGTTCAGTAGTGTACTTTTCGCTAAATTACAAAAAAAATAGTCTCATCAATATTCTCCAATTCCAATGCCCCTTTGTTTGTTGATATTGCTGGTACTCTTCGGTATTGTGCCGCTTTCTGCGCAGACCCGCACGATAGATTCTCTCCAAACAATACTCCCAACAGCCAAGGACGACACAAGCAAAGTTCGCCTTCTCAATCGCCTCGCACAAGAGCAGCGTGGCAATCCCGCTCAAACACGTGCTACTGGTGAACGGGCAAAAACACTTGCTGAACAGCTTGGCGACAAGCCCGGATTAGTGCAAGCGATGAATGCGATTGCTTTTTCGCACCTTGATCAAGGGGCATATTCCCAAGCTACCGATCATGCAGAGCAAGCACTTGCGCTGGCGCAAAGCATTAATGACAAAAAAGGACAAAGTCGCGCTTTGCTGACTATTGGACTGGCGGAGTGGCGGCAAGGGGATTATGATATGGCTTTAGAGCGTTGTTTCAAAATTTTACCCTTGCAAGAAGAAGGCGATATTAGCATGGTCGGGACATTGAATCTCATCGGCATCATTTACAACGAAGTAGGCAACTATGCCCGTGGACGCGAGTATTTACGCAAAGGAATCGCTATTGCGGAAGCACTTCGGGATACCTTGCGCACTGCTGCTCCCTTGAATAACATCGGCGATGCGTATATGCGATTGCGGCAGTACGATTCAGCCATCGCTTATTTCCACCGCTCCGCGTTTGTTCACGAGCATTTTCACAATACTATTGGCTTGGCAATGACACTCACCAATATCGGTGAATGTTATACCTATATGCGAAAATTCTCCGATGCAGACACCGCTTTGACAAAAGCCTTGCAAATGGCTTCCGAGCTTGGGAGCAAAGACCTGACTGCTTACACGTACAGAATTTATTGCCTCCTCTACACAGCCCAAGGTTCACTCGAAAAGGCTATCCGGTATGGAACAATAGCCCTCACGAGCGCCGACAGCATAGGGTCTCTTCCCTATAGACGTGATGCTTTGGAGGCTCTTAGCGCAGCGTATTCTGCACAAGGTGATAACGCTCGTGCTTTCAATACCTATAAACGCTTCATTGCTCTTCGGGACTCGCTTGTTAGCGACGATAACGCTAAAAAAGCCGCGTACCGCGAAACAAAGTACCTCACCGATAAAAAAGATAAAGCAATACTCCTTCTCCAAAAAGAGCGAGAAAAGCAGGCGCTTATTGAGAAGCAGCAAACGAGCGCAATTATCGCTATTTCACTGGCGTTTGTATTTACGCTTGCTTTTGGTGTGGTGTTGGTGCGGTCGAATCGTTCTCAAAAGCGTGATAATATGCGCCTTCAAGCCATGAGCCGTATCGGAGCTGACCTTGCGGGAAGTCTGGTTTTTCAGGAGGTCGTTCTGAAAATTCACCACGAAGTGAATCAACTGATGGATGCACCGATTTTTAATATTGGTATCTATTTGCCACAGGAAGAGCGTATTGAGTTTCGCTATCTGATTGAAAATGGTGATTTTTTGCCGCCACCCTCCGTCCAGATGAGCGATGAAGCGCGTCCGGCGGTGCAGTGCGTCCGACAGCGCAAGGAAATCGTTATCAATGACCACGACATCCCTATTTTGGTTGGTACAAAGCCGCAATCACTGGTCTATATGCCACTCATTTCCAATGACATTGTGCTTGGCGTTTTTAGTGTACAAAGCCTTCACAAAAACAGCTATTCGCCCAGTAAGGTTGAGTTTTTACGGGCTATCAGTTCTCATATCGCAACGGCAATGCAGAATGTACAAGCGTTTGAGGAAATCCAGCAGCAGCGCGAAGCATTGGCATTGGAGCGCGAAAAGTCAGAACGGCTTCTGCTTAATATCCTTCCGCCAATTATTGCCGAGCGCATGAAGCACGACCAATCGCTGATTGCCGATTACTACCAGAGCGTGAGCGTGATGTTTGTGGATGTGGTCGGTTTCACAACGTTTTCCCAAAGTGTCAATGCTCACGATGTTGTAACGATGCTGGACGGAATGTTTTCAAAATTCGATGCTATTATGGTCAAATACAACTTAGAAAAAATCAAGACCATTGGTGATGCTTACTTGGCGGCAAGCGGTGTACCTACTAAACGCTCAGACCATACCGAAGCTATTGCGCGAGCAGCATTGGATATACAGGAATTGATGGGAAATCGTGTGCGCATTGGCATTCATACTGGTTCGGTCATTGCAGGCGTTATCGGCACGAGCAAATTCAGCTACGACCTTTGGGGCGACACGGTGAACACAGCAAGCCGCATGGAATCACAAGGAGAAGCGGGAAAAATACACGTCTCGGAAGAGGTATTTTTAGCTCTCAAGGATACATTTATCTTCGAGGAGCGCGGAGAGATGGAGGTGAAAGGCAAAGGCATGATGCGGACGTGGTTTTTACTTGGAAGTAAGATATGAAGGGTCATTCAGCCATGCTTCAATGTACTGTTTCATTTGCTTCAAAATAGCAAGAATACGAAAAATATCTTCATCAGTCGCATCAAAGGCTTTGCTGATAGTATAGGTTTGTTCGTCCAAAACAAGAAAGAACCATTGCCGACCAATCACGTATCCGCCGTACATCCTGCGACGGTCTGGATTTTGTTCCCGCGCGGCAATCATCGCCGAAAGCACCTGAGCAAGCGGGTCGCGTCCCGAACGACGCTGTGGTTTATACTCCTGTAGAAAAAAGAACGGCACTTGAGGCTCGGCTTTCCCTGTTGCCACAACGTAATCGACAATACCGCTCAAGGTCTCACCCCGCACCCTTGCTTTGATTGTTCGCTCCAAAAAGCCTTTATACCGACGCTCGTCGAATGGCACTAATGCAAGTAAAAACGCAATAAATTTCATCTTCAGATCTTCTTCATTCCAAAATTCGATATTTTCTAATGCTCTTTGCCGCAATGATTCCAGCGTTTGTTGTTCTTGCTGGGTCAAAGCAACATCGGCTTCTATCCATGCAGACAACGCAGGATGTGTAAAAGTTTGTTGTAACGAGAAAAACTTTTCGACTTCATCAATCGTCCAGCGTTCAAAGGATTTCATAATGTTTGAAGTTTGGTGTTGTTGCAGACTTTTTCACTAAATTACGAAAAAAGCAAGACGTGGTGAAGTGCGGGCAAAACTTCATTATCGCTTGTATTTGGAACGATGACACGATGAAGTGTTCTTTATGAATAAACTGTGGAATATACTCGTTGGAGCAAGCATTGACGGTATTCCCGAAGAACATCGGGAGGAATTTTGGCGAGAAATTGTATTTGTAAATATCCGCCATGCTCGAATTTTTCTTGCCGCGTCATCCTCATTTTACCTTGTGCTCATATATGTCATCAATGTTCGCAATGCACTAGATTTTTCCGAAGCAGAAAATCTACGTGTATTGTATATGCACCTCAGCGAGTTTCTCTTGAATGCGGCAGTCTATATTGCAACCACTCGTAAATTCCCCCAAACATCGCGTGATGTTTCATACTATCATATTCGCCTTTTGCAGTATTTCCCTTTCGCAATCTGGCTTAGTCTGTTGGTATTTTTTACCGTTGTTGTCAATACAAAAGGTCATCCGATATTTTTTTATTTGAGTGTTGTTATTTTTTGTTCGGCGTTGACGTTACCACCACGCTTAATGACAGTATTCCTAGGTTCATTGCTTTTATGTTTATGGTGGGCTATTCTATTCTTCGCTTCCATCCCTCTTGATGTAATTCTGAATGTTCAAGCGTTACTTGGTTCATCTCTCATGACGTTGTTTCTGATGATTACTGCTGGAGCTTCGTTCAAACGCAGCGTAGCAGTCTTTTCCCAGAAAAAAATCATTGAAAAAGAGCGTAACTTGATTCAGTTGCTCAAAGACCAAGCAGACATTATGAACACGACTCTTCGTCAGCATCAAGAGACACTAGAACAACAATCTGCCGAAATCGAAATCACCAACGCCGCCCTCCAAGAAAAAAACCTCATCATTGAGCAAGACCGAGTCTCGCTTGCCCGTGAGCGTGAGCGTTCCGAGCGGCTTCTTCTCAGCGTTTTGCCTGCCGTGATTGCTGAGCGCATGAAATCGGGCGAAACACACATCGCCGAGCATTTTCCCGCCGTAACCGTACTGTTTGCCGATGTTGTCGGTTTTACCAAACTTTCAGCAAACGTCAATCCGCAAGAACTCGTCGAACTTTTGGATGCGCTTTTTTCTGCCTTGGATGCACTCGCCGCCAAACACGGTTTGGAGAAAATTAAGACCATTGGTGATGCCTACATGGTTGTCGCCGGAGTTCCCGTGCCTGTGGATGACCACACAGAGCGGGTTGCACGGTTTGCGCTGGAAATGCAATCTGCGTTGGATGCGGTGCGAATGCAGTGGGTATTGGAAGGGAAAGAATTGGGTGCGCACAAAATCCAAATGCGGGTCGGCATCCACACAGGCGAGGCAGTGGCGGGCGTTATCGGTACAAGTAAATTTGCCTACGACCTTTGGGGAGACACCGTTAATACGGCTTCACGCATGGAATCGCACGGAGAGGCGGGAAAAATTCACGTTTCGGAAGAAATATATCAGACGCTCAAGGACAAGTTTGTGTTTGAAGAGCGCGGGGAGATTGAGGTCAAGGGCAAAGGCGTATTGCGAACGTACTATTTAATGGGAACAATAACGTCATTATAGCCTGTACATGGTCTTTCTTACTCATGTTTCGACAATCAAGTTTGCTTCTGTTGTTTCCATGATTCTCCATTTGGCGACAAGTGACAATTTTCGCTATATTGAGGTTTGCGAGAACTTTTTTCTCATCGGAACTTCCGACAAAATAATCTCTTCCGCATATGGCAATTATTTCGCTTGGGGCATTCAATAAACCAACCAAAGATGGTATCTATGCAACTTCCATCAAGCAAATGGAAGATTTAGAGAAAATGGGTTGGACAAAAAAAGTAGGCATTTCGCCTGTACCGGAGCAGTTTCGCTTTGAATTTCTTAGCGCAATGCTCAAACAGAATTTCCAACGTATGGTACAGGGAACAAGGTTTGGAATGATTGTTATTGGCGTGATGATTGTTCTGCTGGATGTTTTCCATATCCCAATGACGCAAGTTCATGTTTTAGAAGACCACATCGTTTTGCGGTATCTATTGATTGGTGTCTTGGTGTTGGGATATGTCTTTGGTCAGCGCCTCCGCATTACTGACCCCAATGCTTCCATGATGGGATTTTTTGTTTGGGCAAATTTTTTTCGTGGGAGTTTTGCTCTGATTGTTTATGCAATTTTTTATGGTTTATCAGCAGCCGGTGAAGATATTGCAGGGGCGTTTTGTATTTTTGTCGGGCTTTTCAGTATGGGGTTGTATGCAAATTTGGCGTATATGCTGGTCATCACCATTTCCAATGCACTTATCTTTGCAGGAATAATCCTCGCTACAAATAGTAATCCTATTGTCATCTTCGATGCTTTATTTACAGGGTTTTCGGTTGTTGCCATTTCCGGTTTTTCCGCAACAATTCTTTATAAAAGTTTTTGCCAAGAGTTTGCCAATAGAAAAATGATGGAGGAAGAGCAGCGCAAAGCCACCGAACTAAACCAACAATTAAGCCAGGCAAACGAAGAAATAAGCCGCCAGATGGAACTCCTGAGCGAACAATCCCGCGAAATTGAGATTGCGAATACGATGCTCCAAGAACGAAGTCTGGAATTAGAACAAGAACGCGATAGAGCCGAGCGTTTGTTACACAATATTCTCCCCCGCTCCATTGCAGAGCGCTTGCAAGCTGGAGAAGAAACGATTGCCAATACATATGACAATGTAACAGTGATGTTTGCTGATATTGTTGGCTTTACTGAACTTTCATCATCTCGGTCGGCATGGGACATCGTGAGTCTTCTGAACCGCATATTTTCTGCCTTCGACATCTTTTCCGAACAGTACAACTTGGAAAAAATAAAAACCATTGGCGATTCTTATATGATTGTCGGCGGGCTGCCCGAACCACGCCAAGACCACTGCACGGCTGTTGTCCAAATGGCTATCGAAATGCAAGAAACCGTTAAACTTCTTTCGACAAACCTCAATATTCCGATTGCTCTGCGTATTGGTATTCATACCGGAACGGTTGTTGCCGGCGTTATCGGGAAAAAGAAATTTGCCTACGACCTGTGGGGCGACACCGTGAACACCGCAAGCCGCATGGAATCTCACGGAAGTCCGGGAAAAATACATATTACCGAAGATGTTTTTCGTATTTTACAACGGGCAAATGCAGGTCAATCAACGCATGAGTTCTCGTTTAGTCCGCCACAAGAGATTGACGTTAAAGGTAAAGGCACCATGACGACCTATTTTTTATCTCGAACTCTTTGAACAATCTTCCCGCCTGAACCAAGCCTATGATACAGCGCATCCGAACAGTTATCAATGCTGATAGTGAAATCATCCCGCCGGAACTCCGCTCGGAATTTCGACGGGAAATAAGTTTTACAAACATCTCCCGCATGAAATTGGTTGGGCTTGTGGTCTTTGCTGCAAATGCAGTTTTTATCATTGCGATTGACAGTTTGAACCTTTTGAATTTAGAACCAACGCCAAGGCTCATTGCCTTTTTCCTACACTTGACGTTGTGTATCGCAGGGCTTATTCCCGTTTACTTGAACCGCCGCTATAAATCGCTTTCCGTTCAAGCAATGGAGCCGTTTCATTATTACCTCAGTACGTTCATGCCGACGGCGTTTTTGGTTTTTCCGACTATTTTGTTGTATGTCATAGCACTCAATGGCGGAAACCCTGTCGGACCTTATTGTGCAGTGCTTACCTTGTGGGGCGCGGGGTTGATGCTTAATTTCCAATACGCAGTTCGTGTCGTCCTCAGCAATAACCTTCTTTTTCTTGCTACGATGTGGTATGCCTCAACACAAACCAGCATCAATTTTGGGTTGGAGGGCTTTCTTTCGGCGGAATTACTCACGATTGCTTTGCTGATCGGAATGTCGCTCAATTTTCGGAAAAATGCACAGGAATTTGTCCAACGCAAGCAAATTGAATTTGACCGCAATCGTATTGCCATGTTAAACGAGGAAATTGCTGCCGCTTACGAAGAAGCAGAAGCCTTAAACAACAACCTCACAACGACCTTACGCGCGTTGGAAAACGAACAACGAACCTCCGAAAGGCTTCTGCTCAATGTACTCCCCGAACCGATTGCAAACCGCATGAAAGCTGGTGAAACAAGCATTGCAGAGCATTTCGAGAAAGTAACCGTTCTTTTTGCCGATATTGTTGGTTTTACGAAACTTTCCGCATCTATGAACCCCGAAGAGCTTGTATCGCTCTTGGACAGAATGTTTTCTGCTTTCGATGCGCTTGCAGAAAAGCATGGCATTGAAAAAATTAAAACCATCGGCGATGCGTATATGGCTGTGTGCGGTGTTCCCCTTTCCGCCGACCGTCATGTAGAAAAGATTGCCAATTTTGCCTTTGATATGCTGACGACACTCGAAGTTTTCAATAGTGAAACACAAAATATCCTCAACATTCGTATCGGTATTCACACAGGCGAAGTGGTTGCGGGGGTTATTGGCAAACACAAATTCAGCTACGACCTTTGGGGCGACACCGTGAACACGGCAAGCCGAATGGAATTTCACGGTGAACCGGGGAAGATTCATATTTCCGAAGACGTGTATCGGATATTACAGCCGACCAGTGCCGCCCTCTTGCATCCTGAGTTCTACTTTAGTCCGCCTCAAGAGATTGCCGTTAAAGGTAAAGGCACAATGACGACCTATTTTTTGTCTCGCAGGTAAAAATGCACGAGTGAAGGTATATTCTTTGTGGAATTACGGCATTGTTTTCCGTAAATTACCGTTAGGACTTTCTTAAAACCATACTTTTGAGGCAAGGGGTTGAAACCCCTTGTTGCGTAAGTCGTTGTTTAACAAGGGGCTTTAGCCCCTTGCGACTTGTTTTTGCGAAAGTCCTAACCGTATCAAATTCCGATTCATCACGCACTCATTTCCACACTTCAGGGACAGCCGCAATGACTATTTCCTCACTACAATATTGGCTCAGACTAGGAAGTTTGTTGCTTTTGATGATGCTTTCCCCAACCTACGGCAACGCACAAACCGCACAACGCCGCATTGACAGTCTCCGCAATGAGTTTTCGCAACGGTATGGCACAAAATCACCCAACGATACGACCGCATTTTCCCTCTTGTTTCACATAAGTTTTGAACTTACCGACATTAAGCCCGACACCGCATTAATCATGGCGCGGCAGGCATTAAGCATCGCCCAAAACCTTCAGGACAGCGCACGAATTGGGCGAGCCCAATTTGTGATTGGGTATGCGTACAAAAATATCGGGCAGTTTATTCTCGCGCTTGATGCTCATTCTCTTGGTTTGAAGGCTTCCGAAGCAGGGCGCGATACAACCTACATCATGCGCAATATCAACGGGCTTGGGCTTTGCAACTTGGAACAAAAAAATTACCCCGCAGCACAGCAATATTTCTACGACATTTTAGCTCTTACAAAACACTCAAAAAATCAGAACTTTCGACGTATTGCGCATAACAATCTTGGATTTATTCTTTGGCGTTTACAAAAGTTTGACAGCGCCCTTGTTTGGCATGAGGAATCCTATCGTATTGCCCAAAGTCTTGGTGATACGCTTTCTATCGGTATTTCATTGATAAATTTCGGAGTTTGTTATCAAGGCAAAAAAGAATTTACGAAGGCGCTTCAATATTTTGAGCAAGCACTTGAAATTCACGAAAGGCTCGGAAACTTGCGCAATGTCATGCTCACTCGGTACTACATCGGTTGGACATTGCATGATATGAATCGCAATCAAGAAGCACTACCTTGGCTCTTACAAGCACTGAATCTCGCGGACAGCATCAATATGCACCCTGCTATGCCGGAGGCATATTTGATTCTTTCGGACACCTACAACGCGCTTGGGTACTCGAAGGAGGCAATCATCACGCTCAAAAAATATACATCGTTCAAAGATTCCCTGTTTCTGAGCGATAACGTGAAACAAGCAAGTGCAATGAGAGCTGCCTACGAAAATGAGCGCAAAGACAAGGAAATACGTCTATTGCAAGAACAACAAGAACGCGCAGCTTCTGAACGTGTGTATTATGCTTTGGGATTCGTGTTGTTGATAGTTTTTCTGGGAATACTGCTTTTTCTGAATCGCCAAAAGAGTGCCGCAAATGTCGAAATCACTCGCCAAAAAGCCATTCTTGAAGAACAGGCAAGAGAAATTGAACTTGCCAATACGAAACTGCATGAAAACAATCTCCAACTTCAAGAACTCAACTCCTCGGTTAAACAAAAAGTCGTAGAGTTGGAGGCAATAGACAGCATCGTACAGAGTATCAACAGCGAAGTAGATTTGGAAAAACTGCTTCCGAAACTTCTGGAACAAGGACACGTTCTCATCCCCAATGCGGAAAAAAGTTCTATTTTGATGTTTGATGAAGAAGCGGGAACATATAAATTTATCGCTTTTCGCGGCTACAATCCTGATTTATTCTCCCATTTGCGCTTCTCTCCCGAAGAAACGCGCATTCGGTATATCCAAACAAAACCCGTCGAAGAAGGAGTGTATGTTTTAACGGAATATGCGGTTGAAATAGAAAATGGCGCAAAATTTACCAATGCTCCCCCGGAGTGTTCACTCGTGATGACGATTACACTTGACACGACAAGCGACATCGAACTACCGGACAGCATTATGTTTTTCGACAATTACACCTCACGTAGCGCCTTTACAAGCCTTGATATTGCTCGTGTGCAGCGTTTTCGGAAGCACGTAGTTACAGCCTTCGCCAAAGCAAAAATTGTCAAAATCGAACACGACCTCGCAAAACGATTAGCCGCACAAAATCAGCGTTTGCAAGACCTTGACCGTGAAAAAAATGAATTTTTAGGAATAGCAGCCCACGACATGAAAAGTCCGCTTGCAGGGATTATGGCAAGTGCTGGAATACTAAAGCGCTTTAGTAATCGCATGAATGCTGAGGAATCACAAAAAATACTTTTGGGCATAGAACACATTGCCAAACGCATGAGCGAGATTATTACAAATCTCCTTGACATCAACGCGATTGAATCAGGCAACATGAATTTGGGGCAGAAAGAGATAAACATCACTGAACTTATCAGAGAAACACTTGAGGAACAACGAGAAAGCGCATCTGTTAAGAACATTTCCCTACTCTTTTACGATGCCGAAACACCACTTTTGGTTCGTGCTGACGCGGGAGCCACAGTACAAATCATTGACAACCTCATTTCCAATGCTATCAAATACTCACCGAAACAATCCCGCGTCATTGTTCGCCAAATCGCTGCAAAAAATTGTGTGCGAATTGCCGTACAAGACGAAGGTCCGGGACTTTCTCCCGAGGATTTACAAAAAATGTTCGGAAAATTTGCCCGTCTTTCTGCTAAACCGACCGGCGGAGAAGATAGCACCGGACTTGGATTGAGCATCGTCAAACGCCTCGCAGAAGCCATGCAAGGGCGAGCGTGGTGCGAATCGGAACTTGGCAACGGCGCAACGTTTTTTGTGGAGTTACCGCGTGTTGAGGATTAACGCGGATATAGAGAATAGGTCGTACATTACCGCACAATGGAAATACGTGCCGTTTGAAGGTTTTTTCCCTTGTACACCAGCAAATACCCTCCCGGAGCTAAATGCCCAATATCAATATAATGCTGCCCTACCGAACAAAACTGCTCCATCACACGCTGCCCAAGCACATTGTAGAGGTGTACCGTTGTGTTTTCCATAATCGTCAGCGCAAGAGTTTCGTTTGCAGGATTTGGGAATGCAAGAGGGAGTGAGGATTTATCATTATTCTTGCCGGAAACACTCGTCGTCATTCTCGCCATTTGTACGTCGTCCCAAAAATCCGATTTTGCCGTCAGCAAGCCGCATTGCGTTCCGTTGGGCTGTGCTTTTATTTCCATGTAACAATCGCGCACAGCGTCAAATTGCCGCCATTCTGCAAGACCTGTGCCGTTGGGATTACCCGTTGCTGCGAAATTGACCCAATACCGCAACATGGCATTTTGCACGGCTGCGTCTTGGTTACTGAAGAGCGCACCGCGCCCCAAGGTTGCATTTTCCCACGTGTTGAAAACGTAAAAGAGTTCCATGCCGTGATATGAACCAAACGCAGCAAGTTGTGGAACGGTGTGGCGATACGAAAAGAAATATCGCCACACAGGTTGTGATTGATTTTGTGCAACCCACCGCGCTGTACGCCGCACCGATGCCGTAAATTGACCATCACTGACAAGTTGAATATAGGAATTTCGCGCTTCGGCATTGGTCGTGCCGGGAGGATACAGTTGCATAGCCCGTGCTTGAAATGCTTGTGGCAAACTTTGAGCCACAAACGCACGAAAGAGAGCGGGCGTAACGGTTGGCGGCACGGACAAACTCATTTCATCGGCATTAGAACCAATCAACAACGGCACTCGATTGAAATCGCGGCTTTCAAATGCCTGTTGCGGCGAGCGGGGAAAAACAACACCATCCACAACGGGCTGCCACGTCTGCTGAACCACACCACCGCTTATGGGGCTGCTAACGTCCGCAAGCAAGCGTTCAATGCTGAGTGTTCGCATTTGGGCAATTTTTGCCACGTCCGTTCCGCTTGGCACAAAACCATTCACAAAAGCGGTAGATTTCATCCGGGAATCAGCGTAATCGTTGATAATTGGTGCGGCACTTTGAATACACGCCCGTTGGAACAGCCCTGCGGCAAGTGGCGAAGTCAGCAAATTCCCTACATTCAAGCCTCCTGCACTTTCGCCAAATATCATCGTGCGGCTCGTGTCACCACCAAAACGGGTAATGTTCTCCCGCACCCAACGTAAGGCGAGAATTTGGTCAAGCACGGCGTAATTTCCTGCCCTGCCGCTTGATTGCTCTTGTTCCAACCCGGGATGCACTAAAAAACCCAACGCACCCAAACGGTACTGAATCGTAACAATCACCGCATTGCCGCGCCGCGCCATATTTCTCCCGTCGTAAATACGTGTTCCCCCCGTGATACTGCTTGCGCTGCCTTGCTGATTGCCGCCGCCATGAATAAAGACCAGCACAGGCAAGCGCGTTGCTCCGCTTTGCAGCGCAGTTTGCGGAGTCCAAACATTCAAGTATAAACAATCTTCATTACCGACAATCGTTCCAATGGTGCTACCTTGTTCAAATTCCTTTTGCGGACAGGACGGCTTAAATGCTGTTGTTTGGAGTGTGGTGAGCCATGCGTCCGGCTGCTCCGGCACTTGCCACCGCAGCGCACCAAGTGGCGGTTTTGCAAAGGGAATACCGAGGAACGCCGCAACGCTGTCGCCGGTTGTGCTTTGGATTGTTCCAAAGCGCGTTTGTACGGTTTGTGCAACCATAGTTCCATAGAGCAGAAACAAGATGGTAGCAAGGTGGATGGCTGTTTTCATAATTTTCCAAAAGGAAATTAGTAAGGGATGCAAGTCCAAGGTATAATACCAATTTGAGTTGATAACTGTGCAAAAAAAATCCGGCTTCAGTGGCACAGACATTCTTTGCTGTGCAAGTATTTATGCTGCTTCCAGAGAAAAGCATTGAAAAAATAATGCACAATCCTCAACGTAAATTGGTATAAATCACCTTACGAACATACCTCAAAAGGAGAAGATTGCCTACGAATTGTACAAATATGGATGAATCCCTCAGAAGGCGGATAGATTCTTCATGCGTCGGGATATGTGAGAAAATGATATTCTTTGAACTGCACCCCAAGCACATCACCCAAGAATCGTTTGGAATACCAGTATTATCTTGATTCGTCCTCATTCGCCCTGATTCGTAGGCAACCTTTTACTTCATTTTGCATTTTGCGTAAAGGGAGCCATTAACCTTACCTCCGCTTCAATATGAATTTCCTCACCACCTGTTATATTTTGCACTCATCCGCAAAGCGCGTATTCATGCGCCAGACGGAAAACGAAGGGGCGAAATCCCACGCCTTGCACAATGCCGGAAATATGAATGTGTCTGGCTGTCTTATTCAATTATGACGTTGGTAAAACAAATGTTTTCCCTATTGCGTCTAACGCAAGTTTTGGTGAGGCTTGCAGCCTGATTGCTGCTTGTAAGCGTTCCATCGGCTCAAAGGTGGATTCCCGACCCAAAGGAAAGGTTTGACAGTGAATTGGCACAAAATATTGAGCCTTCATGTCTCGCGCCATTTCAAGCGCTTCTTCGGGGTTACAATGAACACTTTTCCAAGGCTGATATGCGCCAATCGGCATGATTACTATATCCACAGGCTGTGGGTCATCAAAAAACGCTTTGCGAAAACTGCCCGTCATCGCGGTATCGCCGCCAAAAACAATGCGTTTGCCGTTTCGCTCCAACAAATACGCATTAAAACTGCGTCCCAAGCGCTTTCCTGCTGCTCTGTCGAGGTCGCCGGGCAAACGCCACCCGAAATGTCGCACTTCAAGTGCCTTGATGTTCAGTTCGCCGTGTTTGGTTTCAAGGCGCAAATGCTCATTCCAATCCATTTCGCGGACAGATTTCCACTGCAAATCTTGCACAACATCCTTCGTATTTTTGGCAATAACGACATCAATTTCACGCGGATATTTCTCGGTCAAGGCTGAGAGTGATTGTATATCGCAATGATCCATATGCGCATGGGAAAGCAGCACCACATCAGGCTTAGGAAGGGTTTGGATATTCAAAGCAGGAGGTGAAAGCCGCGTCGGACCAAATGTCGCACCGAAAAGGTACAACCCAACGCGCTCAAACAAAATTGGGTCAGTAAGAATGATGCAACCAAAAAAATTGCAAAGCACCGTTGAATGACCTATCCACGCCATTGTTACCTCGTCTGCACTCCAATTTTCGGGGTTAGGACGATAAACGGGAATCGTTTTTGCGGGAACAAAATGGGGGTCAGCAAGTGGCTCTACTACTCGCTCCGCGACAGAACTCCCAAACGGAATCACGCTCAAAAGCGATGCCGCAAAAGAATGGTTGAGTGAGTGTTGTAGAAAATCTCGGCGTTGCATTGGTAAAGCCACTGCCTTTCCCTTTGATGTTGTTGGTAAATTCTTACACTCGCGTGATTTAGGCGCGAACACTTTTTGTTCGTAATTGCTTAATCATTTCGTCAATATGCCCACGAGCATCGAAAAGATTTTGATATACCGCAGCAATCGTCATGTTCTCATCAATCAGGTATGTTACTCGCTGAATAAAACCGACAATCGGGGCAAGCACATCGTAGTCCTTTGCAACGGTTTTGCGTACATCGGTCAAAAGGTGAAACGGAAGATTATGAGCCGTGCGAAATTTGTGATGCGTTTCTATATCATCAGCACTAATGCCGATAACAGGTACATCAATGCCGCGAAACATGTCGAAGGCATCACGGAAAGCACACGCTTCGGCGGTGCATCCGGCGGAGAAATCTTTCGGATAAAAATATACAATTCCGATTTTATTCCGAAACTCAGAATGAAGCGTAAAATTGCCTCCTGCAGTGGAAGGAAGCGTGAAATTAGGCGCTTTTGCGCCTACTGGTAGTGCCATAGTTTGGTGGTGAAAGTGGCAAAAAAAAGAGCAGTGGTGATGAAATTCCTACAAAAAAATTGCAATATTTTTTCAGCGAATTTGTTTGAAGTAGCTAATTGTATCAAGTGCAGGGTTAGAAAAATATCGTACTTTCAGCATTTGCTCCCATTCATAAATAAAGTTATTCGTTCTAACTTGGGGTGAATATTGATAAGAACACACTAAGTTAAAAATTTCCTTGTTGTTGTTTTCCATACCATATTTTAACAAACTGGCTTGAATTGGTGTTTTGAAATTTCTGTTGCCAAAGCGAAAAACTTCATTATGCCAGAAACTTATATTATTTTTTAAGAAAAAAGCAGCAAGGAGATGAAGATCATATCCACGCCAGTTATCATTCACATACACACCAAGGGCATCGTCGCAATCCCAATCTCTTTGCCACCACCAACGTTTATTGTTCAGCAGGTAAGCCAACTCGGTCTTTATCATCTCGTCATGATTGGGGTGATTTGCCATTGTCACCATATAACTATTCAGCACAGATGATGTTGAAAAAAAATTCAGATGGTGCCAGGATGTTAAATTTTGGTTTCGGGTTAATAGTGCATATCGCTCAGGAGTACGGACAATGAAATGACTGAATATCTCCCTTTCATTCGGCTGTTCTTGTAGTTTACTCAAAACAGTCTCATAATGCCGCTCCATTGCTTCTGCAATTGAGTCTTGTTCGAGTGCAGTAAAAGCATCACGGTCAAAATAAAGTTCAAAATGCTTGGTTGTTTGAATTGTCCATCGCGCATCAGGCATTGACAACATTGAGGAAACTGTCGGCATACAACTTGTAAAGCAGCATAAAAACAGGGTATAAATCACGGTTTTTTGTAGAAACAGGCACAGATTACTCATAATCTTTTGGAAATAATTGTAAAAAGATTGAAGGCATCATTATTCCTCGTTCTCTATGATTCAACGGAGCAACACATTTTCATTCGCTCCGCATAAAGAATGCTTCATTTCTCCACCTTCACACCCTTCCAAAACGCCACGTATCCCTCAATATGCTTCGCTGAAGGCATTGTTTGGGGATAATACCATGCAGCATCGGGGTTTTGCTGTCCTGCTACTTCAACCGTGAAATAGCTGGCAGTGCCTTTCCAAGGGCATTTCGTGTGGGTTGGGCTTTCTTTGAAAAATTCTTTTTTGAGTGCCGAAGGCGGAAAATAGACGTTCCCTTCGACAAGTTCATATTTGTCGGATTCGGCGATAATTGCGCCGTTCCATGTTGCTTTTGCCATAGTATTATTTGAAAAGAAAAAAAAATTGCAATACTGTTTGCAATACTGTCATTACAAAGCTAAATCACTCTCCAATGAAACAAACAAACCACCAATTATCTCTACCGAAGCGCTCCAATCCACGATTTGCCAAGGATTACCTTTTGTTGCAGTCATTATCTTTTTTGTTCCGGTAAAAATCCCAATAACCCGCTCAACGCCAAAATCCAGCAAATCATCGGTTTTATCGGCGTAGTAGTCCATAATTGAACTAAACTCCCCCATATCGGCTTTGGTGTCAATCTCTATCACAACATTCGGTACGAAGTGAAGATATTTATTCTGCTCTTCTCTCGACAACGCAAGAATTTGTGCCTTGTCGCAAATCGCAATGTCGGCACTGCGCCAATCATTTTTTGCCAACAGCACGCCTACTTCATTGGTCAAGGCTTCGTATTTGTCGGGTAAGTGCTTAAAGAGATATTTCAGCAAGGAAGAAATCACCAAACTCTGATAAACACTACTTCCCATAGACTTCTCTATCAGTTGGGGGTTATCGAAAACTTCTTTGTAACCACGATAATACACAGGTTTGCCGCTCCACATCTCGTAGATGAGGGCATCGGGGATTGTTCCGAGTGTTGTTGCTTCTATCGAAGAACGTTTTATTTCTGCTATTTCCGTCATTGTCTAGTCTAAAGTTTCAGCAAGGTTAGCATGGAAGAAAACATTTCTCAAGCAGCGACAAAATTCGCCTCCGCATACCGCTCCTCTACTGCCTTTTTAAGCTGTTCCATCAGCCATTGCGGAGTGCTTGTGGCACCGCTAATACCAACAGTATGTACGCCATCAAACCACGCATCCTGCAATTCACTGACATCTTCGAGGAAGTATGTGCGTGGGTTTGCAGCCTTCGCAACGTTGTACAACACTTTACCGTTGGAGGACTCATGCCCTGCGATAAACAGCATGATGTCTTGCGAAGCCGCAAAAGCAGCGAGTTTGTCCTCGCGCCCCGAAACCTGCCCGCAAATCGTGTCTTTAGCGTGAAATTCTACCGCGATATTTTGCATCGTATCTACAATGAGTTCTTTCACGCGGGTTTGGAGAGCGTCGCGGAGTGCGTAAAACGTTGGTCTGTCCATTGTTGTTTGTGAAAACAGGACTGTTTTTCGCTCCATATTGACCATTTCAAGCCCTTCTTCGACAGATTTCACGACGATACATTCATCGTTGCAAACACCCCGTACACCAATAACTTCGGCATGGTCTTTTTTGCCGAATACTACGACTTGATAGCCTTGGTCGTAGAATTTCCGCACCCGCTCTTGGAGTTTGGTAACGACAGGACAGGTTGCATCAATAAGTTCGATACCAAGTTCAAATGCTTTGCGGTAGGTTTCGGGCGGTTCACCGTGCGCACGAATCAAAACACGAGGCGTAGAGCCATTTTGTTTTGCTTCTTCGGAAATACGTTCAAAATCTTTGACGTGAATTGTTCGCAAGCCTTTTTGCTGAAGGCGCTCAATTTCTTTCGGGTTGTGGATGATATGCCCCAAAACCGAGACGTTATCATATTCGGCAAGGTACTGTTCGGCAATTTGAACAGTGCGCACAACTCCCCAGCAAAAGCCGGAGTTGGAATCAATCGTTACGGTCATAATGGTTTGAAATGATAGTATTGATGCGGTGTTTAGAGATATTGACGAAAATTGTCCGGAAAAATTGTGTCTCTGTCGTCTCAGAATAAGCAAAATTGCGGCATTTCTCCCAAAAAAACAAAGGCATAACACGCAGAAAGCGCATTATGCCTCACTTTTTCTTTCCAAAACAACTCTTGTCATTCAATGCCCTAGAACATATGACCTAGAACATATGACCTAGAACATATATCCAAAACCTCCAAAGCTACTTACACCCGCGTTGAATCATCACCCCGATACGGCGGTTTTGCTTGCGGATTTTCTCTAATTCTTCGGCAGAAACTGTTCCTTCTGCGGGTTCAGCCACTTTGGGTTGCGAAGAGCCAAAACCTTTCGTTGCAACGAGTTTTACGGGATTCACCCCTTTGCTCACAAGCCAATCGCGGACTTTCATTGCGCGTTGTTCGGAAAGGCGTTGATTCACCATTGCATCGCCTTCCGACGAGGAATGCCCTTCCACAACCATTTGCAGACTATCGCATGAGCCTTGAGCGAATTTATACATCCGCGCAAGGTTTCGTGAGGTTTCCGGTAAATCGAAGTTGAAGCGGTCACTACCCACTTTGAAGAAAATTTCAGAGAAATCAACGTGAACGCCATCTTTGGCATCAAACATCGCAACGGCGCTATCCGCAACGACTAACCGCGCTTGCATTGCGTCCATATACTCCCCGCTTTGCGGCGCACCAACCAAAATCCCGTCACCAAGCCATTCCGTCCAACCCGATTTCGGGAAGTGAGCACGGTACTCCAAATTCAGTCCCGGAGCGTTTTCCAGTGTTGCTTTGATAGCTTCCAAGCCCTGTGTTTGTAAGGCAAGGTCGTTGGGTAGAATTTCCGCACCAGCTTTCGCTTCTTTCCATCCCATATTGGCAACATACCCTGCATAGCTGATACTTGCTGCTGAAGGGAGGTTTTCCAAATCCATTTTGAAGGACAACAACGGCGAACCGGTTGAATAATTACCGCACGTGTCGCTATCTTGATTCCACGATGCCGACCAGCCTTCAGTGCCGATAGGATAAGCCTTGTAAAGAACATGAGGGGTTGTATCGCGGAACACAAGCCACAGTGCGCCTCCGAGCGTACTCAAGACGACAATTCCTACGAGCATTGCTATTCCGACGGGCATACCGATACCGCCGCGCCGACGCTTATTGTGTTGCTGTTTTGCCACAGTTTTTTCCTTTGAAAAAGTGTTGAAAGTAAGATAAAATCTGGATTATCAGGGTATGGATACTGCTGAACGTCGCAAAAATAGCGGTTTTTCGCCCGTTGTCCAATAAATTTTTGTCCACGAATTACACGAATTTTCACGAATGAAGAGAATGTAACGAGACTGTTGTTGAAAGAATACAGCATGAATCACAATTCGTGTCAATTCGTGGGATTTGTGGAGAAAAAACTAATGCCAGACAAGGATTTACTGCACTTTCAACGGCAAACGATACTGCTGCTGCAAAAGATTTTTCGTTTTTTCTGCACTCTCCAACGTGGCAAACCCCCAGAGTTTAAGCCTATAAGCAGGAATACGGTTAATAAGAAAAGCATCGTAATAGGCATCGTAGCCTCTGGCACTCCATTGTGCCTCAAGCCTCATCGCTTCTTCTTCAGAGGCGACAGCTTCGGCGAGAATTTCATATGGCACAAGCGTAGGGTCTAACCACCTGAGTTCCACGCGCCTATTGACGCGGGATTGCCATTCTTCGCTTTCGAAGTAATACACCGGCTTTTCCCTACCCACGCTGCGAAGGCGTATTTGCATGGTGTTCGCGCCAAGTGAGACCAAGCGAGATTTCACCGCCTGCGCTCGGCGAAGGGCAAAATTGCGGTTAATGCCATCATTCCCTTGCATATCGGTATGTCCTACAAGCTCGATAACTTTTTCGGGATTATCCTTCAGCACCTGCGCAAGCGAGGAAACTTGCTGGTCATACAGCGCATCGGGTTGAAAGGAATTCGGTGCAAAGGTCGCTACAATCTGGTGCGTCGAGTAAACATTTTTTTCACTGAGCGCAAAGGGCTTCGTTTCGCTCAGAGTGCGGTTATCGGAGGTTTTGAAGGAAAGCGTTGCGTCAATCACCGCCGAATGAGCCTGCACCTTTGTTCCCGAACTAAAGACCAATTCATAAAATGCTTTGTAGGACAGCGAAATTTCTTTCAGCACACGCGGCAAATCCTTCATTGCATCATCATTCACCGCATAAAACCTGCCGCCGGTAAATTCCGCCATTTGGCGAAGGGTGTAAGTGTCGGCGTTTGAGCCGATTGCAATGGTGTAAATCACCACGCCAAATTCCTTTGCAGAGCGCATCACATCGTGCATCGTGTACAGTATCGAAGCATCATCTTTACCGCCGGAAATCAGCACTAATGCCTTGTGCCGCCTGCCCGATTGTTTGAGAGTAAGTAAACCCTTGTACGCGGCTTTGTAGAGCGCTGTTAAGCCTCCCTGCTCTGAACGTGGCTCTAGTGCTTGTTTCTGCTTGTCCAAATCCATCTGCTTCTCCAAATCCAAAGGATTCACAACACGAACACGGTGGTCAAAAGCGAGAATTTGCTTTTCCACTCTACCACCCAAAGAGCGCATAAAATCTAATGCCGATTGTTCTACCCCCGAAAACCGTTTCATAGATGCAGATTCATCAACGCACACCGTAAGGGCAAGATTGGGCGAATCATATAGGGAGGCTTCCCGCATGGAAAATACCACATCGGAACTTAGACTTGCTTGCGGATATGCGAGCGAATCCGCAATGCCAAAAAGCGAAAGGGAAAATTTATTGGGTTGTTGTGCAAAGGAGGGAAGAAAATTTCCGTAGGCATCAAGCACCACTGCGTGTAACGATGCACTTTCAAGGCTATTATCAGGAATCCGAACAATTTGTATTTTTTTAGCTGAAATTTCGTTAGAATTTTGATTTGCATTCCGAACAATTCCCGCATAATACTCCGAAGGCAGCGTAGATGCTTGCGAGACAAGATAGATACTTTCCGGTAGGCTTGAACTGACCGTTTCAGGCTGTCCACCACGAGAAGCTGCCGTATTGGTTGAAACGGACGTATAAGCATTTGCTTCAGCCAAAGCTATACTGTCGGCTTCCGCAAGCGTAAGCACACGCACGCGCCAGAGCGTATCAAGACGGGGTTTTCCCTTGCCGAGGGCGGTAATGGTAAAGGTTGTTGTTTTTCCGGGTTGAATAGTCAGCATATCTCGCGCAGAACGGATAACACGGAGCGTGTCACCGACAATCTGCACCGTTTCATAATCCTGAAAACGCCATGCAATGAAGCCCTTATCGCCCTGTTTGATTTCCTTCGAGCCTGTTAGTAAATTAGTTTGTTGGGCAAAGGAGAATATTCCACACCAAAGCAGCAAACAAGCGCTTGTTAGAAGAGTATTGGCGTGAAAAAAATGTTTCATTCGTAGTTCTGTCCTTCTTATTTCCCGATTTCTAATTCGCCTGTCATACCCATATCTACACGCACTGTATCGCCCGAACTAATCTCACCCGAAAGAACCTTGATTGCAAGCGGGTCTGCGATGCGTTTTTGTATCAGGCGTTTAAGTGGACGCGCACCGTAGTTGATTTCGTACCCATGCACCGCCAACCATTCAAGCGCTTCATCGGTGATGTCGAGCGCAAGTTCCGTGTTTTTCATCGTTTCTTCCAAACGTTTTATCTGCACTTTGGCTATTTGCCGAACATTTTTGCGTGAAAGCGGTCGGAATAAAATCACATCGTCAATGCGGTTAAAAAACTCAGGACGGACGCGAGTTTTGAGGAGGTTTATCACTTTTTCTTTGACGTTTTCCAAACGCTCTTCCAACTCGAAATCGCTTTTTCGGTCATCTAAATGTTGTAAGGATTCCTGAATAATTTCCGTGCCGATATTGGAAGTCATAATGATAATCGTATTACGGAAATTCACCTCACGCCCTTTGCTATCGGTAAGTCGTCCTTCATCAAGGACTTGCAACAGCACATTAAACACGTCGGGATGCGCTTTTTCGATTTCGTCAAACAGCACCACCGAATAAGGATGTACTCTCACGGCTTCGGTCAACTGCCCACCTTCATCATAACCAACATACCCCGGCGGCGCACCAATCATGCGCGAAACGGCGTGTTTTTCCATGTACTCCGTCATATCAAGGCGCACCATTGCTTGCTCATCGTCAAAGAGAAATTCCGCAAGCGCCCTCGCCAATTCGGTTTTGCCAACACCTGTTGTTCCCAAAAAAATAAACGAACCGATTGGGCGATTTGCGTCTTGCAGCCCTGCTCTGGCGCGGCGTATAGCATTACTCACCGCCCTTACAGCCTCTTCTTGCCCAATAACACGCTCATGCAAACGGTCTTCCATTTTGAGTAATTTCGTACGCTCAGTTTCCATCATGCGGCTCACAGGTATTCCCGTCCAACGAGAAATGGTTTCCGCGATGTCGTCTGCGCCAACTTGTTCTTTGAGCATTGTTCCGTCTTTTTGTGCGGCGCGGAGTGCCTCATTCGCCTCAACAAGTTCTTTTTCCAACTGTACCATACGCCCATAACGGATTTCGGCGACTTTACCCAAATCGCCGCGCCGCTCAAAGTCCGCAGCATCCGTTTTGGAGAGTTCAATTGCCGCTTTCAGCCCTTGAATACGCTGAATTGCGTCTTTTTCCACCTGCCACCGCGCCCGTAAAGCAGTGCGCTTTTCTTGGAGGTCGGAAAGTTCGCGTTCAATTTCGGCGAGGCGCTTGCGCGTGGCTTGTTCTGTGGTTTGGTCGAGCATAGAGGAAATTATTGTGTATTTGTCGAGACTGGGATTTGGGGGATTTTTTTGATTATGGGGATTTTTTGTATGTGGTGATAATTTGGTTATCAGTGTATTGAAGTACCGTCCGGACTGGGATTTTGAGGATTTGTGTGATTACCGTGATTGATCCTATGTTCAGATACTTCAAGCGACGGAGTGTTGAGATGCCGTCTGGACTGGGATTTGGGGGATTTATATGATTACCGTGATTGATTTCAAGCACAACAAAAATACGGAGGTATAATCAAAAAATCAACTGTCTGACAATCTGCACAATGCAGTTTAGGTTTAGCCCTTAATCAGTCTTACGGAATTTTTTATTGTGAATGCGGCGGTGTTGCACACTTGCAGCACCAAAATTGATAAGCAAAGCGATCTCCTTGTTAAACGCCTCAACGTAGCTATATGTTTGAGCAATATGCGATTCATTCAACTCAGCAATAGCCTTTAACTCAACACAAACTTGATTTTCTACCAAAAAATCAACCCTTCTAGCTCCGACCATCTCACCTTTGTAGTAAACAGGTAGTTCACATTCACGTTCAGCAACAATGCCGCGTAGAGTAAATTCATGCGCTAATGCACGTTGATAAATTACCTCTTGAAACCCACTTCGCAAGTTATTATGAACCTCAAAAGCCGCACCGATAATGCGATGCGTCAAATTCGACAAAGAATCTTCTTGAAAATCTGCCATTTTCTTCTCTTCAAAATAATGCCTCAAAATCATTGAATTCACGAATAAAATCCTTCACATTCAATCCCCAAAATCCCGAAAATCCTCAAATCCCAGTCCAGAAAATACCACATTCAGTACAGAACCTCGCTCAATCCCAACAATCCCGAAAATCCCGAAAATCCTCAAATCCCAGTCCAGAAAATACCACATTCAGTACAGAACCTCGCTCAATCCCAACAATCCCGAAAATCTTCAAATCCCAGTCCAGAAAATACAAAATTTACGACACAAAAAAAGGCTGAAAAAAAATCAACGTTTCTCAGCCTTTTCGTCACAATTACCATATGCTACGGCAACACCGCATACACATACTTCCGCACATAACTCGGCTTCACAGGCGGCTTTTTACCTGACGAAACCGTCGTTTCGGCAAGTTTTCCACTTGCATCGTAGGTATGAACAAGTTTCGATGTAAGTTGATTTTTCGCATTTGTTTCGGATTCACTCGCAACGTTCCCGTTTGCGTCGTAGGTAAAAACCTTTTTCGACTGAAGTTTTGCCGTTTTTTCGTCGAACTCCATGCCACCAAAGACCGCTATTTCACTGATGTTTCCGTTTGCATCGTACTTATACTCCTCTTTTTTCTCAATGCTGTCGTCAATGCGGAAACGAATCATCTTCACCGGGCGCTTTGTTTGGTCATCGTACGTGATTACGTCGCGGTAGCCTACTTTATCTTTGGTGATGTAAAATTTCACTTCCGTTAATACTCCGTCATTTGCCGTAAACAAGCCTTCGCGGTAATGAAAGGTTTGGCGCTGGCTGGAATTACTCATATTGCTCGAATACACTGCCTCTTTGGTGCGCCCTTTTTCGTCATACTCGTACTTCCACGTAAAACCCGGCGTGTTAAATTCCATGAAGTTTGTGGTTTCGGTAAGCTGGTTTTTATCGTTATAGACAAATTCCTGCCGTGTGTCAATCACATCCTTGTTGTAGCGCCCTTCCAGAACCTTATTCCCGTTTTTGTCATATCGAATGAGCATATCCATTCTGCCCTTTTTTTCAGGTTTGTTGTTTTTGAGGGCAAATTCCCACACAATGACGCTATCAATTTTTTGTGCAAGAATTTTCTGACGCTCTTTTTCGATTTTCTCCGGCGTTAGAGGCACTTGAGCAATAACGGCGTTAGCAAAGAATGTCGCAATTACGAGCGTAAAAAGTGAGGTTTTAAGAAGTTTTTGCATTATTTTTTCTCCTTTCCGGTGGTATCAATGTTCATGGTTTTTCCGGCAAGCGTAACTTTGGCAACGCCACCTTTGAATGCTTCTGCGGCATCGTACTGCGGCGCAATCACTTCCACGCCTGCTTTATCAATGAAGCCGAATTTCCCTGCCGCCACGACCAACGCAAAACCCTCGCTCAAGGCATCCAGCACGTCGTATTTGGGCGCAACAAGTTCTTTACCGTCTTGAGCAACAACGCCCCATTTATCGGCGAGTTTCGCGCCCGCTACGCCTTCTGCAAAGGTGCGGAGGGAATCATATTTCGGAGCGATAAGTTCTGCACCGTCTTTGCCAATCAAGCCCCATTTTCCGCCACTCACAACACGCGCAATACCGCCTTTCAGCGTCTCTGCCGCGTCATATTTCAGCGCCGCTTTTTCTTTGCCGTCTGCGCCAAGAAAGCCCCATTTTCCGCCCATCTGCGCAAGGGCAAGACCTTCGGAAAATGCTTGCAAGGAATCATACTGCACAGGGATAATCTCTTTGCCCGTCATATCTAAAAAGCCCGTTTTTCCGCCTTTTTTAGCGCGGAGAAGGTTGTTCACTGGCTCTTCCACAGCGCTGTACTCAACACCTTGAGCCGTCCAGAAGGATGTTTTGCCCGCCAAGGTTGCCGCAGCAACGACTTTCATCATTTTTACATCGTCATACTTCGTTTCCAAAAATTCTTTGTATTCTTTGCCTGCGCCTTGGGGAGCAATTTGCGGAGCAATCGCACCAAACTTCCCACCTGCCTTCACCTGAGCGCGTCCGTCCAAGGCAAACAAGACGGCATCGTACTTGCAGGGAATAAGCAGATTGCCTTGCATATCGTAATAGCCTATTTTTCCTGCATTTTTTACTTCGATGCGTTCATTGGCGCTGAGTTTCACGGTCTCAAACTCCGCCGGAACAAGCATTTTGCCTGCGGTAGTGTACAAGCCCATTTTTGCACCGTTTTTCACTTCCGCGTAACCATTTGCACCAACGGAGAAAAACTTCGCACCGTCGTATTTTGGCGGGATAATTTCCATACCTTTTTCATCCAAGAAGCCCGTTTTTCCGCCTTCGGTGATTTGCACACGACCGTTTTTGAGCATCTGCACACCGTCGTATTTCGGCGCAACGAGTTCTTTGCCCTTTTCGTCAATAAAACCTGTTTTGCCATTCAACTTCACTTGAGCGCGTCCGTCTTGTCCCATCAAGATTTCATCGTACTTGGGAGCAAGGATTTCTTTGCCAGACACATCGGCTATGCCGGATTTCCCATTGGTTTTGATTAAATATTTTCCGTTAGCATAAAGTTCAACATCCTCATATTTAACCGTAATAATCTCGCGCATTTCGGCATTGGAAACAACTCCCTTTTTTCCGTCCCCGATAATCAAGAGATTTCCATTATTGAGAATTTTCAAATCCATTTCGCCAAACCGACCTTCAATCACTTCTTTACCTCCGGGGTGCATTAAACCTAGTTTCCCGGCAAAACGAAATTTGAGCCAACCATTATCAAGATTCGTCAGCTCATCGTATTTTGCTTCTACAAGAACGGTTTTATCACCGACATTACGCAAACCTTTTTTGCCATTTTTTTCAAACGTTTCGGCTTGCGCAAACGCCTCAAAAGCCGCACCAATACTACAACACCAGAGCATTGCCGTAACGCAGAGCGTTCGGCAGGAACGAGAGTTCATCATACAACAAAATAAATTGAAATGAGTAAAATAAGAATTGAGAAGAGTTTTCAAGGAATTGGATAAGCAGCGAATTAGCTAGGTAGCAACATTCCCCGTAAAATGCACGAGAACAAGCCATTGCAGACAGAGATACCAAAAAAAAGGAGCATGAGCATTGCACATTTTCCGCCGCAAATATAGCCTTTCTTTTCTGAATAATCAAACTTGAACGTAAAGCAAGAAAAAAGGCTCTTCCTACCAAAGAAGAGCCTTATTGAACAGGATTGTCCCCATTGAGGCAAACCGAACTGCTCTGGTGAAAGTGAAAAGCATCCTACCGCACCACCACCACACGCCCCACCGAGTGCATCCCGCCAGCCGTGAGGCGATAGGAATACACACCCGAAGGCAAGCCGCGTGTGTCCACACTGATATGCTGCTCTCCTGCGGCGTAGGAAGCCGACACGCTACGCCATACCTCCACACCAAGCGCAGAGTAAAGCGTCAGTGCCACCTGTGCGGGGCGAGGCAGCGTGAAAGCTATGCTTGCCGTTTCGCTGGTGGGGTTGGGTGCGGGGGATGAGCGGAACGTGAGTAATGGCGGCTCTTCGCGGGTGCTGACGGTGGAAGGTGTCGTACGATAAAGACTCCTTCTTCCTCCTATATTGTTCTGTACCGCAACAAAAATTTGTCCCCCAGCAGTGTCCAAAGAGGTTGTAAAACCTGACCCCAACCCATTTTTCCCTGACTCCCTACGCCAGCTTTTTCCCAGATCTGAAGATGAATACAAGCCAGCCCATGATGCTACCAACAATTTTTGATCAATAGTTGTCACTTGATAGATGATATTTGTTGAGTCAGAAATTTGGAACGGAATCCAAGATTTTCCACTATCACCGGAAAAAGTAAGTGTATAAGAATTAAAGCCACCTATTGTCCCATTATACTGTTGTTTCCATAAAAAAGCGCTGCCGGCAAAATATAAGATAGCTCGTTCATTAATAGCGAAAGGAAGTATCTTCCACGAAGCACCCAAATCTTTGCTTTGAAAGACTTCTCCGAAAATAGAAGTAATAATGAGTGTGTTATCAACTACGTTTATTTGTTTTGCAGAGGCAAGCCGCCCTAATTCTTGATTATATCGCCATGAGTTGCCATTATCGGAAGAAAAGAATAGTGAACCTTGATATAATCTGATGACTGTACCGTCGATAGCAACAATATCCTCTGCTAATATCGCCGAAGATGGTCGTGTTTTATCTACAAGTATATCCCATGTTTTTCCGCTGTCTGATGAATTAAAAACCATTCGTGTTAAAAAATCGACCGCAAAAACGTTTTTCGGTGTTGAAATAATTGTAGAGAGAGAAATTGTTGAATATGTTGGAAAGGGCACTCCGGACATATTCGCCAAATATGTTGCCTGCCAAGTATTGCCTGCGTCGGTAGAACGGAATACCTGATTTTGAGGAGATGTATAAGCAAATAACCCCAAGCGGGTATTGCGTATCAATGTTACGGGCATAGCAGAATCTGCCCTCTGCACTAAAGCCCACTGCCCCAAACATTTGACTGAAGGAATGAGGAGAAGGAAGGCGACTTGTATTACTGCTTTTGAAAAGATATTCATATTCATAGCATCTTGAATGAAAGGTTTTTGTTGCTGAAATTCTGAAAAGCTAAACTTATTTGACCACCATCATCGTACGGACAAATGTTTGATTATCAGCTACCAGCTTATAAGTGTAAAATCCACTGGGCAGATGCTGTACCTCGAAAGGTATCACATACTCTCCTGCGTCCATCGTACCGTCTGCCAATGTGCTTACTCGCTGACCAAGTGCATTATACACTTCCAATGTAACAAAAGATTTACGAGGAATGGCAAAACGAACATCGGCTTTGTCTCTTGCAGGATTGGGACTGCTTTGATAGAGTTGTGCTGCGGGTAATTCCTCTTTCAAAGTAGGCTTTATTTGTCTCTTTGATGTACCCGACAGTGACTGTACGGAGGATGCTTTACTAAAAATTGCCATCATCGGCTGCGGGTAGCAATCTTGGCATGAAATAAAGAAATTCTGCGAAGCAAGTTCGATAAATTGACCTGTTGTGCCGTCTATTATTTCAAGCACAACAACACCTTGCACAAACAAACTGCCGTCATTCGGCATACAAACTTGGATGGTCGAAGTTTGTGTACCGGGCAGATTTGGTGCGTTATTGATTTCGCCGCTTAGTGGTGTCAGTCGTTGTGTATTTGTCCACGCATAGTATCGTGTTTGATACATTCCCGGTGAGCAGGCTGTCGCTCTGACGGTAATGGTTGCGCAATCGCTATTCTGAGTGGCACGCTTGAGAGAGCGAGGTACATTCAAGAGGTTCACAGAGCCTGAAGGCGCATATCCAGCAACAACAGGTACATTTTTATCAATGATGGCTGTAACATTATTCACAGCTGCTGTTCCCAAAGGGATGGGATTAGTAAGTGGTGGTGATAAATTAGTATTAGTTGCTAAATCTTTTGGATTAGCACTTTGATAATCACTAGGAATAATAGCGGAGAAGCCATCTTCTTTAAGATTTGCATATATTACACCCCGCTCTACAAACTGGGGTGATGAGAAAATATCTGAAGAAGGATCGCTACCAATCGCCATAATTGTCGTTCTTTGCAAAGTAACATTGGGATTTAGAATTGCTGGATATTCCTGATAAAAACCGTATCGCGGCTCATTACTGGGAAATATTGTTGTGGAATTATGGTGTTGCCCTCCAAGAATATGACCTAATTCATGGGCGAATAAGCCTCGAGAGCTAAAACCGGTGGTTAGATGTCTCATTAAGATAAATGCATTATCTGGTGTTGGTTGTATTCCATTTATGGCTAAATCTGCAAATTGTATTGCATTAGCCTGATTAGGAAAACTTGTTGCTGGGCTTAAATGGTAAATAACTACCACATCAGCATTATAGCGAATTTTTAGCTGTGTAATAGTCGGGTTATTAGCAAGGCTTGAACGAGAACGAAGCATCCTTTCACTATACACTTGTGGTACAGGGATTTCATCAGCCAAAATATAATTTACCCACGCTACTTCATTGGCAAACTGCCTTGCTCCGCTATTATAGTCCCAACGAATTGGCACATTATTCACCACATCAATAGTTGCGCTTTGACGACCTGTCCATTCTAAAGAGCGACGAAAAGCATTTTTTGCATATTGTATTTGTGTATTTAATGACGTTAGTACATCTGAGTATCCTGGGGCATTGATGATTTCAGGTGTCGCTAGAAACAACACACGAATATTACGATCACTACACCCCATATTACCTGGAGTTGGCACAGGCGGTATATAATCCGCCAACACGGTGGGATTTACATCACAGGCTGTAGGGAGCGCCATCGGATTCACCTCCCCCAAGAAATGCACCCCATTATTCCCCAAGGGCTGAAGCGTGTACTCTTTCCCGCCAACACTGAAACTCGTACCGATGTAGCGATTATCTACCATCGTTACCGAGAAGTTCTTGCCCGTCGTGTCGCCTTGCACATAACCCGGAAGATAAAAATCGTTCTCTCCGACTATCTGCGGCAAGCCCAACTCCGCCGTCGCCACCAAACCCTGCCCAACATCAAACGTCAGTTCCCGCGTCGTTAGTATCTCCACAGGGCGGATATTCAGCGTGATTGCCCGTACCGAGACGTACTGCCCGCTTTGTTGCAAGGTCTGAAGCGCTTGCTGCTCCTCCGCCGTCAGCAGAGGTACGGCAGGCGCTATCACGCCCAACGTGGCGTGATACTCCAAACTCGGGTCAAACACAAACACCGGAATCATATTCGAGGTGTCCGGCGGAGAGGTGGAGCGCACTTCCAGCATCATCGCGCCAAGTTGCCGGAGAGCCGCAGGAATACTCACTGTGAGCGTGGTTTCATCCACAAATGTCGTCGGAAAAAGAACATTGTTGTTTTTTCCATAGACGCGGGAAGCGGCAGTAAAATTGTCTCCCGTTACTGTAATTGTCCACTGATGCACCGCTGAATCGCCCACCGTCAGCGATTGCGGCGTGATAGCCGTCAAAATAAGCGGTCGTGCCGTATCGGGCTTCACAAAGAACGTCCTCGCGCCCAACGTATTCGCCGCACTCACACCCGCAACCGAAAGCGTATAA
>JALONG010000061.1 GCA_025455065.1 Candidatus Kapaibacterium sp. | reverse complement strand
AGGCTTCATGGCAAAGAACATGGGCTGTGAAACAAGTGTTTATCGGCTAATCTACGCAACTTTATACAAATAAAATCACTAACCTTACATTTTGTCTATAGTTACATTTTTTGCTATTTGCATTTTTTTTGAAAAAAAGTGAAAAAAGTTCTTGACTCTCACCTTAGGTGAGGTTGTAGATTGCAATTATGATGAGCGCACATCTCGACAAATCATCATTACAAGGACTTTTTTTTGGATAACGACGATGAAAACAACAATTCTGGGCACAGAGCAGACATACCGCAAACTGCTTGCTGCAACGGACGACACGGAGCGGGAGCAAATTTACCGCAAAGAACTCGTAGAACCGTTTTCAGGGCTTATTGCGGTCATGGGCGGCGGTGATGGTTTGGCGAAATTTCAGCAATGGAATCTTTCGCCAAACGATTGGACAGGCGACAAAGCAGTATCTATGCGGCAGAACGTGGATGCACTCTCAAAAGCCAATGCGTGGAAACTTTCCGAAGAGGCCCTGCATCAAGGTTTGAGGGCATTTCAGAATTTTTCTGTTCCTGAGTGTGACCTTGTTTTTGGGTTGATGCTGGCGGATTTGACCAATACGCCTTTGCAGCGTGGTTACACGGGTTTCGGGGCAATCCCGGGCTGGATAATGACCATTTACGGCGTTCCTGATGCGTATAATCTTGAGCGAATTCAAGCCTGTACCGTCCATGAACTGCATCACAACATCCTCGCGCGGATTTTCCCGCACCAGATGGCAACGTGGACTGTCGGCGAATATATGATAATGGAAGGTTTAGCAGAATCCTTCGCCGCAGAACTTTACGGTGAAGACAAGATTGGTTACTGGGTTACAGATTTTGACATGGCACAAATGACCGCCGTGAAAGAGCAATTTCGCGGAGCGCTCGAAAAAACCGGATTTTCGACCATTCGCGGATATATTTTTGGAGACGATTTTGCAGGTGCGCAATACGGCATTGAAAAAGTCGGTGTTCCGGCATTTTCAGGCTATGCACTTGGCTATCACACCGTTCAGGCATATTTGCAGCGCACGGGAAAAACAGTTGCGGAAGCGACCTTTGTACCTGCGCGGGAGATTATCGAAGAATCGCGGTATTTTGCATAATGCCCTTTTGATTTTTCTGAACGCGGATTTTGAGGATGTTGAGGATAAAGAGGATTTGAAAACCGCTCAACATCTTCCTCATCCTTTCAATCTTCAAAATCCTCATAATCCGCGTTCCCAACTTTTGAGCAAAAACCATGAACCACTCTGTTCGTTATCAAAAAAGCCGTGAAGAACAAGCGCTGAACGAGCGTTTGTATAGCGTGAAGGAAGTTGCAAAACTTTCGGGCGTGAGTATTCGCACACTGCACGTGTACGATGAACTGGGGCTGTTAAAGCCCGCAAGCCGCACGGAATCTCGTTACAGGCTCTACGGCGAAGAGGAAATGCTTCGTTTACAACAAATTTTATTTTACAAGGAACTGGATTTTTCTCTTCAGGACATCAAAGAAATCCTTGATTCTCCCGATTTCAATATCGTTGAAGCCTTGGCACATCACAAACAGGCACTTTTGGCGCGTCAAGAGCGGCTTGATACCTTGCTTTCAACGATTGACAAAACAATTTTCTATCTCACACAAGGAGACCAAACAATGGCACATCAGATGACAACCGAAGAACTCTACGAAGGCTTACCGAAAGAATTTGCAACCACGCACCGCGACGAGGCACAACAACGCTGGAGCGATGCTGTGAAGCGCTCGGAAGCCGCATTACGCACGATGAGCAAAGCAGACTTTGCGAAACTCAAAGACGAGTTCAAGCAAAATTGGCACACACTGTCCACCATGACCACACTCAATCCCGCTTCGGATGCCGTGCAAGAGCGCATTTTGCGCCACTACACGCTTACCCGCAAATTCTGGGGAACTTCCACCTTCGATGACCGCCAAGCCGCACAATTCAAGGGCTTGGGGGAAATGTACACCGAAGACCCGCGTTTTACAGAGATTGACGGCAAGCCGAACCCCGAATTTGCTGCATTCATGGCGCAAGCAATGGCGCACTTTGCAGACACGGCGCTCAGGGAATAATACCAATTTACGCTGAGGATTGTGCATTGTTTTTTCAATGCTTTTCTCTGAAAGCAGCATAAATACTCGCACAGACAAGAATGTCTGTGCCACTGAAGCCGGATTTTTTTGCACAGTTATCAACTCAAATTGGTATAATCCCAGCCCAACAACGCAAAAAGCCGCAGGAACACGTGTTCATGCGGCTTTTTATTGAATGAACTTTCAGGAAGTTAATCAATCTGCTTTTTGCCATCAACGGTTATCACTTTTGCAGCACCAACGTTTGCAACATTGACAAAACCGATTGCACCGGGCGTTTTTGCTACATACGCCGCTACATCGTCGTCGCTTTCAAATGCTGCGGGTGGCTTCAAACCGTCGTTCATCATCCGTTTCAAAATGGCTGCTTGACACTCGGTATATTTTTTTCCAAGCGCGGCGTAGAATTTTTTGCGAGATTCGGTGTCCGATTTGTAGGTAACAATCGTAATATTTGTGCCGCTTGCAAACTTGGTCATGTCGCCTGTGAAGATGTTTTTAAGGTCGGCGGTAGAAATGCTGCTTATGGTGTTTGCTTTATTGACAATCACCACGACCTGTGCCGACAACGACAGAGGCATTGCCAATAGTGAAAAGACAAGGACTATGAGAAATTTGACGTTCATCGTTAGCTCCAATAAAACGAGGGAAACAGTAAATGGAAAATTAGAACGATACCACACATCCAACTGCGCCGGAAAAATATGCAGGATTTTCTGCACCGGAGGCAAGGTTATAGATTCCTTGCGCTTTCAAAAGAACTTTGTCGGCAGGTCGAAAATTCAATCCTGCTGTAATCCGCGTAGCAGGATTTGCTTGAAAACGAGCGCCGGTCAAGTTTGTACGGTAATAATCAAATCCGGCAAAGCCTAACCATTTCTCATCGAAATTATATCCAAGCGAAGCATATGCAAATTGGTAATTGATTCCGCTTTGATAATTGCGAGGATTAAAGCCCGTTGTACGCGGCAAGGCTTCGATATTTTCAAGCGATTGAATAAATTCACCAATGAGTGTAAAATTGCCAAATTCAGCCTTTACATCCCCTGCAAGCAAGGTATAATTTGCCTGTGCGACCGAATCAAGTTCTTCAATCAGATTGGTAGCCGCAGAAGCTCCAAGCGTGATGTTTTCAGTACGAATTGCAATGCGTGTTCCAAGTGTTTTGGCGCTGCTAAGGTCTAAACCGTTTAATATACGTCGGTCGGTATTTCCGACGTACCCCGCATAGTCAAGTTTTAAGCCGTCTCCCAGCCGCAATGTCCCTGATGCCGATAAATTACCAAACTCCGCACGAAGCGGACCAATGCCATCCACCGTTGCAGGCTCTTCATATGGCATAGGGCGGTCAATAAACCAATACAAATTTGGTCGAGAGTGAATGTTGTTAAAACTTGCAAAGGGCAGAAGAATCTGCCCGAAACGCAGCCCGAATGCGTCGCTGGGTCGCCATTCTATCCACAGTTGATGCAACAGTGGCTGAGAATAATCAATAAGCGAATTGATGCCTTGTTGGAATCGAAAATCGTTTTGAACCCACAATTCGGCAAGATATTTCCATTCCGAGCCGATATTCCCGGAAAGAAAAAGGTTGAACTGAATATTAAACGTATTCGAGACGGCACCGTTTCCAACAGCAGGGTCGTTATTATTGCCATACAAACGATAATCAGCCGTTGCAATACCGTACACATTCACTTTATCGCTTTCTTCTTGTGCTGTGAGGATATTCAATCCGGCGAAGAAAAACACGAAAAAGAAACAAACAATGCGAAAATATGACTTCATACAAACTCCAATAAAATGAAAAAAGAATAACGAAACTATCCTTCGCGCAGAATTGTTGATGAACCCCATTACTACGAGGCGCGAAGTTGTTTTTGCGGTTTTCCTTGTATAAATTTTTGCCCAAGCGCTTGAACGCCTACGCGGAATGTCCCGACTAATTTTTGTAAGTCTTGTGTGAGAAAACTGAGATTTGCTGCAATCTGGGAAATACTCGCGGCGGCATTGGCAGAGCGCTCGGCGGAATTGCTGATAGATTCGATGCTCTGTGCTACATCATTGCTCGTGGCAGCCTGCTCCTCGCTTGCTGAGGCGAGTTGGGAAACAATGTCAGAAACCTGCATCGTTTTGGAAATAATTTCGTTCAGCGCTTCCGAAGTCTGACCTGCCAGCGAGCCGCTTTCTTCCACGAGTTTCGTGCCTTTGTTCATCGTGGAAACAACTTCAGTGGTGTTGGATTGAATACTGCGAATCATCGTACCAATCTCTTTTGTGGCTTTTTGTGTGCGCTCGGCGAGTTTCCGCACTTCGTCGGCAACAACCGCAAAGCCGCGCCCCTGCTCGCCTGCACGGGCAGCTTCGATAGCAGCGTTCAGAGCCAGCAAATTGGTCTGGTCGGCGATTTCCTCAATCACCGAAACAATCTCGCCGATTTGTTCGCTAGAGCGCCCAAGCGCTTCAATCCTTGCGGCAGACTCTTTAACCACACTCGAAACTTCACCGACATTTTTAATCATTCCTTGAATAACCGAACCGCTCCGACGCGCATCGTCACTTGCTTGTGCGGCTTGATGCGCTGCAAGCGAGGCGTGGCGCGTGTTTTCGCCGATAACGACGGTCATTTCTTCCATCGCAGCAGCAACATTGCGGGTTTGCGAGGATTGTTCCCGAATGTCGTTCATGGTTTGTTCGGTTACGAGATAAATGTTTGCGCTGGATTCGTTGGTCGCTTCGACTGCTTCCACCACTTGCGCCACAAGTCCGCGCATATTCTCCACCGCAGCATTGTAGCCCTCAAAAAGCCGCCCGATGTCGTCATTTTTTTCGGCTTGCACGTTTTGCGTCAAATCGCCTTTCGCAAGCTGCTCCACGCTTTTGAGCATCGTTTGGATGCTTTCCGCTAAGTATTCTCGCTGTTCGCTGACTTGGTTCATTATCGTTTGCACACGTGCAGCCTGCTCTTCTGCCTGTTCGCGGTTGTCGTTAGCAATCCTCATGGAATCACGGATTTTTTCGACCATTGCGTTAAATGCCGTACTGAGAACACCGACTTCGTCATTGGTTTGAACACGTACCGTTTGCGTTAAATCGCCTTCACCGACCTTCTGTGCGGCATTACTGAGGGCTTTTATTGGCTTAACGATTGTTTTCGCCAAAAACCATGCCGCCACTATGCCCAAGAGCATCATGCCAAGAGCGATAAAGACAGCTTGCAAGCGAACTTCAGCGATTTGAGCATTTATCGCACTTGTGGAGCATCCAACGGCGATTTCGCCTTTGAGCGCATCAGATTCAAACGGGCGCTTTGCAATAACAAGGGTATCTACGCTTGCTAATTCTTTGGAAAATTGGAAGCCTTTCGGCTGCGCGGCAAAAGTTGCTCCGTCGCTCAAAATAGCCACAAAGCGCACACTAGGGTCATTCTTCGCAAAATCCAGCACTTTTTGAATAGAACTCATGTCGCCGGACGACAAACCAATCGAAATGCCCAAGCGCACCGTTTCAGCAAGAGATTCAACTTTTTGGTGAAACTCCGTGCGCAAAAGCGATTGCTGCTGGCGCGGCACATACAGCACAATGAACATGGAAATAAGAGCGATAATACTGATAACAAGCACCTGTATCTTACGCCGCAGAGTGAGGGTATTCATCATGGTAATGAATGATATTGGTAAAAAAAACTACTGCACAGAATAGCAAGATATTTAACAGAATAGCGAGATATTTAACAAAGAACAGCAAGATATTTATTATACAATCCGTATTTATACGGGTTTTACGCTTTTTTTCAGTAATCCGAAAGCAAAAGTATCTATCTGAGCAAGCGCGAAGCATCCACATCGTGATTCTCCGTCGTAAACCGCCCGACAAGAAACTGCAAATTATCGGTCAGTTCCGTAAGCCGCACGGCGGCTTGCGCGATGTAATTTACCGATTGCGAAGTTTGTACCGACACGGTGTTTATTTCTCGTAAACGGTCGGAAACCTCATGTGCCGAAGCAAGCTGAACACCGCTTGCAGACTGGGCTATCTCGGCAATGATGTCGGTAACTTTGTTGGAAGCATGGTCAATATCACCTAGAGAGCGTTTAGTTACTTGGGCTACCTGTATTCCACGCTCTGCCTTCTGCACTGCCGCTTCAATGAGTGCATTGGTCTCGCGGGCAGCTTTGGCGCTGCGGGAAGCAAGATTACGGACTTCTTCGGCAACAACGGCAAACCCTTTACCGTGTCTTCCGGCGCGAGCCGCTTCCACAGCCGCGTTTAAGGCAAGAAGATTGGTCTGGAACGCGATTTCGTCAATAACTTTGATAATTTTGATAATGTTCCGGCTGGCTTCGTTATTCTCCGCCAAAGCACGCATCAAATCGTCCATCGTGGCATTTCCTTCTTCGGCAAAGCCTCGTGATTGCCGCGCAAGCGTTGTTGCCTGTCCTGCACTTTCAGCATTCATGCGCATTTGGTCGGTCATACTGACCATAGCGGAGGAAATATGCTGTGTTTGTGCGGTTTGTGATTCCATAGCCGCAGAAACCTCTTCAGCGTTGGAGGAAAGTTGTGCAGAAAGGTTTGCCGTTGTCGCAACAGCGTCTGTTACCTGCGTCAAAAGCGCACGGATATTGACAACAGTTTCGTTAAAACCCTGACAAAGCCGTGCAATATCGTCATCGCCTTCGACAGCTAAGCGTGCCGTCAAATCCCCGTCAGAAAGGCGACGCATTTGTGTCAAAATCGTTTTGACATTTTCGGAAAGGCTTGCTTTCTCGTGTTGCAGCCTGAGCGTACTGGTTTGAATCGAAGAAACCATAGCATTGAAGGCTTCGCTGAGGTCACCAATTTCGTCCCGCGTTTCCGATTGCACCTTCACACTCAAGTCCCCTTCCATCACACGCCGTGCCGCATCGCGCAAATGCTGAATCGGACGGGCAACTTCTCTTGCAAGAAACCCCGCGCCTAAAAGCCCAAGTATCAACGCAATAACAGCAACACCCAAAGCGATTCCCCTTGCAATCCAGACGCTGCGGTTCATCGTTGCCATTGAACATCCGATAATCACGTCACCTTTCACAACGTCCGTTTCAAGGGGCTTTCGCGCAAGGATATATTCGGAACTCTTCTCCAATTCCGGCGTAAACACAAACCCTTTCGGGTATGCGGCAAAGGTTTGTCCGTCGCTTTGAATGGCGACAAAACTCACGGCGGGGTCATTTTTGGCAAAATCCAAAACTTTTGGAATAGCGGCCATATCGCCACTTGCAAGACCAATGCTCATTCCCAAGTGAATTGTTTCCGCAAATGACTCGGCTTTTTGGCGGAGTTCATCAGTGAGAATACGTTGCTGCTGCGCAGGAAAATAGAGCAGTATCGCTAAAGCAACGATACTGAGAACGGCAACAGCAACAACGCGGATTTTTTGTTGCAGGGGAAGACGTTGGAGCATAGTTCAGGTATAGATAAAGGTAAGCCGATAGAATTTCTACCAGCCAAGAACACTTGGTATAATGGGAAAATTTGTCAATTTGTCTTCACAAACAATATTGAGTTAATTGTTTGTATCGAAATAAACATCCAAGCGTGGAATAGCAATAATTGCAGATAACAAAGCGTGATAGTACCTTCATTATATTGAGTATGGAACAGTTTTTACTATTTTTTGCTACAATACCGCAAAACAGAGTAAATGCCTTCAAGATTTTACAGTGTTTTGCCCAATTTCACCTTGATATTTTTGGAAGGTACTATTGCAAACATAGAAGATTCCAACATACTTGCAAACAATATTTTGCTCTCAACTGCTAGAATAGCAGATGACGTTTTGAAAACAAAACGCACCACCGCCGAAGGAATCAGCAGTGGTGCGTTTTACCAAAGGTTGATGTGAAGATTTAGCAACTACGCCGAAGCTGCAATCGCCTGCTCAATATCCCGCAAAATATCGTCGGGATGCTCCAAGCCAACGGAAACGCGAATCAGTCCGGGCGTGATGCCAACGGCTTGCCGCTCTTCTTCCTTCAATTTGGAATGGGTCGTCGAAGCCGGATGCGTCGCAATGGTGCGCGTGTCACCTAAATTTGCCGTGTGAGAAAGCATTTCAAGTGCGTTCAAAAACCGCCGCCCCTGCTCAATGCCGCCTTTCAGCTCAAAGGTGATAACGCCGCCACCCAAACGCATCTGCCGACGAGCCAAGTCGTACTGCGGGTGTGAGGGCAGAAAAGGATATTTGACATACGCAATATGGGGATTTGATTGCAAGCGTTCTGCAAGTGTTAGTGCGCTTTGGCAGTGGCGTTCCATGCGCACAGCAAGCGTTTCGAGGCTTTTGGAAAGAATCCAACCGTTGAAAGGACTGAGCGAAGGACCGGTGTGCCGCGCAAAAAAGCGTACTTCCTTGATAAGGTCGGCTCTGCCCAGCACCGCGCCGCCGATAGCACGCCCTTGCCCGTCAATAAATTTCGTTGCAGAGTGCGTTACAAGGTCAGCGCCATACTTCGCGGGATTCTGCAAATACGGCGTTGCGAAGCAGTTATCCACATTGAGCAGAACATTGTGCTTCTTTGCAAGTTTCCCCAACCATTCAAGGTCAATGATGTCCAAAGCAGGATTGGAGGGCGTTTCAACGAATATCATCTTGGTATTCGGCTGAATAAGCGCCTCCCATTCGTCCGGTTTGGCAATATCGGCATAAGAGTGCGTAATTCCCCAGCGCGGAAGCAGCATCGTCAAAATTTGATGCGTCGAACCAAAGAGTGAACGCGAAGCCACAACATGGTCTCCTGAGCGCAAAAACGCCGCCAAGGATGACCACATCGCCGCCATGCCGGAAGCAGTCGCTATGCCGTCTTCGGTGCCTTCCAACGCGCACAGTTTTTGGATAAATTCGCTGTTATTCGGATTGGAAAATCGCGTGTAGATATTGCCCGGAATTTCGTCGGCAAACATCGCACGGGCTTGTTCCGCGTCCTCAAATACAAAGCTGGAAGTGAAATAAATCGGAACGGAGTGTTCACGCTCCGCGCGGTCGTTTTGCAAGCGAATGGCGTTGGTTTCAAAATTCTCGTAAGGGGCTGTGTACGGCATAAAAACGTGCTTTGTGAGGGTTAGTATTTGGTGAGAGAATTATCAACTTCATCAGAATATGCCAAAATGCCGCCTTTGAGGTTGTAGAGATTATCAAAGCCGAATTGTTGTTCCAGCGCCAAGACCGCATCACCACTGCGTTTTCCGCTACGACAGTAAATTACCACTTGTTTGTCTTCGGCAATTTTATCCGTGTTTTGCAGCACCGTTCCTAAGGGAATATTTTCGCCACCAATCGTTGCAATGGCTATTTCATGCGGCTCACGCACGTCAATCAGTTGAAAATCTGCTTTGGAATCAAACAGTGCTTTGAGTTCTTTGACGGTTATTTCTTTCATGGTGCTTGTGAAAAATAATGTTGAAAAAAGTGTAGAACAATGAGGTTTGATGCAAGATACGCAATATGCAAAAAAATACGGACGAGAATCACCATTCCCGCCCGTCATTTCTGTGCTATGCCTCCCCTAAAAACTTGTATTTATGCAGTTTGAATTGATAGTACAAAACGCAGCCTAAGCAAAATCCCGCCAAAGCAGCCGCACTCGCCACCAACACCGCTCCGACCAAAACCCAACCGATTATTGCAGCATTAGCAACCCAAAACGCCACTTGTGCAGCACCCAAGAGTACGACAAGGATGAGGCTGTTAAACCGTAGCAATCGTGCGTCTTCCAGAGGAACAGGCGATTGCGATTTGATGCGCTTTTGCAAGAGCAACCGCCCTAAGCGCGTTATCAGATTCCACCGTGCGCCACCCACTAAACTCAGCACAACAAGCAACAACAAGGCTGTTGTGAGCAGTGGTTGTTGCAATAGCAGTGCGAGACTGAGCGTCAGCACATAGACTGCACGGCTAAAATTAACAATAGGTAACGGCACATCAAGCGAATCGAATGTTCGTGCCTCAGAAGCAAGGAGTTGTCGGGTTTCTGCCATGATTGTTTGTCCTCTAAAAATTGGATAATGGAGTGATAATTACAAATTCGGTTGCGGTGTAATGCGCAAATATGGCTTCACATATGTTGCCCCTTTCGGAAAGCGCGTTGGCACATCGGCATCAGCAATCGCCGGAACGATAACAACATCGTCGCCGTGTTGCCAATTTGCGGGTGTAGCAACACCATAATTCGCTGTAAGTTGCAAAGAATCTATTGCGCGAAGGATTTCGAGGAAATTGCGCCCTGTGGATGCGGGATAGTTAATCGTCAGCTTGATTTTTTTGTCCGGTCCGATGACAAACACCGAGCGCACTGTCGCATTCTCCGATGCGTTGGGATGAATCATGCCGTAAAGCAAGGCTACGCGGCGCTCCGGGTCGGCAATAAGTGGGAAATTGACGGTAGTATGCTGTGTTTCGTTAATGTCTTGAATCCACGCTTGGTGCTTCTCAAGCGGATCAACGCTTAGAGCGATAACTTTCACATTGCGTGCGTCAAATTGATTTTTGTACTTCGCCGTTGTACCAAGTTCCGTTGTGCAAACAGGCGTGTAATCGGCGGGATGGGAGAACAGCACTCCCCACGAGTCACCAAGCCATACGTGGAAGTCAATCGGTCCTTCCGTTGTTTCTGCGGTAAAGTTCGGTGCAGTGTCTCCCAAACGCAAAACGACATTCGGAATAGCCGTTGAGGCTTGATGTTGCGCGGTTGTTGCGGTTTGAACGCTCATAAAAAAACTCTCCATGAAAAAAAATGGTAAAAAAATTGATGAAACAATGAGAAAAATGGTTGTTGCTTGTTGCAGAAAAGGCAATAAAAAAAGCCATTCCGTGTTGAAGTGGAATGGCTTTGGAACTGGGAACAGCTTGAAAATTTAGCGACATTCTCACCTTCGTTTTGGCATAGCGCAGCACATCATCATCATGCCACACATTTGCGGCATCATCACGGTGCAGTTCATCATCGAACAAGCTACGGCGCTATGGAAGGTGTTGTTGGTCATTATCGGTTTTTTGAGGTCGTTTTTTTACGGAAAAAAAATTGGTCAAAATTTTGGGAAGAAAAAGTAGCGCTTTTGTGGCGCTCTTTTTTCAATGTACTTTTTTCGGATTGCAAAAGCAAATATTTTTTTGCAGAATATTTTTCCAATAACCTTCAATCACGCATAAAATCGTTTGTTTTTGCCTTCGTTTTTTTGCGGGAAGTTTTGTAGTTTACACAAAAATAATCTTCATTGTCCATTTTTTTACCCTGCTGCTCTCTCGACCGAGCCGCAGAAAGGAACAATAACAATTATGTTGCGGTCAATTATCCTCTCGTTTATTCCTGATTCTTTGCGCCAAGACAGCGACGAGTTTCGGCGGGCGCGGTTGCTTGTTACCATATCGTTTACCATTATTATGTTGTCGCTTTTGAGCATAGCCCAAGACTTTCTCATTACTGGTGCCGGCATGTCCGATATTATCCTTGGTTTGGGAGTATTAGCTGGCATTACTGCACCGTTCATTATGAAAAGTACGGCTTCCCTAAAATCTCCTGTATCTGTGCTTGTCGGTACGTATCTGCTGGTTGTCATCGCACTTTTTTTTAGCTATGGCGGTATCAAAGCCAATGTTCACTATTTCTTCATTCCCGCACCAATCCTTGCGTTTAATCTTAGCGGTTTTCGGTTTGGGAGAATTGTCGGCATCTCAACGCTCCTCCTGGTCATTGGTTTGTTTGCACTGGAAATGAACGGTCTTATTTCCATGCCGCCTTTGCGCATGGTTGGCGACCAAATCACCTACGTTTCGCTGACATCAACTGTTTTTCTCATTCTATTTCTTAACGCCATCACCGCACAAAGCGAATTAAGCAAAGACGAAAGTGCGCAATTACTTGCGGAAACACGTGCAGAAGCTGAACGCCAAGCACAAGAAGATTATCACAAACTTGAAGAAATGAAGATTGAATCGGAGCGTCGTGCGGCGGAGGATTTAGCACGTGCCGAATCACAAAAAGAATATCTCGCAAAAAGTGTGGAGGTTTTGCTTCAGCAAATTAACCGTGTTGCCGAAGGTGATTTCACCGTGCGAGTGCCGGAGCAGTCCGATGATGCTATCGGCAAACTCGCACACGCGCTGAATCAAACCATTGAAAATGTTGAAGCGATGCTTGCCCGTGTTGCCGAAAGTGCAGACCGTACGGTCATTGCTGCAAGCGAGATTTCAAGCGCAACCGAAGGCTTAACGACATCCTCACACAAACAATCATCACAAGCTGGACACGTTGCCAGTGCTGTGGAAGAAATGTCTGCCACCATTGAACAAACCACGCAACAAACCTCGCTTGCCGCGCACGAAGCCTCGCTTGCCAATGACGACGCGCAGCAAGGAAATGGCGCAATGAAAAGCATGATGGACAATGTGCGGAATATCTCGAATGTGGTGATTCAAAGTGCCGATAAAATCAGCGCTTTGGGTAAATCCAGCGAACAAATTGGCGAAATTATTCAAGTGATTGACGAAATTGCCGACCAAACCAATCTTCTTGCCTTGAACGCCGCTATTGAAGCCGCACGAGCAGGCGACGCAGGACGCGGCTTTGCGGTTGTTGCCGATGAGGTGCGGAAACTCGCCGAGCGCACACAAAAAGCAACGAAAGAAATTTCCAATACGATAAAAATTATCCAACGCGAAACAGGCGAAGCCGTCGGCGCAATGCAAGCCGGGACACGGCTTGTGGACGAAGGACAACAATCTCTCAACCGCACTTCCGAAGCATTTTCCGCAATTTTGCAACGCACCGAGCGTGTTTCCGATGTGATGTCGCAGCTCGCCACTGCAAGCGAAGAACAATCCACCACCAGCAATATGATGGCGGAAAGCGTCAGTGCCATTGCGACAGTGATTGAAGAAGCCGCTCAAAACGTGGGCAATATCGCCGGAAGCGCTTCAGGACTGCAATCGCAAGCAGAAGAATTGCAGCAACTTATCGGGCAATTCCGCATCACAAGAACGAATACTGCCGGAAGCAGGCAATTACGCGGTTCGGGCAGGAAATTGTTGTCGTAGCTTTAACGTTATTGACTCATGCAATTATGATTCAGCGCTGTATCACGCTTGTTCTTAGGGGAATGGTTATTGTGGCTTCATGCGTAGTTTGCATAGCCCAAGTGCTTCTCCCTACAAAACGCCTCACCGTTGAGCATGGTTTGTCGCAAAACAGCGTTCAAACCTTGCTCCAAGACAAGCGTGGCTTTATGTGGTTTGGCACTTCTGACGGTTTGAACCGTTATGACGGGTACACGTTCACCGTCTTGCGCCACACCAACGGCGACACAACAACGCTGCCGCACAGTTGGATAGCGGCACTGTGCGAGACCCGAGACGGTATGCTTTGGATTGGCACGGCGGAAGGCGTTGCCATGCTCAACACGCAAACGGGGCGTTTGTACATCTACAAACATCACCCCGCAAACCCTGAAAGTATCGGTGCTGACGGCGTTTTGTCCATGATGGAAGACCGTGCAGGGGCGTTGTGGATAGGGATGCGCGAAAGCGGTTTGTGCAAAGTACAACGTGCTGCGGACGGCTCTGCGACGCGCTTTATACGCTATACACACAACCAACGTGATAGCCGTAGCATCAGTAATAACGCCGTTTGGGATATGCTCGAAGACCGAAATGGGCAATTTTGGCTGCTTACGGGAGCCGGATTAGACCTTTTCGACCGCACAAATGCTACCGCTTCTCACCTCTCCGAATTTCAAACGCCTACATTAACAACGTTATACCAAGACCGTTCCGGCACGATGTGGATTGGAACAAACGATAAGGGTTTTTTTTCGTTTGACCCTATACGCAGAAAAGTGCTTCAACACTGGCAGAAGGGATCTTCTGAGCGTGGAGAACTGACGAGTAATTGGGTGAAATGTTTTTTAGAAGACCGCACGGGGACGTTTTGGATAGGCACACAAGAAGGCGGATTACAGACGCTTGACCGCACCAATGGGCGCTTGCAGAGTTTTAATGTTGATGGCGATGATGTCTATGGCACAGGCTCAAAAACCGTTATGCGCATTCTTGAAGACCATTCGGGCGTTCTATGGTTTGCGACCAATAGCGGCGGGCTGCGCAAACATAGCCAATTCGACACGCGATTTCTGCATATTCAGCATTTGCCGCACAATCCCAACAGCCTCAGCCATAATGACGTTCTCAGTATTGCCGAAGACCGCTTTGGAGCGCTTTGGATTGGCACTTACGGTGGTGGTTTGAATCGCTATAACGTGCAAACGGGGCAGATTACCACCTACAAACACCAGCCGAATAATCCCCAAAGCCTCGGTTATGACTATATTCGCGCTCTTTTGGAAGATGAACAAGGCACACTTTGGGTGGGAACATTTGGCGGCGGTTTGTCTAAAGCAGAACGTGATGCAAACGGCACAATTACTCGCTGGAAACGGTATATCCATCAACCCGATAATCCTCGCAGTTTGAGTCATAATTATATTTGGGCATTGCTGGAAACAAGGAATAATGGGGATTCTGCGCAAACTCCGCCAAATACGCCTCCATCGGGGAAAAATATCAGCCGAACATTTCAAACCAGATTATGGATTGGCACAGACGACGGAACGGTATCGGAATTTCACCGGGAAAGCGGCACATTTACCCACCACAAATATCAGCGCTTAGAAAAGTCTGTTAATGCGCCGATTCAAACATTATACCAAGACCGCAAAGGGCGAATATGGGTTGGAACGTGGGGGAACGGGCTTTTACGCTTGTTTGCGAATGCCGAAGAACGCAACAACGCAGGATTGACCAACGAAGCCTCGACCGAATATCATGCGCTTCACCCAACGTTTTATCACCAGCGCATTGACACAAGCAATGTTGCAATGATGAATGTGGTTTCACTCAAGGAAGATAGTCGCGGTGGGCTTTGGATTGGCAGCTATGGCGCGGGATTGTTTCGTTGGGACGAAGAGCGGCAAACGCTCATGCACTTTTCTTCGATGCACGGGCTGCCGAATGACGTTGTGTATGCAATTCTCACCGATGAATCGGGCAATTTATGGATTAGTACGAATAACGGCATTGCCAAAATCACGTGTACAGACCCCAAATCACCGAACAATCCCCGCAGTTATACTGTCCGCACGTTCAATATCAGCGACGGTTTGCAATCGAATGAATTTAATCGTGGCGCGTACTGCACACTCCGCGACGGGCGGCTTGCAATGGGCGGTGTTGGCGGTTTGAATCTTTTTCGACCTACCGACATCAGAAATAATCCTCATCCGCCGAAAGTAATTATCACCGATTTTCGGAAATTTAACCGTCCCGTGCCGCTTGATTCCTCTATTTCGGTAATGTCCGTATTGAATTTGTCCTACAACGATTCATTTTTCTCCTTTGATTTTGCGGGCTTGGATTATGTGAATCCAACAAAACACGAATACGCCTACCAACTGGAAGGCTTCGACAAAACATGGATTCAAGCGGGCTTGCAGCGCTCGGTGAATTACACCAACTTAGACCCGGGCGAATATACCTTTCGCGTCAAAGCAGCAAACGGGGATGGTGTTTGGTCGCCGGAGGGCGCATCAATACAGGTGGTGATAGCTCCTCCTTTTTGGAAAACATGGTGGTTTCGGCTTCTAAGCGGCATGGCGCTTGGGTTTGGAGTGTGGGGTGTATATCGGCAGCGCGTACGAACGTTTGAAAAACGCAACCGCGAGCTTCAGCATTTGGTGGATGAACGAACAGCCGAAATACGCCGTCAAATGGCGCTTTTGGACGAGCAGGCGAAAGAAATTCAGATGGTAAATGTCGCAATGTCGCAGAAAAATCAGGCGTTGGAAGAATCCAACACAAAACTCGCCGAAGCAGACAGCTTCAAAACCCGCATTCTGTCTATTGCCGCACACGATTTGAAAAATCCGCTTGTCTCCATTACGGGTTTTTCCGAAATAATGCTTTTCGACCTCACCGAAACAAATCCACATCTACCAATGGTGCAAGCAATAGCGCGGTCTTCAGAGCGAATGCTTGACCTTATCAACAATATTCTGGATGCCTCAGCGATAGAAATGGGGAAAATACAACTCCACGAGGAAATCTTCGATTTTGGTTACGTGTGTGTAAGTGCTTCTGAGTCGCATCAATACGCGGCGGAGTTAAAATCACAAACGCTCCATTTCAACACGGATTATTCTTGTATGGTACGCGGCGACCAAAAACGCCTCACACAAGTGGCGGATAATCTTGTTTCCAACGCGATTAAATACTCACCTTCCGGCGCGGACATTCGTATTTCCGTGAAAAAGAACCACGCATTTACGCGGTTTTCGGTGCAAGACCAAGGACCGGGTTTGACCAACGACGACAAAGAAAAACTCTTCGGCTTTTTTCAACGCCTTTCGGCACGCCCGACGGGCAATGAAAGTTCCAATGGTGTGGGGCTGGCAATCGTGAAGCAAATTGTGGAGCTGCACGGCGGGCGCGTCTGGGCTGAAAGCGAGTATGGACAAGGCTCGACGTTTATTGTCGAAATGCCGCTTGTGCAAGAAGGGATAGGGGCTGAAGGATGAGGGATAAGAACGACGACAAAGTGAGCGTTAATAAGGGTTTTACGGCATATTCTTTTGAGCCAATCGGCATTATTTCCACCCGCTTCCGCAACAAATACGACGCGCCGCACCAAATCAGAGCAGAGGGAAAAGGGCAGAAGGATAAGGGAAATCAGAGTCATTCGTCATTAGACATTGGTCATTCGTCGGGCGACAACACCCCTCGACAAATGACCAATGACCAAGAACCAAGTAACCAAGCAATCCTCACCCTGCTTCCGCATCAAAACTATGAACAGGCATTGGCAGACATACAAGGTTTTGAGAGGGTTTGGCTGGTGTATATCTTTCACGAGAATGTACGAAATGGGAAGCCCCATTGGAAGCCGAAAGTGTTGCCACCGCGTGGGCGTATCAAACGTGGCGTATTTGCTACTCGTGCGCCCTACCGCCCAAACCCGCTTGGAATCTCGGTTGTGCGCTTGCTGGATGTGCAAGGTTTGATGCTGCGAGTGGGTGATTGCGATTTGCTGGACGGAACGCCGATTTTAGATATAAAGCCCTACATCCCGCTCTACGACTCGTTCCCTGATTCTCGCACGGGCTGGCTTGAAGAGATAGACACAGAGCCGTTTACGTGCGATTACACGCCGGAAGCATTACAAGAACTCAATTCTGCACTCAAAGAACATCCAACTCTTGATGAAACCTTGCGCCGTGTGTTGTCGCTTGACCCTTTTCCGCATCCCTACAGGCGCATACGGCAATGTGACGGTAAAGAGAATTGTTATGAATATGCCTATCAAACATGGCGTATTTCCTACATTGTTCAGACAGAAACCAAGCAGGTGCTTATCACATCGTTGTTCAATGCCGTGAAATGACGTATATTCGTGATATAATACTCAAACAATTTTGTCATTTCTTCTCTCACAAACCCCTGATTTCATGCTGGATTTAGAACTAAACGTTGCGGAGCAGCTTATCGTCGTCGGCGACCGTGTGCTGATTCAACCGCGCACACAAGAAAATGAAACAAAAGCTGGTCTTATTCTGCCTCCGGGCGTGGAAGGACAAGACGATGCGTCGAGCGGTTATGTTATCAAAGTCGGTCCGGGTTATGCCGTTCCGAACAGTGATGATGCCGAGCCGTGGAAAAAAAGCGACGAACAGGTAAAATACGTTCCCCTGCAAGCACACATGGGCGATTTGGCGATTTACCTCAAAAAATACGCCGTTGAACTTCGTTTTAATGACCGTAAATACGTTGTTGTGCCGCACAGCGCAATTTTGCTTCTCCACCGCGATGAAGGTTTGTTTAATTAAGCCAAAGAGTTTGAAAAACAAGATTTTATTACATCTTTACAGCAAAATCATGGAAAATATGCCTGTCGAAGAAGAGTTTGAAGAAGTGCTTTTGAACATAGAACTTCGGGCAAAACTAGCATTTGACGAAACGCCCACGCTGACCGATTATGTCGTCGCGGAAGTCTATGATGCACTTGTTCTGCATTATACCGCAATAGCCGCCAGCCGTACTCCTCCCAAACCTCGCGTCAGAGAAGGCTTGGCAATGGAATTATTTGAGCAAATTCAACGCACGTGTGATATTTGTTTAGTCGAGAGTTATAACGACCCCAAAGTCAAGAAGTCACCAATACAAAGAATTACCGCACAAGATTTGGTGCGCTGTTTCAAGCGTTTGCAACAGTCCGTCAAACTTTGGACAAAAAAAGGCGGACGGCAGGGATATTTGAATTTCGTTTCACAATTTATCTAAACCGCAATGGCGCATATAACCTCATTCACGGTCGAAAATTTCAAGCGTTTCGAGCATTTTGAAATGCAGAATATCGGGCAGTTTAACCTCATTGTGGGTGATAACAATGTGGGGAAGACGAGTGTTTTGGAGGCGTTGTTGGTGGAAAAAAGTGCTGCGGTAACTCGCTATAATTTGCTGAAAGTGCTGACAGAATATAGAGGCATTGAACGCTTGCGAGAGAGCTTTTTACGTTCATTTGTTCGTAGAGGTGCCTGGATGTTGGAGAATACCGAAATTTCCTATGATGATAACTTTAAGATTGCGTTCATTCCTGAAAATGGTCATGGTTATGTTTGGCGAGAAAATGGGATTGAATCTGATTTTGACGTGTCAAATGACCGAGCAATCAAGTTTGACGGTACATTGCGATTTGACGGCACGGGAATTGTTCATGTGCCATTTATTCCTTTTTTTCTTGGATATTCTAAAGACCTTGCGCTAGCGTATTCATCCTATGTTCAGCAAAATAAAGAAACTAAGCAAACGATATTGGCAGCAATGCGCACGATTGTTCCTCAAATTGAAGATTTGGAAATCAATGTGGCGATAGCAGAAGAACCAACGATTGTTGTTTGGCAATTGAATGAAAAAGAGCCTATGTCGCTCGCAACCTTTGGCGACGGGACATTAAAACTCTTGCGCGTACTTCTGAATCTTCTCATTCATAAAAAAGAACGCTTGATGATTGACGAGATTGATGCAGGAATACATACAAGTAGGCTTCACCAGTACCTAAAAAGTATCCTTGATATTGCGAGTAATTTGGGTGTTCAGCTTTTCATGACCACGCACAACTGGGAATGTTTAGAAGCCTTCAAAGAAGTGCTGGAAGAGCCGGAAATGCAGGAGTTTCAGACACGGGCGCGGTGTTTCAATCTTGCCCAAATGCCCGATGGCAGCGTAAAGTCTTACTGCTATGATTTTGATGATTTCAAATACGCTATTGAAGCACCCTTCGACCCACGCGAGGTGTGGGGATGAGACCAAATGTTCTTCTCATCGTTGAAGGTATTGAGGATGCCGTATTCCTCCAAGCCTGCATTTATGCTTGGTTTCAGACAGAAACGGCAAAGATTTCCATTTTTAGTGAGGAGCTGGATAGTGCCAAGATAAATTCAGCATTTGACAGCTTTGGAGCAATTATTTTCAACCTGAAAAGTCAAGATAAATTGAAGCAATTTTTGAAATTGGAAAATGGCATTGCCAAACGAAAACTTACGAAGCATCCTGATTTGAAGATACTCGTTGTTGTTGATGCCGACAAACCGCATCCCACCGATACGCGCAATCCACATCATGGCGGAATACACGCCAAAAGAGCGCATATTCTGGACATTGCTCGGGAGACAGTAATGCCGATAGGCAAAGAACAAATTTTCTTGTTCCCTGATAATGCTTCCGACGGCACACTCGAAGACCTCTTGCAATCGTGCATCCCCGACGAACACAGCACCATTCTTGAGTGTTGGGCGAACTATGCCGAATGTGTCGTTGAAAAAGGGTACACACCGCCGAGCAACAAAACAAAAATCTTTAGCTATGCCGAGATCCAAACCAAATATAACGAAGCATTTGGCGAAAAGCGAGATTATTTGAAGCCGGAACACTGGAATCTTGACAGCACCTCAAAAGCCCTCGCACCTCTCTACGACTTCCTTAAACCACATTTTTCCAAGGAAACCACACCATGATTCTCGACCTCGACTCCATCCCCTTTTTCCTTGATGCCGACAAAGCCGACAATGATTATTCGCTCTTTAGCGGTGAGTATTCTGCCGGAAGTTCAGGGCTTATGCGCTTTGAGAACGGTGAACTTGTGCTGGAAATTGTTACAGCAATGAATGAATACAGTCTGACCAACTTTCGGACAAGTCGCGGCGATGTTACAACCCGCACCATTCCTTTGTCCATGATACAATCCATTGAAACAAAGCGGTGGAAACCAAAAAGCAATACGGGTGATTGGAAGCACTTTTGGAATCCGAAATTGATTATCACCACGCGCAGTTTGAAGGCGTTGGAATTTATACCCACAGCGCAAGGAAACACGCTCATTCTGACGCTAGAAACGCGAGGTCTGGCAAACGCCCGTGCCTTTGCCGCACAAGTAACAGCGCTGCTTGCAGAACATCGCTTGCGGCAAATTGAATCCGGTTCGGGGCAGAAGCATTTACCGCCGTCTCAATAACACTTTGATTAAGAAAGGAACAAGCAAATGACACTCCCATTACCCTCCTTAAAGGTCGAAAATTATCGCAATATTGAACATCTTGAAATCCCTGAATTAGGGCTTGTAAACTTGTTTGTAGGCAAAAACAATGTTGGCAAAACTTCGTTATTGGAGGCGTTGGCTGTCTATGTTGGCAAGGCTACACCTATGATTATTGACGCAATTCTTGTTTCGAGGGAAGAGTATGACAGTGATGATGAATCACTTCAAGGAAGGGCAGAAGTATATT
>JALONG010000060.1 GCA_025455065.1 Candidatus Kapaibacterium sp. | reverse complement strand
ACCAAGACCCCAATCACCGCCTCCCGTGTGGCTTACTGTGCCTGATTCGGTATTTGTGTTTGTGTTTTATTCAAAAAGTACGGCTCTACTGCCGGAATCTGAGCGAAATTTTTCGGCGTTATTGCAGCAAATTAAGCAGCAACTTGGCTCAAAACCCGGCTTACAGGTTACGGTAGAAGGACACAGCAGTAATGAAGGTTCAAGAATAGAAAATTTGCGCTTGGCTGTGAACAGGGCATCTTCGATTGCTGCTCAAATACGATTGAAAGCCGGTTTGCAGGATACTGCCGTGAAATGGAACGCTTACGGCACGTTGCGACCTGCATTTAATGAGCTAATTCCGTCGGAGCGCATGAAAAATCGCCGTGTCGAGGTTCTTATTCGGTGGTAAGAAAAAAAATGCTAAATTCGGCACGAATTCAATTTTTTTACAATTTTTTGGAGAAACAAATGGCTGCAATCATTGATATTGAAGGTGTTGGCGAGGGCTACGCTGCAAAACTGAAGGATGCCGGAGTGTCGAGCGTTGAAAAGTTACTTGAACTCGGAGCCACATCCAAAGGACGTGCTGCACTTGCCGAAAAAACAGGCATCAGCGACAAACTCATTTTGAAGTGGGTGAATCATGCAGACCTTTTCCGCATTAACGGCATTGCAGGGCAGTATGCTGAGCTCTTGGAGGTTGCCGGAGTAGATTCCGTGCCGGAATTAGCCCAACGAAAAGCAGAAAATCTTGCTGCAAAAATGGCAGAAGTGAACGCGGCAAAAAATCTGACAAATGCCGTTCCAAGTGCCACAACGGTTCAAAAGTGGGTGGATGAAGCCAAAACATTGCCAAAAGTGGTTTTGCATTAAGGGTAGTGTTATCCTGAACTACAGATTCATGGTACACAACAACATCCCCAAACGACAAAAGCCGAAGGAAACTGTAAGTTTCCTTCGGCTTTTTCCTTGTGTAGTGTTTGTACCTCGCTGCCTCTTCGTTGCTTGCAATCTTCGGCGTATTGCTCTTGAAACAGCACACTCGTGTAGAGACGCGGAAGCGGAAAACCGTAATAAATGATACGAAATAATGCCTAAAAAGCAACCTTTGCAGCACAGTGATTCTAGCATTCCTCATCATCTTGAGCAAGAGGCATACCAAGAGCATTTTGACTTTGATTGCGATTCGGTGTTTTGTATCTTTGTTGCGAAATACAGTTGTGTGAACATTATCGAATCAATGCTATCTCAAGCAAGGAATGTGTGTATGACCCGCATAAAAACCAGTATTGTAACGGTGATTCTTTCGGTGATTCTTTCGGTGATTCTTTTGACAGGAACCTCTTGCCTACGCGCCTCCGAACCCCACCAAACCAAACCGGCACCCTTCAAAGTTGGGTTGGAAGTTCTCCGCGACCTTGATTTTGCGCCTCTTCGGGGAAAAAGAGTTGGTGTTGTGGTCAATCATTCCGCTCTCACCCGGGAAGGTTCACACGCTGCCGATATGCTTGCAAAAGCAGGAATTGCCGCAAAACTTTTTGCACCGGAGCATGGTATTCGCGGCACTAAAGACGAAATTATCAATGTGAATGAGCCGGATTCGGCTACGGGACTTATGGTCGTTTCGCTCTATTCCGACAAGAAAAAAGCTCCCTCGCCCGATGATTTGCAAGGTTTGGACGCGCTTGTGTTCGATATTCAGGAAATCGGCTTGCGCTATTACACCTACGCAACAACCCTGGTCTATTGCATGAAAGCGGCTGCTGATGCAGGAATACCGGTCTATGTGCTGGATCGCCCCAATATGGCGGCTCCGCTTGGGGTCTATGGACCAATCCTCGAAAAAGAGTTCCAAGGCGGCTTTGCGAGTTATTACCCGATTCCGATTTCGCACGGAATGACGATGGGCGAACTTGCCACGTTCTATAATGCGGAATTTGGCATCAATGCTCGCTTGCAGGTGATTCCGATGCAAGGTTACGACCGCACGAAATTTTATGATGAACTTGGTTTTCCGTGGCGCAATCCCAGTCCGAATATCCGCCAAATGGAAGCCGTTATTGGGTACCATTGCTTGGGAATGTTGGAAGACATGACGTGGAGCGTGGGGCGTGGAACGCAAATGCCGTTTTTGACCTATGGTTTGTCTGTTTCCGGCGGAACAATTCAAGTCGGGATGAACTACGTGAAAGCGCTTCAAAGCTATAAGTTGAACGGTATTGGGTTTAATTTCACGATGTTTAACCCAGGCTCATCGAAATTGCAGGGTAAAACCTGCATGGGCTTTAATCTCAACATCACCGACCGCCGAAATATCAACCCCATGCGCACGATGTTGGCAGTCATGCGTGAAACGGTCAAACTTTTTCCTGATTCTATTCGCAATAAAGAAATTGACCGCGCAGGGCGCAGTGTCGGCTCTCGCAAGCTCTTGGCAATGGTCAAAGCCGGAAAAAGCATAGACGAAATTGAACGGGCGTTTGTAAAAGAAGCGAAAGATTTCGAGGAAAAGACAAAAAAATATTACCTCTATAGCGCATCAAACCTTGATAAGGTGATAGATGCACTGCCTTTGGACGGCGCGGGGGATGGCAAAATGGGAAATGTCGTCGGAACAGGTGATTACGAGCCGCTTGCGGGCTACGAAATGCTGCAAAGTAAAGTGAAAAAAGTGATTGAAGAATCAATCGCAGACCGCGCATTTCCGGGGGCTTCAGTGGGAATTTTGCATAAAGGGCGCGTGGTGATGCACGAAAGTTTTGGTACGATGACATATGCGAATACTTCACCAAAAACGCCGATTAATGCGGTTTACGACATGGCTTCGCTGACGAAAGTAATGGCAACGACGATGTGTATTATGAAACTCTATGACGAAGGCAAAATCGGGCTTGAGGACAGCGTAACGAAGTATATTCCTGAGTTTGGCGCTAACGGCAAAGGGCATATTCTTGTGAAAAATCTGCTTTTGCACAATAGTGGGCTTGCCGCTTTTCGGCAGTATGATTTGAAGGTGAAAGGCTCGGAAGCGGCTCTGAAAGCGCTTTGGGACGAAAAATTACCCTACAAAACGGGCGATTCCACCGTGTACAGCGATTTAGGTTTTATCACGCTTGGCGAAATTATCCGCAAAATTACCGGAAAAGCGCTTGATTCCTACTTTGCAGATGCTATCGTGCGTCCATTAGGCTTGGTTTCCAGCACATTCAATCCCGATTCCGTTTTGCGTTTGCGCACGATGCCCACAGAAAACGACACGACGTGGAAGCAAGATTTTAAGCGCCCTTTGGTACATGACCCCAGAGCCGCATTGCTGCATGGTGTGGCGGGACACGCGGGCTTGTTCTCGAATGTGGAGGATGTGCTTCGGGTGATGAAAATGCTCACCGAACCCGACAAAACCTTGATAAACGGTAAACCCTTCTTGAAGCCGGAAACGGTGAAACTCTTCACCACGCGCTTCAGTCCTAAATCTACACGCGCTTTTGGGTGGGACACCAAAGCAGCAGAAAAGTGTTCTTGTGGCGATTATTTTTCCGCTACGTCCTTTGGGCATACGGGATTCACAGGAACGAGCATTTGGTACGATCCTGAAAAGCAATTATGCGTTGTGCTGCTCTCAAACCGCGTCCATCCTACATCGGAGAACAATAAAATTCGCGCCGTGAGACCTCTTTTGCACAATACGGTGATAAAAGCGCTCATGCAGTAATTGAGATGACAGTATTCGAGGAAATAAGCCGTTTGCGCCAGCCCCAAGCTACCAAGCAACTAATGACCAATGACTAATGACCAAGCAACTATGAAAACAGAACGCCTTGTCTCGCTTGATGTCTTTCGCGGCTTCACCGTTGCGGGAATGATTTTGGTAAACAGCCCCGGAAGCTGGACACAGGCGTATCCGCAGCTACTTCATGCACAATGGAACGGCTGGACGTTCACGGATTGGATTTTTCCGTTTTTTTTGTTTATTGTTGGCGTTTCGATGACATATTCGATGGCACACCGTGTGGAGCGAGGCGACAGCAGGGTAGATTTATTCAAGCAAGTAGCGCGAAGAGCGGCAATTATTATATTGCTGGGCTTTATTTTGAATATCATACCGCGTTTCAACTTTGAAACGGTGCGTATTCCGGGTGTGTTGCAGCGCATTGGTATTTGTTACGCTTTGGCGGCACTGATTATGCTGAATTTCAAGCCCAAAGCGCAAGCGGTCTGGATTGCGTGCATGCTTTTCGGGTACATGGCGGTTATGTATTTGATTCCTGTGCCGGGCTTGGGAGCGGGGTTTATGGAGCCGGGAAAAAACCTTGCGGCATACATTGATTCGCTCTTTCTGACGGGGCATATGTGGGTGCAGTCTAAAACATGGGACCCGGAAGGCATTTTAAGTACGATTCCTGCGATTGCTACGACGCTTTTCGGCTCGCTGACAGGATATTTGCTTCGCTCTGAGCAATCACGTCCCGAAAAAGCAGCATGGATGCTCTTTAGCGGGATTATGTGTTTGCTGGTGGGCGGAATTTGGGATTGGTATATGCCTATCAATAAAAGCCTTTGGACAAGTTCCTACGCAGTCTTTATGGCAGGTTGGGCGCTATGCGTGTTTGGGGCTTTTTATTGGATTGTGGATGTGCAAGGCTGGCAAAAATGGTCGAAATTTTTTATCGTCTATGGTATGAACGCGCTTGCGAGCTACTTTCTTTCGGTATTTGTGATGAAAATGATTATATTTTTTACCATTACCCAACCGGACGGCAAAGAACTTGCGCTGAAAAATGTAGTCTATAATGCTGTGTTTGTTCCAATGTTTGCCAATCCTCTTAATGCCTCATTAGCCTTCGCAATTGCGTATAATCTGGTGTTTTGGGCGATAGCGTATATCCTTTATAAACGAAGTATTTTTATCAAAATATGAGCCATTTATTTCAACGCAGACTTCATTGGAACGTGTTCCTGCTCCTTTGTTTGTTGGTTTGTTCGCTGCATGGTGCTAAAGCCCAAAATGTCGCAAGTGCGCAACCAACTACGACTTGTACCGAGGCGGGAAAACTATGGTCGAATGCTCCTACATCATATCTCAAAGGGTATTCACCTTTTTCCTCACACGGTATAGATTCTTTGCCGTTTGTTGGAAAAACAATACACGTTGATGAAGAGCCGATGTATCAACGCTCTGACTATTACAAGCATATCGTGTATCCTAATGATGAAAAGCGCATTGGAATCGAAGCAAGTGTCAATACAGTCGTTCTTGTCAGCGCAAATGGAACGATAGCGGAAGCATTTGTGACGTGTGCTGAGGGAGTACGAACTGCGACTGAGTTGGAACATTTTTACGAAGCAATTCTGAAAAGTCTGAAGAAAACTGAGTTTTTACCCGGCAAAAAAGCGGGTAAGACCATTGATAGTTGGCTGCTAGTCCAAACCATTTTCAAACTTCGATAACGAACACTCAAGAAAACTATTCACCATCAACTAAGGAAGATACTATGCAAAATCGTCTTACCGCTTTCGTTTTGGTCGCAACAATAGGTTGTTCTTTTTCTGTGCTGCGTATGCAAGCCCAGCAGTCCACTGCTCATCCACATTTGAAGGCACACGCCTTGCAAGCACACGCACATAAGCACACGCACACCAAGGTTTCACCGTGCGAGCAAGAAACTACGCAACAAACCCATTTAGGAAAAGAAATCATTTCTGACAAAGTTCCATGCCCCGGAAATAGCATGGGTATTGAAGCCGAGCCACATATTGACCCTAAAGCATTCATGAGTAAACTCACCTATCCGCCAACTATAAAGACCAAGCGCAAAGAAGCATGGGTTTCGTTGATGGTGTTGATAGATGAAAAAGGGAAGTATGACCGCCACACGCTTGAGTGCATCAAAGCGTTTGACCCCAAAAAGTCAAGCTGGGATGCGGAATTGAGCGTTGATGAAATTGAAGCGCTTGAAGCCTCGGCGGTGATTGCTTTGCAAAGCACCACCTTTGAACCGGCGCATAAAGCTGGAACACCAACGAAGTGCTGGACGCGAATCCCTGTTCATTACAGTCATCCGTAACGTTCTTTTGTCATTATTGTATGAGCAAAATTGTATGAGCAAACTTCAACACGAAATACAGTATATTCTTCAAAAGCCCCAAAGACTTCTTGCTTTGGGGCTGTTTGGTATTGTAGCGGGGGCAGTAACAATCTTACTACTCGCGTTTTCCTCTCCGTCAAAACAGGCACCTTCGCAAGAAATTCTCCTCCCGCAATACACTGTCAAGCGCACGGTAGGTGAAGTAAAAATTGATGGTGTTTTGTCGGAAGAATCGTGGACCAAGGCTGCTCCGGTCGGGGATTTTTCACTAACCGATGGTTCAGGAAAACCGCAAGTTTCGACTTCGGCAAAGCTACTCTGGGATAGCACAACCCTCTACATTGCCTTTGAATGTAGCGACACAGACATCATCGCCCGAATGACTCAAAGAGACGATAAACTCTGGGAAGAGGAGGTTGTCGAAGTATTTTTCGCACCGTACTTGCCGGAGAAATTTGGCTACACGGAATTAGAGATAAGCCCGGCAAATACCATTTTGGATCTGTATGTTCGAGAAGTGCGAGGCGTGATGCCTATTGCATTGCCATATACCACTTACAACCTGAACGTTCGTTCAGCAACGCAGATTCGCGGTACGTTAAATAATTCTACTGATAGAGATACAAGTTGGACGGTGGAAATTTCGCTGCCACTTGCCGATGTACAACCTGTAAATTTGTTACCCATAACCGAGGGCGACAAATGGCGCATGAATTTCTATCGCATGGAACGTTTTCCAAACAAAGAATTTATTGCATGGTCGCCAACAATGCTCAATAAATTTCACGTTCCTGCCCGATTTGGCGAGGTGATTTTTTCGATGAAACGTGCAGGAGAGTAGGAATTATCGTGGTTGTGAGCGATTGATTGTTTGGAAGTGCATTTGAAAAATGCTAAATTTACCAATTCACAAATACCGTTCTACTCCCCAAAACAATAGTATTTATGCGGTATGTAAACCCCAAAAACGATGTAGCATTCAAAAAAATCTTCGGTGATAAAAACGATCCGCAGATAGTGATGAGTTTCATCAATGCCGTGATGGGACTTGAAGGGGAGCGGCGTATCACGAGTATCGAAATCCTCAGTCCTCTGCAAGCCCCGCAAATAGAGGGCTTAAAGATGACGACGTTAGATGTTCGTGCGAAAGATGCGTCGGGGAAATCATTCATTGTGGAGATGCAGGCTAACGCGGAAGATGCGTTTGAGAAGCGGTCGCTTTTTTACACTTCACAAGCGTATGTGGGGCAGTTAAGCGTCGGCAATCGGTACGCAGACTTGCAACCGGTGTATTTTATCGGGATATTGGACTTCAATTTATTTGAAGGCACAGACTATTTGACGCGGCATCTGCTCTTGGAATCAAAAACCTACAAGCACTATCTGAGCGACTTCGAGTTGTATTTTATTGAGCTAAAAAAGTTTCGCAAGCCGCTTGAAGACTTGAGTACAATCTTGGAGAAGTGGATATACTTCATGCAACACGCGGTTGAATTTGAAGAACCGCCGGACGCATTGCAACGAGAAGCGGAGATAGCGCGTGCATTGGAGATAGCAGCACGGTACAGATGGACGCGGGATGAATTGGAGGCGTATCAGTATTGGGAATTTGAGCGCTTGAATGCGCTTGTGATGGAAGAAGAAAACACGGCGTTGAAAGCAGAATTAGCAGCGAACAAGGAAGAATTGGCAGCGAACAAACAAGAGTTAGAGCGCCGCACGGTACAATCTGTTAAAGCATTGTCGAAAGCAGGTTTGGCAAACGCCGATATTGCAACAACGTTGCAAATAAGCGAAGATGATGTCCGTAGGCTACTTTCGGAGGCTTGAAAGCGTGATGTGAAGCGGTTTTTCAATCATTTTGTCTAATAATTTCACTTTTTATTTTCACTTCGAGAGTGTGTATGCAACTTCAACCGGATTCCCAAGAATTGCGCCGTAGAGAGCGCATCCCAACACGACTTTTTGCCAGTTCTGCCGATGCTTCCAAAGCAGTAGCCGGGGAAATCGCCGAACTGATTCGAGAGAAAGCTGCAATCGGCAAAAATGCCGTTCTCGGCTTGGCAACAGGCTCTACGCCGACGCGCGTGTATGACGAACTCGTCCGAATGCACAAAGAAGAGGGGCTTAGTTTTCGCAACGTCATCACCTTCAATTTGGATGAGTATTTCCCGATTGAACCGACAGCGCTTCAAAGCTATGTTCGCTTTATGAACGAGCATCTTTTTGACCATGTTGATATTAAAAAAGAAAATGTTCATATTCCCGACGGACGGCTTGCACCCTCGCAAGTCGCGGCATTTTGTGAGCATTACGAAAAAGAAATTGAGCGAGCCGGCGGGATTGATATTCAAATTCTCGGTATTGGGCGCACGGGGCATATTGGTTTTAACGAACCCGGCTCCGGCTCTGATTCGCGGACACGGATGATTACGCTTGACCGCATGACACGTATTGACGCGGCAAGCGACTTTTTTGCTGAGGACAATGTGCCTCGCAGAGCAGTAACGATGGGCGTTGGGACGATTATGGGCGCACGGCGCATTATTCTCATGGCTTGGGGCGAAGGCAAAGCGCGAATTATTCAGAAGACTGTTGAGCAGGATGTTTCGGATTCCGTTCCGGCAACATTCTTACAGCGCCATTTTAACACGCTTTTTGTCTTGGATGAAGCTGCCGGAGCAGAATTGACGCGCATAAAAACGCCATGGCTCATTACCTCGTGTGATTGGACGGAACAGCGTGTGCGCAATGCGGTTGTGTGGCTCTGCCAGCAAGTAAAGAAGCCGATTTTGAAACTTTCCGATGAAGATTACAACGAACACGGTATGGGCGATTTGCTCACAGCACGTGGAACGGCATACGACATTAACATTCATGTTTTTAACCAGCTACAACGTACCATTACCGGCTGGCCCGGCGGCAAACCCAACGCCGACGACAGCAACCGCCCTGAACGCGCAAAGCCTTTCCCCAAGCGTGTTGTGCTGTTTTCGCCGCACCCCGACGACGATGTAATTTCGATGGGCGGTACGTTTATTCGGCTTGCAGACCAAGGGCATGAAGTTCATGTTGCTTACCAAACATCAGGAAATATAGCGGTCTTTGACGATGATGCTATTCGTTTTGCTGATTTTGTTGTGGATATGAACAAACATTTGGGCTTTAACACGAAAGAATCGGAAAAATTCTACAAAAAAGTGTTGGATTTCCTTCATGCAAAAAAGCCAGGACAGATTGATTCACCGGAGGTGCAGGAAATCAAAGCGCTCATTCGTCAGGGTGAAGCCAAGGCTGGATGCCGTGCAAGCGGTGTTCCCGATAAAAACGCCCATTTCCTGAATATGCCCTTTTATCAAACCGGTACGATTAAGAAAAATCCTTTGGGCGAAGAAGACATCAAAATTGTAATGGATTTGCTGAATAAAATCAAGCCGCATCAAATCTATGCTGCGGGCGATCTTTCCGACCCGCACGGTACGCACCGCGTGTGTTTGGCAGCGATTATGGAAGCTGTAAGGCGCATCAAAGCTAGCAACGCGAAGTGGATTACCGATTGCTGGGTGTGGCTCTACCGAGGTGCGTGGCAGGAATGGGGCGTAGATCAAATCGAAATGGCTGTGCCGCTTTCACCGCAAGAGGTTATGCGCAAGCGCAAAGCTATCTTCAAGCACCAATCCCAAAAAGATGCCGCAATGTTTCCCGGTTCGGACAAACGCGAGTTTTGGCAACGCGCCGAAGACCGCAACAAAGCAACGGCAGAACTCTATGACGCGCTTGGTTTGGCAGAATATGAGGCAATGGAGGGTTTTGTGCGGTGGCACTTTTGAGGGATGTGGGCAAAAGGATAAGGGCATATTTTTTCAAGTAAGGTTTAGGGCGGTATGCATGATAATGCAGCCGCCTTTTGTTTTTCTTTCTTTCTCCTTCCACAATAAGCGAAATTTCGCTATCTTTGTAACTGAAGTATTTTTATCACTTTCCACGTTTTGAATGAGTTTTGATGTTTTTGGTCTTTCAGACCGCCTTTTGCAAGGAATCGCTCTCGCCGAATACACCTCGCCTACGCCAATTCAAGAAGCAGCCATACCAACAATTATTGAGGGAAAAGACCTCATCGGATGCGCCCAAACAGGTACAGGGAAAACTGCCGCATTTGTCATTCCGCTCTTGCAAAATCTCCTCAATTCCGCACCTGAATACCAACAGCCGGGCAAACTGAAAAATGGAGGTTTTCGCCCGATTCGTGCCTTAATTCTCTCGCCTACACGCGAACTTGCGCAGCAAATTGAGCAAGCTACCTCGCTGTTAAGCCGTTTCATGCGGATTCGTCCTTTTTGCATTTACGGTGGTGTAAGTATCGAAATGCAAGAAAAGCAGCTAGGGTATAGCACTGATATTGTCATTGCAACCCCAGGCAGACTGCTGGATTTACTCAACCGCAAAGCGCTTGATTTCTCGAAACTTGAAATCCTCGTTTTGGACGAAGCCGATAAAATGTTGGATATGGGCTTTATCAACGATGTGAAAAAAATCGTTGCCCAAACCCCACCCATGCGTCAAACACTGATGTTTTCGGCAACAATGTCCGAAAAAATTCAGGCACTTACACGCCAAGTGCAGCGCTCGCCGGAGGTCATTAGCATCGGTGAACGCCGCAATCCTGCCGAAACAATTGCACAGCATTTTTATAGCATTCCGCAGGCGAACAAAGTAGATTTGCTGTTGCACGTCCTCAAAGAAGAAGAAATGGAAAGTGTGATAGTATTTTCGCGCACGAAACACGGTGCAGACCGCATCATGAAGCGTCTCGCACGGCAAGGATTTGCTTCGGCGGCAATTCATTCCAATCGCACACAAAGCCAGCGCCAATCTGCCTTAGCGGGATTTAAGAGTGGAAAAATTAAAGTGCTTGTTGCAACCGATATTGCGGCTCGCGGGATAGATGTGGACGGAGTTTCACACGTGATAAACTTCGATACGCCGCCCGATGCAGAGGATTACATTCACCGTATCGGTCGCACGGGAAGGGCGAATACCACAGGCGACGCGCTTAGTTTTGTTTCTCGCGATGAATTTCAATACATCCGCAAAATTGAACGACATATCGGCAAACGATTAGCAGTGAAGCCGTACCCGGGATTTGTGATTACGAAAGTTGAGCAAGATGAACACCATGACGAGCCAGATGAACAGGAGGTTTCTCACGGAGAGAATCGTCATCGAGACGGTCATCAAAACGGGTATCATAAAAAAACGGATTTTCGCAGAAAACATTCCGGCTCACGTGCTGAAAAGCAAGGTTTTACGGTGCTTGCGCAGCCATCTGATACAGGCTCAAGTCGTGGGGATTCCCGAAAAGAGCAGCGCTCCTATACGTCGTCGGACAAAAGGAATTTCTCGAAATCTCGGTCTTCTTCGTCGCAGAGTGGTAGCAAACCGGGCGGCGGCAAAGGCTTTGGTTTTGGGAAGGGAAATCAGAAAATGCGAAATTCTGCACCCTCAAAAGCGCATTAAATCTTGTTTTTCCGAATATTGTTTGAACTTCAATGGGCAAAGTATATTCCTCTATTGAGCCGCCGTTGCAAGAGTGGATTCGACAACAACACCTCTTTTTCGTAGCAACTGCGCCACTTTCAGGCAGTGGACATATCAACTGTTCTCCCAAAGATGCAGCGTCGTTTCGTGTTATGGATGAACACACGGTTGCCTATCAAGACCAGACGGGAAGCGGTGTAGAGACGATTGCACATTTGAAGGAAAATGGGCGCATTGTCGTTATGTTCTGCTCGTTTGAAAAGGTCCCAAAAATTTTGCGCTTATACGGCAAAGGGGAAGTTGTTCTGCCTGAAAACCCTGAATTTATGAGCCTTAAAAAGGCTTTTCCCAAACGTTCCGGCACACGCTCCATCATCAAAATCCATGTTGAGCGTATTGCCGATGCGTGTGGCTATGGAGTGCCGCTTTATGACTACATTGGGGAGCGGGATGTGTTAGAAAAATGGGCGTTTCAGAAAGGAGAAGAGGGGGTTGCGGAATATCGCGCTCAAAATAACGTCGTGAGCATTGATGGGCTGGAGGGTATGTGATGTACGATGTTGTGATTATCGGCGGAGGACCAACAGGTCTTGCTTGTGCGATTGAAGCGCAAAAAGCGGGATTGCGGTATATCGTCATTGAGCAAGGCGGAATTACCGATGCAATCAGGCGTTTCCCCGTCAATATGTCCTTTTTTTCTACCCCGGAACTCCTCACGCTGGATAACCTTCCTTTCACAACCGTCAATCTGCGCCCAACACGCTCTGAGGCGCTTCAATACTATCGTGGCGTGGTGAATTTCCACCAACTGCATTTGCTCTTGCACACCAGCGTAAAAGCTATTGAAAAGCAACAGGATATATTTCTCGTAAAAACCTCAAAAAGTGTGATTGCATCGCGGCGTGTCATCGTAGCCACTGGGTACTTTGATGCAACAAACCGCTTGAATGTTGAAGGAGAAGACCTTCCGCACGTTTCGCATTATTACGATGAGCCTTTTCGGTATGCGCTTTCCGATGTTGTGATTATTGGGGGAAGAAATTCTGCGGTTGAAGCGGCACTTGATTTATGGCGGCATGGAGCGCGGGTAACGCTTGTTCATAGGAAAGCGGAACTCAGCACATCGGTAAAGTATTGGGTGCGCCCTGACATCGAAAATCGTATCAAAAACAAAGAAATAACTGCTCACTTCAACACCGTTGTAACTCGCATAGAATCGGAGAAAATTTATGTACGCCATACAGAAAATGGCGTTGAATCAACACTCAAAACAGATTTTCTCTTTCCGCTTATCGGGTATCGTCCTGACGAAGCACTTCTGCGAGGAGTTGGCGTGAATTTGGCGCAAAATCTTATTCCCGAATACAATCCCAATTCGTTTGAAACCAACATTCAAGGGTTGTATGTTGCCGGCTCTGTGATGTGTGGATGCGAGACGTGGACTATTTTTATCGAAAATGGTCGCGCACACGCAAAGCCTATAATAGCGCATATTTCCAAGACGTTATAAGTGTTTGAAAAAAAATGTAGGGTGAATCAAAAAAAAATTGTAACCCAAATCGTACGCGAGGCTTTTTCATAGTGAACCGGTTAAATACCATTGTGAAACGAACTTCTTCAATACTATGAAAACCACTGCTTTATTTCTCGTAAGCCTCATGCTTATTGCTTCTTTTGTTTTGGTTACATCAGCATTTTCGCAACCTTCTCCACAAACAAGCACAGCGACGGTGCAGCAAGTACCGCAATTAGACGTGTTTAACCGCGATGCTTACACAACAGTCCCATTCAATATCGGTTTTGTCTCCCCGCTTTCCGTGGGAAATATTGTTCAAGCAGCTACTGGAAAGCGCGTCATTTCTAACGTTTCGCTTCATGCCATAGGAAACGTCGGCAATGCCGTCGAAGGTTTGGAATGGTCGGGTATCTTTAATGTGCAAAGCGACTATGTACAAGGCGCTCAAGCCGCCGGAATAATAAATATCGTCGGAAATGATGCCTCATGGCTTCAAGGTGCAGGCATCGCAAATATCGTAAGCGGGCGGTTTGAAGGGGCGCAAGGTGCAGGTATTCTAAATATCGCGGCAAAAGGCTTCAGAGGTGCTCAAGGAGCAGGAATTATCAATGTTTCGGGAAATATTGAAGGTGTTCAAGGAGCAGGCGTAATCAATGTTGCAGGTGATATGAGTGGTGTCCAAGCCGCAGGAGTTATGAATATTGCAAGAAATGTACGGGGGCTTCAATCCTCCGGAGTGAGTAATCATGCGGGAAATGTGGATGGTGTACAGCTGTCCGGCATACTTAATACGGCAAAACACGTTACAGGCGCTCAAATCGGTCTTATCAACACGGCAGATAATAATGAAGGCGTAATGATTGGTTTGTTGAATTTTTCTGCTGCACACGGTATCCATGTTGATTTTTGGACGGATGAAACACGGTTTATTCGCTTGGGATTGCGTACAGGAAATAAGCATTTTTACAATCTTCTAACGGGCGGTTTGCAGCCCTTTAACGGAATAACCTTGTGGTCTCTGGGGTATGGTGTCGGTACGCAAATATTTTTCTCCCAACAAGATTATCTTGACTTGAGCGCTCATGGAGAAGCTGTGTTGCAAGGCACTTCCTTGAACTCTTGGTTGGGTGTCGTTGGCATTTCGCGGCTGCGGTTTTTTTACGGACATCAGTTTGCAAAAAACTTTTCGGTATTTATCGGTCCTACGGTGAATTGGGCATGGAATAGCAATGGCTCGAATATGATTCAAGAAATTTTTCCGGCGGGTTGGGCTATTTCTTCACCACAATACGGGTATGGGATTGCATGGATTGGTGTAAGTGGTGGTTTCCGTTTTTAACACAAACAAAAAGAAAAAATAGCCAACTACCACAAGCAAATATGAGCCTCAGAAGTACTAACTTCTGAGGCATTGTTCTTTAAGGGGCAACCAAAAATTTCTTTACAGTAACAGTACCTTTGCTTGTTTGTACTCGTAAAAAATACGTTCCCGAAGGCAACGACAATTTTTCACGAAACGATTGAACGCCACCCGAAGCAAGTCCGTCGAAAAGCACCGTTAGAATTTGCCCAAGGACGGAATAAACCTCAAGCCGCAAATAGTCTTGCTCCGGTAATTGAATATCAATTCCTGCAATATCATTTGCCTTAAATGGGGCAGGAGAAAGCAATACTCCAATATTTTCCTCATTAAGAACACGCGGCAAGGTAAATTTTTGGCACAAAATATTTTGTGATTCATCAATCACCAGCGAATCCGGCAGAAATGGTAATTCAAATGTGCGAGTTTCTGACCGTGTATTCATAACGATGGTTTGCACAAGGCGCTGTGTATCTCGTTTGTCGAGGCTGTATTTCCAAAAGGTTATTTCGACAGGTAAGTGAAAAACCTCCGGTATATTTTCACCGCGCTGAAGTTGAGAAAGCGTTAGTTGTATCTTGTTTTTGCTGGAAGAATTTGGCTCTATTGCTCGCCAAGCAGCAGAAAACAATGGCTCTCCACTTCCATAAACCCATTCTTTGATGAGGGTATCTACAGGAACGGGAACAAGTTTTTTACCGATGGTCTCACGGAAAACAGTAGTAAATTCCGATGTTGTGGCTGCACCAAAAGCAAACCGATTGACAAATAGCCGCATAGCCGGAAAATATACGCTATCGCCATAGACACGCCGCAAAAGGTGATGAATCCAGCCTCCTTTGCAATAGGTTGTGGCATAATTGAAAATACCATCTATCGTCGTCGGGTTACTTACATAGACACTTTGAAGGCGAGTTCGACTTGTAAAATAATTTCTCCGAAAACCGTCCATTGCGACCATATTCCATGGTGTTCCGCCCCACGATTCATACCACAGTGCCTCACCATAGGTTGCTGTTCCTTCATTGAGCCAAATATCTTCCCACGAACGGCAGGTCACTTTATTGCCATACCATTGGTGAATGATTTCATGGGCTATTCCGGCTGCAGAACTGCCCCTGAGCCAAGCCCTATTAATGGTGGACATTGTTTGATGTTCCATGCCTCCTGCGGAAAAGGGCTGCACAACAACGTGTCCATAACTTTCGTATGGGTATTCCCCAAACCAACGAGCGTAGGCAGCGATAGTGCCGCGAGTAATTTCAAATGAACGGCGAGCGTTGTAATTCCTATTATTCAAAGGAAGGGAATTGTCATCTACTGCCCAAAAGTAGTGAGAGATTGGAATACTATCATTAGGATTGCTAACTTTTTGATAATTTTCTTGATAGCTCGTGAATACTGAAGCGGATACCGCCATTAAATAGGGTGCAAGAGGATATTGGTGCTTCCAAAAAAATGTTTCTCCGCCAAGCGAATCTTTGGTACGAGATTGCAAAAGACCGTTTGCAACGGCAGTAAAGCCCTGTGGAACGCGGATGCGAATTGTTGCGAGCGCTTTATCAAAAGGAACATCGTTGCAGGGCATCCAACGCCGCGCTCCGTAAGGTTGGCTCATTGTATAGGCGAGTCGCTCAGGAATAAATACGGAGTCATTGCCCGTGCGAACAGCGCCTAAACGACCTTTGCGATAAAGTAAAAAGCCCGTTCCATCTTCAGGATTATTGCCGGAAATGTGGGTGAAATAGAGTGTTATGGTAAGCGTATCTCGCGCACGAAATCCTTCCGCTTTTAGTGAAATTGTCTGCGCCAAAGACGTGGTGTTCGTTCTGATTACAGAAGTGTTGATTGCACCGATAAAAGCACTGTCTATGCGGATTTGGTCTTCGGGGGCATCAAAAAAGAGCGTATTGTTGCCTTCTGTGATCCATGTTGAACTCAAAACCAAGATGATTTCTTGCTTTCCTGTATATCTTCTGGCTGTACCTGTTTCTAGTGTGCTTTGGAGAGGATTCATCCAATCAAGAGTGAGGTCGTACCGTAAAACATCGTAGGGACGCGCTTGAGTGGCTGTCAAGTGAGAATTCGATAGAAGTTTATTTCGACTTGTTAAAAAATTTTGCTTTGCGTTGAGACACCGTAAACAGCTTTTCTCCTCATGGAACGGTTCTTCGTCAAGATACACAAAATGTTCTTGCGTAAAACTTCTATATGGAATTATGAAGAGCAGAAACAGGAGTACAAAAAAAAGGGTACGCAAAACTTTACAACATTCAAGGATGATGGTGATTGTAAGAAGCAGGGAGAACATATCAACACAAACAAAACAGTGAAGGAAAAAGGAACTTGCTTGTCAAACGGCTGTGAAAGATTCTGCTGCAAATGATGTGGTTTGCTGCTGTGCCATTGCTTCATGATGTGGGCAATCCAAACGCACATCGGATGCTTGTAATTGTATATCCAACAATGAACAGTAAGAATTTTGGCTTTCTGCCGAGCGCATTGGATATCGCTTGAAGAATGAGCAGGAAAAGCAAGTCCGTTGAATAGTTAGGATTCCTTTCTTGTGAAAATTCTGAATTATCATGAGAAGATGTTCTAGTAAAAATTCCTGCTCAATTGGCGGCATGGAGCCTAGTGCAGACGTGAATTGATTAGCAAAAATTGAAGTCTGTTGAGCAAGAAGATTCCCTTTTTCCGTAAGATTGATGGTATAACTCCTTGAATCCACAAGAGAAGGTTCTTTCTTCACGATGCTTTTTTCTTCAAGCGATTTGATTGCATCGCTTATTGTTGGTTTTGTCATATTAAATTCTTCGGCAAGATAGGAAACCGTACGCTGTTCGGGATTGTGAAAGGCTAAAAAAGTCAGGATTTGAATTTGAAGTGGAGACAATCCGGTGCTTTTACTTACTTGCCAAAGCATTACACGAAAGGCTTCTGAGATGCGCTCGAAAGCAATGACGATTTTACTGCTGGTGTTGAGGGAGTTGTAGTGCGGATTAAAAACGGTCAAAGAGGGCTGTGCAGGTATCATAACGCCTCCAAGTACTGAGGGGTGGGAATATAGTGAGGATTACTTTTCTAAATGACAAAGCCAAAGTAACAGTTTGCTACAAGATAATTTAACGAATTTTCCACATTTCAACAAGGAACATTTTATTGTCACTATTCAGGAATCGGTAAAAACAGTGAGAGAGTGTGTGTATGTATGTGGGACGCGGACTTGAGAGGACTTGAGATGGCGAAGAAGACTTGAGGAAAAACCTTACAGGGGTTCTTCCATTCATGCGTCTGTTCCCTATCGCCACACATCCTTTACAGTCTTTTTGCCCTCTGAAGTCTTTTTGTCCTCTGAAGTCTTTTTGCTCTCTGAAGTCTTTTAGCTCTCTGAAGTCTTTTTGTCCTCTGAAGTCCGCGTTCTTCGTATCGCATACCCAAATAGCTACATTTTATTTTGGTTTGGATAAAAAGAAAAGCCTTTTTGTATAGGACTCCTATCTAAAAATACTTTTTCTCCAATATGCTATACCTGTTGAGAAAATTGTTATTCAATGGCCGGTTTTCTGTTACTCGGGGGAAACCTTTGTTATTGTAAGGATTCTTGCTGGCATTATTTAGAGGGACTTTTACCAAAGAAATCTTTGCGCAAACAAGGTTTTTCTGTATTTTGCTACCTTAAAACAAGGTTTGATGCAGCGTTCACGATGAGTTTACCAAATTGATGGTGGATTTCAAGCCGTTTTTTCTCAGTATTTTTTTATGTTATGGCTAGTTCAGATACTTCTTCACTATCGAATCGTTCTTCTGTTTCGGCAAGAGAAGAGAAGCCTGCCCCTAGTATTTCAGCAGACGATAGTGTTGATACAACATTAAGTGAATACTCCGGCTCTCCCGAGGTATTATTTGAGCGTCTTCAGAGGGAAGATGATGCTGAACAACTTGGCAAACTCAAGATTTTTTTAGGGATGTGTGATGGGGTTGGAAAAACCTATTCCATGCTCCACGAAGCGCATGAACGCAAAAAAGAAGGTAAAAATGTCGTTGTAGCCTGCATCGAAGACACCATTCATCCGGAAACTCAGGCATTGGTTATAGGTTTGGAAATTATTCCCAAAAAAACACTTACTCAGGATGGTATTTCTGAAATAGACCTTGATACCATACTTGAGCGGAAACCGGATATTGTCGTCGTAGATAATATTGCCCACCAAAATTCTCCCGGGGCTCGTCACATCAAGCGTACAGAAGATGTCCGGGAATTGTTAAATAACGGCATCAACGTCTTTACGACGCTTAATGTCGGAAATGTTGAAAGTCGTATTGATACCGTTAGGCAAATTACCGGCATTACCGTAACAGATACAGTGCCGGATTCTTTGCTGGAAGAAGCGGAAGAGATTGAACTTATTGATATTGCGCCTGATGAACTCTTAAAACGTCTTGCCGAAGGAAAAGTTTTTCCTCTCTCAAACCCCGATGCAATCAAGCATGCGGCCGATACTTCCTTCCGCAAAGGAAATCTTATGGCACTTCGGGAAATGGCTCTACGCCTTGCTTCTGAACGTGCTGACCAAGAATTGCGAGAGTATATCGAAGAACAACACCTTGCCGAAACTTGGAAATCTGGGGAGCGTTTGTTGGTTGCTGTTGGTCCAAGCCCATATTCTACGGCGCTTGTTCGCTGGACGCGGCGATTGGCGTATTCCATGGATGCTCCTTGGATTGCGGTAAGCATTGAGACTTCTGCCATGATGAGCGATGATGCACGAAAGCGGCTTTCAGAAAATCTCACACTTGCACGCGAACTTGGCGCGGAGATAGTTTCAACGGTGGATGATGACCTTGTGAGCGGGATAGTGCGCGTGGCAAAACAGCATAATGTATCGCAAATCATTGTAGGAAAGCCCTTTTCAGAGAAAGCCTCGCTTGGGAAACGCCTCAAAAAGCTATTTCGCAAAACCTCAAAAACATTTATTGACCGCTTAATTGAAGAAAGCGGAACAATTGATGTGTATGCCATTCGTGTCGAAGAATCTGCCCCAGAAAAGCGCAGCGACTTTGCTGTCAGCGAATTTACCCGTTTTCAATCAAAACCGAAAGAATATGCCGTTGCTGTAATTATTGCAAGCCTCGTTGCCGGATTAGCCTCGTTGCTGCCTCAATTTGTTGGTTATCAGAGCGATGGTATGATTCTGCTCTTTACGACAACCCTTCTTGCGTTGTATTTCGGGCGTGGCCCCGTTCTGGTGGCAGGCTTTGTAAGTGGTCTGTTGTGGAATTTTTTGTATATCCCGCCGCGTTTTTCATTTGCGATTGAATCCACTGCCGACGGCATTATGTTTGCGATGTATTTTGTCATTTCGATTGTAACAGCAATCCTCACAAACCGTATCAAAACTCAAGAACGAGCAGTTCGTTACAGAGAAGAGCGGACAGCGGCACTGTATCAACTGGCAAAAGATTTAGCGGCATCAAGAACAAAAGATGAGGTTTTATCTCGTGCTTCAGTGCATATTTCCCGCACATTTTCTGCCGAACTCGCTTGGTTTGTCCAGCATGATGAAGAACTTTTAGACAATGCCTTACACTCAACAAGTACCGTCAAATTTGAAGACGCTTCCCAAGATAAGGAATACACAAACGCTGCATGGGTTTTTGGAAACCAAAAGCCTGCCGGACGCTTTACTTCTACATTTCCCAACTCTGAACTCTATTTTACGCCGCTTGCTTCACCAAGAGCAAAGTTTGGTGTTCTTGGGGTAAAACTGCGTGGAGTAATGTTTACTCTTGACCAAAAAACTCTGCTGGAAAGTTTTGTCAGCCAGATTTCGTCTGCCTTGGAGCGTGAAATTTTGAATGAAGAAGCAAAAAAAACGCAACTGAGCGAGGAAGCTGAAAGGCTGCACACAACACTACTAAACTCTATTTCTTACGATATTCGGCAGCCTTTGGCAGAAATGAGCCTTGCTGCTTCAGGGCTTGCGGATGATGATATTGCCGATGACAAAGAAGCTCGGGAAAAACTCGTCGAAAGCCTTCGTAGAGCATCATCGCGGGTAAATCATCTTGTTGAAAATTTGCTTGAAGTTACAAGAATTGATGCCGATGATATCGCGTTACACAAGGAATGGAGTGATGTTAGTGACCTCGTCGGTGTGGTAATGGCGCGTTTGCGCCGCGAACTTTCCGACCATATTGTTCATGTTGAAATTCCAAGCGATTTCCCAAGTGTGGAGATGGACTTTGTTCTTATGGAACAAGCACTGGTCAATATTCTTCACAATACCATTCAATACGCGCCGGAAGAAACTCCGATTAAAATAACTGTTTCAGAGCAGGAGTATCGCGGTAAACTTAAAGGTGTTAGGAAACAAGTACGCTTGGTGATTGCCGACGGCGGTCCGGGCTTGCCAAGCGATGAACTGGAACAAATATTCGATAAATTTTACCGCGCACCCGGACAAGAGGAGGAGAGTGCCGGAATCGGTTTAGCAGTAACAAAAGGAATTATTGAAGCCCATGATGGAGTTGTTATTGCAGAAAATCGTAAGCAAGGTGGTTTGAAGTTCGTTATAACGCTTCCACTACGCGAAAAACCAGA
>JALONG010000022.1 GCA_025455065.1 Candidatus Kapaibacterium sp. | reverse complement strand
TACATTGGTCATTGGTACATTGGTCATTGGTACATTGGTCATTGGTACATTGGTCATTGGTACATTGGTCATTGGTACATTGGTCATTGGTACATTGGTTGCCCCGTCCTACGTTTTCTTAAACGTAGAACGGGTTCCCGTCGTGGGAGCTAATCAACAAGCAAAATTTTCCCTCCGCGTCCGGGTTTTTCCGCATGGAGAACGGCTTCTTTCCACTGTTCCAGAGGGTATTTCGCATCAACGCTGACGTTGAGTTTGCCGCTTGCAAAGAGCGACAGCAGCGTTGAAGCGGCTTTGTGTTGCAAGGCGGGTTCGGCGGTTTTCATCCATTCGGTGAGCCAAAAACCACGCAGCGTAACTTGCTTGAAAATCATCACTGCGCTATTAAGCGGAATCGGCTCTAAACTGAGCATTCCATAGACAAGCATAATACCGTTTCGTGCGAGACATTCTATTGCCTCCGCGCCTGCTTTTCCGCCTATAGCTTCGAGCGCTGCTTTTGCACCGCGTCCGGTGAGTTCTTTCACTGTTGCTTGGAGATTTTCTTTTGCTGTGTTCACAACGGCTGCCGCGCCAAGTTGCATAAGGTGTTCGGTAAAATCATCCCGCCTAACGGTGCAGATAACCTTGATGCCTTGCGCTGCGGCAAGCTGCACGACGAGTTGGCTGAAGGTGGACGCACCGGCAGTAAGCAAAAGCCAATCCCCTGCTTGCAAGCCACATTCATGCAGCATCGCAAATGCAGTGAGCGGATTCACAAAAAGTTGCGCTCCAACGTCATCGCTGATGGTAGGCGGCAGAGGAATAAGTGTTTGTGCGGGAACGCAGATATATTCCTGCCAAGCGCCTTGTAGCGCTGTAAATGCTACACGCTGTCCAATGGGTAGTTTTGCGCTATCTACTCCCACGCCGTGTGCCGCGATTTCTCCCATTGCCTCGAAACCCGCGCCCGAAGGGAGTTTCGGGCGAATCCCATACCCGCCGCGAATAAACGCGAGGTCGGAAGGATTGATAGAACGGGCTTTGACGCGAATGAGAACTTCGCCCTCTGCTGCTTGGGGTTCGGGAATGTCGCGCAAGGTTAGGACGGATGCGGGTTCGCCAACGGTATCGAATTGTATAGCGTTCATCAAAGTTCCCGTGAATGTGGTTGGAAGGTTGTTTTGAACGGGCAATTTATTCATTTCGGCGCGGTAGTCCAAGATTTTTCGTAGGGCTTTTCGGTGATGGAAATAGTATGATGTAACCCGCACACATACTGACGTTGAACCAAAGAATCCAGCATTGAAGCGCTATCAAACGTAAAAACACACAATTTTTTTTCTGCAAGGCTTGTAACAAATTTTAACACTTTTCGTTACATAGTCTATGGATGCTGATAAAACCTCTTGAATTCAAGCCTTCTACTTTTGCAATTACTAACTTCTTTACGTTCTATTGGATTGGTTATGAAAACATTTCGACTTTTTGCATTGGTGATATGCTGTTATTGCATGATTACTTGCTCTGTTTTGTATGCTCAACAGCAAGTTGCTGGCGCAGTACGTGTTTACACATTGGAAGAATGCCTGAAAATTGCTGCTGGAGACAATTTAGAGGTTCAGAACGCTATTGCTTCTTCTCTTGATGCTGCTGCTCGGAAGCGTTCTGCCTTCGCTGGCTACTTGCCTAATGCGAGTATTTCTTTAGGTTATAGTCGAACATTGAATACCGTTACAGGATTTAATCTTGGCGGACAAGTGCAGGAAATCCCTATTACAAACCAAAATCTTTTTTTTGCTTCTGGAAATATCGGTTACACAATTTTCGATGGCTTTGCACGAGAAAATAATAACGCTGCTGCACTCTCAAGTCAAACTGCTGCTGATAATACCTTAAATCAAACACGCCGCCGTATCTTGAATACGGTTCGCTCTCAGTACATTACTGTCCTACGCGCAAAGCAGACTCTGCGTATCCGACGTGAAGACTTTGAGGTAGGAAAAAAACAAGTTGAGCGCCTTCGTGCGCAATACGAAGCAGGAGTTATTGCAGTTGCACCTGTTCTCACACAAGAAGCGGATGTCGCAAATCGTGAATTGGCAATTGTACAAGCAGAAAATGACCTCGAACTTGCAAAAGGAACGCTGCTCACGACCTTAGGAATGAATCCATCGGTTAATGCTGATTTTGCTGATATTCAAATACCTGCTACTATTAGCGAAAACGATATAAAAGCATTTCGTAATGCCATTGGTGATTTAGGCACCGCGGCGGAAACCGCTACAAATAAGCGTCTTGATATTGTTGCTGCGCAGTCGTCGGTAGAAGCTGCACAATCGTCGGTAAAAGCTGCACAAGCATCATGGCTTCCAACGCTGAGTGCCGGTTACCAATATAATTGGAACGGAAATGCTCTGAGTGGATTCGAGTATGGTCGTCAAGGATTAGGACTTTCCTTGGATTATACAATTTTTAACGGGTTCCAGCGTGATGTGTCTATCCAACGCGCACAAATAGTCGAGCAACAGGCGATGATTCAGAAGCGCCAAGCGGAACAACGGATAAATGCCGATGTACAGAATGCCTTTATCCAACTTACTGCTGCTGAAAAAAGCCTTGATATTACTGCCCGTGCTATCAAAGCAGCACAACAAAATTTTGATGCCGCAGAAGAACGATTCAAAGTTGGTGCTGCAAATATCTTGGATTATACAACTGCAAACGGTAATCTGGCTACTGCTAAGATTAATCGTGCTAATGCTATCTACAACTACATTGCTGCACAATACCAGATGCGATTTGCTCTAGGGCTATTGGAAGAATAGTAAGTGCTTGCACCTTCGGTGGTCTGAATTGATTTTCGCACCAACTTTGTTTATGAATTTAATAACACTACACATCTCATTTTCTACGAATTACTGTCATGGCAAAGAAAAACAACAAACGTCGCAATGTGATTTTACTGATTATTGGCCTTGTTATCGTCGGAGGTGGCATCACGGCTGCTGTTCTGGGCAGAAGTGATAAATCCATCGAAGTTACGGTTGAACAAGTGGGGCGGCGCACTATCACGCAAACCGTGTCGGCGACGGGAAAAATTCAGCCGGAAATTTTAGTAAAAATCTCATCGGAAGTAAGCGGCGAGATTATTACCTTGCCCGTCAAAGAAGGCGATACCGTGCGCAAGGGCGATTTGCTGGTGAAAATCCAGCCCGACTTGGTGCAAGCGCAGTTGGAGCAAGCTCGCTATGCGTCGGAATCCGCAAAAGCGCAGATTAACACGGTTCGTGCTGACCTTGAGCGTGCAAAACTTGAATTTGACCGCGTTAAAGGCTTGTACGAAAAACAGTTCGCTTCCAAAGGCGAATATGACCAAGCCAATGCCGCACTGGGCAGCGCTCAAGCACGATTTGAAGCCAGTCAGAAGGATTTCGAGCGTTCTCAGGCTGTCGTGCGCCAGTCCAGTGTAACTTCCGGCAGAACAACCGTGTATTCGCCGAATAATGCTATCGTTGTGGCGCTTCCGGTAGAAAAAGGCGAAAAAGTGCTGGGAACGCAGCAATTTCAAGGTACAGAGATTATGCAAATTGCTGACCTCAGCATTATGAACGCAGAAATTGATGTGGATGAAAACGACGTGGTGATGATTTCGATTGGCGACACCGCTCGCGTCCGCATTGATGCTTTTCCGAATCGCGTGTTTCGCGGTTATGTCTATCAAATCGGTAATTCCGCAAAACGCGCTGCTGCCGGAACGCAGGAAGAAGTCGTAAATTTTGCTATCAAAATTCGCCTCATTGACCTTGATGGGCGCTTGCGTCCGGGCATGAGTTGTGATGTTGATATTGAAACCGAAACCCGCCCCAACTCTATCTCTGTGCCGCTTCAATCGGTAACGATCCGCAAGCCGCAAGAAAAAGAAGGCGAAGCCGAACAGCTCGACGGCGGCGCTCGCAAACAAGAAAGTGCGAAAAAGAAAGCTGCCGAAAGCGCTAACGCGAAGCCTCCGCAAGTGGTATTCCTCAAAGAAGGCAATAAAGCAAAAATGGTGCGCGTGGAAACAGGCATCAGCGACGGCGGATACATCGAAATCAAAGACGGCTTGAAAGAAGGACAGACGGTGATTAGCGGTAATTTTCGCGCCATTTCCAAGGAATTGGAAGACGGGGCGCTTGTGAAGGTAGATTCTGTCGGTGCAAAGAAATTCAAGAAGAATTAAATTGTAGCACCCAAAACTCAGCACGTAAAACTCAACACTCAACACTGAAAAAAACTATGTCCACAACGACCGAACAGCCCGTCATTATTGACATTGAGCATATTTCCAAAACCTACGTTATGGGTGAGGAAAAAGTTCATGCGGTGAAGGATATTTCGCTACAAATTCGCAAAAACGAATATGTAGCGATAATGGGTCCTTCCGGCTCAGGAAAATCAACGCTGATGAACATTCTGGGCTGCCTCGACACGCCCACAACAGGCGCATATACGCTGAACGGTAACGTTGTCAGCGAAATGGATGATAACGACCTTGCCGACATTCGCAACAAAGAAATCGGCTTCGTTTTTCAAACGTTCAACCTTTTGCCGCGCTATTCCACGCTTAAAAACGTCGAACTTCCGCTTGTTTATGCGGGGTTGAGCGCCGCACAGCGTCAGGAAAAAGCGGAAAAGGCGCTTGCGAATGTCGGCTTGGAAAACCGCATGGAACATAAGCCCAACGAACTTTCCGGCGGTCAGCGTCAGCGTGTGGCGATTGCCCGTGCGCTGGTGAATGACCCGTCTATCATTCTCGCCGACGAACCCACAGGAAACCTTGATTCCAAGACGGGTGACGAAGTAATGCGGATGTTTGAAGAACTCTGGGAAAAAGGCAACACGATTATCGTCGTAACGCACGAACCGGACATTGCTGCCCACGCCCACCGCGTTATCCGCGTCCGCGACGGTCTTATCGAATCCGATATTATCAACGAGACATATGTTTCGGAACTGCGCAAGCCGGAAGAAACGGCTACAGAGTAGCGAATCCACTTCCTCATTTCTATTTTTCACAGGAGTTTCTCCATGAATAACCTGACACGCGCTTCATTGAAAGCGCTGCTATTGCTTGCCGTGCTTTGCTTCCGTTCAAATATCATGCTTGCGCAAACCGAACAAGTCACTCCGCAAGGTTTAGTGCAGGGACGTTGGCTTGTTGGCGGAAGTTTGGGTGGTGCAAATTTTGCTTTCAATGAGCAGCAAAGCATTGTTATTGGCGGTAGCACTAGCACACGGATATTTTCCTCTATAAATGTTAATGCCGGAACAACTCTTGGCTTTTTGGTAGCACAAAATGTTGTTATTGGCGGTTCTCTGGGAATGAATTATGGTATTGCTGGCGGTGAAAATTTTGCCGGAGCTAATTCCGGATTAGGGGTTGGAGTCGGTCCGTTTGCTCGCTATTATTTCGCTAATGTTGGCTCCCATGCTGCACTATTTGGTGGTGTTGCTGTGCAGTACGCGCTTTCATTGGAGTCTTTTTTTCCCGGTTCGCAACTGACGTTACACAACATCACACCAACGCTGACACTCGGCTCTACATGGTTTGTGTCGCGTGATGTAGCGTTGGAATTACTGGTGAACTATGACCGACGGTTCTTCCTTGGCGTAGACAACCGTCTCACCGCAGCTTCAGGCTTTCCAATCTTGTATACAGCACCTTCGTCAAATACTGGTGCACTTCGTCTCAATATCGGCTTCCAAATTTTCCTCGACAAAGTTTTCTAAATTTTTCCTTTACACAAAGTCATGTTCCAACAACTTCTCGAAGGCATGAAAATCGCCTTCAGCGCTATCCGCTCCAATAAACTCCGCTCCGGCTTGACATCGCTTGGGGTGGTGATTGGTATTGCGTTTGTGATTTTTATGGGTTGGTTTTTGCAAGGGCTGGATTACGCCTTTGAGCAAGCCATTTCGACGCTGGGAACGGACGTTCTCTACGTGGACAAATGGGATTGGACAGGGCGCAAGTCTTGGCGCGAAACCATGAATCGTCCCGATATTACCTTGCGCCAATGCGAAGAGCTTGCCGAAAAGATGCAAAGCGCCGAAGCTACATCCATCCTTGCACGGAAGTGGAATGCGACCATCAAATACGGTAGCGAAAATTACACCGGAATAACGGTTGTCGGCGCCAATAGTGTCTATGCGGACATTGCGGCAGGCATCATCAAAACAGGGCGCTTTTTCTCGCCTGTGGAGGATATGTACAGCTCGAATGTTTGCGTTGTCGGGCATGATGTGGTAAAAAATTTCTTTGGCGAAGGCGCAGACCCGCTTGGCAAAGAAATTAAAATCAAGGGCATAACCTTTACCGTTATCGGAAAAATCGAAAAGCAAGGTTCGATGTTTGCTCCGCCATGGATTGATAATCAAATTATTGTCCCAATTAAATCATTTTTGAACATCTATGCCAGCAGCAACAAAATGATGAAAAATATTTCCGTTGCTATCAAAGCCGGAGGCGAAGACAACATCGAAAACGCGCAAATGGAAGCAATAGGACATATGCGACAAATACGCCGTTTGCGTCCCGATGAAGAAAATAATTTCGGTATCAATTCCACGCAGGCGTTTCGGGACAACATCGCCAATATCCGCACCGGTATTTGGGCGGTGGGTATTGGTCTGACGGCGCTTTCGTTTTTGGTAGGGATTATCGGCATTATGAACATTATGTTTGTGTCGGTAACAGAGCGCACAAAAGAAATCGGCATCCGTAAAGCGCTGGGGGCGCGTCGCCGCTCAATTCTCTTTCAATTTCTCGTGGAAGCCTCGGCACTGTGTTTTCTGGGCGCACTGTTGGCATTTGTGTTGTGTTCAGTGGTGATGTTTGCGGTGGTGAAATTCGGTGAAGTAACGTTCCTCACGCCGTATATTCCGCCGAATCTGCTCATTATTGCAACGGTAGTTTCGATTGTCGTGGGCGTTCTGGCGGGCATGATTCCTGCTATGCGGGCATCGAAACTCGACCCTGTGGATGCGCTGCGGTATGAATAAATTGTGCGTTGGTGTTCTTCCTCTTTATTGAAAGATTGAACAATGAGTTTTGAAGCTATTTCTATTGACCCCGAAACAATGAGCGGAACGCCTGTTTTTGTCGGGACACGTGTTCCAGTGGCGTTTTTGTTTGAGTATTTGCAAACAAGCACGTTGGAAGATTTTTTGGAAAACTTCCCTAGTGTTCGCCGCGAACAAGCGCTTTCAGTGCTTGCAGAAACGAATGAATTTTTGCATCAAGAACTGCTTCACCGAATGGCTCGTGAAATGGAAGCCCATGAAAATTTTGCTTGATGAAAATGTCCCCCGCAAACTGCGTTTAGACTTCGGCGAAGCGCATGAAGTCGTAACGATGCAAGCTATGAAGTGGCTTGGTAAGAAGAATGGAGAACTACTAGGCTTGATGACCTTGAATGGTTTTGATGCCTTCATCACTCTTGATAGAAACTTGCAGTTTCAACAAAACCTCTACCGTTTTCCGATTACCATTTTTGTTCTTGTACATTTCGATAATCGCTACCAAGCCCTTCAAAACCTGATTCCCCAGATTTTACGCCACCTAGAGCAAGGTGTTCTGCCCTCAACGGTCATTGAAGTTCGCCAACAACATCCTTAAAACCTCGAATCTTTTTCTTAACTCATGAAAATTTTCATCGAAAGTATTATCATGGCATTCGATGCCGTCCGAGCAAATAAACTGCGTTCAGGCTTGACGCTGCTCAGTATTGCTATCGGCATATTTGCTATTATCGGCGCGGGAACGGCGGTTACGTCGCTGAATAATTCCGTTAATGGTGAACTCGCCTCGCTGGGTCAGAACACCTTCCAAGTCCGCCACAGACCAAGCATCGTAACAAGCAATCGAGAATCTATGCGGTATCGCGGACGCAAGCCGATTGATTTCGCGCAGGCAAAAGATTTCAAACGCCAGATGGAAAGCGCTGAAGCAGTCAGCGTGAATGATAATGAACAGCGCTTTATTGTGAAAGCGAATAACCTTGCCACTGACCCGACGGTAACAGTGGAAGGCATTGACGAGGGCTATTTTATCTGCAATAACGTGATAATTGACGAAGGACGCGAATTTACGGCAGAGGATATTAACCTCAATCGCCCCATCATTATCATCGGGCGCGACGTTGCAGAACGCTTATTTCCTGCAATTTCTCCGCTTGGGCAGCAAGTCAGCGTGAAAGGGCATCGGTTCACGGTGATTGGGCTTCAGAAAAAACGCGGCTCGATTTTAGGCAGCAGTTTGGATGATGTTGTCTATGTGCCGATAACGATGTATCAAAAATATTTCGCGGAATATATCACGCTGACAATCTACGTTAAAGCCCCTAACAAAGAGGCTCTTAGCTTTGTTACCGATGAAGCAATCGGCATTATGCGCACGATTCGCAACGTGAAGCCGGGTGAGGATAACAATTTTGTCGTAGAAACCAACGAATCCCTTGCTGCCTCATTTTCGGGATTGACGGATTATCTCACCATTTTCGGCTTCGCATCGGGCGCAATCGCGCTTATTGCGGCGGGCGTGGGCATTATGAACATCATGCTCGTTTCGGTCAAAGAGCGGACGCGGGAAATCGGTGTACGCAAGGCGATAGGCGCGAAGCGCTGGAACATTATGTCGCAGTTTGTGATTGAAGCAATTACCTTGTGCCAAATCGGTGGTGTGTTTGGTATCATTCTGGGGTTACTGGGCGGCTTGGCGCTCGGTTCTGCGCTTGGCTTCCAGCAAGCCTCCGTGCCGATGAATTGGGTTGTGGGCAGTGTGGTAATTTGCACATTCCTAGGAATCCTTTTCGGCAGCTATCCCGCATGGAAAGCCGCTTCCTTAGACCCGATTGAAGCGCTGCGGTATGAGTGAAGAAAAGTATGAAGTATAACATTGAAAAATGAAACAACGTGGTTCTACTTGGTTTTAGTTGGAAAGGTACTTTTCCATTATTACCTCAGTCACGCCTGTAACAAGGCGGCTTCAGCCCCTTGTCGGCGATAATTCGTGAGGCAAGGGGTTGAAACTCCTTGTTACAAAGAGTGCTTCATTACTTGCGTTTGAGACGCTTGTATTTTTGTTTCCAACTGAATCCAACTAGAACCAACAACGTGTAGTCCTCATCATTGCAGGGCTGCACGTTTTTTTATGGTGAGTGCCTGCCGAGTGAAAAATCCTTCGCTAAAGTTACCATGAAGATTGTATCTTTGTACGACTTTTTCACACAAACCATGTTGTTGTATCATTGAGCTTTTTTCGCATGACGCTACGCCGCTTTGCACCTGTTCTTTTCGCTTTTGTCGTTATTGCTTTTGCGCAATACATCATGAGCGGAGGGAGTTTGATGATTGATGATTGGCTGATGATAGCGCAAGTGCAGTTTGACCAAAACTTTGCAACAACGGTAAACTATTGGAACACGGTCGGCGGTGGTGGTAATCGTCCTTTGGCTTCGGTGCTGTTTGCTCTCACTCCTGCGCTCTTTGGGACAAATCCTGTGCCGTATATTGTGCTGAATACCGCTTGCTGGCTTGCGGCTGTGCTGCTTTTCAGCCGCGTTGTGCGGGAGTATTTGGGTGATGCGGCAAGCCTGTGGTTTATTGTCTTGGCAAGCGTTCCTACGATTGCGTCTTCCACAATCTTTGAGCCGATGGTGATGATTATCGGCACAGCCAGCACGCTTTGTTGGGCGGTGTCGCTGTGGAATTTACAACGGTATCTCGCCACGAAACGCGCTTTGCACCTTGTTCTCACGTATGTGCTAATCATTGTCGGACTGCTCATTTACGAAGTGAGCGCACCGCTTTTGCTTATCACCATGACGCTGCCTCTGTTGCCAATAGTTGCTCAGAACGGTTGGAACAATGCGGGGTTGCGGCGGGAAGCGTTAAAATTTATTGCGCCCGTGATTGCTATTATTGCATTACTGGGAGCATATCAAAAATTAGTTGTTCCGCTCTTTGGATATGCTACATCGCGGCTTTCCATGCGCCCTTTGGGCGATATGGCTCGGTCGTTTTTTCGCTGGCTTTTTAGCGTTGTTGCCGATACTCCTGTGATGCTTGGTTCGTCGCTGACGCATTACGGTTGGGGCATTGTGGCGCGGTGGGAAACGTGGGCGCTGCTTGCTGCGATTGTTGCGTTTGTGTTGCTGTTGCGTACTAGTGAAGCCGCAATGCAGTCAAACGAAAAAACACCGCGAGAACGCCGATTATTCCTTGTGCTTATTCTGCTGACGCTTGTTTCCTGTTCGATTTTGTCGGTGCTTTCGGGCTTTAATATGCGGATTGAAGGCATCGAAAATCGCTTTTTGGGTTCGACGTGGATTTTGCTTTCCGTCCTCATGGGAAGCGCTTTTGCGCAGATGCAGCGTTCTTGGAAGGTGATATTTCCTGCGCTTGTGGTGTTTATGGTTTATGCGTCGTTTCTCATTCAGGCGCATAATTACGTGGCGAATCGCCGTTTGCAAGAAGCGGTGATTGCTGACTGCATGAAATATCTGCAAACCGCACAACGTCAGGCGTTTCGGGCTGATGCAGAAAAACCGTTTATTGTGGGGAATGTGCCTGTGTATGCCAATGAAAATTTTAACAATGAAGTGGTGTTTGCTTATAGGCATGATTTTGGCGGACAGCTCAAAATGCGCCTCGGAAGCCGCACGGCGATTGATGAAGGACAGGTGGTCAATATCAATCGCGAATCCCCGATAAACGATACCACGCGCTTTTTCCTCAGCCGCAAGGCAGATACTATCTTGACAGGCAATTTAACGGGTGTTATGAAGCGCCCTCTGCACGGCAACGTCTGGTGGTACGAATACGACCAATACACTCGAAATTCAGCATTCATGCGCATCCGCGACACGCTGCACTTTGATTCTATTGTGACGGCAAACCGTCAGGGCAGCGTCAATATAGCACGACTGCCTGTAACGGAGCGCTTTCGCAATAGCATCAAAGCAATGCTCGGCGCGAAAAAATAACCTTCTCTGCATTTTTTACGGGAAATAATTCCATGCAACACCGCATCATAACTCTTTTTCTACTGTTTTTTGTCGCAATCGGTATGTCCGCTCAAAACCTCCAACAATCCCTTTCCAAACTCACCGATTGGAGCGCCGACGAACAAGGTCTGCTTCTCAAAACCGCAGAAGCACACGTGCGCATTGTGGTTTATTCGCCAACAATAGTGCGGGTGCGGGTTGCAAGGCTTTTGAATGGCGTGGCGCAATGGGATGACCATTCCTTTGCCGTTATTGCGAAGCCACAAAAAACGAAATTTACGGTAACCGAAAACGGCGAAGCAATCACGCTTTTGACCGATGAAATCAAACTTGTGCTGAAGAAAAATCCCGTGCGTATTCAACTGTTCACCAAACAAGGTGAACTCTTGAACGAAGACGAACTCGCTTTTGGCACGGCGTGGATGGGCGGTGAAACCACCACCTACAAACGCTTACTGCCGAATGAGCGTTTTATCGGGCTTGGCGAAAAAGGCGGTTTGAACAAACTCGGCAACGGCTACACGAATTGGAATACCGATGCTTTCGGCTACGGACCAGGCTCAGACCCGCTTTATGGCACAACGCCGTTTTACATGGGTTTGCACACATCAGGTTCATCCTCAGCAGGAAAAAATCTTGCCTACGGCGTGTTTTTGGATAACAGCTACAAATCCCATTTCAACTTCGGCGCATCAAATCGGCGTTTCTCTGCCTTTACGGTGGAAGGCGGCGAGATGAATTATTATCTTATTTACCGCCCGACGGTGGCGGAAATTGTGCAGGATTACACGTGGCTGACGGGGCGCATGGAAATGCCGCCGTTGTGGTCGTTGGGCTATCACCAATGCCGTTACAGCTATTTCCCCGACAAAGAAGTGATGACCGTTGCCCGCACCTTCCGCGAAAAGCAGATCCCGGCTGATGTGCTGTGGTTCGACATTCACTACATGGATGCGTACAAAGTCTTTACGTGGCATCCTGAGCGCTTTTCCAATCCGAAAAAAATGCTTGCCGACCTTGAAACCATGGGCTTTCGCACGGTGGCAATTACCGACCCGGGAATTAAAGTGGAAAAAGGCTACGACGGCTACGACGACGGCGTACAAAAGGACGTTTTTGCGAAGTACCCCGACGGAACATACCATACAAGCGAGGTTTGGCCCGGCTGGTGTCATTTCCCTGATTTCACGAAAGAATCTGCGCGTTTGTGGTGGGGCGATAAGCTGAAACCGCTTGTAGAAGACGGTTTGGACGGCTTTTGGACGGATATGAACGAACCGGCAACGTGGGGAAGCCGTTTTCCCGATATGGTAGAATTTGATTTCGACGGCAACAAAGCAACCCACAAGAAGGCGCATAACGTCTATGGTTTGCAAATGGCACGTGCAACGTTTGAAGGCTCAAAAAAGCATCTCGCGGCGCTCAATCCCAATGGCGGCAAACGCCCGTTTAACCTCACTCGCGCCTTTTATTCCGGTGTGCAGCGTTATTCTGCGGTCTGGACGGGTGATAATACCTCGTCGGATGACCATTTGATGCTGGGTGCGCAACTTGTCGCCAATCTCGGATTAGCAGGTGTACCGTTTGCGGGCGTGGATATTGGCGGTTTCAACGGTAACGGTTCACGCGAACTTTTTGCCCGTTGGATAAGCGTTGGCGCATTTACGCCGTTTTTCCGCACCCACGCTGCTGTTTACACCAAAGAACAAGACCCTTGGTCGTTTGGCGAAGATGTTGAGGAAATTTGCAAAAACTACATCGAACTCCGCTACAAACTGCTTCCGTACTTGTATTCCGCCTTCCACGAAGCCGCACAAACAGGCTTGCCTGTGGCACGTTCACTGGCGTTGAATTATGCGTTTGATGGGAACATTTACGACCGTGCTTTTGAATCGCAGTATATGTTTGGTCAAAGCCTGATGATTGCGCCTGTTCGGAGCAATAAAGACTTTGCAAAAGTGTATCTACCCGAAGGCGAATGGTACGATATTCACAGCGATAGCAAATATGCGGGTAAACAAACAATCGTCGTCGAAACCCCGCTTGAACGCTTGCCTGTTTTTGCCAAAGGTGGGCAAATGCTGGTTATGCAGTCCGTCGTACAGTCCACCAAAGAACAGCCGAGCGACGTTTTGACCGTTCATCTGTACGCCGGAAAACAAGGCTCAGACTTTGTGTATTACGAAGACGACGGCGAGACGTATTTGTACGAAAAAGGTGATTTTTACAAGCGAACATTAAGCTATGATGCGGCTCAGAAGACCTTGCGTTTCGCAAAGCCCGACGGCAAGCGTTCTTCCAAATTCAAGCAGGTGCGTTTGGTGCTGCACGGATTTGACGGGCTACCGCAAGAAATCACGGTTGCGGGTAAAAAAGTAGCTTTGACGAATGACGCAGTGCCGCTTTTGAAGCCAAGCGCAGGCTACGACCCGCTTGGAGCGCAAGCAGGCAGCGCACAGCGTTTACAGGCAAAAACGCTTACCTTCGCACTAAGTGATGAAGCGTTTTCGGTGAAGTGGTAATATGATGTAAGAGAAGTAATAAATTGTGAATACTCAGTAATGATGCTACATAGGAGACTTTTTCAAGAGGTGTTACATGAAAAAATATTATCTTCTACTCTGGGGTGCTATGCTCATTGTTCATAGTGCTTGTGCCAATGTTACAAATACTATTGCGACACAACAAGCATATCAAGTTGTCAAAAAAATTACTTATAATAATGTAAGTGTTGAGATTGTTATTGATAAACCAATAAACGACACTCTTGATATCATTATTGCATATCACGGAACAGTTTTTTTGGATAGTAAAATCTTGGAAGCAGCCCAAACCACTTTGAGCAGAATAAAAGAGATTACTGCACGTAAAAACATGATGATAGTTAGTGTGGCATATCCCGAAGAAGGGTTGTTAATGGGGGATAATGTCCGAGAATCTGAAGCGGCATTACTTTGGGTAAAAAATCAGGCAGCAAAAGAATTAGGGATTCGTATTCAAAAGATATTTTTAGTGGGGCATTCTCAAGGTGGCTATATTGTAACACGGCTGAGTAGTATGCACGCAACAAATGGTATTGTTGCAAATGCTCCGGGACCATTAAACCTTGCCCTGCGCTGTCAATTTGAAGATTCTGGTCAAATACCCGGCTCAGTAACCTGCGCTTTAATGCGTCGGCAATATGGCACGGTTGCAAGCAACGCAGAGGCATACAATGTTCGCTCGCTCTTGTATTTTACCAGTAATTTTATGTCCGATATGCTTTTCATCCAAGGCTTGGATGATGCGCAAATCCAATTAACTTCATGGCCCATTTTTGTACAACAAGTAAGGAACTGTACCAATTGTCAATCCCGTCTTTTCCTAGATGTGCCGCAATATGGGCATACTGCCTTATTTGACAGCCCACAGGCACGTCAGCTATACAACGAATTTTTGAATCGGTAACGTCCAACATTGTTTTGAACAAACAGGAACTGCAAATCAGAAAAACAAGTATCAATTCAAACAAGGTATTCATTCTATGTGGCTCATAAAACCTACTCTCGACGAAATTAACGCAATGTCTCGAAATACCATGGTCGAACATTTGGGAATCGTCGTTACGGCAATCGGTGATGATTATATCGAAGCACGAATGCCGGTGGACAAACGCACACATCAGCCTATGGGATTGCTGCACGGCGGGGCATCGGTGGTGCTGGCAGAAACGTTGGGGAGTTTTGCGGGATATTTATGCGTGAATCCCGCAGAAAAGGCGTGTGTGGGGCTGGAAATCAATGCGAATCACATTCGCTCGGTGCGCGAGGGTTTTGTGGTTGGTCGGGCAACACCGCGCCACGTCGGCAAAACAACGCAAGTCTGGGACATTACCATTTCAACCGAAGACGGGAAACTCGTGTGTGTGAGTCGTTTAACGGTGCAGGTTTTGGATAGAGCATAATCCGGCTGTCCGCTTCTGAGCGGGCTGTCGGATTTTTGAACTGCGTCATTTCTCACTTTGACGACAATACGCCCAAGCCGCACCAATAAACGCTGCGCTCAAAATACTCACCACCAGCGCCACTTCAAGGCTTTCATCGGTAAATCCAAAACGTGGGAAGCGCCATGCGCGTAATTCCCATACCGTAAGTACGCAAAACATAAGCAATAATGCCGCAGACAAGGCTTTTGTGCTATTCCCTACAAACGCTGGAAACCGTTCCAGCAACGGTATGATAAACACAAGAGTAAACCACAACACCGCACCAACACTGACCCCCCAAGCAGGAAATACATTCAAAAGTGCCGCAAAACCTAGTGCATACCATTCCGGTTGTGCCATGCCGCCCATGCTCATCACTTTCGTCAAATCTGCCGGAAGCCGCATGATGTCTTGGCTGGGAAGGGCAGTGGAACACGCAATCATCGTACAAAGCCATACCACACCCACGCTCATCATCAGGCTTTGTATGCTCTTGGTACGCTCCCACAATGTATGTTTCAGAAGAAACCAACAAGCCCCGATAAGCAGAGGCACAACAAGAATGTGCAAGATATACACGCGCACAAGCGTCGTGGAACTTAGTGCGGAAGCACCTTTGAGTAGTTTTGTCAGCACTGTTCCCAAAAGCGGGAAGGATTCCACCGTTGCCAGCACAATATCCAGCGCGGCACGGCTTTGCAGGTTCATTGGGAGAATGTAGCCTAAAAGGCTTGTACCAAAAACGAGCGCAAAGAGGAGTGTGCCTGCAATATGAGGTTTTATCAGGGTTTCGTGTGGAAAAAACGGGAGAAGGTACAGCAGCATCCATAGCGTGAGCGCGACAATGCCGACACTTGCCGCCGCTCGGTGCATACCACGCACTAGACCACCAAAGTCTGAAGAGCGCATGATAGCTTGCTCCACGCTGAAATAGGCAATAGTCGGCTGCAAAGGCTGTTGTGATGCCGTATCGGTGATAATACGTGAAAGAGTGCGGAGCGTGTCCGGCGCGTAGAATGGCGCTTTTGTGGCAGTGTCAAATTCTGCAAAGACGATTTCTCCTGCGTTGAAGCGGTTTTGTGTGGTTTTGTCACGGAAATTTTTTGTTATTTCTAGCGCGACGATTGACTTTCCGGCAAGTGTTTGTGCGGGGCGCAGCGATGGTTCGTAGTTGAGGGAGAGGAGCAATCCTGTCAGGAGTTGTAGAAAAAAACACACGGCAGCGCTGCCGAGAAGACACGCTAAGGCTTGTTGTCTGAGTTGATGCAACGGTGAAATCATGCTGTTTTGCCTCCCAGAATATCGCAATAGCGTTCCAGCGAACTCAGCACAATTTCTGCAATAAACCGCGTAAAACCTTCAGAATTACCTCTTATTTGCGCTTCTTCCAAGGCATCGTAATATGCGATGCGGCTTTCGGAATCGCCGCCGATGATAGCTAAGGGGTAGCCATGACGCAGCAAAACCAAGTTCATCACGAGCCGCGCCGTTCTGCCGTTTCCGTCAATAAACGGGTGAATTGTTACTAAGCGTTCATGTAGGTTTGCAGCCAGTTCAACAGGATGCAAACGGCTTTGATGCTCATTGTACCATGCAAAGTACGCATCCATCAGGCTTTGTAGTGTGTGCGCTTGTGGGGGTATGTGCCTGCTGCCGGAGATAAGTACAGGCTGGATGCGGTAACGCCCTGCATTATCGCGGTCTATACCGTGCAGTACTAGTGCGTGAATTTGCTTCAACACGTATTCCGAAAAATCTTGCTTTTGCTGAATAATTTCCTCAATGAGCGCAATCGCTTCTTTGTGGTTGATTGCCTCCAAATGCTCACGCAGACTGCGCCCGCTAATGGTCATGCCTTCTTGCACAACGAGGTGCGTTTCGCGGAGCGTGAGCGTATTGCCTTCGATACGATTGCTTTCGTAAAGAAATTCAATTCTCAAAGCCTCGCGGATGCGTTCATTGTCCAATGTTCTGCGAAGACCGTCAAGTCTGGCTTTGCGGTCATCTATGATCTGCAATATGGCATCAAGATTGGTCATGGTGCGTAACAATGGTGTAACGACTCTTACAACTCCAGCAATTCTTTCAACCCTGCAATCGTCCAATCTGCGCGGTTTTCAGGGCGAACACTGTTTGCCGGATTAAACCAAATTGCCCGCCAGCCCGCGTTTTGCGCACCCACAATATCGGTTTCATAATGGTCGCCGACATAGACGATTTCATGCGCTTTTACGCCTAACGCCGCCAAAGTCATATCGAAAATTTCTTTGTGGGGTTTCATCACGCCAACCTTACCGGAGAGTAATGCGGCATCAAATCTTGTTTGCCAGCCGAATCGGGCGAGTTTGCCTTCTTGTTGCTCGGTGAAGCCGTTAGTAATTAAACCAAGTTTGAAGCGGTCTTTTAATGCAAGTAAGGTTTCATCTGCTTTCGGAATCATTGACCAATGGTCGGCGTACAACTCTAAGTACGTTTTTCCCATTTCTTTGCCGAGTCGCTTCGCATCCTCGTCCGTAAACACCGGAGCCACATCAAGGAGTGTTTTTGCAAAACGTTGCCATTTGAGGTCATCGGCTGAAAGGCGCTTCATTGCTAAATCTCGCCAAAGAATTTCGTTCCAGTGCCGATAACGGCTGAGAAATTCCTGCGGTGCTGTTTGCAAAAGGCTTCCAATCAGGGGTTCGTGGTAATAGAGCGGGAGGAAAGCGGTGATTGCTTGCTTTTCGGCGGCATTGTGATCAAGAAGAGTGTTATCGAGGTCAAAAACGATTGCTTTGAGGTCTGGGAAGCGCATAGTAGCTGGTTTAGAAGAAAAAGGGAGATTCTGCGATGCTTTGGTGAAATCAGCAGAATCCCCCTGCAAAAGCGATTGTTAGCGAATTTTGGTCGTAAAATCTTGCAGTTTAGCGATGTAATTATTCAACACCATCGTTTCAGGAATGGTGCTGTGTCCAGCGCCCGAAATACGGAAAAATTCTTTAGCGGGGCGAAGATTATTCGGTGCTGCTGCAAAGAGTTTTTCACCATGCCGCGTGATGTCAATAAAACGGTCAGCCGTGCCGTGCATGAGTAGTAGCGGGCAGCGTATTTGCGCTATGCGCACAACATTGGCAAACTCGTCTTTCATCACAAAACCGCCCGGAATGTCAAGCAGAGAGCCGCTTTGCACAAGGTCTGTTGTGGAGGCAAAAATTGCTTCGGTTATCAAGCCTTTGGGCTGAAACGTCGGGTTCGGAGCCGCATATTTGCTTGCGAGATAGACTGACGGCACACCACCGAGCGAATAACCATACAAGACGATATTGGTTCTATCAACGTCGGGGCGTGATAGCAAATATGCTAATGCTGCCTCGGCATCGGCTTCTAAGCCTTCTTGCGAGGACTTCCCTTCGCTTTTACCGAAACCACGATAATCATAAATAAACGTGTTGTAGCCAGCTTTGTAGAAGTATTCCATTCTGTCCCAATATGCTTGAATACCCTGAAAATTGCCGTGATGATAAAAAATTGTCGGTGTTGCGGCAGTCGCACGGGGCGATTTTACGAAAAAGCCGTACAGTTTGAAACCGCCTGAAGTCAGCGTAACTGCTTCCATTGCGGATTTCGGAATCACACTGTCGGGAAGAATATATTCCGAAACTTGCTGCGTGTTAAAAAGAAAGCCGTCCATTGTTGCGCAGCTTTGCAGACCGCATACAATCAGGGCTGCGTAGGCGAAGTGTAAAAAAGAGCGTTTCATGGGAACGTATTGAAAAAAAAGTGAAGAAGTAAAAAGCAAGATTTAACCAATGATAAATTGGAATGGGCGTAACGAGTTATCAATGGTTATTTTAAGTCCAATAATATTGTTGAGCGATTCTAAACTGGCGGATTTCATTGATTGTTGTATATCTTCAGAGGCTGTCCGATAACCTTCTTGCCAAACCCATTCTTTAGTTTCGTCAGAAATCCTTACAAATGATGCGGCATTACCTTTTTTCTTTTGTTCTTTAGCCAATGCTTGAATTTGCTGTACAAACTCTGGTAAATGAAAATTTATAGATGAAGCAGCCATAGTGAGTGATTCCTAATAAAGTGGAAAAATAGCGAAAACTTGATATTGCGCTTGGATTTATTAGACACTTATTGGTTTATTTTGTATCGGAAGTCGTAGATTTCTGTGCAATCGTCCAATTAAAGCCCAAAAATACGCCCCAGTTGCCCGTCGTGCCTATCGTGGACTGCCCTTGAAAAATGCCGTTCATCGTATTCACATTTGCAGCCATCCACTTCCATTCGCCTTGCAAGCTAAATGTTGGCGAAAGAGCATATTGCAAGCCAACGGTGGGCGTGAAGTAGTAATTGGGCGAGTTGGTGAGTTGGAAGAGATTTTCTAACGCCAAATATCCCAGTAACCCTTGTGTTAGCTCATAACTTGCATTGAGCGAAAGATATGGATAAATGCGCACAGCACCCGCCGCAGTAGCGCCGTCCGGCGTTGCGGGGCGAGCCGTCGTAGCGCCGGGAGTGAAATCATAGAAGCCGTAAAACTGCGCTTTTGCGGTCAATTCCGGCACTGCTCCTTGCTGCTTCAAAAGCCGCGCCGCTGCACCCAAATCTAAGCCAAGAACACCAAAAGGAAGCATTGTGCCGTGCAGACTGCCTGTCAGTGTTACGCTTTCGGAAACGCCGTGCATTGCGCCAATATTGAGATACGGAGCGATAATTGCGGGACTTGAATTAGGAAGCCACGGACCGCCCAGCGAACCCGTAATTTGCGTTGTGCCTTCGGGCAGCACTCGCACAGGCTGAACAACGCTACACGCCAAACATCCGAGCAGCAAACACAGTGAGCCGATTGCCCGCAAATGGTGGATTGCCTTGTGTTGAAGCGTGGTATGCCGAGAAATTGCGCGGAAGCGCGAAAAAGAAGCATTTGCCATAGTGAACACACAGAAAAAGTGAGAAATATCGTAATAACGTGAGTAGTCGAAAAGTAGTGCTGCGCAGTAGTGCTGCCAAAGGCGAATATGCTGAATTTACGGCAGAAATACCAGAAAAATACGTGTTCGCCGCATAGAATGGCACTAAAAAACTTTAGTGGCACAGGCATTTTTGCCTGTGCGAGTATTGATGCTGTTGTAAGGCAATTCGCACAGGCAAAAATGCCTGTGCCACTGAATGTGTAACATTATTTCATTCTTGGCAATACTTTTCAGCAACAATCAAGACGAAATGCGACAAATGCTCAAAAACCTTGTGCGGAGCGCCTCTTCGGTATGGTGTGTTTGCACGTAGCGTAATGCTTGGGCGCGAATATGGGAGCGCTCTGCGGGGTTGAGGATAAGGCGGGTACAGGCTTCGGCAAACTCTTCGTCGCTTTTGGCGATGATGGCTTCTTCACCGCTCCGAAGGGCAAGCCCTTCTGCGCCCTGTGGCGTGGTAACCACGGGAACGTGGTACGCCATTCCATCCAAAATTTTCGTTTTGATGCCTGTTCCGTAATAGACCGGAGCGATGAATACTTCTGACGAGCAAAGTATTGATGCGGGTTCCGGTACGAATCCCGTAAATTTGACGAGTTCACCGTGTTTTTCTGCTGCTGCGAGTAAACGTGGTGTGGGGTTTGCTCCGATAATGGTCAGGGAAGCTCTTGAAACCTTGTTTTGGGCTAATTTTTTCTGCACAAGCGGGAAAATAACTTCCAAAAAATGCAGCAAGCCTTCTTCATTGGGCATAAAATTCAGCAAGCCCATAAACACAAGGCTCTGTGGGCGCTCCGGGCAGTTTTCGGGAAGCGTGGGGAAATGCACCGCAGGCAACATTGCACTCACCGAAGCAGTATTGCTGCGCTTTTGCAGCGTTTCGACTTCGCGGGGCGAAACTAATATCGTTTCGTCGGCATGAGGCGGTAGCACGGTTTCACGTTGCAACGACCGTGCAATTTCGATTTTGAGCAATGTGCGGCGTAAAACGTGGTTCGCAAGTTTCTGAATAAACGCCGGAACATATTTCGACAAATAGCCCAAAAGCGGCGTATCGTCGTCGGTTCGCTCTAAATAATTTTGGTATTTCTGCGAAAAAATATCGTCCCAATCAAAGACGATATGCGGCTTGTGAGGTAGATTGCGCAATGTCGCACTTTGCTGAAAATCTTCGAGATACTGCGCCATGCGAAAGGTATCGCAGTAAATCGTCGTAGGCTGCAAGCGGTGTATTTCCTCGTCAATGAGGCGTTTGTAGGCGGGAGAAAAAAAGAGCGACTCTTGCAGCGTTTTTGCATCGCTCAAAAGCGAGTAGCGGAGCATATTCCATGCCGCATGCGGGAGCGAGGGCAGCGGCAAAAAACGGACACTTTGCACAAAAGGAAACTGCTCTTGGAGAAAGGTTTTGCGCCGCTTCTGCTCTTCTTCGGAGGCTGTATCGAAAATGACCAAATGCACGGTGCAATTCGCGCCGGCACAGAAGGCAAGGCGCTGCGCGAGAAGTTTTGTGCGTCCGCTTTGCGGCGGAAAGGGATACCGCGCCCAAAGAATGAGAAGAGAAGTCATCGGTTTTTGGGCGTAAATTGGTTTGCTTTGATGTTTTGTGCGGCGAGCGTTGCCGTCTCAACGACACGTTTTTCGCGGGTTTCGGGGCGTTTTGCGTTGTGAATCCATTCCAAAATGCCACGTTTTGTCGAGCGAGAAAATGCCGTGAAATACTCTAAAGCCGGAGGGTGCTGTTCCAATGCGGCTTGCAGGTCATCGGGAATAGTGAGATTTTCTACCTCGTCCAGTGATTCCCACTTGCCATTTGCTTTTGCTGTTTCGATAGTTTTTAATCCCGCAGGCATCATCAAACCTTCAGCAATGAGGCGCTCCACACGGATTTTATTCGGTCTCGACCAACCGCTTGAGGCTTTGCGCGGCGAAAAAAGCTGCATAAAACGCTCATCGTCAATTTTTCTCGCAACAGAGTCAATCCACCCGAAGCACAGCGCCTCTTCGACAGATTCGTCATAGCTGACACGCGGCTTTCCGCTCTCTTTTTTGTAGTAAATGAGCCACACGCCTTTTTCCCTCGCGTGGTGTTCCATGAGCCATGTACGCCATTCTGCGCGGTCTTTGGCGTAGAATTGTTGGTGAGATTGAGCAGTGGAGGGCATGAAGGTTGCAGGGAATTATCAGGTTTCTACGGCTTTAGTAGATACTCCGGCGAAATAACCGTCAGCAGTTTTTCCAATGATGTAAATATCAATGTTCACTGTCCCGACGCGGTACACCGAAAGTTCGCTCAGATAGTCTTGGAGTGTGTCGAAAAGGTTTTGAAACTGTTCGGCAGTCTCTCGCTCGGTGTCATCAAACCATTCTTCCATGCGGGTTAGCGGGGCAAAGAAGTCCTCCGGCTCTGTACCGTCCACAGGCGTATTGCGGTCGTGCCGCGTGGCAAGGAGCAGTTTGTCTATCGAAAAATCGCGCATCGTTTGCCATGCAAACGCCTCAAATGCTGCGTCGGTTTCGCTGGGATAGAGCAAACCCTGTGCAGCGGAGCGAAGCTGACTGAGGAGTGCATCAGGTGGGAGTGTCATCATAACAATTCGCCTTCAAGGTGTGATTCAACCTGTGTTTTTATAGCGAAGCTGTAAACAGCGCATCCTTACTACGCTCTTCACAACCTCAACGATAAAATTTGCCCCGTAACTTACTGAGAAATTTTCAAAAGTTCTACATCAAAAATAAGCGTTGCATTTGCAGGGATAAGTCCCGGAACACCCTGCCGCCCGTAGCCAAGATTGCCCGGAATAATCAAACGGCGCTTGCCGCCTATTTTCATCGTTGCTACACCTTCGTCCCAGCCCTCAATCACCTGCCCAATGCCAATTTTGAAGGCAAAAGGCTCATTGCGGTCAAGCGAAGAGTCGAATTTCATGCCATTTTCGAGCGTTCCTGTATAATGCACCGTTACGCGCTGACCGCGTTCAGGGCTTGCGCCTGTGCCGATTTCGGTGTCAATGTATTGCAAGCCGGAGGAGGTTGTTATTGTTTCCATTTTGGGGGAAGTGTTGAATGGTAAATTTTGAGAGATAGTGGGCAATCTTTTTGTAGCACAGACACTCTTGTCTGTGTCCTTAACGCCGTTAGGCGTAATTGCCGGAAGAAGCGTAAAGACTGGCTTTGAAGACTATTCGCTCCGCTCATTTTGGTCACAGACAAGAATGTCTGTGCTACCGAAGCCCTTTTTCGTTCACGTTGGGATTACTTGCTTTTTTCCTGATTCGTCACCGCCGCGCCGACAAAGCTGACAAAAAGCGGATGACCACCAACGGCAACCGACTTGAATTCGGGGTGGAATTGGCAGCCCACAAACCAAGGATGATTCGGCAGTTCGACCATTTCCACCAAACGGGCATCGGGTGAAACACCGCTTATTACCAAGCCAGCCGATTCCAATTCATCACGAAATTCATTGTTAAATTCGTAGCGGTGGCGGTGGCGTTCGCGGATGATTTGCGATTTGTATGCGTCAAAGGATTTTGTGCCTTCTTTGAGAACGCACGGATACGAGCCAAGCCGCATCGTACCGCCTTTGTTGGTGATACCGCGTTGGTCGGGCATAAGGTCAATGACGTTGTTTTTGACTTTCTTAAATTCGCCGGAATTGGCATTCGTTAAACCACACACATTCCGCGCAAATTCTATCACCGCGCACTGCATTCCCAAGCAAATGCCGAAAAAGGGAATACCATTTTCGCGGACGTGCTGAATTGCTAAAATTTTTCCTTCAATCCCGCGTGAACCAAAGCCCGGTGCAACAACGATGCCGTTTGTCCCTGCAAGCGCTTCGGCGGCTTGTTCGGGCGTGGTGATTTTTTCGGAATCAATGTATTTAACCTGAACGCGGGCATTATTCACGGCTCCGGCGTGGGAGAGCGCTTCCAAAATGCTTTTGTATGCGTCTTGGTGTTGAACGTACTTCCCGACAAAGCCGATTGTTACGGTGTTTTTGGGCTTTTTCACGCGCTGCACAAATTTTGTCCATTCGGTAAGCGTCGGTTTGGAGGTGCGTTGAATGTTGAGTTTGCGCACAACCGTATCATCCAATTTTGCTTTCGCGTAATGTATCGGCACTTCGTAAATTGTTTCCGCATCAAGCGCCAAAATAACGCCGTCTTCATCCACGTTGCAAAAAAGCGCAATTTTGCTCTTGATGTCTTTTTCCAAATCTTCTTCGCAACGGCAGACCAAAATATCGGGCTGAATCCCGTATTCCATCAACATTCGCACGGAATGTTGTGTTGGTTTGGTCTTAAATTCTCCGGCGGATTTGATGAAGGGAACGTAGGTGAGGTGGATAAACAGCGCATTGGTACGCCCCTGCTCCAAACCAAGTTGCCGTGCGGCTTCCAGAAAAGGCATGGATTCAATATCGCCGACCGTGCCGCCTAATTCAATCAAGACAACATCGAATTTTTTATCAAACGTCGTCATGCGGCGCTTGATTTCATCGGTGATGTGAGGCACAACTTGTACCGTTTTTCCGAGATATTTCCCTTGCCGCTCGCGCTGAATGACCTCGAAATAAATCTGCCCCGTACTGACGCTGTTTTGTCGCCCTACGGGTGCTTGTACGAAGCGCTCGTAATGCCCCAAATCAAGGTCAGTTTCCGCGCCGTCGTCGGTAACATAGACCTCGCCGTGCTGATAGGGGTTCATCGTGCCGGGGTCCACGTTGATATAGGGGTCGAACTTCATAATCGTTACCGATAAGCCCCGCTCTTTCAGCAGCAAGCCCAGCGATGCCGATGTAATGCCCTTCCCCAACGATGACAACACGCCGCCGGTGATGAAGATGTACTTAGTTTTTTTTGCTTTTGTCGCCATGATAACAGTCCTTTGTGTGGTATTCGATGCAACGGGAATATGAAACACAAAGGGACAAATGTACGGAAAATTTCCCAAACAGCGCCACAGAGACTGCGTACAGAAAAAAATAATCTGTACTTGCCTGAGAAAACCGTATTTTTGCAGGCATTGTTTGTTTTTAGGAATGAACAAACAATACATGAACAATCTTCAGTAGCACAGACATTCTTGTCTGTGTCCCCTAACGCCGATAGGCGTATTTATCGAAAGTAGCGTAAAGACTGGCTAAGAAGATTATTCGCTTCGCTCATTTCGGACACAGACAGGAATGTCTGTGCTACGGGAAGATTTAAGACGGAATACTCGCGCAAAAACCACCCACAACCACGCATCCACACACACTTCCCATGTCAAAACTTGTTCTCAAACCTCTGAACGAAAAACCTGTCAATGCAATCGCAAACGCTGCTGCAACGTCATCGGAAAACGGCTCGTACAGCGCCATTTTAGACGGACTGAACCCCACGCAGCGTGACGCAGCCGCAGTGATTAACGGACCTTTGCTCATTTTAGCGGGTGCGGGAAGCGGAAAAACACGTGTTTTGACCTACCGTATCGCCTACATGATTGAAAAAGGCGTACAGCCTTGGAATATCCTTGCTTTGACCTTTACCAATAAAGCCGCCGGAGAGATGCAAGAGCGCATCGCAACGCTGATTGGTGCTGATAAGGCGCGGCGAATCTGGGCGGGAACATTTCACTCGGTTTTTGCGCGAATTTTACGCCGCGAGGCTGAACACATCGGCTTTTCGTCCAGTTTTTCGATTTACGATGCCGATGATTCCTTGTCTATTGTGAAGCAAGTAATGACGACGCTGGGAATTTCGCAACAAAATTACAATCCGTCGGCTGTGCGCGGCGCTATTTCCGGTGCGAAAAACAAAATGCTTTCGTGGCAGGAATACCAGCGCGAAGCAAATTCGCTTTTTGAAAAGCAAGTCGGGATGATTTACAAAGATTACGAAAAGCGCTTGGCAAAAAATAATGCGATGGATTTTGATGATTTGCTGCTCAATATGATTCGCCTTTTGCGCAATAATGCTGGGGCTTTGGAGCGTTATCACGACCAATTTCGTTACATTCTCATTGACGAATACCAAGACACCAACAAGGCGCAATACGAAGTGGTGAACCTTTTGGCACGGAAGTACCGTAATATCTGCGTTGTGGGCGACGACGCGCAAAGCATCTACAAATGGCGCGGCGCGGATATTCGCAACATCCTTGATTTTGAGCGGGATTACGCCGATGCAAATGTTGTGCGTTTGGAGCAAAATTATCGTTCAACCAAAGTGATTTTGGAAGCGGCAAACGATGTGATTAACCGCAACACGCGCCAAATCAAGAAAGCGCTGTGGACGGACAACACCGACGGCAGCAAAATCCAACTTTTGCGTTGCCGCGATGACCGCGAAGAAGCGGAAAGTATCGTGCGAATCATCAAAACCGCTCAAAGCAAGCAAGAACGCGGCTTGGAGGATTTTGCTGTGCTGTACCGCACCAATGCTCAATCGCAAGCAATCGAAGATGCGCTCCGGCGTGAAAACGTGCCGTATTTGATTGTTGGCGGTGTGTCCTTTTACAAGCGCAAGGAAGTGAAAGACACGATCGCGTATTTGCGCGTTGTGGTCAATCCGCAAGACGATGAAAGCCTGATGCGCATTGTCAATGAGCCGCCTCGCGGACTTGGCAAAACCTCGCTCGACCATATTCAACGGTTTGCCGAAGGGCGCAATATGACACTTTTGGAGGCATTTCACTACGCAGAGCAGGCAGAAGGAATGCAAAAACGCGCTCAGGCGGCTGCACAAGGCTTTGCGACGATTATCGAACGCGCCCGCGCTTTGCAATCAAGCGCCCGTGCGGATGAAGTTGCGAAAATGCTCATGGAATCAAGCGGCTTGCTGAAAATGTATGAAAATGACGGCTCAGATGAATCACTCGACCGTTGGAACAACATTCAGCGCGTGTTGTCGCATCTTGCCGAATACTGTGAGCGCCGCTCTGCCGAAGGCGAAACCCCGACGCTCGACCAATACTTGCAGGAAATATCGTTGCTTGCGGACATTGACGAAGTGAAAGCGGGTGGCAAACACGTTACCTTGATGACGATTCACTCCGCAAAAGGGCTGGAATTTCCTGTGGTCTTTATTGCCGGTATGGAGCGGGGCTTGTTTCCGGGCGCTCGTGCGGAGCAGCAGCAGGAGGAAATGGAGGAAGAGCGCCGTTTGTTCTACGTCGGAATTACTCGCGCCGAAGAGCAGTTGTACCTCACACACGCCGAAAAACGCTATCGTTTCGGGGAATTGAACTATCCGCTTCCGTCGCCGTTTTTGGGGGAAATTCGCAAAGAGTTGATTGAACACGGCGGTACGAGTATTCAAAGCAAATTCAGTTCGGGGAGTAATGCGCCCAAAAGCAGCATGGGAACAGGGTTTAGCGGCGCTTCCGGGGGCAAAACATATCAATCCTTTGGCAATAGTTCTGCACAATCTTCGTCGTATTCTTCGAGGACACCCGCAAAAGCCGCTCCCAAGCATGATTTTGACGATATTCCGGCAGATGAAGATTTTTCCCAACTTGCCCCTGACGAAAGCGCTCCACTTCGCATTGGTTCTCGTGTTCAACACGGAATGTTTGGCGAAGGAAAAGTTATCCGTATCTCCGGCGCAGGCGAAACAACGCAAGTGGAGGTAGATTTTCCCGGGGTCGGCAGGAAAAAATTGGTGTTGAAATTTGCGAAATTGACGGTGTTGTCGTAAATCATTGTCCAACAAGTCATTGTTCAGCAACAGTTTACTTTTTTATGACCATCCACGAAACACAAGACGCAATCGTCCAAGACTTTGCGGATTTTACCGAATGGGAAGACAAATACGCCCACATCATTGCGCTGGGACGCAAGTTAGCGCCCTATCCCGAAGAGCATCGCACGGATGACAACAAAGTGCGCGGCTGTCAATCGCAAGTGTGGCTTCATGCGGAACTGCATGACGGAAAAGCGGTTTTTCAAGGTGATTCCGATGCGGCTATCGTTAAAGGTTTGGTAGCACTTGCTTTAGAGGTGTATTCAGGGCGTGAACCGAAGGAAATTCTTCAGACCGAACCGGATTTTATGAAAAAAATTGGCTTAGACACACATCTTTCACCCACGAGAACGAACGGTTTTGCGTCAATGATAAAGAAAATCAAAATGTATGCGCTTGGTTTTTCGATGATACAACAGCAACAGCAATAAAACGACAACAACAGCAATAGAACAGCAACAGCGCATCAGTGCTTTATGTTTTGAGGTTTTCGAGTGAATCACCCAAAGTATCACCAGTTTTTTTGCGATTATGGAAACAACCGAAGTACGAACACAGTTCATCAACAAGGGCTCTATCCCGAATGTGGAAGAAAAAATAATCAGCAGTATCAAAACGTGCTATGACCCGGAAATTCCTGTTGATATTTATGAACTTGGCTTGATTTACAACGTTGAAATTAAGCCTGATAACAGCGTCTATGTCGAAATGACGCTCACCTCACCGAATTGCCCTTCGGCAGGAACACTGCCGGGCGAAGTCGAAGAGCGCGTGAAGGCTGTAGAAGGCGTTACTGATGCGATGGTGGATGTCGTTTTCGAGCCGACGTGGGATAAATCCATGATGTCGGAAGTGGCGATGTTGGAACTTGGCTTTATGTAGGGATTAGCTTTATGTAAGGCTTCATTCCCCAATCGTTTCACCCTGTTTTTGCAATTTACAATCATTTATCTTTTCACTATTTATTCTCTTCAATGTCCCGTTCTGTTACCGTTCTTCTTTACGGCAAAAAAAGCGTTATCACTGTTGAAGACAGCGAATCAATCTTAGAAGCAGCCATTCGGCAAAACCTTGATCCGCCATATGCCTGTCAAATCGGTTCTTGCTGCACGTGTAGGGCGAAAAAACTTTCCGGCGAAGTTGTCATGGACGACCGCGAAGCGCTGACCGATGACGAAATTGCTGATGGCTATGTTCTTACCTGCCAATCACATCCAACGACCGACGATGTTTCGGTGGATTATGATGCGTAAATTTTTCTTCTTTTCATTGTTGCTATGGCAAAAGCATCCGAAAAATATAAGCCTTTTCGAGCGTGGAACGCTGACGATGTAGAAGAAACCTTCGCTTTGCGGCAAGTTCCAACACTCAAGCCGCTCCAAGAATTGCTTCTGCATACTGATACATCATTGTCTGAAAGTGAAAAAGAGCGTTTGCGGACATTATCTCAGCGTTTGGCGGCAAACGTCGAGAATTGGAACGAAGAAGAACTGAAATTGAAATTTATCGCACACTTGCTTGAATTAGTTGATTACGACACCGAAGGCTGTAAAATCTTTGCTGACCGCACCATCAGCGCTGAGGTGAAGGGAAAAATCTTGAGCGATACGGTAGATGTCTTGATTGCTCGGGGGAATCGTATCCCCAAAGCCCCGCTCCTGTGTATTCACGAGTACAAAAAAGAGCGTGGTTCGTCTAATGACCCGCTTGGTCAGGTGCTTGCAACGATGATTGCCGCACAAGCATTTAACGCAAGCACAAAGCCTGTTTATGGTGCTTATACGGTTGGGCGGCTCTGGTTTTTGCTTGCCCTTCAAGGCAGCGAATATGCCGTCAGTAAGGAATTTAACGCGGCGGATGAAGAAAATGCTTTTGCACTTTTTCAAACGCTCAAACACTTCAAAAACATGATTCCAAGCCTGTTGTAGCGCAGTTGTTTGTCATGGTCAAACGCATTATTCATACTTTATGTCAATAACTCATTTTTTTCACTCCCATTGAACGTAAAATTTTATGGCTTACGAATGGAAATTTAATCCCCGTCCCTATTCGGACGATGAAGCAAAAACCTTGCTCAAAGACGTATTGTCGCCGGAAACAACTGATTGGCACTACAATACGCACCACAAAGGCTATGTTACGTTTTTGAATAAAATCGAAGCCGAACTCCCGACGGCGGATAAATCTGCTGCAAACGGCAACTGGTCAGATTTCGGTGAACTCAAGCGCCGCCAAACGTGGAATCATGCGGGTACGGTGCTGCATGATGTGTATTGGGAAGTTCTGGGCGGCGATGGCGACACCTCGAAAGGCAAAGATGTTGTAGCGGCAATCGAAAAAGAATTTGGCTCAGTGGACGCATGGAAAGCTGATTTTAAGGCAACCTGTATCGCTGCAAAACTCTCCGGTTGGGGCGTTCTTACGCTTGACCAACTGTATAGCGGTCGTTTGCTGAATGTGCTGGTGGATGAACATCATTACGGCGCGATTTGGGGCGGTATTCCGCTTATTTCCTGCGATATGTTTGAACACGCTTATTACCACAAAGACGGTCCGGCGCGGGCAAAATATCTTGATAATTTCTTTGCAAACCTCCACTGGGGGCGCATTAACGAGCGTTACACGAAGTTTGCAAAATAAGGCTTGTGCCGCTAACGTGTTCTTCGTCTCAGGCATTATGAATTACAAGGGAACAGCAAGGAATTATGCGCTGTTCCCTTGTTTTTTCTGGTAAAAATGTGTAGTTTTAGAGAAATGCACAGCAGTTTATAATCACTTTCGGCAATAATGCAAAACCTGAACACACCTCATTATGAACGCGCTTCTGCACGATATTGAACTTTCTGACGAAGAGATTGATTTCGCCCGCACTATGGCAGATAAGAATCACTCCAAAACGCAATTTCGCTTGTGTGCTGCCTTGGCAAAGTATGAAGACCAGCGCGTTATCTCGGTTTTTCCCGAAGCGGACTTTAATTTGGACTCGTGGTTAGTTCGTCCTGATATTGCGCTTATGCCTCCAATGGAGAATGATTGGGACCAAGAAGCCGCATATCTGCTCACTCCTCCGATTACTGCCATTGAAGTTGTTTCGGCAAAGCAGCCTGTGAGCGATTTATTCGCTAAAGCGCGTGAATACTTCGCGCACGGCGTTCACTCGTGTTGGATTGTTGTGCCGCCGACGCGCACGATTACTGTTGTTGCGACTCAGGCAAAGCCCGTAAGCTATGCTCACGGCACCTTAACCGACCCCGCAACGGGCATCGCTCTTCAGTTGGAAGAAATTTTTCGCTAATTTTCAATCGCTATGGAAAAAATCGGTTTATTCCCGCTTAATATCGTCGTTTTTCCCGAATCTTCCGTGCCGCTTCACATCTTTGAGCCGCGTTACAAGCAGCTTGTGAATGTGGCAATGGACGAACACAAGGATTTCGGCATCAATCTCGTGGACTCTTCGCGCCTGTATCAAACGGGCTGCACGGTGGAAGTCAGCGAGATTACGCGCCGTTATCCCGATGGGCGTTTGGATGTGATTGTGACGGGAAAGTCGCGCTACACCTTGCGTTCACTGCGCGAAGGCGAGGAATTGTATTATGTGGGAATCGTGGATTATTTTGGTGATGAAGAAAACGAGCCTGTTGATACAGGGCTTCGAGCGGAATGTATCACGCTGTACAACGAACTTGTTGAGATTGTCTATCCGGGTGCTGCCGATGAATACGTGTTGGATATTGCCAGCGCTGTTACAGCCTCGTTTGTGATAGCCCAAAAAGCGGGCTTGGATATTTTGCGCAAACAGGAACTTCTCGAAATTCGCTCCGAAAATCGTCGTTTGGAAATTTTGCGTGACTACATAGAGCGCTTGCTACCGGATTTGCGCGAAAAACGCCGTTTGCAAGATGTGATTATGAGCGACGGTTATATCCCGAATCATAACAAAAAATAATTCTCCGTGTTCCCTCGAAGACCGCATAGTTTCTACGTTTTTCTGGTATTTAGTGTCACCATTCTCTGCATCTGCTCTTGTGCCGAGCAGACAATCATCATTCCTCAGCGACAACGCATCGTCATTATGCGCCCCAATGTGCCGTTGTATCAGCATCCGCAGCGCCGGTGGGTAGAATTTTTGCGACGCGGCGACACGCTCACATCCTTCGCAACACAAATTGTTTCCGATGAAAGCGGCGAGCAGCGCTATTTTTTTGTGAAACGCTATGACGGCGAAATTGCTTCGGTGAAAAGCGATTTTGGGAAAAGTGCGGAAACCGAATACGAACTGCTGACGCGCTTTTGCGACACCGATTTTCTCATGCCGCCCGAAACCGACAGCATTGCGTGGGAACGCGCAAAACGTTATGTGGAGCGGTATGCACCCAATCCGATTGAACGCCTCACGCCAACATTGATACAAACAGGAAAGCGCTTGCGCACGGACGCGCCAACGGATTTTACCATTCGCCGCACATTTGGTGCAGAAGGCACACGCTACGCCGTGCGCGTGAACGCAAGCGATACCGTGCGGCAAGCCCGCCGTTGTGCGTTTTTTGTGCAAACAGGCAAGGGCGAAGAGGAATTTTGTGTGGTGGATTCGCTTGCGCGGTAAAGTTATTGAGTAATCGTTTTTGGTTTGCTATCCCCCGTCCTACGCCTTCTTCGGCGTAGTACGGGTTACCTCGGCTACTCGAAAAAAATCTTGTGTGGAAACCCGTGCGACGGCAGCGTCCTTACACTTTTCAGCCGTCGGACGGGGAAGGCACAAGAATCTACAAAAACGTGGTTGTACGGTTTCTCGCAGAGTTCTATATTTGTAGCGCAGTTTGTTCCCCTCCGACACTTCTTTTTGTTGCAGCGTCATTATGACGACCATTTCTCAAGCATTTTCCTCTTCTTCGCCGAACCCGCATCCCAACGTGAATGCGGCTGAGGTGGCGCATTCAAAAGTGCGTAGAAAAGGCTTGCACGTGCCGCGTTCACCGCGTTTATACCAAATTATTTTCGATGCTCTCAGCTTTAGCGCAAGTTTTGTGGTGTACTATCTGCTGCGGTTTTTTAGCGGCTTGTTTGAAACCTCGACCAGCGCATTTACGCAGCCCTTGTTGTCGGATGAACGCACGACGCTTATTGTTGCGGCTGTTATTGCCCTCTATGGCTATTGGGCGCTTCTGTTCTGGTTTGGCGGCTTGTATGAGGATTGGTACGTGCGTTCGCCGTTTGACGAATTTTTTACGATTGTTCGCATAACCTTCATCGGCTGTTGTATTCTGGGTTTGCTGATTTTTTTGGATGACATCGCTCCCGCACAAAATCCCCGGTTGCTTGTTTTTCTGTATTGGGTTGCCTTTTGTGCGAGTGTTTGTGCAGGGCGCATCACGGCTCGCTATGCGCAGAGGGTACTCCGAATACGAGAGATTATCAGCTTCCCGACGCTACTTGTCGGCTCGGCGGACAATGTTCGTGCGTTGCAACTTTCCGTGCGGCAAGCACCCGCCTTTGGTTTTCATCCGATTGGTGTGGTGATGTCGGACGCTACCGAAGCCGAACAATGGCACAATAGCGCCGTCAGCGATTCCAATGTAATGACGAAGCCCGCACAACTGCCGCTTTTGGGCGTGGTAAGCGAGATTCCGAAACTGCTTGCGGCTGTGCGCCCGACAACGGTGCTTGTTTCCACAGCGACACCGAACCATGAAGAATTACTGCGTTTGGCGAATGAGTGCGAAAAGCACGATATTACGCTGAAAGTCGTGCCGGATTTGTACGAAATTTTCTCCGGTCAAACCCGTACCCAACACGTGTACGGCATGGCGCTTATCGAAATCAGCGCACAAATTATGACTCCTTGGCAGCGTGTGATGAAGCGCCTTATGGACATTGTTCTGAGCCTCTTGGGAATTATCGTCGGTTTGCCTGTGTGGGTCGCAATCGGCGTGATTGTTGCGCTGGAAACGCCTGGTGGAGCGATGTACTCACAAATTCGGATTGGACGCGGCGGTGTACCGTTTCGGATATGGAAATTTCGCTCTATGGCGCAAGGTTCGGACAAGGTTACAGGCTTTACACAGGTGAATGATGCCCGCGTAACGCCTTTTGGCAGAATTATTCGCAAAACGCACCTGGACGAAATTCCGCAACTCTGGAACATCCTGAAAGGTGATATGAGCATCGTTGGACCACGCCCCGAAGTCCCGAAATTGGTGGAGAAATTTAGTCAGGCTATTCCCTATTATCCACGTCGCCACAAGGTTCGTCCGGGTTTGACAGGTTGGTGGCAAATCAGCCCTAATTATTTTCAATATCAAGAAACGATTGACGATATTCGTAGTCGGCTCACCTACGATTTTTACTACATTGAAAATATCTCTTTTCGTCTCGACATTGAGATAATTATTCGCACCGTGATAAAAGTCTTTAAAGGACACGGGCAGGCTTAAACACTTGGATTTCTGAATTGAAAGAGCATGAAAATTCTTATTATCATCCCCACATACAACGAAAGCGATAATATCCGCGCTATCACTGATGCAATCTTTGCTGTTCATCCGACGTTGGAAATTCTCGTCGTGGACGATAATTCTCCCGACGGCACGGGGTCTATTGTTCGCACGCTGCAAGGTGAAAACAATCGCATCCATCTTTTGGAGCGCATGGGCAAACTTGGCTTGGGAACGGCATATTGCGAAGGTTTTCTCTGGGCAATGGAAGGCGGGTACGAGATTGTCTTTGAAATGGACGCAGATTTTTCTCACGACCCGAAAGAAATTCCGAATTTCCTCAGTGCAATTGAAAATGCTGATGTGGTCTTGGGTTCGCGGTATAGTCGCGGTGTGAATGTGGTGAATTGGCCCATGCAGCGCCTTTTGCTTAGTTGGTTTGCAAATGTTTACACGCGCTGGATAACGCGAATGCCGATTCACGATGCCACAGGCGGTTTTAAGTGCTTTCGCACGGAAATTTTGCGCAAAGTAAACTTGAAACGTATTCGCTCCAACGGTTATGCGTTTCAAATCGAAATGAACTTCAAACTTTGGCGGCGTGGCGCACGAATAGTGGAAATACCGATTATTTTTGTGGATAGGCGCAGTGGCGTTTCCAAAATGAGCAAAAATATCATTTGGGAAGCAGCATGGCTTGTCTGGAAACTCCGTTTTGCGGCACTTTTCGGGCAGTTATGACAAGCATTTCGATTACAACCAAGCCTTGTGCGCAATACTTTGCGATTCATCGTGATAGCATAGTTCTCTCCACCATTGTAGCAACGGCAATACCGCTTGCACTCTTGTTTACAGGCTGGATAAGCGGCATTATGTTAGTGGCTCTGCCTTTGCTGGCGCTTGTATTCATGCTTTTTGTAAGGTATCCTCGTATTTGGTTGTACACAGGTGCTGTGCTGAATTATTTTTGGATTTCGAGCGGTAAAGGCGACGAAGCGATTACTCTCAAGGAATATGCGCTTGTTGCTTTTATCATGGGTGGGCTTTGGATATGGATGTTTTCAATGGTGTTTATTCAGAAACGTAGTTTTATTCGGCATTTTGGGGATAAAGTTCTTGTTTTCACGGTTTTCCTAATGTCCGTGAATCTCCTTTTAGTGCTGGTTAATGACCAATCTTCTGCTTTGACATGGCTTCGTGAGTACCTGCTGTTTTATACAATGTTGTACTATCTGCCTTGGCGAGAACATTTTACGAAGCGTGAACATATCTTCACATTTCTGAGTTTAACGGCAGGGGTATTTATTTTTATTGGGGCGACAAATTTATGGCAATATGTGAAAGCCGCATCAAATGTGCTGTATGCGTATCAAGTTTGGACTTCTCGAAAGATGCTCAACACACATATTTTCCTCTGTGCGACCGTTCTTTGTTCAATGGGTGCATTATACGCTTCCACGCGAAAAGCACGATTAGGTATGCTATGCTTAACAGCATTTTATGCAATCGTCGTATTAGTAAGCTTTTCACGGGGTTTCTGGATTTCGGGCATGGTCGGGATTATCGCAACACTTTGGCTTATTGATAAGCGAAAAGTCGCCACAGTTGCTCTCTATTCCTTGCTTGGCGGGATTTTTGTATTATTCGCAATACAAATTCTCTTTCCTGAACGCGCTGCACTCATCATCAAAGTCATTCAATCTCGATTTGCTTCTTCCGCAGCAGGAACACAGGATTTATCGCTATTAGCAAGGATTTATGAAACTCGTGTTGTAGTTGATGTGCTATTGCAGTACATTTTAGGCGGTGTTGGTTTAGGTGCGGCCTTTACTATTTTCGACCCGCTTGAGCGCTATTACACTCGCGTAACGTTTATTCACAACGGTTATTTGTACATTTGGGTAAAACTTGGCTTACCCTTCTTCCTCGCCTTTTACGGTGCGTGGGCATACATGATGCGGCGGGCATACACACTCGCACGGCAGAAAAAAAATGCCCCGTTACAGCGCATTTTGGCTGCCGGAGCATTTGGAAGTTTGGTGGCATTTACATTGCTGAATGTAACGAGCGCCATTCCTGAAGCACGGGACGGGTTTTACTGTTTGTCGGTGCTGTTTGCGGCGATTGGTTTTGCGGAGTATTTGCCTACGGAAATAAGTTTTGATGAATGACAGAAAAAACAACTCCCGACAACATCACCGCAAAAACGAAGAAAGGGCAATCGAAATTTCAGGAAAAGCAAGCGGAGCAAGAGTATCGGTATTGCGAAGCGTCGTAATTTCGTTATATCTGCTTCCAAGTGGCTTGCGATGCACCTCCAAGACTTTATCGTTCAAATTGACAATCCAATAGTCAGGAATTCCGGCTTTGGCGTACATCTGTGCTTTCTTCATACGGTCAAATTGCAGGGAAGAATCCGCAACTTCAATAAGTAAAAGAACATCCGATGCCAACGGCACAAGCGATTCGTCTTGCTCAGGCGAATACCGCACAAGCGCTATGTCGGGTTCCGGCTCGGAATCGCTCAGAAGCCGCACGGCTGCTTGGCTCACAAGCATGATTTCTTCTGCGTCTATCTGTGCAGCAAAGGTGCGCGAGAGTACTTGCGAAATTCTGCTTACTGCCCAAATATGGGGACCGCCAAGTGGACTCATCGTAAAAATTTCTCCATCTAAAAGTTCGGTACGCGGCGTACCGTGCTGAGGTAGAATCCCTGTGTGCGCCATGCGGTAATAATCTTCAACGGAGAAGCGCCAACGCTTTGCGTACTCGCTGTTTAGAGCCTCGTGTCGCAGAGTCTGCATCGTTTCTGATTGTGCAACAAGTGTGTCCATACGTTACCGCGAGAAAAATTCTTACTTCAAGAAAAACATCACCACTGCCGTAATGATGATATTCACCAGCGAAAGCGGCAACATCACTTTCCAGCCCAAGTTCATGAGTTGGTCATAACGGAAGCGTGGGAGTGACCAGCGTACCCAGATAAAAAATGCCATCATAAACAGCACTTTTCCGGCAAAAGAGCCGAGTTGCAGCAGCACCATCGGCAGCGTACCTGCTTTGATGCCGATTGCATCCAGCACAAAGGTCGGAATTGGCGGCTGCCAACCACCCAAAAAGAGCGTTACGATGATACACGGCGCAATGATGATATGCACAAATTCCACAAGCATAAACAAGCCGAATTTCATGCCGGTATATTCGGTGTGATACCCGCCAACCAACTCCGGCTCTGCTTCTACGAGGTCAAAAGGGGCGCGATTGGTTTCAGCAAATGAGGCAACAAGAAAGATAATGAAGGCAAGCGGCTGATAAAACAGATTCCACTTCAAATTACCTTGCGCTTGCACAATATCACCCAAGTTCATTGAACCCGTCATCATCATAATGCCGATAAGCGACGAACCGAGCGTGAGTTCGTAGGAAATCATCTGCGCCGACGAGCGTAAACTGCCCAAAAGCGAGTATTTACTGCCTGAAGACCAGCCAGCAAAGGTCATTCCATAGACTGCAACAGAACTGACCGCGAGGATATACAAGACGGCAAGATTGACGTTTGGTGCAACGGCAAAATCTATGCGCGTGTCGCCAATCATCAAATAATCCGCAAAGGGAATCACCGCAAAGAGCGCAGCCGTCGTGGTTACGGCGATAAGCGGTGCAAGGGTATGGAAAAATTTATTTGCTTCCGACGGCACAATATCTTCTTTGAAGATAAGTTTTGCCACGTCGGCAAAGGCTTGCATCAGCCCGAAAGGACCAACGCGGTTTGGACCAATGCGCATTTGAATAAACGCCGCCAAACGGCGTTCACTATACACCGCAATTACTGCGCCGGGCAGCATGACCAAAAACACAACCAATGCGGCTTTCAGCAAGGCGATTCCAACAAGCATCAAAAATTCCATAGCGTTTTATCGAAAAGTGGGGTTTTGAATAGTATTTTCGTTTGTTGTCCACGAATTTCACGAATTGACACGAATCACTCGTGATATTTTTCATGGATATTTCAGAATTGATATTTCTGTATTCGTGCAGATTCGTGTGATTTGTGGACAAAATTGAGGATTCTCAAAGTATATCCCAGAACGTGTCGGCATCAAAGTTTTCAATCGAAATTTCGCGTTTCAAGAGGGCATACTTCAAGATTTTATCCACGAAGCTACCGATAATCATAAGCATAATCACCCAGACCCACGATGTGCCGCCCACTTCCCGCACTGTGCGCCCGATAACGCTTGGGTCATCAGTTCCGGCAGTGTCAGCAATATCGGCGATTTTCCGTGAAGCATAGACGTAATAAATCCAGTTTCCAAGCGCTCCGGTGGCAAGCAAGCCGACAACCGCTACCAAGCGGTAAAACTCGCCGCCACCCAACGCAACCATGTATTTTGCAATGCGAATACCGACAAAGACGGTAATGGCAGGTGCATACATTTTGCGGTACATCATCCAATACGCGGAAAAGAAAAAAGCTGCCCAATTCCACGATACTTTCTCATTAGAATTATCGAAAATATCCCATTTGGCGAGGTAGTAATCGGTTTTCTCTGCGATAAAAGTGGCGAAGTTTTCTTCGCGGTTGAGCGAGGTCATAATTTCTTGAATTCTGTTAAAAATCACGTGAATTCTGAGTTTTCGGTAATCAATCTATTCCTTTGTTCATTTCTTGGAGAACTTCATCAACAAAAATGTTCAAGCTGCGCAGTTCAGCAAGAATGGAATCATCTTTTGTACTCAGTTGTAGCTGGTTTTGTACAATACGCTGAAGGGCGCTTCATTGCTGATGTTGAGTAAACAATATCTCCGCACATTCACGCTTGAGTGCGCGATGATTTTCAATTACTTCTACTGCAAAAAGTGCGTCAATATGTCGCTGAGAATTGCTCATATCAATTCGGCTTCAACGTGTGCGATTCATATTCAAACACTTCTGCAAATTCTTTCTCTGCTTCGCCTGAAACCACGCCTTTTCGCTCGTCCAAAAGCCCGTAACTCATTCCGCTAAAGAACGGTACGTTATCGGCAAGCGCCTCGAATACGTCTTCGCTGGAGCGGTAGCGCCATGCGTCTGCTTCAGCGCCCATTGCTTTTGCCAAGCCTGTGATAACGCGCCAGCTTTGGCGGCAGTTGCGGCGTTCGCCTTGCGTCCAACGGTCATTGTGAGCGCCGAATTTGTCCAAACGGCTCAGTTTCATGCCCATTCTACGCTCATTTTCAGGCGTGACGATAAACGGCTCCACGTGTTGAACGCGGTTTTGGAAATTAGTGTAAGTGCCTTCCAACTCCGCGTAGGTGGCTGCGGCAAAGACGACGTGCGCTTTTTTCGCTGTTTCGGTGTGATTGCTTGCGTGAACAATCAGGACCGTGAGTTTATTCAGCGCGGAAGCGAGTTCTGAGGAAATTGCCGCAATATCGTCTTCCATCACGTAGAGCGCTTTAATTGCACCGGAGGAAATTTTCGCTGCCAAATCTTTGGCAGAAACACCGCCAGAAGCAGGTTTTACGCCCACTTCAAGCGCACCTGCGCTGTTGGGTGTCATATCGGAACGGCGCAATTTTTCATCGCCGAAAGACGGATTTTCGTGACGGAAGAAATCTACGTTGGTCGTGTTCAAAACTTCCTTCGCAAAGCGCACAAGTGCGTAATTGTCCTCATTTGTCGCTTTTGCCGAACCTACAACCATAATCTCACCTGCCTTCACAGACTTCAGTAATTCTACGGTTTTTGCGGTGGCTGCGTCCCATTCTGCTTCCACAAGTACGCCATTGTCGCGGATGAGCGGTTTTTTAACACGGTTTTCATTCACAAATTTGAACTGCGAAAGCCGTCCATGGTCGCACATCCAATACTGATTCACGTCCATGTTCGTATTCGGCTCAAGGCGCAGCACCTCGTTGTTGCGCACTCCTGCTTGTGTGTTGCAACCACGCGCACAGCCTGTACAAACACTTTCATTGAACGACATATCCCAAACCCGTGCTTTGAAGCGGAAATCTTGGCTTGTGAGCGCACCGACCGGGCAGATTTCGATAACATTCATTGAATAGGGGCTGTCGAACTGCGTTCCTGGGAAGGTTTCAATCGTAACGTGGTCGCCTCTGTCCACAAACGTCAGCACAGGCTGATTTGCTTCTTCTTTCGCATACCGAATACAACGCGAGCAAGAAATACAGCGCTCCGCATCAAAAAGGACGTTCGGTCCGAGCGGTACACGCTTGTCTTTGTGATTTTTCGTTTCGGTAAAACGGCTTTCGCCTTTGGAGTGTTTGTAGCCGTATTCTTGGAGTTTGCACTGCCCCGCTTCGTCGCAAATCGGGCAATCAAGCGGGTGATTGATAAGCAGGAACTCCATAACGGCTTCCTGTGCGGGCTTCACTTTGGGGTGATTGAGCCGCACAACCATGCCTTCGCTCACCTGCGTAGCGCACGCAATCTGGAGTTTCGGCATGAACATAATAATTGGGTTGCCATTGTCATCCAGCGCCGGGGTGCGGTCGGGATTCATTTTTGGCGTTCCCACATCCACAAGGCACATACGGCAGTTTCCCGCCACCGACAGCGACGGATGCCAGCAAAAATGCGGCACATCAATGCCGTTTTCTGATGCGGCTTGGATAATAGTTTGTCCGGGTTTTGCTTCGAGCGTGCGGTCGTCTATGGTAAATGTTGGCATAGTGATACGTCGTTGTGCAAGGTGAAATTAGAAGGAATTTTGATGCAAGATTTTGTGCGAAGTTTGGTGAAATTTGCAGGAAAGCGGCGCAAATACGATAGCCGCATAACGAAGTCGGTTGCAAATTTCAATGCGTAAGATAGCAAGATTAAGCCGAAATACACAAAAAAAGTTCCAATAATTGCCGCAGAGACTACATTTTGCCTGTTTTTTTTCTTTTTGTGGGATAAGTTGAGAAAAGGGTCATTGTCGGTCAGTATTTCTTGTCTCTGCCCTCTCCGTGTAAATAAAACGCTCATTCAGCGATGAACTGTCAAAAGCAATCCGAAAACAGTTCCTCTTCGTACAGTCGAAATATGGTCTGCAAAAAATTTCTGCAAAAAATTTCTGCAAAAAAATAGCCTGCATATCAGACCTATATTTGTCACTATCTTCAAGAGGATTGAGGTTGAATCTGAACTTTGTTCCATCAGTTTTTTTGTTATGACACATTCTCCGTCGGTGCCGACGATTCTCAAGCAAGCGCTGGTGCTGTTCGCCCATTCGCCCAAAAAAGAAGTTGCTTCAAAGCGGTTTTTTGTTTCGCGTGCAGACAAAGCGCAGAATGAAAATATTCATTCCGCACTGTTGGAATCTACGATTGAACAGATTTATTCTGCCCTTACCGATACAGTTTTTGATGTCATTATCTCAAGCGATGCACCGGAAAATATTGCCTCAATTCTTTTGAGCAACAATTCTCTCCTGCTTGATTTTACCACCGTTTTTGTACAACAGCAAGGCGAATCTTTTGAGGAACGACTACACCATACCCTCAAAAGCGTATCAAATCTTGGCTACGAGCATATCGTCGTCATTGGCGCAGACACACCCGAATTGTCTGCACACGAGATTACATCAGCATTTGTGGCACTTTCTTCGGGGGAAAAGTCGGTAGTGCTTGGGGAATCCACCGACGGCGGTGTTTATGTGATTGGTGCTCAAAGCCGCATTATTCCTCAGCTTTTAGAAGATATTCGCTGGCAAAGTGCCAATGTTTTTGCAGACGTTCAGCGCAATGTCCGTGAACATCGTTTTACTGCTCACTTCCTGCCGCCGTTTGACGATATAGACACACTTGCCGACCTTGCGCAATGGCTTGCTAAGGCGCATGATTCCTCGCTTGCCGCGTTACAACGCCGCATTACGGCAATTCTCGCCACACGCCGCACAAAACTTAGCTTTACGGCACAATCCTTTCCGGCTGTCCCACGCCTGAAACGGCTCCGTATTCAGATGCAAAAAGCCCCACCAATAGCGTAAATACTTGCCTCTACGGTTTCTTCGTCATAGCCCGTTTTGACATCGGGCTGCACGTGCTTTTTGTTATTTTACAAATTTTTCACGCATTTACTCTTCTTGTATGAATTGGAAAAATACTCTTCATGCCTTGTTATTCCTCGTGTTTCTGACATTTGGAACAGCAATGGCACAAGTCTCACTCGAAATCACCGTGCTGAACGGCACCGATAAAAGCCCTGTGGTGAACACGCCTGTAATGCTCTCCAATACCGACATCGGCTTCAAAGCACAACTGCAATCCAACGCACAAGGAAAGGTGCGCTTTACGGGGCTTTCCACTGCAGGAAAATACACTGTCTCGGCTGAGGCGACGGATAATTTCCGTGCAGCAAAAATCACCAACATTGTCCTCAGAACGAGTTTTGAGCGAAGTGTGAACCTTGTTCTCACACCGACCAAAGAAGCAAGTCTGGATGCGGTTTCGGTGGAATCCAGCCGCAGCGTGGCGCAAATTAATACCGTCAATGCGGAAGTTTCCTCAACGCTTTCACGCCGTGAGCTTGAGCAAATTCCCATCGAAGCGCGAGATATGACGAGGGTTCTGTTCCGTTTTCCCAACGTCGCTCCAGCAACGGGTTTTTATCCCGAAAATCCGAATGTGAGCATCAACGGCGTAAATTCGCTCTACACGAACTACATGATTGACGGCTTGGACAACAACGAGCAGTTTTTGGGTGGGCAGCGTTTTGCGATTCCTGCGGGTTTCACGCAAGATATTACCGTGCTGACGAACAATTATTCCACCGAATTTGGCAGAAGCGGGAACGGTATTGTGAATATGACCACGCGCTCCGGCAGCAACGACCTTACGGGCGAGGCGTTCTATATGTACCGTCCGGGGCGGTTCTTAGGCGATAGCGCCGATTATTTGCAGCGCGATTTGACGGGAAATCTCGTGCGCGACGGTTTTATGCGGCACCAAGCGGGATTTGGCTTGGGAGGCGCACTCGTGCGTGATAAAGCGTTTTTTTACGTCAATGCCGAGTATATTCACGACCTCAAATCAAATGCTCTGAACGTGCCGCAATTAGGCGTTTCCGGGACAGTTCCGGCGACGAATACGTTTTTGTACATTTCGGGAAAACTGGATTATCTCTGGAGCGATGCTTTCAAGTCCGCACTGCGCGTGAATGTGGGGCAGGTGAACGTCCAACGCGCCGGCGGCGGCTTGGATGGCGGCGTTACCTTCCCGTCGGCGGGTAATTCGCAAGACCGCAATTCGCTGAACATCGCGCTCACCAACGTTTACGCAAGCGGCAATTTGAGCGCGGAACTGAACGCCCAATACAGCACTTTTCGCTGGAATTACGGCAGAGCGAATAATCTGAACAGCCCACAGGTTGTGGTCTATGATTCCACCAATCAAGTCGTTGCGGTGCTTGGGCATCCGGGTTATGTGTTCGATTCGCAGCAGGCAACGCTCCACATTCAGCCGAAAGTGAGTATTCAAGCCGATAATCACCGATTAAAATTTGGCGGCGAAATCGTTTCGACCGACCATGGTTTATTTGGTGGTGGTAACGTGAACGGCAATTATCAGGTTCGTCTGACAGGCGCACAACAACGAGCCTTGATTGCAAGCGGCAGAGGCACCGCGCTCTTGCCGACCGACCTGCCCGCCGATGTGCGTGTGATTGATTACAACGTCGAACTTCAGCCCAGAAGCTACGGCGCGAATCAAACAATTTTTTCGGTGTATGCCGAAGATTTATGGTCGGTGTCGAGTGATTTGAACATCACGCTGGGTTTGCGCTATGATTGTGACAATCTCTCGCAAGGCGCAGCAACACAGGGCGACCTGAACAATATTGCACCACGCTTCAGCTTCAATTACAAACTGAATGAGCGGAGCGTCATTCGCGGCGGCGCGGGAATTTTTTACGACAAAATTGTCTATGCGATTTACAGCGACGCGCTTCAGCAAAGCACCACGTCAGACGGCTTCAAACGGCAACTTCAGCAACTCAAAGACAAAGGAATTCTGCCTGCGAATGCCGATATTTCGCGCATGACCTTTGAGGGCAATGCAGTTGCATTTTTGGATGGTTCTCGCACACCCATTCGCTTTTTGCAAGCACCTAACGGCGCGGCTTTGCAAGAACAACGCGGCGGTTTGTCGTTTGGCGAGCGCCGTATTTTGAATCCGAACGGCTATCAAAATCCCATGACGCAGCAGTACACGCTGGGCTATCAATACCAACTCAGCGACAAATGGCTCTTTTTTACGGACTTCATCCACACTCGCACCGACAACCTTTATTTTACGCGGGATTTGAACGCGCCGGCGGCGTATCCGATTGACCCAAACAATGTGGTCGTTCGCACGCAAGCACAGGCGGATGCTACACGTCCCGTACAGCCTGTGGCGGGCGGAGCAGTGCGCGGTATCACCGTTACCGAGACAGCCGGGCAAGGCAGGTTTTATGCGGCTTCGTTGAATTTACTGAAGGACAAAGGCGACGATGCGTATTCATTCCGCGTCTCCTACACGCTTTCCCGCAGCGAGAATAATACCGACGACATCAATTTCCGCGCACAAGACGCAAACCGCTTCGATGCTGAGTGGGGACCGTCCATCAACGACCGCACCCACCTTATCAATGCTTTCGGAACGTACTTTTTTGGTGAAGCATTTGCCGTCAATCTTGCTATTTTAGCACAGAGCGGTCAGCCGATAAATTTCATTCCCGATGCTCGCCGCTACGGTACAACCGACCTCAATGGCGACGGACAAGCATTTGGCGATGCCTATGTGGGCAATAGCGACCGCGCACCCGGAGAATCGCGTAATAGCGGGCGTTTGGCGTGGTCATCGGTCATAGATTTGGGCTTGCAGTACAATCTTGCGCTCGGCGGTACAGGGCGTGTGGAAATTCGTGCCGATGTGTTTAACGTTCTTAATACCGCGAATGTAAGCGGTTTCTCGAACAATGCCACACAGAGTAATCAAATTCAAGTGGGCGGCACGGCGTTTCAAGCGAAAAGTTTCAGCCCGCCGCGCCAGTTTCAATTTGGTGTGCGGTATGTGTTTTAGTAGCTTAAAATCTTGACGCACAATACTTTCCCGTCCGGCGGTTTCTTCACCGTCGGGCGGGTTCTGTGCCTGAAGAAAACCCGTGCGCCTGTAAAGAAAACCCGTACGACGGTGAAGAAACCTTCGCACGGGCTGATACAATCTCTATTTTTCCCGAAAATATGAATATTCAGATACGTTATTTTCTCTTCATAGCCGCATTATTCCTCGCTTCCTGCACAAAACCTACCCGTGAGCCAGAGGCAGCAAAGCAATCGTGGCAAGCAATTGAACAATCCGCAAAGGGCGCAACGGTGCGCCTTATGATGTGGCAAGGCGACCCGTACATCAATGCCTACATGAAAACCTACGTCGTGCCGGAGGTGCAAAAACGCTACGGTATCACGCTGGAACTCCTAAGCGGGCAAGGTCCGCAGCTGGTTTCACTCATGGCTTCGGAGCGCGAAGCAGGAAAAACGGAAAGCAGCATTGATGCGATGTGGATTAACGGTGAAACCTTCTACCAACTGCGTCAAATGAGTGTGTTGGAGCGGTTTGTAGAGCGTTTGCCCAATGCTGCCTTAATTGATTTTAAGAATCCCTTTATTGGGCAAGATTTTCAGCAAACAACCGATGGCTACGAGTGTCCATGGGGCAATGTGCAAATGGCAATTATCTACGACACCTTGCGCACGCCCAATCCGCCCCGTACCCGCACCGCGCTCAAAGAGTACGTCAAGGCTCATCCCGGACGTTTCACTTTCGATAATTTTTTTACCGGAATGACGTTTTTGAAAGCACTGCTCATTGACATCGCAGGCGGTGAAGCGGCATTGCAAGGCGCTTTCAAGCCCGAACTCTACGAAAAGCACTCCCGCGAACTTTGGCACTATCTCCGCGAACTCAAACCGCACCTGTGGAAGCAAGGGCGCGTCTTCCCAAGCGGTGTTGCGGAGATGCACCAGCTTTTTGTGGCGGGCGAACTTGATTTTACCATGAGCAACAACGACGGTGAAGTAGATAATAAGGTGCTTCAGGGCTTGTTCCCCAAAAGCGCACGGGCGTTTGTTTTGGACGGCGGCACGATTCAAAACTCGCACTACATGGGTATTCCGGCAAACTCTGCGCACAAAGACGCAGCAATGGTGGTAGTGAATTTCCTCATTTCGCCGGAAGCACAGTTGCGTAAGTTCAATCCCGAAATTTGGGGCGACGGCACGGTTTTGGCAATGGATAAACTGTCCGCAGAATGGCGCGAAAAATTTGCCACCATTCCCACACGCAGGTATTCACCACGCCGCGAGGACATTCAGTCCAAAGCGTTGAAAGAACTTGCACCGGAATACATGATTCGCCTTTTTGCCGATTTTCGGAAAGAAATTATCGAACAATGACGACAAAAAAAAGCATCATCTCCCTCGCCAATAACGGCGGAATCGCGCTTTACTGCTTGCTTGTGGTGTTTCCCATGCTTGCAGCCTTCGTCTATGCGTTTTTGTACAGTTTTGGCGTCGTCGGTGTTTTCAGCGAGGGCGTAACGGTGCGGCATTGGGCGGCATTGTTTTCTTCATCCGAACTTGCGCGATCCATCGGACTGAGTATTGTTCTTGCTTTTTTCACAACGCTTCTATCAGTTTTTATAGGCTTACTGACTGGGCTTGCGCTGCATGAACACTTGCGAAAGGGCGTATTTTCGACAATCGCGCACATCCCACTTGCCATACCGCCCGTCGTGGCGGCGTTTGCCATTATCCAGCTATGCTCGGGAAGTGGCTTTGCCGCAAGGCTTCTGCTCGCCTGTGGCGTTATCGGTTCTTTGGCGGAATTTCCCTCGCTTGTCCACGACACGCTTGGAATCGGGATTGTCTGCGCTTTCACGCTGACGGCAGCACCATTTTTCGCGCTCCTTTTTGCAGCATTATACGAAAGCGAGAACGTCCGCCATTTGGAAGAACTTGCGGCAACGCTTGGTGCAAGTCGCCTGCAACGACGTTGGCGCGTAAGTATTCCGCTTTTGGTGCGCCGCGCCGGAGCAAATATCACGCTGCTCTTCGTGGCAGTGCTTGGCGGGTACGAAATTCCGCTCCTGCTTGGGCTACAATCCCCGCAAATGCTGTCAGTGCTGGCACATCGGAAATACGCCATGTTCGACCTTGCCGAAAAACCGCAGGCATTTGTGCTGGCAGTCGTCTATACCGCATTGGTGATGGTGTTGCTGGTTTTTTTTATGAAGAAAAAACGGTGAATGAACAATGAGCATTCAAAAAGAAATTGCTGCACTTGTTGAAAAAGCAAGGATAGAAAACACGAAAGAAAACATTGCATTTGCGACGATTTCGCCACAAGAAGCTGCGGTGATTCTTCAGTACACAGGCATTGACGCTTCGGGTTTTCGGCACATTATTGAAACGGACAGAATACGGCACATTTTTAAGGAACACGGTAACGAGGTTTCAGAAGCACAAAGAGGGAACATTGCTATCACAGCAGAAGATTTTGAGTTATTGCCGGACATTGTTCAAAACTATGACCACATCACGCATGAACGCTTGTCAAAAGACAAAAACGAAACGGTGAAATACGCAAAAACGATTGGCAATACGACGTATTTTGTAACGGAAATTCGCAAAAGAAAAAAAACGTTGGCACTTGTTACGATGTACAAAACAAAAAAATAGAGAATAACCTTCTTCAACCTGTTTGATACTTGCCGCCAAAGCAATGCTGGTTGCTACGCTGGCAAATCCCAAGCTATACGTCATAAACGGGGCGAATTGTGATTATTCTCTACATCGTAAAATTACAAAAAAGTAGGCTGCTTCAAAAAAACTTTTTACGCAAAACTCGCACCATGAAACAACACCTTTCCATAATTGCCGTCGCACTTGCGTGTGTGCTGCCGATGGCGTATATTCTTGCGTTGTCGCTTGTCAAACGTTGGGACGCTCTGGCACTTCTACCGTCCGAATGGCATACTGCCCATTGGCAAGCAGCTGTGCGGGATGCAGCACTTTTTCGCAGTGTTGTTGTTTCCGTGCTGATTTCATGTGTGGTTGCAGGCATTTCTACGTCAGTCGGCTTTCTTGCGGGACGCTTTATTGCACGCCATCCCAAACGGGAAAGATTGATGCTGCTTGCCTACGTGCCGTTTGCCGTTTCACCTGTGGTATTTGCTGCTTCGGCGCATATTGTTTTTATCAAACTCGGCTTGGCAAGTACGGTTGCGGGTGTTATTTTGGCGCAGACGATATTCGGCTGCGCTTTTGCCGTTATTGTTTTAAGCGGTTTTTGGAATGACCACGTTGCTGCACTGGAAGATTTAGCGCGGACTCTGGGCGCACAGCACGGCGACATTTGGCGATACGTGCTTGTCCCAATGGCGCGGCGGTTTTTACTCTTGGCGTTTCTGCAAACATTCTTGTTGTCGTGGTTTCAGTACGGTTTGACGCTCATCATCGGCGGCGGTGTGGTGCAGACCTTACCAATGCTGGTGTATAGTGCAATCAATGAGGCAAATCCGTATTATGCCGCCGTAAACGCTGCAATTCTCATGCTTCCGGCATTGGTGATGATTGCTGTGCAGAAAAATGCTCTTGTTCAACATTTGTGATATATTCGCTATGTTTCTTCATCTTCACGAAATTTCCAAATCGTATCCATCGCAAACCTCCGAAGCGCAACACGTCCTGCGTTCATGCAGTCTCTCGCTTGAACGCGAAGCAACGATGAGCATTCTGGGGCGTTCCGGCTGCGGAAAAACGACCTTGCTCAAAATTATTGCGGGTTTGGAACAGGAAGATGCGGGAGAAATTGTGCTTGAAGGCAGACGTTTGAACGAAACACCCGCCGAAGCGCGTCATTGCGTGTATTTGTACCAAGAACCGCTTCTGTTCCCGCATTTGAGCGTTTGGGAGAACATTGCTTTCGGGCTGCGCGTCCGGCGTTTGGACAGTGCGGAACTGCGAGAGCGTGTCAGTGCTATGCTGCATGAGATAGATCTGACGGCACACGCAGCCAAATTACCCCACGAACTTTCCGGTGGACAGCGTCAGCGCGTAGCCTTTGCGCGGGCAGTTGTGGTGCGCCCTACGGTACTGCTTCTGGATGAGCCTTTTGCCGCGCTCGACAGCGAAACCCGCGCCGCGATGCAAATGCTCTACAAATCGCTTGCTGCTGAACACCGCATCACGACTCTTTTTGTAACCCACGACCTGAAAGAAGCCATGATTATGGGCGACCGTGTTGCTTCGATGCAGAGCGGCGTTCTTCGGCAGTATTCTTCCCGCGAGGAGATGCTCACCGCACCCGAACTGGGCTTACAACGCGAAATTGATTTTTGGGAAACCTTTACTCTTTCAAAACTATGATGATATCTGAACATCCTCAACACGCTGAAAACCGCTTTGTCCCTGCGCCCAAGCAATACGAAAGCATTTATTGGGTTTTTACGCAACTCTGCAATGATTCGTGCGCCCATTGTTACAATCTCTCCGGTCCACGCGGTGAACGCTTGGAATTGGAGGAATGTTTGGCAATCGTGGAAAATCTGCCTGATGAACTGGACAGGCTTATTTTATCGGGCGGAGAGCCGCTTGCCGAACGCAAAAAACTGTATCCGATTTTGGAAGCTCTGCAAACGAAGTACGGCAGCCGCACCCAGATAATGCTCCAGACTAACGGTGACCTGATGACGGGTGAAATCCTTGATGAAATCTTGCGACGAGGCGTTACGCGAATTGACCTTGCGAGTATTGACCGCTATCACAAACACGCGGGCGAGCGTTTGACAAAGTTGGCAGACCTCTTCAAATCACGCGGGATGACCGATGAAAACGCTTCGCCGCTCATCGAAAAAGAAACCTATGTGCAGCCAGATAAACTCACCTTTGGGTATTGGGGCGCAACCGATGAAATGTGGCTTGGCGGGAATTGGGCGCGGGGACGGGCAATGGAAAAAAACATCTGGAAACGCGATGGTTCGCACAATTTTTGCGCGATACTTTCCGGTGGGAAGGGCTTTTTGGGCGGAACAGAACTGCCGCAAGAAATCTCGATTCAGCTTTGGAAGGTGAATCCGTGCTGCCCCGGGACAAAGTACCCGATGGGCGATGCACGCAAAGAAAAAATTACCTCAATTTTGGAGCGTGTTGCGAAGTCCGCAATATTCCAAAAAATCAACGAGGGCGACCCATACACAATGGGCGAATCACTGGGCGTAAGCGAGGCATTTGCGCGAGCGCGGGCGGAGGAACTGGCAAATGTATGTTTGTGGTGCGATGAGTTTTTTGAAAAATATTATACGGGCAATACTTCAGGCAACGATGCCGCCTGAGAATAGTAATACTCTTCACCTGTAACTTGAGTTCATCCGGCATATTATCGCTGGTAAACTGTCTCAGCGATATCATCGCTGGTGTATCAATGGAGTGAGTCGTATATTTGCCAAGTCATCGGTAAAAACCATCGGTGAACAAATCTGTAACTGTACGTATTTCTCATTCCAATACCGTTTCGGTGCCATGAAATTTCACTTGCCCAAAACTTACACCCCAAGCAATATCCTTCGCGGAGCAAGTGTTTATGCTGTCGGTGACAGTATTGCGATGCTGATTCTGGGGGAATTTCTGCTCGTGAGAATGTTCGGTATGATGACGATTGGTGCGGGGGTGTATGCCCTCGAAATCCCCGCATATTTCGCATGGATAGCCCGCAAGACCGCTCATATTCAGGGCTGGCGCGGCGCACTAGCAAGAACGGCGCTTGCATGGGTGTATTTCAACCCGCTTTGGATAGCACGGCATTTAGCGTTTGGGAAAATCTTATCCGGCACTGGGAGCGAGATTTCATCGGCACTTTTGGTTACAGCGTGGTATTCATTTTTAGGCAGCATCCCGATTTCTCTGCTCGGAAATTTTTTTATTCAAAACGTCCTCCCCGAAAAACATCGTTTCCTCGGAAGCGCTATTTTCTCAGGGCTGACGGCGATTTATTATGCGCTAAGTAGTGCGTGGTTTAGCTAGGTTCTAGGTTGTAAATATACTAAGAACCCAAGTAACCAATGACCAAATGACCAATGACTAACCAGCTCTTCCTTTGGAACTTCATAGCCAAATGCCTTCAACGCAAGTCCCCGTGCGTTCTGTACGTCGTGGTTGCGGCAGAAAAAGGCACTCCGGGAAACCCCGGTTTTGCAATGGCTGTTGCATTAAATAGTACTGTAAATGGCGCAGAACCAGAAGTTTCGGGAACAGTCGGCGGTGGGATAATGGAGAAAAATTTGCAGGAAGAAGCAGTGAATATGTTGAAAAGCGGACAAACACTATCCTTTCTCCGCAAACTGCATCACTACAAGCGCCCAGATGGCTCCGTGGAAGAATCGGGCTTGATTTGTTCCGGCTCACAGACGATTGGTGCGTGTACGCTTTTGGGGGAAGATTTGCCGACGGTGAAGCGCATTGTGACAGCGATTGCGGAATCGAAGCCCATACGATTGCAGATTTCACAACGCGGTTTAGCAACATCATCCGTAAGCCGCTCTATACCTCGCTTTGTGCTTGCAAGTGCAGAAGAGGAAGATTGGCAATACTCCGAACTTTTGGGAGCGCCGGACACAGTTGTCATAGCGGGAGGCGGGCACGTTGGGCTTGCTTTGTCGCGTCAAATGGCGCTATTAGGCTTTTGTGTCGTTGTTGCCGATGACCGTGCGGATGTGGACACAATGCGGAACAACGCCTTTGCTAAAGAGCTGCATATCGCTTCTTATCAAGAGTTTGGGGAAATTGTTCAACGGTTTTTGCACCGAAGAGTATTTGTCATCATCGCAACGGCGGCGTATAAAACCGATGTGGAAGCACTTTTGTCATTATCAAAAACATTTACAACGCCCGATAAACAGAGACCTGAACACATCGAATACATCGGGCTTATGGGCAGCAAAGCAAAAATTACCACTATTTTCCGCGATTTACGTTTGGTGGGTGTGCCGGAAGCGTGGCTGAAAACCGTTTCTGCGCCGATTGGTGTGCAAATTAACAGCGACACGCCCGAAGAAATTGCCGTCAGTATTGCAGCGGAAATTATCTGTGTGAAAAATGCGCGATGACAATTTCCCTCAAAAAGCGCGAAAACCGCTTGTCTATTGATGTTCTCTTTCGTAAGTTCCATCAATTTTCGGCAACCGCTATCATTCATTCAAAGCATCATGCACACCGTTCACTTCATCCTCAATGACCGCGAAATCACAACTTCTGAACATCCCGCCACGACGGTGCTAGATTTTGTGCGCCGCACAGCCCGTTTGACGGGAACAAAAGAAGGCTGCCGCGAAGGAGATTGCGGCGCGTGTACTGTCCTTGTCGGAGAATTGCAAACAAACGCCGGAAAGCCGCACGTGCGTTATGGTTCTGCAAATTCGTGTTTGCTGCCGCTCGGTGAAATGCACGGAAAACACATTGTTACGGTCGAAGGCATAACGCTTGCTACCAGAAATGCGCAGAACCCCACACAACCCGCATTAAACCTTGTTCAGCAGGCAATGGCAGACGAAGGCGGGACGCAGTGCGGTTTTTGTACACCGGGCTTTATTGTTTCCATGACGGGCTACACACTCACCGCAGAAAACCTCAGTTCCGAAGGCATGACCGAAGCGATTGACGGAAATGTGTGCCGTTGTACGGGGTATGCGTCCATCAAACGCGCCATAGACCGCACTATTACTGAGCTTCAGGAGTCTGAGCTTCAGGAGTCTGAGCTTCAGGAGTCTGAGCTTCAGGAGGCTTCTGCGGCAAACGGTCAGCGCCTCCCGACGCTTGTCAAAAAAGGCATGATTCCTGCATATTTCCTTGATATTCCTGACAGATTGCAGCGCCTTGTTGAACAAGAAACTCTCTCCAACGGTAGTATTCATGCGCTAGACGGGCATGAATTTACCATTAGCGGCGGAACGGATTTGTTCGTGCAAAAGCACGAAAGCCTTGTCAAATCCCGTGTTCGCTTGCTTGGCGCAGGTGTAAAATCTATCCCAATACCCTACGAAGAGGACGGTTACTGCATTTTGGACGCACGGACTCCTGTTTCTGCTGTTTTGGAATCCCAACTCATTAATCGCCACATCCCGCAAATGCCCTCGTTTTTGAGGCTTTTTGCGTCCACCCCTATTCGCAACCGCGCTACGCTGGGCGGCAACATCAACAACGCTTCGCCGATTGGCGACATGACCGCTATTTTGCTTGCTTTGGATGCCGAACTCACCTTGCGAAACTCGTTTGAAGAACAGCGCGTTGTTATGCTCAAACACTACTTCAAAGGTTACAAAACCCTTGACCGCAAGCCTGATGAAACCGTGCGTTCCATTCGTTTTCTCTTGCCCAATGCTCAGACGGAGTTCAAAACATTGTTCAATTACGAAAAAGTTTCCCGCCGCACGTACTTGGACATTGCCAGCGTGAACACCGCATTACAACTGCGTTTGGAAGGCGACACAATTTTTAGCGCTCATGCCTCAGCAGGTGGCGTAGCGCCGATTCCGTTGTACCTTGCTCAAACCTCGTCATTCCTTGCGGGAAAGACCATTTCCGAAGAAACTTTTCGTGAAGCCGCTTCCATTGCTGTTTCCGAGACTTCGCCGATTTCCGATGCTCGCGGAACGGCAGAATACAAGCGGCTTCTGCTCCGGCAACTCTTTTTTGCTCATGCGCTGGATTTATTCCCGGAGCGCTTGAAACCTCAAGAATTACTCGAAATGGAGTAAAATATGAAAATGCGAAAACAACGTTACGTCAGCCCGTTTACCGATTTCGGCTTCAAAAAACTCTTCGGCGAGGAAGCGCATAAAAACTTGCTGATTGACTTCCTTAACTCGCTTTTGCCGGAGAAACACCAAATTCAGAATCTGGAATACACAAAAAATGAGGCTTCCGGTGCGACGCAGTATGACCGCCGCGCCGTGTTTGATATTGCTTGCATCGGCACAAACGGTGAGCGTTTTATTGTCGAACTGCAAAAAGCAAAACAGAACTACTTCAAGGACAGAAGCGTGTTTTACGCGACGTTTCCTATACAAGAGCAGGCGGAACGCGGCGATATTTGGGACTTTGAGTTGGCTGCGGTTTATTGCATCGGCATTTTGGATTTCATTTTTGACGAAAACCGTGCCAACACTGACTATATGCACGTCGTACAGCTCAAAAATCAGCGCAATCAGGTTTTTTATGACAAACTCATGCTCATTTATTTGGAAATGCCGAAGTTCACCAAGACGGAAGCAGAACTCGTCACGCATACCGACAAATGGCTCTATTTCATACGCCACCTCAGTCTTTTGGACGATATTCCGTCTTTTTTGCAGGAACAGATTTTCGAGCAGGCGTTCAAAACCGCAGAAATAGCGCAGTTTACTCGCGCTGAATACAACATTTACGAGGCTTCGCTGAAATCTTACCGCGATAATATCAACACCTACGATTACGCAGTTCAAGAAGCGCTGAAAAAAGGACTTGAACAAGGGCTTGAACAAGGAATTGAACAAGGAATTGAACAAGGTCGTGAAGAAGAGCGTCAAGCAAGCCTCCAACGAGAGCAGGAAGAACGCCTGAACATAGCGCGAAATCTCAAGGCGCTCGGCATTTCCACCCAAGATATTGCAAAGGCAACAGGACTCAGCGAAGCAGAAATTTCTGCGCTCTCATAAACACAATTATCGCACAAACAGCATGAATACTCACTCTCACAACAAACATTTTGACGCAGCCCGCCACGTCAGCGGCTTGTCGCAATTTCTGGATGATATGACCGTTCCCGAAGGAACACTCCACGCGGCAGTGTTTTATGCAAAAACGGCTCATGCACATATCCGTAGCCTGAATACCGCTCCGGCACTTGCGTTGGAAGGTATTCATGCTGTTTTGACGGCAAAAGACATTCGCGGCGAAAACCAGATAGGCGGCATCATTCCTGACGAGCAGCTTTTGGCAGACAAGGATATTCATTTTTGGGGGCAGCCCCTTGCGATTGTTGTAGCGGAAACGCAAGTATTGGCGCGGGAAGCACTGCATTTGATTGAATGTGACATTGAAGCACTCCCCGTCATTACCAATCCCCGCGAAGCAGCCGCACAAAACTTGCTTATCATGCCGCCGCGCACCGTTCAGTGCGGAAATGTGGATGAAGCGTGGGCAAAATGTGATGTTATCGTTGAAGACAAGGCAGAATCAGGCGGACAAGAGCATTTGTATCTCGAAACGCAAGGCGCATTTTCCGTGCCGACCGAAGGCGGCGGTGTAAAAATTGTTTCTTCCACGCAAGGACCGACCGCCGTACAGCGCACTGCCGCACGTGTTCTGGGTTTGCCGATGCACCTTGTGGAAGTAGATACTCTGCGCCTTGGCGGTGGTTTTGGCGGAAAAGAAGACCAAGCCACGCCCTGGGCTGTCATGGCAGCGTTGGCGGCGTTGGCAACGAAACGCGCTGTAAAACTCGTGCTGCCACGCCAAGAAGATATGCGCATGACCGGAAAGCGGCATCCATACTCGTCGGATTTCAAAATTGGTCTTACCAGAGACGGCAAAATTCTCGCCTTTGAAGCAACGATTTATCAGGATGCCGGTGCTGCGGCAGACCTTTCGCCGGGTGTTCTGGACAGAACGCTTTTTCATTGTACCAACAGCTATTTTATCCCAAACGTCCGTGCTACGGGTATTTCCTGTAAGACGAATGTTCCGCCAAACACAGCATTTCGTGGCTTTGGCGGACCGCAAGGAATGTTTTTGATTGAAGCGGCAATCTACCGCGCAGCCGAACAAATGGGCGTGGAAGCAAGTGAAATTCAACGTAAAAACCTTCTCCGCGATGGTGATACGTTTGCTTATGGGCAAGTCACAGAGCGCTGTCAAGCCGAAAACGCTTGGAAAAGCGCTGATGCCGCATTTGATTTTGCGAACGCTCAAAAGCGCGTTGCAGCCTTTAATGCAGCTAATTTGCTTCAGAAAAAAGGTATTGCCGTTCAGCCGATTTGTTTCGGGATTTCCTTCACCAATACCATGATGAATCAAGCATCGGCGCTCATTCACGTGTATTCTGACGGCAGTGTAAGCGTCAGCACAGGCGCGGTGGAAATGGGGCAGGGTGTGAATACCAAAATCGCCCAAACAGCAATGGCGGTGCTGGGTGTGAACGAGGAAACCGTTAAAGTTCAAAGCACCAATACAAGCCGTGCTGCTAATACTTCGCCCACAGCCGCCAGCGCCGGAGCTGACCTCAACGGGCAAGCGACGAAACTTGCCGCAGAAGCGCTCCGTGACAGGCTTTTGGCAGTTGCCCGAAAAGAACTTGCCGCGAATGAGAATGATGAGCTTGTTCTGCAAAACGAGATTGTTCGCAAAAACGGCGTAAACACTGACCTCACGTGGAAGAAACTTGTCCATACAGCGTTTATGCAGCGTGTGAAACTCTCCGAACAAGCCCAGTATTCCACGCCGCTTATCCATTTTGATAAAACAACGATGCAGGGGCGACCATTTGCCTATCACGTCTATGGCACTGCTTTGATTGAAGTTACGGTGGATTGCCTCAGGGGAATTTACGAAGTAGATAGTGTTCAGGTGGTGCATGATTTTGGACAAAGTTTTAACCGCACCGTTGATTTGGGACAAGCAGAAGGCGCAATAATGCAGGGGATTGGCTGGATGACGATGGAGGAGGTTATCTATGCCGAAAACGGGCGACTGCTCACTGATGCACTTTCTACCTACAAAATTCCCGATATTTACGCCGCACCGAAGCATATTGACGTGCGTTTTTTGGAAAACTCCGATAACCCTCTGGGGTTGATGAATTCTAAAGCCGTCGGCGAACCGCCGTTCATGTATGGCATCGGAGCATATTTTGCACTTATGAACGCGATGAAAGCCTTCAGACCTGATGCTACCTTGCTTTTGAAAGCGCCTATGTCGCCGGAGCGCGTCTTGACGGAATTGTATGAGACTGTTATGGAAATTGCTTGATTTTTATTTTTTTTCACCATCCACACTACCCGCATGAAACCTCGCTTCTTGCGCACACTTGTTTGTGCGATGTTTATTGCCCTCGCAGTTCACACAACTGCACCCTATTCCACAACCGCACAACCCGCAAAAAATCAGCGCCCGATGACCTTTGAGGACGTAATGAAATTCCGCGCTTTGGACGGCGTTACGCTTTCGTACAACGGCTCATGGCTGGGCTACGTGGAGCGTCCCGACAGAGGCGACCCCGTAGCGCGCCTTCAATCCTTGCAAAAAGGCGGCGTTGGTAAACAACTTTTCACCATTGAACGCGGCACACGGGTAAGTTTTACGCGGGATGCCGCGTGGGCGGCGGTTACGGTTGCGCCAAAGTTTTTGGTTGCCGAAAAAGCCAAACCCGATAATCGCCCCGATAACGCTCTGTGCCTTGTGCAGACGACTTCCGGCAAACAAACAATGTTCGAGAACGTCAGTAAATTCGCGCTTTCGGATAATGGGCAGTGGTTAGCGGTGCAGTTCACCAAAAACCGCAAAGAACCGAAAGATACAAGCAAAGCGAAAGCTGCCCCGAAAGATAGTACCAAAGCGGCTTCTACGCCCAAAGATTCCGCAACAGCAAAAAAAACTGCTCCGCCGAAAGACAAAAAGCCCGACCCGGGAACGATGCTGCTTCTGCGCAATCTTGCTTCCGGCGAAGAAGTCTGGATGCCGTTTGTGAAGGATTTTGCCTTTGATTCACTCTCGACGGCGCTTGCGATAACAACCTTCGACAGTGCGGCAAAAGGAAGCATCGCCGTCAGAATGCTTTCCGGAGAAAAACGCCTCTTGGTGCTTGATTCTGCGGGGCGCGGCATTTTTACCCACCCAATGTGGCATCAAACTAAGAGTTTGCTGGCATACTGCGCAGCAAGCGTTAGCACGACCAATATTATTTCCGCCGCATCGCTGAAATTGTGGAACGCACAATCACCTTCCAATAGCGCACAAATACTTGCTTCCTCAACGGGAACATTTGCGACATGGACGCTTCCCTCCAAAAATACGCTTTCGTGGACGCAAAACGGAAAACGCCTTGCATTCGGCGTAAAACCTAATGAAATTCACAAAGCAGTAACCGAGCCGGAATTGGATGTTTCCGCCGACACGCTGGATAGCGACCTCTACAATCCCGAAAAAATCCTGAAAAGCGCAGAAATAGATGTGTGGAAGTGGAATGAGGATTACACCAACATCCACCAGAAAAAGCGCTGGGAAAACGTCAAAGACCAGACGTATCAAGCCTTCTACGACTTCGACGCACAAAAGCCGTCGCTCATTGCAGCGCGTGATATGCCTTCTATTGCCCTTCCCGTCAGCCCTTCAGCGCAGTTTGCCTTGGGAAGAGCCGACGCGCCGCATCGTCAGAAAATTACGTGGGACGGTTCGTATGAGGATTTGTATGCGGTAAACCTTCAAACCCTAGAGCGTAAGCGCATTGCAGAAAATGTGCAGTATAATTCGACCATTTCGCCCAACGGGCAGTTTATCCTCTATTACCGCGATAAACACTGGTTTCTCCATGATATTGCACAAAACTCCACACGCAATTTGACCGAAAAAATGAACGTTGCATTTTGGGACGAGAGCGACGACCACCCTGCCGAGAAGCCGCCTTACGGCTTTGCTGGCTGGGTTGTGAACGGCAGTAATGATGCGGCTGTGATGCTGTATGATAAATTTGACGTTTGGCAATTTGGTTTTGCTCCACAAGCGAGCGCTCCGCAGGCAGGAAACTCAGAGACAGCATTAAACCTCACTTCCGGCGAAGGACGCAAGCAAAATGTTGTGTTGCGGGTGCAGGAATTGGACTCGACGAAAAAATTCTATCAAAATGGTGATTTTATGATGCTTGCCGGGCAGCATGACGAGAAAAAACATTCGGCATATTTCTCGGCAAGCGTCGGAAAATCCGGTGTTCGGAAATTACTGGAAAATACGGCGGCGGGATTTAGTCAGCCTGTGAAGGCGCAAGGCGCTTCAACGCTGGTGTTTCGGCAATCATCCTTTACCCGTTTTCCCGATGTGTGGCTCACAGACACGACGTTTGCAAGCCCCGTGAAAATTACCGATTTGCAAAAGCAAGTTGAGCCTCTCGCCTGGGGCAGCGCTGAACTTGTTGAATGGCAAAGCACAGATGGGAAGTCACTTCAGGGCATTTTGATTAAGCCGGCGAACTACGAAAAAGGCAAGCGTTATCCGATGCTCATTTACTACTACGAAATCCTCTCCGAAACGCTTTACAGCTTCCGTTTTCCGCGTTTTGCTTCGGCGATTATGCCGAGTTTTTTTGCCAGCAACGGCTACGCAGTGCTGATTCCCGATATTGTTTATCAAGACGGTCTGCCGGGTGCGTCGGCGCTGAAATGTATCGTTCCGGCAGCGCAAAAGATAGTGGATATGGGCATTGCCGACCCGAAGGCGATTGGGATTCAGGGACATTCGTGGGGCGGGTATCAGTCGCTGTACATGATTACGCAGACGAATATGTTCAAAGCCGCAGTAGCAGGCGCTCCGGTGGCAAATATGACCAGTGCTTACGGTGGCATCCGCTACGGAACGGGACTAGCGAGGATGTTTCAGTATGAACGCTCACAAAGCCGCATCGGTGCTTCGCTTTGGGAGCGTCGGGATTTGTACCTTGACAATTCCCCGCTTTTCTTTGCAGACCGCATCAATACACCGCTTTTGATGATGTTTGGCGATGAAGACGATGCCGTACCGTTTACGCAAGGAATCGAAATGTATTTGGCAATGCGGCGTTTGAACAAAGAGGCGTATTTGCTGCAATACCGCAAAGAACCTCACAACCCGCGTAAATTTGCCAATCGTTACGATTATGCGACCAAAATGAAGGACTTTTTTGATTATCACCTGAAAGGTTTAGCGCCCGCAGAGTGGATAAAATCAGGTGTTCCCTACAAAGGGCGGTAAAGCACAACAACGCACAAAAGAAAAGGCGAGCAGATTCAATCTGTTCGCCTTTTTTTTACCTCATAATCTCGTAAATTCATTTACGCCGCCGAGCGCATATCCTCTGAAAGCATAGGGAATAAGCGGGAGAAGAGGCTTTCAGGATTCGCAGAAAGTTCACTGACTGTGCCGCGTTCCACAGCAACACCGTCGGCGAGAACAATCACATTATCTGCACGGCGGATATTTTCGATGTCATTGGAAATATCCAAAATCGTCCAATTGCCGCAAGCGTATATTTGGTCAAGGATTTGGAGCTTTCGTGCTTGGTCGAGCGTGTGCAACGCTTCGTCAATGACCAGCAGTTGCGGACGGGCAATGATAGCGCGGGCAATCATAATGCGGCAGAGAATACTCTCCGAAAAATTTACCCCTGTTGCCAAAATCTCTGTATTTAAGCCGTCGGGAAGCTGAATAACCTCCTCATACAAATTCGCGGTTTTGAGCGCCCATTCAATTTCCTCAATGTCAAATATTCTTCCGAGCGTTATATTATCGCGTACCGAGCCATCGAAAATTTCTAAATTGGTCGTAACGATGCCAATCGCAGCACGGGTGTCGGCAATGCGCAAATGGCGTATTTCCTGACCGTTGAGCAACATTCCGCCACTTTGTGGTTCGTAAAGACGTGCGAGTAAACTGGTAATCGTTGTTTTGCCTGCACCGGCTTCACCGACGATGCTTGTGTGCGAGCATGGCTCTACTTCAAACGACAAGCCGTTTAGCGCATGATGCCCGTTGGGGTAGGAAAAATAGACGTTTTGCAAGCGCAATGCAGCAGGTCCAAAACGCCGTTCAAAGGGTTCTCCGTCTTGGTCTTCAAGTGGTTTGTCTGTGATGTGCGAGACTTTATCAACGGCGGTGAGCAAATCGTAGTAAATATCGAATTGGCTGATAAGTTTTTCGAGCGAACTCAGAATAGACAAAATCACAAGTTCTGCCGCGACAAGTTGCCCAATGGAAATACTTTGTTCAATCACCAAAAAGCCCCCCAAACCCAGAATCCCTGCACTTGCCAGAGCGCGAAAAAATGCAGAACCGATGAGTTGCCGTGCTAGGACGGCAAAATGCAGCGCCCGTGCTTTCACATATTCATCGGTGATATGATCTACTCGATGAATAATGAACTGTTCGGTTGCATATACCTTAAAACTTGTGTGACTACGGGCTATTTCTTCAAGCCATTCCACCAGCGCGTATTTTTTCTTGGATTCTTTGATGCTTGTTTTTAAGCCGTTGTAGGACAAAACAAAAATCACAATGCCTGCAAAGAAAAAGAGGGCAAAATCAAAGAGGATAAAAACGGGATGATAAATTGCCAACAAGACCAAGCCTACAAGCGCTATAAGCAGCGCACTCAAGCCGTCGAGCATCATTTTACTGAGTGATTTTTGGATGTTAATCACGTCAAAAAACCGATTGACAAGTTCGGGGGTGTATTCGCCGGCAAGAGCATCCATGCGGATTTTGGGCAATCGTGTTGCTACGTCCATCGCTGCACGAACAAACAATCGGCGTTCCCATGAGCAACATTCCCAAGCCTATAACGACGCATAAGACGATGAGCTGCGGCGTTACAACACCAAGTTGTACCGCATTCACAATCGCTTGCGACGAAAGCGGCACCACCAAACTTAGCAAACCCGAAATAATCGAATACGTTACCAGCACCCAAATATCCTTCTTTTCTGCTTGAACAAGATGCGAGAGCTTTTTCAGCAACTCCCATGCCGTAGGCTCGTGATGATGACCGTGAGCGTGAGCGGCGTGTTCGGGATGTGAGTGCGCCTGTCCGTTGTTGTGGAAATCTGCCATAGAAGAAGAAATACAGTGAAATACAGTGTTGAGTTTTGAGTGTTTAGTTTCCGCGTTGTATTCTGTCTGTGCATATTGAGTAAAGTCTTTTCTGGGTTGAGGTTATGATGTTTTGCACTAAACTTATCGCGTCACATTCAACACTCAAAACTCAACACTCAAAACTTTTTAGGTATTTACGCAACATCCAAGAGCGTAAAGTCTTTCTGGTTTTGACGAAGAAACTCGGTTCGTATTGTTGCATTTTCGGTTTTGCGCAAATGCGGGTCGTCTGCAACCAGCGCAAATGCTTCGCGCCGCGCTACGCTGATAACATCGCCGTCGGTGATTAAATCGGCAAAGGTAAATTCGGGGATGCCCGATTGACGTGTTCCTAAAAAGTCTCCGGGACCGCGTAATTTCAAATCTACTTCGGCAATTTTGAAGCCGTCGCTGGTGTCTTGCATTGTTTTGAGCCGGATAATGCTGGATTTGCGCTCTTCCGCAGCCGTTTCTTTTTTGCCGATGTGAAATTTGAAATGGTCTTTGGTTGCCAAGAGGCAGTACGACTGCTCCGCACCGCGTCCGACGCGCCCGCGAAGTTGGTGTAACTGCGCTAACCCAAAGCGCTCGGCGTTTTCAATCAGCATCACCGTTGCGTTGGGAACATCAATACCCACCTCGACAACTGTTGTTGCGACAAGTATTTGAAACTCCTTATTTTTGAAGGCTTTCATCGCATCTTCTTTTTCGTACCAGAACATTTGTCCATGCAGCAAACCCAATTTGAGGTCTGGAAAAACCTCGTGTTGGAGGTGTTCAAAGTGTTCAACGGCAGATTTTGCCTCGACTTTTTCGGATTTTTCTACAAGCGGATACACGATATACGCCTGATGCCCTTTTTCAATCTGCTCACGAATAAATTGAAACACAATGGGCAGTTTTGATTCAAATACCACTTTCGTTTTTATAGGCTTACGGTTTTTCGGTAATTCGTCAATGATGGAAACATCAAGGTCGCCATAGACGGTCATGGACAAGGTGCGCGGAATGGGCGTTGCGGACATGACCATGATGTGAGGGGAGATTTCTTGCGGTGTGTGTAGGGTGGAACCGGCATCCGTCGAAGCAGATATTTGGGGCTGCATTTGTTTATCTTCCTGCCGTAGCACAGACATTCTTGTCTGTGCTACCTTTTGCACCGCAGGTGCAGCCTCAGCGCCAATTGTCCATAGATACGGATACTGCTCATTTGCACCAACCAAGCCAATTTTTAGAGGGTTTTCCTCAATATACTTCACGGTTTCTTGCCACTCGCGCTCATCACGAATAATTCTATCGAACGACTCTTCTTGCCAGATATTTTCCCCTCGTGTGTTCCTATGCTGATTGATAAGATTTGCCGTAACGCCCTTCATACCTTTCATTACCTCATCTAAGGCATGGTCTTGAAGTCGGAAAACCAAATGTACGTGGTCAGGCATGATAACTAGAGCCTGAAGTTCGTAAAAATGATTATCTCCTTGTGTAATATGCTGATAAACCATGTTTTGTTCTTCAGGTTGTAGGATTGTCCTTGCAGTAAAGGTAACAAAATATGTTGAACCTTCAAGAGTCCAGTGAGGAAGATTTCTTCGTGTTTTTTGGAGTTCGGGGTTTTGGGGTTTTTGTGAATTTTGCACAGACAAGAATGTCTGTGCTACGGTTGGGTTTGAGGATTGTGCTTGTGGAGTGTTTTGAGTAAACTCAGTCGTTT
>JALONG010000001.1 GCA_025455065.1 Candidatus Kapaibacterium sp. | reverse complement strand
AGGCGAACTTTCGGGTACACCGACGGCAGGCGGCAGCTACGGACCGATAGTAATTGGTGCTAGCAATAGTGCAGGTTCTATTAGCAGCACACCGTTTACGATTGCTGTTCCTGTGGCACCGATATGCGCGTATACAGTAACAACCTTTGCCGGAAGTGGCGCAAGTGCTGTTGTCGATGGCACAGGCACAAGCGCACAATTTGGTAGAATCTATGGTATGGGCGCTGATGCGTCAGGAAATATCTACCTGACCGATGGTCCGGCTGGAACAGGCGAAGCGAAGATTCGCAAAATTACTCCCGCAGGAGTAGTTTCAACGATTTATACAAACCCTAACCCCAGCCAACTTCTTTCACCAGGCTTAGGTACGGATGCTTCTGGCAATGTATATTTTGCTGAGGCAAGAACCATCAAAAAGGTAAGCCCCTCCGGTATCGTTACTGTCATTGCCAATGTTACAGGCGTGTATGGTAATGTGCAGGATGTGGCAGTGGATAATGCTGGATACACCTATTTCACCGACGGTACGCACATCGGTAAAATCAGCCCGTCTGGAACAAATACCTTAATTGCTACCATAAGTTGCGGATCTGGGTGTGGCGATATTTATGAATTGGTCGTTTATTCGGACGGTACGATTTATGCAAGTGGTTCAAATCCGGCGTTGGGCACTCACAACCGTGTACATAAAATCACTCCTTCTGGTACGGTAACACTTCTGGCTGTTGATAATTCCCCCGCAGAGATATATGGATATAGCTCGAATTCGGGTATTGTTTTGGATGCAGCAGGAAATCTCTACGTTTCGGATTATCACGGTAGTACAATCCGTTTTGTGAATACTTCCACTGGCGCAATGAGCATTATTGCTGGAGCCAGAAATCAAGCAGCAGTTATTGATGGTAATGGCGTAAATGCCAGAGTAGGGTATCCATGGGGTTTAGGGTTAAACCCTAATGGTGAGTTGTATATTGCAAGTATGTACACCCATGTCCGCAAAATGAATATATGTGGACCTGGAGGATATTTCCCGAACCCTAATCCGAGTTCTGTAGCTCCGACTTCGTTCAGCGCCCAAGTGCCCGCCACAAGCGGCGTAGTTGGCACAGCATATACTTCGTACACGTTTGCCGCCAACGGTACACCCGCGCCGACATACAGTCTCGCAAGCGGAACACTGCCGACAGGTTTAACACTTTCTGGTACGGGTGTTCTTTCGGGAACACCGACGGTGGCGGGAACATACACCTTCACCGTACAAGCAAGCAACATTGCGGGTTCGGTGAATAGTTCTCCGATAACGATTACCGTTACGCAGCCTACAACAAGCATTACGTCCTTCTCCCCAACTGCAACCAGCATAGGTAATTATGTTACCATTCGCGGCGCAGGCTTTGCAGGTGCATCCGTTGTTCGTTTTGGTACCGTGTCGGCACTCGGCTTTACCGTTGTTTCGGATTCGGTGATTACGGCTCAGGTCGGTGCAGGTTCATCTGGTGCGGTCAGCGTTACTACACCGCTTGGTACGGCTTCGTTAAACGGGTTTACTTATACACTCCCGCCACCGCCGGTTATGGGTAGCTTCAGCCCCACCTCCGCCCGTCCGGGCGATACGGTGGTCATTCGCGGAACAAACTTCCTCAGCGCCTCGACGGTTAGCTTTGGTGGTGTTTCGATGCTCTATACCGTTGTTTCCGATTCCGTCATCCACGCCTACATCTCCGCTTCGGCAGTGTCCGGTTCGGTGCGCGTCATCACGCAAGGCGGAACCTCGAATCTCAACGGCTTCACCTTCATCCCGCTTCCACCCGCTCCGCGCATTACCTCGTTCACGCCAAACCGTGCGGCTCAGGGCACAACGGTGGTGCTGACGGGAACAAACTTCACGGGGGCTACTCGTGTTCGCTTTGGTGCTTTTGATGCTGCTTCCTACGTTGTAAACTCCCCAACCCAGATTACGGCTGTTGTTGGGGCAGGTTCATCGGGCGCAGTTAGTGTCCAAACCGCAGGTGGTATGAGCAGTTTGAACGGCTTTACCTTCGTGCCTCCGGCGGCGACGGTTACTGCGTTCTCGCCCACAAGCGCGGCTATCGGGCAGACGGTCGTTATCACGGGAACAAACCTCTCTTCGGCTTTGGCAGTGGAGTTTGGCGGACGCTCGGCAGTGTTTACGGTGAACTCCGACACCCAAATCACCGCTACCGTACCTGCGGGCGCGGCTTCGGGTAGTGTCGGCGTTACGACGCTGGCAGGTGCGGCTTCGCTTGCGGGCTTCACCTTCCTTGCACCGCCTGTTATCACGAGCTTTACGCCCACAAGCGCGGGTGTTGGGGCAAGTCTGGTTATTTCCGGCAGCAACTTCACAGGCGCTGATACCGTCCGCATCGGCGGCGCTGTGGCTGTGTTTACGGTTAATTCTGCTTCGCAAATTACCGCAACCGTTCCTGCGTCGGCAGCATCGGGTAGCGTGAGTGTGCGTACCGCCTACGGTGCAGCTTCGCTCGCAGGCTTTGTGTTTATCCCGTCGCCTGTCATTACGTCCTTCACGCCTGCTGTTGCAGGTGCGGGCGATGTGGTCACTATCAACGGTACAAACTTCACGGGTGCTTCATCGGTCAGTTTTGGCGGCGTTCCGGCGGCTTCATTTACAGTCGTTTCTGCAACCCGTATCACGGCGACACTAGCTGCGTCGGGTGCTTCGGGTGATATTGCGGTAACAACCCCCAACGGCACAGGCACTCGCTCCGGCTTTAGTTTCGCCGGAGTGCCGACCATTACTGCCTTCTCGCCCACAGGAGCGACGGGCGGCGATACTATCACCATCACCGGAACAAACTTCTACGGCGTAACTACGCTCACCTTCGGCGGCACGGCATCGGCGGCGTTTACCGTTGTTTCGCCCACGCAAATTCGGGCTGTTGTTTCTCCGCGTGGTTCTTCAGGCGTGGTGCGCTTGGTAACGCCGGGCGGTGCTGCGCAGCTTGCAGGCTTCGTCTTTACAGCTCCCGCGCCTGTCATCACGGGCTTTACGCCTGCTGCGGCAACGGTGGAGCAGACCGTAACCATCACGGGGCGGAATTTCTCCGGTGACCTCTTCACAACGCTTGCCGTTAGCTTCGGCGGACGTGCTGCGGCGCGGTTTACGGTGGTGAATGATTCCACGATTACGGCTGTGGTTGGTGGCGGTGCAACGGGCAGCGTGAGCGTTCGCACTCCGGGTGGCACGGCAAACCGCACAGGATTTACCTTCATCCCTGCGGCTCCGGTGATTACGGGCTTTACACCAGCGTCTGCGCCTGTGGGTGCGACCATCACGATTTCGGGCAATAATTTCTTCGGCACAAGCAACGTGAAATTTGGCGGCGTAACAGCCACCAACCTTGTTGTGGTCAATGATTCGACCGTCACGGCACGAGTGGCTGCGGGAACGGTGAGCGGCAGCGTGAGCTTAACCACACCGAGCGGCACGGCGACAGTGGCAGGCTTCACCTTCATTTCTGCACCTGTTGTGAGCAGCTTTGCCCCCACATCGGCAAGCGTAGGCGACACGGTAACACTGACGGGAACAGGCTTCACGGGTGCAACAGCAGTGCGCTTCGGCGGCACGGCGGCATCACGTATCACGGTTGTTTCCGACACGCAGATTTTGGCGGTTGTGGCTGCTGGTGCATCCGGCGCGGTAAGCGTGGTTTCGCCGAATGGCACAGGCTCGCTGGCAGGATTTACCTACCTTCCGCCCGCACCGCGTGTAACCTCGTTTTCACCCACAACGGCGGCGGCGGGAACAAGCGTGGTGATTAACGGCAATTATTTCACGGGTGCAACTTCGGTCAGCTTTGGCGGTACGGCGGCGGCATCGTTTGTGGTGAACTCCGCTACCCGCATCACGGCTGTTGTTGCGGCGGGTAGCGCTTCAGGCGCAGTCAGTGTCACCTCACCCAACGGCACGGGAACACTGGCAGGCTTTACCTTCTTGGCAGCACCTCCGGCGATGACCGGCTTCTCACCGACCTCTGCTCCGGCAGGTGGCACGGTGCTGATTCGCGGAACGGGCTTTACGGGTGCAACGGCGGTGCGCTTTGGCGGCACGGCGGCGGCATCCTTCACCCGCACAGGCGACACGCTCATTTCGGCGCGAGTGGCTGCGGGTGGCGCTTCGGGTGATGTGAGCGTCGTTACGGCGGCTGGAACTGGCTTGCTTTCGGGCTTTGTGTTTATTCCTGCACCGAGCATTACTGCTTTCTCGCCCACCAGCGCACAGCAAGGCGACACGGTACGCCTGAGCGGAACGAACTTCACAGGCGCAACAGCCGTCAGCTTTGGCGGTGCGGCGGCGAATGTGGTCAGCATCTCGCCCACGCAGATTGTGGTTCTCTTGGGTGCGGGTGCAAGCGGCAACGCGAGTGTTACCACGCCCGGCGGCACGGCAACCCGCGCAGGATTTACCTACATTCCGCCCGGACCGCGCATCACAGGCTTCACCCCTGCAACGGCGACACCGGGAACAAGTGTGGTGATTTCGGGTAGCAGTTTCACGGGCGCAAGCAGCGTGAGCTTTGGCGGCGTAGCGGCGGCATCCTTTGTAGTGAACTCTGCAACTCGCATTACGGCTGTTGTTCCGCCTGCGGCACTTTCGGGTGCGGTCAGCGTGACAACACCGCTTGGCACGGCATCTATGGTGGGTTTCACCTTCACGCCGATTCCGGCTCCGGTGATTACCAGCTTCACGCCAACCACCATGCCAACGGGTTCGACCACAACGACGATGACCATCAACGGCGCGAACTTCACGGGCGCAACGGCGGTCAGCGTTGGCGGCGTAGCAGTGCCGTTTACGGTGGTCTCGGCAACGCGGATAACGGCACGTCTCACGGGTGCTATCACGGGCGCGGTGAGCGTTACCACACCGGGCGGCACGGCAACGATGTCGGGCTTTATGCTGGCGAGCATCTTCTTCGACCCGCGCAGTTCGAGTTTGACTTCCAGCGAAGGCAATACCTCTTCGCAAGCAAGCGAAGAAGCGGTTGCTGGCGTGAGCGACCTCGACGCACCGCCGTTTGAGGTCTTCCCCAATCCGGCAAGTGAAAGCGTTACCGTGAGCGGAAGCGGCTTCGCTGAAGGGCGTGTGGTGCGAATCGTCGTCCTGAACACACTTGGACAAACCGTAATGACAACGCAGCAGACCATGAGCGGCAGAACATTCCAAGCACGAGTGGAACTTGGTGAACTCGGTGCCGGGGCGTATTCGGCTGTTCTGAGCGACGGTGCGATGCGGCGCGTGGTGCGCTTTGTGGTGAAGCGCTAAGGCGCGGTTTGATTAGTCGGTCAATGTTTTTTTCAGCGCCTATTCGGAAGCAAATTCCGAATGGGCGTTTTTTTTGTATGAAATATATTCACAAAATTTGGTTGAATGAAGGGTAATTAAAGAAAAGAAATTCAAACGGTGAATTGCTTGGATACGGCTTTATTGTTTATTCCCATTCGCCCCTTTGGCATGTCACTTCGCCCCAAAGTGATTGGTTTTCCAGAACTTTTTACGTATTTTATGCTCTTGTTGTTCAATGTGTTTTCCTTCTCTCTATTTCTTCTTTGGTGGTTATGAAAAATATTATTTCCTCCTTGTTGTTTTTTGTGCTGACATTGTTTGTGGAGTGTTTTCGCTTAAGTGCTGCACCGTACACATGGAATACAGCAGCAAACAGCGGTACGGCAAATTGGAATGTTGCTAGCAGCTGGATTCCCATGGGCGTTCCGGGATTTGGTGATGCAGTAACATTTACTGCCGGAGCAAACGTTACATTCACTTCCAATGTGCCGACAGCATTGCAAAGTATCACCGTCAACGGCGGAGGTGCTTTTGTAGAGTTTAATGACGCGGCTGCACCCACGCTGACGCTTACATTTGCTTCCTCTGTTGGTGGAGGCTCATTGCTGACTCTGAGACGCGGCACATTCATCTTGGATGGCAGCACACTGACTATCAACGGTACTATCCAAGTAAACGCAAATCCAAGTGTAACATTTGTTGCCACCAATGCAGCAACGGTTTTTGTTGCCACCGGCGGTGCGCTTCAAACGGCAAATGGTGGTGATATCCAAATTTCTACTGGTTCGTTACTTGATGTGCAGGCTGCTGCGCCCTTTGGTGTAACAAATAACACTGGTGTTGGTGGTACTCTGACTTTGGGAATCAATTCAACACTACTCATTCGCCCCGGAGCCAGAGTACAAAATAATGCCCCCGGCGTTCTAACCGTCAATAGCGGTTGTACGATTGATATACAGGGAGACGGCAATTTTATAGGAACTGCTCCTGCCTATATTGCAGGATCAAATCTAACCTATACCAGCACTCCGGCAAAAACAGTTGGTGCGGAAATCCCCACAGGCGTACCAATGAATGCTAATATCACGGTCAATAATGCAGGAGGCGTAACACTTGGTGCCGGAGTAACCTACCAACTCTACGGTGGCATGACTATTAGCCCCGGAAGAGTGCTTGCTTTTAACAATCTGACAATTTTGGATTTATTTGCGGGAAGTTATTGCTGGTCGGGAAGTTTTCAGGGAAATAATTCTGCCTCCTTGAGGTTTATGGGTGTAGTTACCCAACTTTGCGCAGATATCACCTTTGTTGCGCCGCAACAGTTAAATACTCTTCAATTGATTGCAACGGGAATGGGGTTAGGAAGTAATTTGACGGTTTCAGGAGCATTAACTGTCAGTGCCGGACAACTAGGAATTGCCACTGGAGCTATGCTCACATTGCAAGGTGGCGGAACAGTTACTCCTGCAAATGGAATTGATGTTCTTGCAGGAGGGACTCTTAATATTGATGGGGCATCGCCTTTAGGTGTCGCCCCAGGGAGTGTTCGATACAGTAATGCAGGGGCAACGTTGCTCTATACAGGTGGTGGCAGTTTTGTTGCCGGGTTAGAATTTCCCGCCCTCAACGGACCAACCAATCTCACTATCAACAAAACTGCTGGAACGGCTGTTACGCTGCCCGGAACACGTGCAATTCCTCTTGCTCCTACTCCGGGAGTGCTGACTCTCACAAGCGGTGAACTCCGCACTGCCGGATTTCAAATGCAGGTCCTGAATAATGCTCTTGGTGCTGTCGCTGGTGGCTCGGCAAATTCATATGTCAGTATTGGTGCGGGTGGCGCTTTTCAACGTGCCATTCAAGCTGGCGGCGCGACGTGGAATTTTCCTGTGGGGAATATTACAACGGGTTATATGCCACTCGCGCTTCTTTCGCCAAGTGGTAATGCTACTGTTACGGCTTCCGTTGTAACGAATGCTCTGGCAAGTGGCGCGAATGGAATGACGACTATTCTCAATCCCATGCAAGATCCACGGTGGAACATCGTTCCCTCTGCCCCCATCACTGCTATTGTAGAGGCAGGATTTACAGGCGTTACAGGAACAAATAAGATTGGCATTTCGGCAACTGATGCAATGAATAGTTATGATGGTATTGGCGGTGCCACGCCTGATGTCTTTACGATGCTCGTACCACCGATTCTGAGGAGTGTTGCTGCGGCAACGCTGCCCATAGCGGGCAGTTTTATTCGCATTGGGAATGGGTTGCCGACAACCTATTTTTATTGCCCAACGTGCGGAATAGACCCGACAATTGCTGCAAACTGGCGTGATAACGGACTTCCGGGTGGCATTGCTGCACCTGGCTTTTTTGCAGGCTACACCTTCAGAATTCCGAGTGGCGTTACGGCAACCTATTCTGCATCATGGAACGTCCCTGCAATGCTGACTTACCAAGTTGATAACGGCGGAACACTGGAGTTTGACGGTGATGTGAATTTTACGGGAAATAATATCATCTATCAAAGTAATTTGGCAACATTACGCTACATCAATGGCGGCGGCGGCGGTACGGGAGTGGAATTGCCAAATGCACCCACACCAATGGTCGGAACTGTTGTTATCAATCGTACAAATGGCTCAAATTTCAATATCAATAATGGAAAGATTTTTAACGGTGCGGTGACCATTTCAAGCGGTATAGTGAATACAACTGCTGTCAATCATACATTCAATGCAGCACCAACAGCACTCACGGTCAATGGCAATGGCTGGTTCTACGTCAATACTGGTGCCGTAACACTGACGGAAAATGCAATTTTGAATGCGGCAGGACGTATAACTCTTCAAGGAGCGACACCTCTCAGCATTGCCGCGGGAAGAACGCTCGCCGTCTCCGGCACGGGGATACTGGAATTAGTTGAGTTCATGGGCAACCACCCGCAAATTAGCGGTTTGGGCGTGGCAACATTCACGCCTTCCGCTACATTACGCTTCACCAATGGCTGGAACGGCACCGTTAATCTGAATACGCTTCCCACACCCTTTGACGGAACGCTGGATATTGTCAATGGTTCACCCACACTTGCCGTAGACCGCACACTGCAAGGAAATATTTCTATTGCAACCGGAGCGTTAAATGTTGGCATGAACGTTGCTCTGACGCTTGCCGGAGCAGGGACTATTACCACAACGGGGGGAAACCGCATAGATGCTGAAACACAAGCGGGAGCCGGAATTATTTCCCAACGTGCAACCCTTAACGGGAATTGGTTTACCAATAATCGTGTCAATAATTTTACCCTTGATGGCAACGCTACACTCACCAATGATTTGACCGTCATTTCAAACCTCGGTTTCACCAATGGACTTCTGACAACCACCGTCAATAACGAACTTATCGCCGGACAAAGCCTTGCTATTACTGGTGCAAACGCAACACGCTTCGTTAATGGTCCGATGCAAACGACCTTTCCAACGCCAGGGGTAGGAATGACCAGAGCCTTACCCGTTGGCAAAAATGCGACATATCTTCCTGTGGAATTGCGCTCTGTTACAACGGTTGCGGGGTTAAATCCTCGTGTGAGAGTAGAAGCCTTTGATACCGCTCCTGCGGGTGGAACGTTTCCCTTGGCACCGATTGGCAATGAACATTGGTTGATTGAAACAGTTGCTAACCCCCTTGTGATGACACAATACCAAATTGCCCTTGGGCGTGCAGCAATGCTCTTCCCAGCGTCGCGGCAAGTCTCAAAAGCTGCTCCGGTTTCGGGAACATACGTTGATGCGGGCAATACGCCAACGATGCTGCCTCCGTATAGTGGCATTCAGGGCAATGTTTTTTTTGGTTTTCCAAACGCCTACTTTGCTTTGACCGGCGCACCCCCCAGCACCTTTTACTATCAAACAGGCGGCAATGCCGACCTAACAACAAGTTGGAACTCCAACATCGCCGGAGGCGGCTCGCAACCTTCAAACTTCACCACAGCCGGTACAAATTTCTACGTCCCCTCAGGGCGCACAGCCACCTTCACCATGCCCACAACCTTCGGCATCGGTACTATCCTTCAAGTCGAAAGCGGTGGTGCAATCACTGTTCCAAATGCGCAAACGCTCACGGCAAATGGTTCGCTCCGCGTGAACGGGGGCGGGCGTTTGACCCTGCAAGGCACAGGGAACGTCGTTGCGCCAAGCGGTGTGCAGTATCTCGCTCCAACGGCGCTTTTGGAATATAACGCGCCTTCCAACCGCCTGACAACAAGCACGGAATTTCCTGATGTGATGCCCGCACAAATCGAAATTCACAGTGGTTCGGTGCGGCTAAACGCAAGTAAACATCTTCAAAGTACGCTATTGCTCAATAATTCCACGCTGACCTTCGGTGCAGCGAATCGCTTGCGTTTGTCTAATGCGGTTACGTTTTTGGGTGCTTCTACAAACTTTGCCACCGATGCCAGCGATACGCTGATAATTGACGGCGCAGGAACGCTTGCGGGGTCAGTATTTGTGCCGGAATTAGCGCGATTGACGATGAATAGAGGCGGTTTGCCGTTCAATATCAATGGTACAACGCGCATTACGCAGCAACTTGGTTTGTTCGGTGGAAATGTCGCAATGCAAGCAAACGAAAGCCTTATCCTTCAAAGCAGCGCCGATACTGCGCTTGTGGGTGGCAATGCGTCATCATTTGTCAGTGGTACACTCGTGCGGCTTTTCCGTGCGAATGAAACGCCCATGACCGCACAAAATGTATTTTTCCCGATTGGGCGGAATACAACCTATCTGCCGCTCACACTCACCGAATCCACCACAGGCAGCGTTGCGCCTTTTGTCGGTGCGGAAGCACAACTTGGCGCGGCCGGAGGAACACCTGCTTTGGGTGTGCCGGGAGCGCTCAGTACAAGCGAGTTTTGGCGGGTTGTCCGTGTAAGTGGCGATTTTACAGGTGCGCGAGTTGGTGTGCTACGTGGCGGTTTAACCGCTATGAACAGCCTTGCTTTCAGCACCACACGCACGGGCTTGTATGCCAGCTTGGGCGGTGCGCTTACGGCACTGCCCCAAGGAAATTCGCTTTTGGGGCAGGCAGCGAATAACGCCGGAGAGCGGTTCTATGCGATTGTTGGCACGTTGCCAAGTAGTCCGCGTGTAACGGGCTTTTCGCCCGGCATCGGCGGAGAGGGAACGGTGATGACGATTACAGGCACAAACCTCACGGGTGTAAACTCTGTTGCTGTTGGTGGCGTTTCGGTGCGAAGTTTTACGGTGCTTTCTTCCACGACGATTAGTGTTGTTTTGGGTCCTGTTTCAAGCGGTCCGATTCAGATTGGAAGCCCTCTTGGAGGCGCTGCTTCGGATTCGTCTTTTACCTTTGTACCGATGCCGGTTTTGGGCGGAATAAGCCCTAATCCTGCGGGTGTGGGAACAGTCATTACGATTGGCGGTACGTTCACGGGCGGCGTCAATGGCTTGGTTATTGGTGGCGTGGGGATTCCGTTGCAAAATATCACGGTCAATCAAAACGGCAGTATTTCCGTGCAGATTCCTGCAAATGCAACCACTTCCACCATCATCCTCAGTACGCCGGGTGGAACAGTTATTTCCACAAGTGCGCTTTCGTTTGTCGGCTCTCCGCGATTGCTGAGTTTCAGCCCCTTAGTCGCCGCAACGGGAGCAATCGTAACGATAACGGGTGAAAATTTCGTGCAAGGTATGACGCTGCTTTTCGGTACTGTTCCCGCGCAGGCTCTGACGGTTAATTCTCCAACGCGCATCAGTGCTATCGTTCCTGCGCAAGCAATACCGACCTTTGCGGCGGCGCTTGCGTCAAGTATTTCTGAGAAAGGCGGTGCAACCTTGCAATCAACATGGGTGCAGTCGGTATTCCTCACCGCTCGCACCGGAGGCGGCACGGCGACTTCGGCAACGCAATTTGTGTATAGCCCAACACTGACGGGTGGACAAAGCGGCATAGACCCCGCACGACTTGTGGTGGTGAGCCGCGCTTTGGATACGCTTGTGCCGCTTGGCGCAAGAGTGCGCGTTACGGGCGCAAATATGGAACTTATCAACGATTTAACGTTGAGAACAAGTATTGGCAGCATCCGGGCGAGTTATAGCCTGTCGTCGTCGGGGCAAATCAGCATAATTATCCCGCAAACAGGCTTGCTGCGGAGTACAAATGCCAGTTTGAGTCGTGCGTTGGTTACGGTGGATGCGCTTGGAGTGAATAACCGCGCCATTGCGACAAACCTCTTTTCGATTGTCGGTGCGCCTCTGATTCGCTCCATAACGCCGCCCAATGCGGGTGTGGGCGAAGAAGTGCGGGTGCAGGGCGACAATTTGGATTTGATACTTGCGGCAGGCATTGGAGGAACAAACGCGACCTTCCGTCTCAGCAACGGCGACATTTTTGTAAGAATCCCCGGAGATGTGCGTACAGGCGGTCTCTTGCCTGTGGGCGGTGCGTTGGTGTTTACGTCGGTTGGTGGAATCATCACCACAAGTGCGCAGATTATCAATGCCGCATTTGCTTCAGGAGCGCCGTTTATTGCGGGTTTCAGCCCCACGAGCGGTGGAGCGGGAACGCAAATTGTGGTCACGGGTGCAAACTTTTCCGTTGTTACCGATGCTTCTGTCGGAGGGATTCCCGTTGCAAGTTTTGTGATTAACTCTTCAACCCGCATGACGATTACCTTAGCAGGAGATATTCCTCTTAGCAGCACAGGTGTCATCACACTCTTGGGGGCGTTTGGTCAGGTCAATTCTTTGCGGGAAATCACGTTCCCCGTTTCGCTTGCGGGTGAGCGCCTTGCGCTTGAACAGGCGCTTGCAGCTTTGGGATTGAATACGCAAGATGTAATTACGCAGTTTGAAGGAAATCGTGTAGCCAGCTTGGAAACTCGCCCCGGAGCGCAGTTCAACACAAATCTTGCGGCGTTTATTGACCGCATTGCGACCTTAACCGCGCTCAGAAATTTGAATTTATCGAATAGTGGTTTAACAGGGGCAATTCCTCCCTCGCTGGCGCGGCTTACCCGTCTGGAAAGCCTGAATTTAAGCGGGAATACGCTGACGGGCGAACTTCTGCCGGGCATACTGTGTGTCTATCCGAATCTGCGCTTGCTGAACCTTCGCGGAAACCGCTTGGAGGGCGAAATTCCTGTGTGTTTGACGGGTTTAACGAATCTTCAGGATTTGGATTTGTCGAACAACCGTTTTCGAGGCAGAATCCCGAAAGAATTTGGCGCAATGCCCAATTTGGCGGCGTTCAACGTGAGCAATAATCGCTTGAGTGGTGGGCTTCCGCCGGAATTTGGCACTCCCGAAGGCGCACAGCCGCTTACGGGCAACCAAAAAACGGCTCTATTACAAAGCGCTTCTACACTGGTCTTTTTCGATGCAAGCGGCAATGAGCTAACGGGAACAATTCCCGCAGAATGGGGCGGAATCAGGAATCTTCAGCATTTGAATCTCAGTCGCAACCGCCTCACAGGAAGGCTTCCTGCAAGCATCGTACATTGGGAATCGCTTGAAACCTTGCTTTTGAGTGATAACCGCTTCGATGGCGTAATTCCTGCCATGAATGGGAATCGCTTAATCACGCTGTGGTTGCAAAACAACCGCTTTTCGGGCGCTTTACCGCAAGAACTGAGCCGTGCCGGGCGTTTGCGTGTGCTGAGGGCGGAAGGAAATCAATTCGAGCAGTTACCTGTCGCTCCAAGCCGCATAGACACTATTCGTGTGGATTCTAATCGTTTGGAATTTGGCAGTCTTGAAAATGGTATTGGTGCGCGGGTATTTACCTTTGCACAGCAAGACAGCCTTGGGCGTGGCGGAGACACGATTGTTCGCGCCGGAAGCCGATTTACGCTTGCCTCCGGCATTGGCGGCACGGGAACAGTGTATCAATGGTTGCGTAATGGTGTGGCAATTCCCGGAGCAACGGCGCACAATCTTACGTTCCAGCGTATGCAGGTCTTCCAAAGCGGCACGTACATCTGCCGTGCGACGAACAGCCGTTTTCCAAATTTGACTGGTGTTACTCGGTCACTCATGGTTGCGGTAACGGGTGCAAATTCTATCATTGCCGCACCAACACTAACGTTTCCACCCGTGAACGGAGAGAATATTGCCGTGCGTCCCCGCTTTTTGTGGTCAAGTGTTGAGGGCGCGGAACAGTACGAAATCGTTATTGCGCGTGATGCCGCGATGCGTGATGTGGTGCTACGGCGCGTGGTTTCAAGCGCTGCGCAGCCTGCATACCGAATGAGTATGACCGATGCCGCATTGGAGCGTGGATGGCAGTATTTCTGGCGTGTACGCGGTTTGGCGGTGGGCAGCGAGGGCGAAAACTCGGCTGTGAGCGCGTTCCGCGTTGTGCCGCTTGGCGTGGATATTGGCTTCAGCACGATTGATGTCGGCAGAGGGCTTGTGGGAAGCGGGATTGAGGGCGACGGCGCGTTGGTGAATGTCGGCATGGGCGCAGTCACGCTGGATTCGGCGAGGGCAGAAAATACTGCCGCCTTCCGCATTTTGAGCAATACGCTGAACGCAACACTTCAGCCAAACCAAGAACTGCCCGTCAGCGCCCGTTTTACGCCGCTTACCGCCGGAGAAGTCACAGCAAACGTCCGCGTCTGGTACAAAGACGCGCAGCAGCAAAGCCGCCAAGTGGCGTTTCAGAATGTCTTGCGCGGGCGCGGTAGTGCGTTGCGTGTGGATGAGCTTGATTTTGAGGCGGTGCGTGTTGGTCGCACAGCGCTGAAAGCGGTGCGGATTATCAATGTCAGCACCGAGCCTCTGGTGCTACGGAGTTTGCGTATTGCTTTGGAAGGTACGAGTGATGTAGCGCGGGAATCGGCTTCACTGTTCAGTATTGACGCGCTTTTGAGGGATACGTTGTTTGCCGGAGACACACTTTTTACGACGGTTCGTTGCCGCTCTGTGCGAGAAATCAATGCTCTTGCAAGAATTGAAGCGCGTTGGACGGCTGGGGGGCTTGCCGATTCGACATTTTCACGATTAACGGCACAAGTCCGTTTGGTTAATCCCGACAATCCGTTTGTGGTCTTGAGTGTTCGCCCGAAAGTGAGTGGTGTAGCGCCTGGGACGGCTGTGCCGTTGGAAATATTTATCGCGGAAGGTGATACCAAAGCAATTTCGGAAGCGGCATTGCCGGAAGTGCGTGTGCGTGTCGCCTTTGATCGCAATGTACTGTCGCTCACAGGCGGCGCACGGTTGCAGCGTTCACGTGAGAACGCCCGAACACAGGAAGTGGAATTTTCTACCTTGTGGAATGAGCGCCAAAGCGGTCGTGTGATTGGTGTATTCGACACACGTGCTGTGGCGGGCGATATTGACACAACGGCGCTGCGTATCGTCGGCATAGAATGGGGCAAACAAGGCGTAGAGCGCCAAGAATGGGAACGTGGTGTGGTTGTGGAAGAGCCACAGGATGGACGTTTTGCCGTGCGAACTTCCGCCGCAGGTGGAAAACGCTTGATTGGCAACACTGGAAACAATCTGCCGAAAAATGTCGTTATTGCATCGCTTCAGCCAAATCCCGCACGGAATGAGGAAGTAACGATTGATTTCACAATGCAGCAAGAAAGCACTGTTGAAGCGGTTTTGGTGAGTGTGAATGGAGAAGAAGTCCGCCGCATAGCGCTTGGAAACAAGGCTCGTGGAGAGCATAGCGTAACAATACAACTTGGCAACCTTGCTTCCGGCGCATACCGTGTCGTTCTCAAAACGCCGCGAGATAATGATTCTGCGCTGCTGAATGTGGTGCGGTAACGTAGTAAAGTGGAAGGAACGAATGATGTCTCGTCGTCACTCCGGTTATCCTGCGAGGGTTTGCCTTCTCCGAGCGTTGCGCTCTCTGAGTGTTGCGTTCGAGGCAGACTCTCGCTTCGTGTTTTGAAAGGGTCTCAGCGCCATAGCGAGACCCTCACGCTAACGATTTTTTTACGGTTAATCCTTGATTTTTTCCAGAATTTCCACCGAAACCGCTTGTGGTTGGCTTGCACGTTCATCGCCAAGCGCTGCTTGGGAAGGCTCTGCGAGAAGGACAGTAATGTTGTTGGGAGAAATGCCGAGAGCGGCTGCTACTTGTGATTGCACGCGGGGTGCCAAACGCTCTGAGGGTGAAATAATGCGCACTTGAGCATCGGGGAGAAGTTTGGAACGTTCAAGAACCAGTGCCGATTCGGGAGTATCTTCTACCGCGAGGGTGCGTTTTTCCAAACGATAACGAGGTGAACGTTGTGCCGTAGGAGGAGCATCAACACTGATTTCCACAGGTACGGCATCAATAGACCGATTTGCCATATCGGTCGCTTCCAATTTGATAGTGACGGGATTGCCAACGCTAGGTAGAGAGCCATTTTCTTCCCTGATGTCCCACTGAATTTCACGAGGAAAATCCTTGCTACCTTTGAACAAACCAAGCGTCCGAATTTCGCGGTCTTCAAATTGCGTCAATTCCATTGTCCATTCTTTCAAACCCTGACCGGAGCGGATGTCCAGACTCATTGTGAGCGAGGAAATATCCGCGATGATTCCGACGGATTCGCTTTGTAAGGGGCGAAAAATACGTTTGCTGCCGTCGTCGTAGGCTCGAAATTGCACCGTAGAAACAAGTTTCTGCAAGGCTTCGGGGGAATAATTTCTGGTTGATACTCGCTCTTCTTTGCCTTGGACACGCTCGGGTGCAACAGCCCAAACAGCGCGTAAATACTCGCGTACAGCGCTAATACGGCTGGAAGAAAGTACTGAAATATCGTTTGTTGGGGAATTACCTTGCGTGGTAAAGTACACAAGGGAAATGCTGGCAGAACTTGACTCTGCAAGGCGTTTGCCAAGAATATTGAGCGTTTGGGCGGAAACAGCATTGGGCGGTTGCCGTGTGAGTTGTTCTTCCGAAAAGCGGCTTGTTTCTTGGGCTTGAAGCCGTTTGTACCGTGCGGGAATAATGCCGGAATTATCAGGAAATATAAGCGCGGGCTGCCACTCGACAATGCGTATAAGTTGGGCTTTCTCCAAGGTAATACGCGGGTTCTCCACGGTTTTTCCGGAGAAGGTTTTGCCGACAATGCGCGTGATATTTGCCGAAAGACCGCTTTGTTTCAGCTCTTTGAGTTCTTCTTGAATTTTTGTGCGCTCCGAAACAACGGCTTTTTCGAGTGCCTGAATCCTCTGCAACCGTGATTCTATCTCGCTCAAGTCCTTTTCGCGCTCGGGGTAATACCGCAGAGCCAGCCCCGCTTTCAGGCTGTTCACGCGCCACCATTCATCGGGTCTGTCCATGCGTTGCATCACATGAAACGCGCCGAAATCTCCTAAAACCCGCAGTTCCAAGGATAGCGCACGATTATTACCAAAGGCAAATTCCAGACCGAAACCACCCGTCAAAGCCGCATTGAAGTTGGCGATGCCCAGATTGCGCACTTCGGGCAGTTCGCCGCGCACCTCGTTCCGAACACGTAAGCCGTTTTCAAAAGTACCATCGGTTTCATCGGTCATTTCTTCGCGTTGGAAATACGCTTTTTGAAATGCAATATCACCCCGAAAACCCGCATAGATATTGAATCCCTGGATTGGCGTTATTCCAAAAATAACTTCAGGTCCGACGTTTTGCAATGTAACATCCATTTTTCGTGAAGACCGCAAGAGTGTTTCCGTGCCGTCGGCGCGTCCTGCGGGAGTTCTGATGATTGCAGATTCCAGCAATCCGCTTTTGTCGTAGAAATTCAAATGAACGCCCAGATTCAACCACGAAAGCAAGGGAAATTCTGCAAAAACTCCGCCGTGAAAGTGCAAACCGGTGCCGGAAACGTAGCTGTAATCAAGGTTTGCCACACCATTGTCAATCGTTTCCCGAATACCGCCAGGCAGCGAAAGAAAACGAACATTGTGGAGATTCACGCCAACATTTCCGCTTACTCCGTAGCGAATACCGCCTTGCAGGGCTGATGATTCCTGAGCGTTGGTGCTACAAAAGGGAGTAAAAAGTATGACAATAATGAGAATGAACGTGCGCATAATGTGGCAGAAATTGAGCGTAGAAAAAAGTTAGCGAATAACAGAAATGGCGCGAACACTGCGGTTGTACGGCGAAGAACAGACAAGAAAATACGTGCCTGCCGGAACATCATCAAGCGAGAAGTGGGTTTCATAACGCCCTTCCGCTTGGTTTTCGGTCAAAATGTGTTTGACGGTTTGACCAAAAATATTCGTCAGCGAAAGCGTGATTTCTGCTTGTTCTGAAAGTTCATAAACGACAGAAGCCTCTTTTGGTGCGGGATTGGGACTAAGTGCGATAATGTTTGGTGCGCCTTGCGAGCGAAAGAGCCGTGTTCCGTTGCCGGTAAACAAGCCGCGAGCCGTAAATACGCCACTTTCGGGCATGACGACAATCGCGTCACTTGGCGTAGTTTGGAGGTTCGTGAGCATAAGTGGCGTAGCGGCATTACTCCCTAAAACAACCCGAAAACGGATGTTTGCGAGTGCTTGCCCGGGGGAGTTTGTGAGCAAAAAGCGCACGGGTACTTGCCGTTCGCCGTTGACAACGGGTGAAAACTGGCGTTCTTGCTCCGTGAGCGGCATAAGCATTGAGGCATTAAACCGCAGAAAGCCGCTTACAGTCTTGTTTCCGTTTAAGGTGCCGCCGAGAGAGCGAAGGATAATCGGCACTTCGACGGTATCACCGATTCGTGCTTGCAAGGTGTCGGGAATGGAGAGTATCGCGCGGGGCGCATCGGAAGGGAGTTGAAGCGAGGTTGAAATTACCGCACCGCCACGCAATCCTGCATAGAGGTCTGTGCCATTCGACGAAAACAGCGAATACACTTGTGCTTCATTGCCGACAATCCCGTCATTGACGGCTTGCCACGTCTCGCCGTTGTCCACCGTGCGCCAAACGCCGTTGCCGTCTGTTGCCACATACAGCACACCATCTACGCTTTGCATAGAAGTAGGCTTGTCAGCACGGGCAGGGAAGGCAAGAAGTTCCCAACTTGCACCATTATTGCGGCTGCGAAAGAGTCCGCCGAATGTACCGATAAATACCGCACCGTTATTGGCAAAAATACTGTATGCTTTTTTTGAAGCGGGATTAGAACCGGGCAAATTCATCGGTATCCATGTCGCGCCATCATCGTCAGAGCGAAATGTACCATTAGTATCCGTAACCGCAAAAATACTTGTTCCCAAACCTTCGGTAATGGCGACAACAGCCGTGGTAGCCTGTGGAATCCTCAGCAAACGCCATGTAAAGCCGTTTTGAGATTGCCACACGTGTCCGCCTCCGGCACCCGCATACAAGGCTCGTTCAGTGTTAATCAGTCCAAAAAACGGATTGCGGTCATTCCGAAGACCAACGCTGTCCTGTAACACATTCGACCATGTTACGCCGTTATCGGCAGAGCGGTAAACACCAGGTGTGATGCCATTTCCGGGGTTAAAGCCGTCAAACGATGTTCCATACACAATACCTGAACGGCTGACAAGATTGAATATTGACCGTGCTGAAAGTCCGCTATTGGCGAGTTGCCATGTAACGCCGTTATCTGCCGACCTGTACACGCCGCTTCCGAGTGTACCTGCCAGCAAAAAGCCACGTATTTCCTTGATTGCCGTTACAACAGCACCGGTCAAACCTGTACTGACGGGCTGCCAAGATTCGCCCTTATTGGTAGAGCGAAACACTCCTGCGGTTGTCCCTGCAAAAAGTTCTGCTTCGTTTGCAACGAGGGATTGTACGGTTTGCTCCGTTAAGCCGCGAACAAGCCTGCGCCAGGTTTGCCCTGCATCGTCTGAACCATAGACACCGTCAAAGGTGGAGGCGAAAATGGAGTTTCGGTTCGTAATGATTTGATACACCGTGTCGCGGACGAGTTCGTTCGCCGATTGCGTTTTTTGCACCTGCTCCCACGCAAGCATGGGTGCGCGTTTGCGAAAAATTCCGCGTCCTGCTGTTGCGGTAAACATCGTTACGCCTTGATTTCTGTCGCGTAATACGGTGAAGCCCAAAATTCGCGTCGTATCTGCGACAAAGGCTTGTTCACGCTGCCAAGAGTTGCCATTGTCCTCCGAACTGAGAATGACGCTCGTTTTTGTGGTGACATCGCTTGCGCCAACAAGGAGAATCGGGGAGGTAGCGTTTTGCGGAGCCGATGAAAACTGCTCCGCGTACACAGTAGAAAGGTTGAGACCTGAAAAAACGGGACTTTCCAAGCGTTCCCACGTTTCGCCGCTTGTGCGTGAAAGCCATAATGTGCCGTTTGCACAGGCATAAACAGTGTTGTTTGTGGACGACAAGCTGGAGATATTGGCAGATGCAAATGGTGAAGAGGTTTTCCGCCACGTTCTGCCGTTGTCTTGTGAGCGAAAAAGTCCTTCTTCTGTGCCGGCAAATGTGGCATTATCAATCGCCGTCAGCGCACGAATCACAAGCGAACTATTCGCATCCAAACCACTGGAAGCCTGTAACCAAGCGGCTCCTGAAGCACTCGACCTGTACACGCCCGTCAGCGTTCCCGCGAAAATAGTTTGATTGGGAGCAATGGCGAGGCTTTGAATATTTGCGCTAAAAGGACCGCTTGCGGGTTTCCAAAAAATTGCGGGGAGAGCAGTTGCGGAAAGGGGAATATTCAGTTCCCGTGCGCCATTCAGAGCATTGATTATTCCTGAGACATTTCCCGTTCCCGTTGGTACAAAACGGACTGCAAGGGAAATACGTCCATTACTTGCTTGAAGCTGTGCAGGAGAAATTCTGAGGCTATCAGAAAATACGCGGGAAGATTGTTCCGCCAAAGCGAGTTGGAAACTGCGAGAAGCTGCTACAATAAGCGGTGAAGCATTATCTGGGGCAGTAATGATGCACGTTGCGGTGCTTGTTTCACCAAAAAGAATAGGCTGAAACGTCAGCATTGACGGGCTTGCTGAGATAGTTTGCCGAGAAGTCGAGGAGGTGTAGGAAGCCGTCCAGCCACGTTCCTGCACCGTAGCATTGGTGCGAAACCGTAGCAACAACGCGCCTCCTGAGCCGGTAATCGGTTGCGGTAATGCCTGACCGCTCAAACGCGCACGAATAGGCGCATTCGTGTCTGCACCGTCGTACACGGTGAGAACGTCGGCGTTGATTTCGGTAGAAAATTGGGTGAAGGTGAGGCGGATAATTTGAGCATTCGTGGGCTGCAAAAGCCAGTAACAATCAAGGTTGGGCTCGTAGGTAGCTTGCCGTGTAGCGCGGTCGGCAATATTGCCCGCAGGCTCGGTAAATCGCTGCAAAGGGCATGAAGTCTGTGCTTGCAGTATTTGTAGGAACGTACAATGCAGAAGAACGAGACAAGCACAATACGCTGCACAGCGCGTAACAACAGGATTATTGCTCAAAAGCTGTTGTACATTGAGCATAAACACAGCATGAAAAAAGTGTGAAAGGTGGTGATGCGAAAGCCGCTATACCTTTGGACGAACTTTATGAGGATTTATTGAATAGCAATAACCGCAAGGCAACGAAGCAAGTCTGGTGCAACTGCACAAAATGGCGTATATTCGCTGATAATGTCTTCCATTCTTCTTCAACGCAAATGATAAGCACAAAACAACCAATAAGCATCGAACAACCAGAAAGTACCTCACTTGTAGCATTCATCCGCTCTACAATACCCATGCCGCACGAAAAAGCGCAGGACATAGCGGCACAATTTCAGCCACGCATACTCAAACGGCATGAATACGTGCTTCAAGAGGGAAACATCGGCAAAGAAGCATTCTTTTTAGAAAGCGGATACCTACGGGCTTTTGTGAACGACCCTGACGGAAACGACGTAACTATCAACATTTTCGCGCCAAACAGTTTTGTGAATAACCTCGTTTCCTTTTTTCGTCGTGAGCCGTCGGAGGAAAATATACAGGCTGTAACGGATTGCGTCGTGTGGGCAATCTCCTACGATGCTCTTCAAACCCTGTTTCACGGGATGCCGGAGTTTCGGGAGTTTGGGCGTATGATGTTGATAATGAACAATCTCGCCCTCAAAGACCGCATCGTTTCAATGATTCGCAATACTGCCGAAGAACGCTATGCCGCACTTCTTCAAAGCAAACCCGATGTTTTTCAGCACGTTCCATTAAAGATGATTGCGTCATTTTTAGGAATTACCGATACCTCTCTCAGCCGCATCAGAAGGGACTTTGCGCAGAAATAATTGCAAACCGTATTCCCGCCGTAGTGCGCTTTCTTGAGCGCCCTACGGCTTTATCGAAGTTTCTTGCCAAATGACAAGTGGATTAACAGGGCAAAAGGGTAGATTTGGAGGACAATTATTTTCTCAATAACAACTCTTTTGGAGCAAAATATGCACCCCGTCCCAACACTCATCAATGTTGAATTTATCACGCTTACAGCCGTTTTGTGCGTTCTGCTTCTTTCTGCCGTGCGCAGTGCTCTCAAAAAAACGAATAGCAGCAGTCGAATTGTCGTGTACACAGCGATTGGCATTATTTTTTGGCTCTTTGCAACGGCAAGCGTAGCAATGACAGGGTTTTTGTGGCAATTTGATGCAAAGCCGCCGCGCCTTGTTTTGCTGGTTGTGCCAACGGTTGTTGGGTTGATTATTGTTGCACGGTCTTCAAGGGCAGGTGCATTGCTAGATGCTCTCTCTCCGGCATGGATAGTGGGTTTTCAGGCGTTTCGGATTGTGATGGAAATTATTTTATGGCAACTTTTTCTCGCTAACATTATCCCCGTGCAGATGACGTTTGAAGGTCTCAATTTCGATATTTTGGTTGGTTTGACGGCACTTCCAATCGCTTGGTTATTGGTAAAAAAACGTTGTTCGCGCAATGTGCTTGTTACATGGAATCTGGTTTCAATGACTATTTTGCTGAACATTGTCGTTGTCTCGCTGCTTTCTTCGCCCGTCCCGTTCCGCGTGTTTATGAACGAGCCTGCAAACACGGTGATTTTGTCGTTTCCGTTTGTGTGGTTGCCGACGGTTGTTGTGCCGTTAGCGTTTTTGGGGCATATTGCGTCGCTGAGGCAAAGCGGGAAGCTGAAAAAATGAGATTGTATGCGCCTCACCACCTTGACGCTTGAAATTCACGACCAAAAACGATACGCTGCCATAGATAAATTCTTCCACTGAAAGCCGGCATTTACTTGCTCTGAGCGCTTTCCCAAAGCGCTGGCGATAATGAGTGGCAAAAAATGCTCCGACGTTGGGTGCGATTGTGTAAACAATGGATGGTGATAAAGAGACATCAAACGTTCCGTGTAGGTCTGCTCTGAGGTACTTAAAAGCGCCGTTGCAATGGCTTCATCAAACTCTTTCGCAAATGTGTCGGGTAGAAGTTCCATGCCGCTAAAGCGCACAATTTCATCGCGATTGTGTACCGCGCCGCCGCTTGTCAGAATGAGTACATTGTCCTCAAGCAACGGAGCAAGTATTGAAGCGATGTGTGCGTGATATTTGGGTTCAAGACCTTGCTGCAAGGACACCTGCACAACAGGTACATCGGCATCGGGGAACATCGTCATGAGTGGAATCAGTGCGCCATGGTCCAAACCCCGCTCCGAATCTGCTTCGGCAGCGATTCCGTCTTTATGCAGCCGCGCAAGAATATCATCCGAAAGAGCAGTACTGCCTTCCGGGGTATAATTGATGCGAAATTCCTGTGGAAATCCCTCATCCATTTGGAATAACCGTTCTCGGCGGGTAACACGGATGACAGGTGTAAGCCAATGTCCCGAAATCACCACGATTGCTTTGGGTGTTTGGGGAAGCGAGCGCTCTCGCAGCGAGCGGAACATTGCCGGGACGCTGGTGCTTTTGAATGCTTCGTAGATTGTGCCGTGCGATACAAAAATTGCAGATTGTGGAGTCATCGCGGGAAAAAATGAAGTGCCTGAACGTGATTTGGTGAGCCTTACGGCTTTTCGCAGAATGTTTTAAGTTCCGTGTTCATCAGCGCAAAGCCCGCTGGTGCGTCTTTCATCATCGGTAAATTTTTCATCACAAGGGAAAGAATGCCGCGATACTCCTCACGATTGATAACGAGCGTTTTTCCATTACCGATGTCCTGCAATTCAAAAAAATGTTCACCATCGAAAATGCGCGGCAAGCCTGTTTCAGCCAGCCACGCAAAGCGTTTGTTTTCTTCCCAATAACTCACAATCGGCGTAAACTCGTAAGGTTCTGCGCCTTGTGCGGAGAGTTTCAGATGCAATCTACCCCCAGGCTTGACCTCACCGCCCAAGTATTGAAGCTGCGAGTTCCACTCTCTGTATCGCTGGAAATCAATAACTGTTTTCCAGACTTTTTCCGGTGGAGCGTTGATTTCAACATCGTTGCGAATTTCAAACTGTGTTCGGCTTAGAATAGCAAGCAGAACTACTGCGCTGAAAAGAGCAAGAAAAAATATTTGTCGTTTTTGCATAGTGTTGGATTTTTAATGTGAACGGGTAAATACCGGCGAAGGCTCTAAATATCCCATTTCGCCGGCACTAAACCGTACTTTGGTTTGTTGCATTTGTTCCGGAGTGGACATAACAAACGGTCCGCCAAAAAGTGTATGCTCGCCGAATGGTTTTCCGGTACCAAGTAAAAAGGTTGCTGATTGTTCAGCCGTTGATATTTCTATTGTCTCACCGTCATCACTAAACTTTACACACGTAGCGGCAGAGAACAGAGTTCCACCGCACGTTACTACACCACTCATCATCATCATAAAAGAAATATGCTCTTTCGGAACACGATGTGAAAAAATAGTATGAGGTTCTATCTGCACATCCAACAACGTCACTTCCGGCAAAGGCTTGATAGGTGCTTGAACGTCATTATACGCTCCCAGAAGCACTCTAACGCGCACATTCTTACTCGGATGAATTTCGGGAACCTCCCCAGATGCTACGTGCATTGCTTTAGGAGCGACCATTCTATCGGCAGAAGAATGATTAAGCCACATTTGCAAACCGTGACAAATCCGTCCCTCAACTTCCGGAATTTCCTCGTGGAAGATTCCTTTGCCGGCTTGTGTCAAATGAATTGCCCCCGCTTCAATTCTACTGCGGTCGCCCAGACTGTCCCTATTGATAAATGCCCCTTCGCTATCCAAAAACATATAGGTCATTACTGAAAACCCTGCGTGGGGATGCGGCGGAAAAAAAGCGTGTGGCATCCAAAATTCCGTCAGAACAATAAAGGGGTCGATACTGCCTAGTTCTTGCGTTAAGCTCACGTTCTTGAAGCCTTGATGCTGTATTTCTAAATGAACAATCGTCGAAATACGCTTGGGTACATTGGTAAATTCCATCGTTGTCGTATTTTCCTTTCGCTTGGGTGATAAAATCTTGGGTGAATTCAAGTTGGGTGTGATGCCTACAAAATCCCGCCATTTGCTTGAATGACCTGTCCCGTGACCCACGCTGTTTCCGGCAAACACAGCGCCACCACAGCATTGGCAACATCTTCCGGTTTGCCCAACCGACCAAACGGCGTTTGAGCCACAAGCGCATTGATCATTTCCTGCGGTGCGACTAAGCCTTCGGTTGCCGTTACGCCGGGCGAAAGAACATTAACGGCAATGTTTTTGGAGCCAAGTTCCTTTGCCAAGGAAACGGCGAATTTTTCCAGTGCGGCTTTTGCGCCGGAATATGCTCCACTCGCAATGCCCGGCTGCGCCGCCGCACCGCTTGAAATCACGATAATTCTGCCGTGTTCGTTGATGTGATGCGCGGCTTGCTGCAACGCAAAATAATGACCCTTCACCGATGCAAACATTCGGTCGTAATCCTGCTCGTTCATAAATGCCGTTGGGGCAAAAGCAGCTTCAGTAAAAGCATTAGCAATGTAGATGTCTGCTTCGCCACCGAAATTTTTCGGTATAAATTCAAAGACCGATTTCATTGCGGCAGGCTCAGAAAAATCGGTTTGTGTTGCCATGACATTATTGTTGTTGTGTAGGGTACGGGCTGCTTGCACCGTTGCCTTGGCAGCATCTTCGTTGCGATGGTAAGTAAACAGGACGTGTGCGCCTTCACGTGCCAGCCCAAGCACGATTTCTCTACCTATGCCGCGACTGCCGCCGGTAACAATTACTTTTTTGTTCTGCAATCTCTGTTGTGTTGCCATGATAGTTTGCTTCTTTGAGATGTGAAAGAAAAATGGTACGTTGCAAACCTACAATAGTCGCTATCTTTTTGCAAGTAGTAGCCTGAAAGAATACTAGTATGCTCAAAGATAGCCTTGTGATAAAATCAACCTCCAATGGCACAAAATAAATATGCAAAAAATGCAAAAACAGTCGAAAAAAGCGGACATTACGCCGCAGGATTTTCTTGAATGTCCTGTTCAACTCACGCTTGAACTTTTGGGCGGACGGTGGAAATTGCCCATTATTCACAGTCTTCACCAAAGCACCAAACGCTTCAAAGAATTGGAGCGCGACGTTTCGGGCGTTACACCAAAAATGCTTACCAAGCAGCTTCGGGACTTGGAGGTGAATGATATTGTTCACCGCGAGTATTTCCCAACGATTCCGCCGACAGTCGAATATAGCCTTACCGAATACGGGCGCACGATTGTGCCGCTTGTATTGGAAATCAAAAAGTGGGGAATGCGTCACCAAAAGCGCAAATCTTTAACAAAAAATAGCCCTGTTCAAGAAGGCTGAAACAGATTTTTTCTTTCCACTTTATTATGCTCATCGTTATGCTCATTCGCGAAGCAACAATAGACGACCTTGAAAGCGTTGCTGAGTACGGTCTCCGCATTGTACGCCAGCATCAGGCGTACAATCTGATGCGCTTTGTGCAACTGCCAAATCACGAACAGCAAGTCGAGGATGCTCTCCACGATGCAATTCAAAGCCCCAGAGCGACTGTTTTAGTCGTAGAGAAGGGAAACAAGACGGTCGTCGGGTTCGCCTTTATCAAAATGGAGCCGATGAATTTGGAGGACATAACGGATGAAGCCGCATGGTTGCACGACATCTACCTTGATGCCGAAGTGCGAGGCGGCGGTTGGGGCAAGCGCCTTTTGGATGCTTCTGTGGAAGCCGCGAAAAAGCTGGGTTCGCACAAACTTATGCTTCACGTTGCCACACAGAACACGTTTGCTCAAGAACTCTTTCGTGCTTACGGCTTTGCGCCGACGATGCTTGAAATGATGCTTCATTGGGGGGATTCTTCTGCGAATGATGATCGTTGTATTGAGTGATATCTTGTCCCAAATCCCATAACAAAAGCAGCCCAACGTGGTTCGTCAATCTCGCCCTGAGGATTCAAGGTCTGGTCGGAGAGTATGGGGATTGGCAAAACAACATTTCTCTACAAACTCATCGTCTCCTTAAATTTCTGCGCCTGACGGCGAGAAACTTCAACCTTAGTACCATCCTCCAGCGTAAGCAGCATTGCGCCGCCAAACCACGCTTCTACACTGGTGATGCGTTTCAAATTTACAAGGTCATTTCGGCTTGCCCGAAAGAACAATGAAGGAGGGAGCCGCTCCTCTAGGCTTTCCAAAGACCGCATGAGTAATAATTTTTCCAAAGCACGATTTTCACGGTAGCATTTCACCGCCGCATACCGACCATCCACTCGAACACTCAGAATGTCAGCCACATTCACAAATAAGCATTTATCACCATCGCGGAGGAATACCCGCGAATCGGCTTGCAGAGGGAATTTTGGGGAAGAATCTGTTTGGGCGCTATTCTCCGCTTGTTCCCGAAGTCGCATTCGTAATCGCTCCAAAGCAGCATTCATGCGCTCTGTGGCAATGGGTTTAAGCAAATAATCCAGCGCATTGACTTCAAACGCTTTGAGCGCGTATTCGTCATATGCGGTGGTGAAAACCACGATTGGTACGCTTTCCAGCCGTTCTAAAAGGTCGAACCCGCTTCCGTCCGGCATCCGAATATCTAAAAAAACTATATCCGGTTTCAGTGATTGTATTTGCGCTTCTGCTTCGCTGCTGTTGGCGGCTTCTCCGATGATTTCTACGTCGGCGTGTGCCGAAAGAATATGGCGCAAATCCAAGCGAGCTAGGCGTTCATCATCAACGATAAGTGCTGTCATGTGGATTGTTTCTGGCAAAAGTATTGGAATGATGGAATGATGGAGAGTAATGCAGTTCGGCGCATACGTGGCAAGGCGCTTCTACGGGGTGAATCTCTTGCAGGGTGATGGTAGCTGAATCGCCAAATATCATGCGGAGTCGTTCACGCGCAATCTCCAGCCCGATACCATTGCCGCGAGTATTCTGGCGTAATTTACCCGTATTCAGCACGCGCACGGTTAATTCTTCGTTCTTCAATGCCGCATGAATACTGATTGTCCCGCTATGACGCTCTTCTTCAATACCGTGTTTGACGGCATTTTCTACGAGAATTTGTAAGGTCATCGGTGGAATGGGGAGAGATTCTAGTTCGGGCTTAATGTGAAATGACCATTTCATGCGCTCTTCAAAGCGCAAGCGCTCTAATGCTAAATAATCCTGTACAATTCTCAGTTCCTCGCCGAGCGTTACCGTCTCGTGTTTGGCGGACTGAAGGGCATAGCGAAAGAGGGCTGAAAGCTGGGAAATAGCCTCGTGAGCGACTTCCGGCTGAATACGCGATAATGTACGAATACTGGCGAGAGTATTAAAAAGAAAATGCGGGTTGATTTGCATTTTGAGTGCGTTTAATGCTGCTTCGCGGGCAAGAGATTCCGTGCGAAAGCGCTCACGCTCTTGACCCAGCATTTGTGCCGAGAGTGTTCGTACTTCTTCGAGGCTCTGCATGAGGTTACGCCGTGTTTGTGCAGATCGCCATGCTAAAAAGAGTGACATTCCCAGTTGAAAACCCATACCGGCAACAATAAATTCAACACCAAAACTGACAGATACTTTTCTCGAAACGACCATTGTACCCAAGCCAAGTAAAGCCGCTCCCAAAAAGAGTAATCCCCCGGAAGCCATGAACCACGCGCCTTTGTTTAGCAAAACGCCTTTGACAAGTAAGCGAATGATTTCCACTATGCCCACGAGCGACGGCAGAATGACCATAAAGAGAAGAACAGTGTCGGGGATAGAATTTCCGCTCAGGATTGGATAGAGCGTTTGCGCCAGCAATTCCGTAGTGCAAAGAGCAGCGTAGGCGATGAGAAACCAGCGATGCCGCCGAGAAAACGGCTGAGGCTCAAAAAGACTCGTTAGCATGGCTACCAAGGCTGGAACAATGAGCATTTGGAGAAAGCGCCGAGTAATGAATATTAATGCGAGAGTTGTAGCGAAATCGGTCAGAAAAAACCATTGTACAAGCGCATCTTGAAGCATCATCACCATCAAGCATATTGTTTCGAGAGCATAGAAAAGGTGAGCCTTTTCGCTAGGGGAAAAGATAAAAAATAGCAGATGAAGAAAAGCGAGGAGAAACAAGGCTGCGCCTAGTGCAATGAAAAGCTGCTCAATATGCCGAATGTCGCTGACGGTGGCGAGGGCAGAGGCTTCGGTGGAAACAGAAAGCCCAAATCCTGTGGAACTTGCAAATGCCCCAAGATGCCGAAACGCGCTTTGTGCCTCGCTGTCGCGGTAATGAACGGCAAGTGTGTGAATGCCAGAATCAAGGTCGGCACCAAAGAAGATGTCGCGGCGGGGCGAGCGTTCATCAAGCCTGAAGGGGCGAATCGTTCTTCCATCAAGCCAGAGACTTGTTTCGCCATAGTGCTTGTGCATCCAAAACAGCACGTGCTTGGTGTGCGGCAAAATACTGTCCGCCCGAAATTGCGTTACAAACCAGCCTTCGCCTTGCCAATGCTTGCTTTCTCGCCCAACGCCTTGCACTTGCGGTACCAAGCCCCCAAATGTAAAGTTCTTAACTGTGTCGCCATTGCTAAGGTCTGTGGGTAAGGTTTTTCCCTCAAAAAATCGCCAGTCCAGACTTGAGAGATACCAAGGCGTTTCCAGTATTCCTACGGGCAGTTGCCTAATTTCAGGCGGTGCCGAGGCTGCTTGCGCCTTGGTGGGCAGGGCATGGATGCTGCAACAAATGAGAATATTCATTACGGCGCAAAAGGTGAACGTTGAGCGGTGAGCGAGCGTCATAGGGGTGCGAAAACGGTGTAGGATTTATGAGCGTTTCAGGCGATACAAATCACGTTCAATACTTTTTCGCAATGCCTGCTCATTGGGATAATTATTGAAAGAAAGTGCTTGCTTCAAACTACCGATTGCATCTGGCATTTTACCATTTTTTGCTTGAACAAGACCGAGATAATAGTACAAAGGTGCTTTTAGTTCATGTTTTTCGTCAAGCAGGGCGATAGCTTGCGCGTAGTAGCCTTCGGCAAGTTTAGTATCGCCATTGGAAGCTAATGCCCGTCCACCAAAATACAACGTTTCGGCTCGTTCTTCACTCGTCAAATCGCTCCGTTTCAAACAATCGCTAATAAGCGAAATTGCTTTGCCGTCGTCGCCGCTTTTGAATGCCCACTCGCATTTGTAGAGTTGTATAGTTTTTTCTGAAAGAGGCGTTGCGATAAGTTTTTCCGCCCCTTTGTGTCCCGTGGCTTTTGCATAAAAAGGCAGAGCCGATGCCCGATTGCCTTGTAATTCAAGGCAAAGCCCGATGCCGTAATTGAGCGATAACCATTCCGGGCGCATTTCTAAAGCCCGTTGAAATGCGGAAATCGAACCTGTGAAATTGGTGAGTAAAAGGTAGGCATTACCTAAATCCACAAATGAGGCGGCAGCGAAGCGTTCCACTTTTTTACCTTTATCGTTTGCGGCTTCCCGGAATTGCACAACTGCCTCCGAGGCGCGTCTCATCTCATCGGCAAGCATTTCTCCGTATAGTACGCGAATAAGCGTATTTCTGGGATAAAGCGCAAGAAATGCCGTGAAATGGCGCTCTGCGCGGTCATACAAGCCCTCGCCGGGAAAGATAAAGCCTGAGCTGTAAATTTGTGCAAGCCATGATTGTGCTTCAGCGCGAGCATACACGCCATTTGTGGCGGCATATTCGAGTTGCCGTAAGCCGTCGTTTTTGTTGCCCGAAAGCCCTGCCAATTTGATAACCGTTTGCACTGCCGATGGTGCTTGAGAAATGAGATAGTTGAACAGCCCCAAACCCATCTGTGCGTCAGCATTGGCAGGGTCGAGCGCTACGGCTTGTTTGAGAAAATCCACGCCTTTTTTTGCTTCGCGTGCTGCCGTCAGCATATTGGACATTTTGCCACTCATGCCCAGTGCTATGCCACGATAACCGTAAAGACCACCCAAATAAAAAAGTGCTTTGCTGTCTTGAGGATTTTGCGCTACAAAGCGTTCGCAGAGCAATATGGTTTGCTGAGAATACCCCAAAAATTTTTGCAACTCAGCATCAATCTCTTGCTGCGGCAGTCTTGAAGTGCGCGAGTAAAACAGCCGATAGTAATACGTCATCGCCCGAAAGAAGTACCCACGCGGGTCTTGGGGCGCAAGGTTGATAACCTCATTGGCGCGTACTTCGGCTTCTTCAAAATTCAGATTGTAGAGCGATTCGATTGAGGAGATTGTAACGGTATGAACCTTTGCCCAATCAGGCTTTTGGGCTGGCAGAGGAAGCGCGGATAGGAAAAGCAGTACAAAGTACATTACGGGGAACCAACGTAGTTTCTGTGCGGTGTACATGGATTTTCGATAAAGGTGTTTGAGTGTTCTGTGAGAATATTTTGTGAGAAGGTTCGCTCTCCTTGCGAGAATACTCACTCTCTGCCAATTTCTGATAATTCTTGGAATCAATACAGGCTCAATATCACAAGCGGCAAAAAGAATGTTCTGAGTGGTAGAATCATTGTACCGAACGGCAGGAGCGTATAATACCAATTTACGTTGAGGATTGTGTATTATTTTTTTTAATGCTTTTCTCTGGAAACAGCACAAATACTCGCACAGACAAGAATGTCTGTGCCACTGAAGCCGGATTTTTTTTTTACACAGTTATCAACTCAAATTGGTATAACGCCCGTCAAATCACGCCTTACAAGCCTCATCACTCTCCAAAATCAGTACATTTTCGCCTAAAGCGAAATAATGCTTGTTATCAATAGAATTTTTTTTATTTTCGCCCTTATCGAAATTTTTTGCAAAAAATATCCGCTCTTTTGCAAAATTTTGTTTTTGTGTGTTCCAATGAAATCCCTTCACTCAATCTTCACATCATGAAGGAAACCTTGCCCGATACCAGTTCCGAAAGCCTTGATGAGCTTGATTTTCAGCTTTTAAGCCATTTGCAGCACGACGGGCGTAAATCCTTCACCGACATTGCCGCCGAGACAGGGCTTGCCGTCAGCACGGTACGCAACCGCCTGACGCGGCTTTTGGATGCAAAAGTGATTCAAGTCATTGGGCGCGTAGAGCCGGAGCGTGTTGGATTTCATGTCTATGCTCGCATCGGCGTAACAGTACGCCCTGTGGCGGAGGTGCGTAATGTGGCGGTAAAAATTGCGAAATTGAAAGAAGTCAGTTTTCTTGCCTTGACAAGTGGTGAATATAGTCTGGAAGTGAACGTTATGTGCCGCGACAACAACCATTTGACCGACCTTCTGGGAAAAATTCATGCGATGAAAGGCGTGTTTACGACCAGCAGCGATATGTATTTGAAAGTCTTCAAACTCGCCCAGCCTGAACTTTCGCTGCTTACCACTGACCACCATAAAACTGGATGAAGGTTTGTCATTGCCCTCATCCGAAGGTATTCAATGCTATGCTCGTACTTGCAAGTTTTTTCAATCCGAGTCGGAACGCAGTTATCTGCACGTTGTTCGTGATGATATTTCTTGTTTCTGGTTCATGGCTGCAAGGGCAGGTGAGATACCTTTCGGGACAAACATATTTCGGCAGAAACAATTACATCGAATATATTGCCGGCGGTATTCCCATAATTATTTCTGCTGCCCACGACGGCGATATGAATCCTGCTTCCATTCCAACGAGGCGATGTTTGAATTGTGTAACGGTGGCAGATGTTGGAACACAAGATATTGTGCGGTTTTTAGGGCTATCATTGCAAAAGCTGTTCGGCTGTCCGCCTCATATCGTTATCAACCGTTTGCATAGAAGAAAACTTGATGCTAATCGTGAAATAAGCGAGGCTGCACTCGGAAACCCAGAAGCAGAACAGGCTTGGCGTGAATTTCATCAGTTTATTGATTCGGCGAAACAATCTTCTCTCAGGTCATTCGGAACTGGTCTTTATCTGGATATTCACGGTCATGGTCATGACATTCAGCGATTAGAATTGGGGTATTTGTTGCGTGATGATGAATTGCGTCTCCCTGATGACTCGCTGAATAGTCCTCGTTATATCGGTTTTAGCAGTATGCGTAATCTTGCCACAAGGAACGCACGTGGCATTTCCCACAGCGAATTACTCCGAGGCGAAAGGGCATTCGGTTCTTTGCTGGCGGTGCGAGGATACCCTTCTGTACCAAGTAAGCAAGACCCATTTCCGAATCCCGGCGAGGAGTATTTTGACGGAGGCTATAATACCGTGCGGCATAGTTCCTATCGTGGTGGCACGATTGACGGGCTGCAAATTGAGGCGAATTTTATGGGTATTCGTGATTCGCGTGCCGCAATGCAGCGATTCGCTGACTCTCTGGCTGTGGCGGTGTATCAGTTTGTTTTGCAGCATTACTCGTTTTCCAATCCGTTTATTTGCAATACGATGACGAGTACCAACGATGCCGATGTGGATGCTCAAGATGTTTTTACGGTTTATCCTCAACCTGCTTCCGAGACCGTCCACATTCGTCTGCCGAAAACCCGCGTGGAATCATATCAAATCAGCATCCGGGATATGGTAGGTACGGTGGTATTCAATGAAAAAACGAGTATTGATGCTGCGGCAAGCGATTTCCTGATTCCTACGGCGAAGTTCCCATCGGGCGTGTACACTGTTGAAATACGGCATTGCTATCCAAGGACTGCTGGCGCTTGGAATGTAGTAGTACGGAAGGCAATGATTGTCGTCCACTAGTAATGAAATTTTATGACGAGTTTGATTTCACAAAAAAATCCGATAACGACCAAACCCACGTATTTTCTCACTCTATTCCCCAAAAACTATGCGGAGAAATTTCCTCCTCTCGCTCTTGGCAATTCCGGCATTTATGCTGTTCTCGTGCAGTTCCGAGAAAAAAGATGCTGCGGCATCAGCAAATAAGCCCGATTCGCTCAAATACAAAGGCGCAACGCTCAATATCTTGTGTTGGGAAGGGTATGCCGATGAAAAGTTTACCAAAGCATTTGCCGACAAATACGGCGTAACCGTCAAAGGCACGTATTTTAGTTCGTCGGACGAACTTGTTTCTAAGTTGCAAGGTGGCGGCGGCGCGAGCTATGATATTATCTCGCCTTCCTGCGATGTGGCAAGCTACATCGTTGATGCAGGCTTGGTGCAGCCGATTGACCCCACGAAGATTGCTGAATTTAACAACCTTTCCGAACTTCTCCGCAATATGAGCGATGTGAAGCGCGGAAACGATGTTTTTGGTATGCCCTTCACGTGGGGACCGGATTATTTGGTGTACAATGCCGATGAAATCAAGGAAGAGCCAAAATCATGGAATCTCTTTTTTGACCCCAAGTACAAAGGCAAAATCAGCGTTTGGGACGACATCTCGAACATTTACCTCATGGGGCAAATTCTCGGTTTTGACAAAACCGACAAAGCCGCGCTTTACAACATGAACGAAGAGCAACTCAAACAAGTAAAAGAAAAATTGATGAAATTGAAGCCGCAAATCCGCAAATTCTGGGCGACGGCGGGCGAACTCGACAACCTTTTCAAAAACAAAGAAGTGGTCGCGGCTGTGGGCTGGCCTATCACGCCGGCAACGCTGAATAAGCAGGGTATGAACTTGAAAGCGGTAATTCCGCAAGAGGGCGCAACGGGCTGGATTGACCGCCTTATGATTACGAAAAGTTCGCCGAATAAAGACCTCGCAATGCTCTATTTGGACTTTATTTCCAAACCCGAAAACATGGCAAAAGTGGCGGAAGTAACGACCTACAGCATTGCGCACCAAGGCGCGAAGCAGTTCATGTCGCCGGAACTGCAAGAACTGACCTACATTAACAACATGACCTATTACCACGAGCGTTTGAACTTCTGGCAATACGTCAAAGAGCGCAAAAAATATAACGAGCTTTGGAACGAGGTAAAATCCGGCGTTCAGTAAAATTTGCATGATTCAAGTGTAGTCCGCTTCTCAAGCGGACTACACTTTTTTGCCATACCTTTTGTGAATGACAATGACCACCGTTTACACCACTCGCGCAAAAATACTGCTCCTCGCGCCGATGATTGCTTGGCTCACGGCGTTTTTGCTTCTGCCGTATTTTTTCATTTTTATCCAAAGTTTTCTTCAATCGGATGCCTTTGGAAACGTGGTGTATTCGTTCACGGCGGAATCCTACATCAAAATTTTCTCGAACAAACTCTATTATTTTACACTCTTCAAAACCCTCGCCATGTCTTGCTTGGTGGCGGTTTTGTGTGTGATACTGTCGCTGCCGCTTGCATATTTTATCGCCTTCAAAGTGCAGTCGGAATCGCGGAAAACCATGCTTTACACGCTGATTGTGCTGCCGTTTTGGGTGAGTTACATCGTGCGGGCGTATTCGTGGAAAATTATTTTGGGGCAGTTCGGCATTTTGAACGGCTTTTTGATGTACACGGGCATTGTCTCTGAGCCGCTTTCGTTCATCCTGTACAGCGATTTTGCCACGATTATTTGTTTGGTCTATATTTTCACACCCTTTGTGGCAATCCCGATTTATACGGCTTTTGAGCAAATTCCCAAGTCGCTGGTGGAAGCATCGAAAGACCTTGGGGCGGGAAGTTGGACAACTTTCACGCGAGTAATTATCCCGCTTGCACTGCCGGGGATTATTTCCGGCGCAACCTTCGCACTGGTGCTGACGATGGGAGATTTCCTTGCGCCCATTCTTTTGGGCGGACCAAACACGCTGTTTATTTCCAACATTGTACAAAATCTTTTCGGAACATCCAACGACAAACCACTTGGATCTGCGCTTGGAATCGTGGTTCTTGCGCTTATTGTGCTTGTGTTGGAAGTTTCAACGTATTTTGAGAAAAAGTATTCGAGCTTCAAGTCGAGTTAGGAAGTCATTGGTCATTAGTACATTGGTCATTGGTCAGACGGCACTAATACTGATGCACACTAAAAACCAATGACTAATCAACCAATGACCAATGACTAATGACTAATGACTAATTAACGAAAGAATCCATGCGCCGTATCTTCACAACTGGCTCTGCTGCTCTTGTTCTGGCGTTTATTTACATCCCGCTCTGCGCGATAATTTGGTATTCGTTCAGCGCAGAATCGGTGAATTCGTTTCCGATAAAGGCGTATTCGCTGGAGTGGTACAAGGTCATGGCATCCGATGAATCCTTGCTTCGTGCGGTGGGGAATAGTTTGCGTGTGGCATTTGCAAGCACGGCGTTTGCGCTTCTCATTGGCGTTCCGGCGACGTTTGCCTTGCACAAATTTGACTTCACGGGCAAACGTATGGTGGAGAGAATAGTCCTCATGCCGATTACGCTGCCGGGAATTGTTACGGGTGTAGCGATGTTAAGTTTTTTCCCGCGAATCGGTGTGGAATTGTCGCTTTTGGCGGTGGGCATAGGACACGTCACATTTTTGTTGGCAATCGTGGTAACGCAGCTGTTATCACGCTTCAAACGGCTCGACCCGAATTTGGAACAAGCCGCCTACGACTTAGGCGCAACGCCGCTTACAGCATTTTTTACCGTGATTATTCCCAACATCCGCACGGCAATTATCGGCGCGGCACTGCTTTGTTTGGTGCTTTCGATGGATGAAATTCCCGTTACGTTTTTCCTCATTGCCCGCGATAACACGTTGCCGATTGAGATTTATGGCATGATGCGGCGCGGCATCACGCCTGAGGTGAACGCGATTTCGACGCTCATTTTTCTTGCAACGGTTGTCATTTTGGTCATCTCTCTACGTTTGATGCGCACTTCAAATGACAAAGTAATCAAGTAACGAAGCCCCAAGCAAACAAGTATTAACGCGGCTTGGAAAGGATTTCATCAATGTAGTTTTTTGCTTGCTGCAATATCGCAATGATTTGAAACACATCATCTTCTTCCGTTGCATCAAAAGCCCTGCTGGTGGCGTATTCCAAGCCGTCCAGCACGACAAAAAACCAGTTGCGACCGACCACGAAGCAACCATACATCGGGTGTTTGGAAGAATTGAGTGTTTGTGCGGCATACATGGCAATCAAGAGCTGTCCTAGCGGGTCATTATCGCTACCACGAGCTTTTTTGTATTCATGCAAAAAGAAAAATGGTTCTTGTGGTTCAACTCTGCCCGTAGCGACCATAAAATCAACGATTCCGGTGATTTTTTCGCCATTGAGTTCTGCAGGAAGTTTTCTGTCTAAAAACGCGGAATACTCTTCGGTATCAAAAGGAATCGTGGCTATAAGTGGACCGATGAACTTGAATTTGAGTTCTTCTTCATTCCAATAATCAATGCGCAGACGCAAAAACTCTTGCAGTTTGAGAACAGTTTGCTTTACCAGCATAGAAAGGGGCTCTTTCGGGCTTGTCATCCATGCTTCGAGTAGTGGAATACTTGTTCGGCTTTGAAGCCCAAACTGTTTTTTTAACTGGTCAATATTCCATTTTTCAAATGGTTTGAGCATTTGCGCTTTTTCTTTCGTTGATTTCATGGTGCTTTCCTTTGAATGAAGTTGTTCGCAAAATCCAGTAAACACTAAGTTACAAAAAATTTCAAAGCAAAACCGCATCAAATCATGCTCCAAGAACAACCAATGACCAATGCCCAAATGACCAATGACTAAATGACTCATGACCGATAAACTAACACCAATGCCCATTCTCACGCTTTCCAACATCGAAAAATACTACGGCGCATCGCACGTCGTGAAAAATCTAAATCTTGCCATAGAAGCGGGGGAATTTCTCACAATTCTTGGTCCTTCGGGATGTGGTAAAACCACGACTTTGCGCATGATTGGCGGTTTTGAACTCCCTACAAGTGGCACAATAACGCTCAAAGACGAAGATATTTCGCTGTTGCCGCCCTATAAACGTCATGTAAACACGGTATTTCAGAACTACGCGCTTTTTCCGAACATGAACGTTGAGCAAAATATCGCTTTTGGTTTGAAGCAAAAAAAAGGTACGGAGAAAATGTCTGCAAGCCAGATACAACAACGTGTTGAAGAGATGTTGCAAATGGTACAGATGACCGATTTCTCACGGCGTAAACCCCAAGAACTTTCCGGCGGACAGCAGCAACGCATAGCAATAGCGCGGGCTGTGGCGAATAATCCTGAAATTTTGCTTTTGGATGAACCTCTGGGCGCATTAGATTTGAAACTAAGAAAGCAGATGCAATCCGAACTCAAATCCCTCCAAAAGCGGCTTGGAAAGACGTTTGTGTATGTTACGCACGACCAAGAAGAGGCTCTGACGATGAGCGACCGCATTGCGGTTATGAACGGTGGGAATTTGGAGCAAATCGGCACAAGCAATGAAATGTACTACCATCCCGAAACGCCCTTCGTTGCTGAATTTATTGGCGAATCAAACAAGTTTGAGGCGCGTGCAACCAAAACACAAAACGACGGCAGCGCAAGTATAAGTGCGGGTAGTGTGTACTTTCCTGTGAGCGCATCTACGCACAAAGATCCCTTGCGCGAAGGACAAAAAGTAATCGTGTTTTTGCGACCGGAAGCTATTCGCATTCACCCTGCAAACACAAGGAATGAAGGGGCATTGAAGGGAATACTACAAGAAATTATTTTCGTTGGTTCGACGCGGAAATATCGTATTGACCTCAAAGGAGAACTGCTCTTGACAGCTCTTGAAACCACGCTTGGCGAGGCATCGTATTCTGTTGGAGATGAAGTTGCCTTGTCATGGAAGCCGGAAGATTGCAGCATTTTTGCGTAATGGAGAAGAACATTTTTTTTACCTACATACCAAACCAATGAAAAAACTTCGTATAAACCACCTTGCCGTTGGAGCGGTAATTCTCATTCAGCAAGTTATTGATGTAACTTGGTATAGCCTTTTGCGCAATAAATGGATGCAGCTTTTGGCGAAACAAGCAGCAGATTTTGAAGCAACGTCAGTCTTTGCCTACGTGGTTTCGTTTGCGGGTGAAGTGGTCTCGTGCTACGTTACGGCATGGGTTTTTACCAAACTCAACATTGACAACGTGCGAGACGGAATCTTGCTTGCAGCCTTGTTGTGGCTTGGTTATACCTATTTCCCGCTTGCGCAAACTGACCTTTTTTCCTTGCGCCCGATTCAGTTAAGTTTGATAAACGGCGGTGGTGTGTTGCTGAATGCTATTGCGTGCGGTGCAATGCTTGGTGCTTGGAAAAAGTATGATGAAAAAAATGCGAAAGCCTCGTAAAGCAGATTATTCGTGAGAAATTCCTTCATTTCTCCGCGCTTCTGAGGTCAAGAAGTGTTCGGCATCAACAACCAACAACCAACAACCAACAACCAACAACCAACAACCAACAACCAACAACCAAAAACCAAAAACCAAAAACCAAAAACCAAAAACCAAAAACAATGAAATCCTATCAAATGTACATTGACGGCGAGTTTGTAAACGCCGCATCGGGCAAGACCCGCGAAGTCCTGAATCCCGCAACAGAACAGGCATTTGCCGTTGTTCCCGAAGCAGGACCGGACGACGTTGATACCGCCGTGAAAGCAGCACGAAAAGCCTTTGCAACGTGGAGCAAAACAACGGCTCTCGATCGCAGCCGCCTTTTGATGCGGCTTTCGCAGAAAATTCAGGACAATGCCGCTATGCTGATTGAGCTTGAAGTGTTGAATAACGGCAAGGCTCGGCGCGAGGCGGAAGGTGATGTTTTCGACGCTGCGGCGTGTTTTGAGTTTTACGCAGGCTTGGCAACAAAAGTGCATGGCGAAACAATGCAAACACCCGCAAACGCTCTTTCTTACGTGATTCGTGAGCCGTTGGGTGTGTGCGGGCAAATCATTCCTTGGAATTTCCCGATTCTCATGGCAGCGTGGAAACTCGCGCCGGCGCTGGCTGCGGGGAATTGTGTGGTGTTGAAGCCCTCCGAACTTACACCGCTCACAGCGATTGAACTTGCGAAACTTATTCACGAAGTTGGCTTTCCGGCTGGCGTTGTGAACATTGTTACAGGCGATGGTAAAACTGCCGGAGAAGCAATTGTAACGCATCCCGACGTGGACAAAGTTGCCTTCACCGGCGGCACTGTAACTGGTTCGCGCATCATGGAACTCGCTTCCAAACAACTCAAGCGCGTTACACTCGAACTCGGCGGCAAAAGCCCGGCGATTTTTTTCAACGATTGCAACATGGATTTGGCGATTGATTGGGGCTTGTTTGCGACCTTCGCAGGCACCGGACAGGTGTGTTCAGCAGGAACGCGCTTGCTTGTACAAGAGGGCATTTACGACGAATTTATGAAACGCTATTTGGCGAAAATCCAAGACATCAAGGTAGGAAGCGGCTTGGAGGATGGCGTAACAATGGGTCCACTGGTAAGTGCTGAACACCGCACAAAAGTTGAAAAGTACATTGCTATTGGCAAAGAAGAAGGTGCAACACTAGCTTACGGCGGCGACCGCCCGGCACACCTTACAACGGGATATTTCCTGAATCCGACCGTTTTCACGGATGTTACGCCGACTATGCGCATTGTCCGTGAAGAAATCTTCGGACCCGTTGCGGCAATTATGAAATTTTCCACCGACGAAGAAGCTGTTGCCCTTGCCAACGACACGCATTACGGCTTGGCTGCGGGCATTTTCACGCAGGACATCACCCGCGCACACCGCGTCATTCGTGAACTCCGCGCAGGAATTACGTGGATAAATTATTATCACCCCACCTACAACGAAATGCCCTGGGGTGGCTACAAACAAAGCGGGACAGGGCGTGAATTAGGGCTGTACGGCATCGAAGCGTATTTGGAGACCAAACAAATTAACATCAATCTTGATACTGCGCCCGTTGGGTGGTATTGAGAGCAGGTCATTGGTTTCTTGGTCATTGGCTAATTCTGAGCGATAGATTTTTTTGTTCCGGCTGTCCGCTTCTTAGCGGGCTGTCGGATTTTTCAAGGGTTATAGATGGAATCGTATAATCAGATTGCAAGGTTTTATGCAGCTGATAGGCAATATAGCGCTGTTGGTCTGGCAGAACTGGATGATTTACTCGAACGCCTCCCAAAAGGCGCATCAGTTCTTGATGTTGGCTGTGGCACGGGCAAACCCATTACGGAGGCAATACTTCTACATCCCGAATCATTTCAGGTGTTTGGTGTGGATAGCTCGGAAATAATGCTGGAAGAGTTGCGCACAAATTTTCCAAATGTACCTGTACAATGCGCACAGATACAGGAGTTTGACTACTTTGGGCGCACCTTTGATGCCGTTGTTTCATGGGGCATGATGTTTCATCTTTCGCCTGAAGAGCAGCGCAGCGTCATCCGCAACATCACTTCTCACCTTGCTCCGCGAGGATTATTTCTTTTTACCTCAGGCAAAGAAGCAGGAATGAGGCTTGGAATGATGTACAGCGAGGAGTTTCAGTATTTTTCGCTGGGTGCGGAGGAATATCGTAAAGTCTTGGAAGCAAGTAATTGTGAGCTTTTGAAAGAACATTTTGACATCGGTGAAAACTATTACTACCTTGCCAAGAAAAAGTAATACTCTCGAAGAATTTAGGAAATAAGCCGTCTTGCAAGGATTTCTTCAATATAGATTTTCGCTTCTTGGAGAATCGCAATAATTTGAAAAATGTCATCTTCAGTAGCATCAAAAGCCTTGCTGGTGGCGAATTTCGCGCCATCCAACACAACAAAAAACCAGTTTCGACCAACAACATAACAGCCGTACATTGGATGAACTTCTTCGGGATGTGTTGTAGAATTAAGTGTTTGTGCGGCATACATGGCAATAATGAGTTGTCCGAGCGGGTCATTATCGCCTCCGCGCTCTTTCTTGTATTCATGCAGAAAAAAGAACGGTTCACGAGGCTCTACCTTGCCTGTGGCTACGATAAAATCTACAACGCCGGAGATTTTTTTGCCATGAAGTTCTGCCGACAGTTTCCTGTCCAAAAACGATGAGTATCGGGCGGAATCAAGATTAATCGTGGAAATAAGTGGTCCGATGAACTTAAATTTGAGTTCTTCTTCGTTCCAGTAATCTATATTTTCCCGCAAAAATTCTTGCAATCGTACCACAAAGTGTTTTTCCGATACATCGGTTGTTGTCCGCGAAAGAGCAGTGTTTATCCACTCTTCGAGGCGGGGCAATTTTTGAAGACGTTGAAGCCCGAACTCTACAAAAAGTTCGTCAATGTTCCATTTTTCAAATGGTTTGAACGATAGTGTTTTTCCGTTGGAAGATTTCATTGCGATTGCTACCGTATGTTCAACAAGCACTTTTCCAAATCTACGAAAAGTTTTGGCAATGATGCACCAAAACCACTCAAATCCAAGCAACCAAGCCCCAAGTACCCAAGCCCCAAGTAACCAATGTCACCATTCCGTTCTATCCACCCCTACGACCAAAGCATTATTGCCGAATATCCGATTATGGACGGCAAAACGCTCGAAAGCCGCTTAGAATCTTCTGCTCAGGGTTTTCTTGCTTGGAAAAAAACTACCATGCAAGAGCGCTCCGACTTGCTGAAACGAGTTGCAATGCGCCTTCGAGCAGATATTGACAACCTTGCGCTTTTGATAACCATGGAAATGGGGAAAATCCTCGCCGAATCCCGTGCGGAAGTAGAAAAATGCGCAATGACGTGTGATTTTTACGCAGAGCATGGTGAGGAATATATCCGGGAGGAAACGCTTGAAACCCACTTCAAGCCTGCCGATATGCGGCTTGGAACGGTTGCTTACGAACCGCTTGGTGTGATTTTCGCAATTATGCCTTGGAACTTCCCATTTTGGCAGGTGTTTCGCTTTGCCGCACCGTCACTCATGGCGGGGAATGTGGCGTTGCTCAAACACGCACCCAATGTGGTCGGATGCGCTTTGGCGATTGAGAAGATATTCGTGGAAGCCGCATTGGAACTTGCTTTGCCGACAACAATCTTTCAAACGCTCGTTGTGGATGTGGATGTCGTCGAAAGCATCATCGCGCATGATGCGGTGCAGGGCGTAACGCTGACGGGCAGCGAATATGCGGGTTCCAGCGTGGCGGCTCTGGCGGGAAAGCACATCAAACGCTCGGTGTTGGAACTGGGCGGCAGCGACCCGCTTATTGTGCTTGCGGATGCAGACGTGGAGCGGGCTGCGACGGTGGCAGTGCAATCGCGTATGCAAAACGCGGGGCAGTCGTGCATTGCATCGAAACGCTTTTTAGTGGAATCGGCGTTATATGACGATTTTGTGCATCGTTGCGAGGAAAAAATTGCTGCCTTGAAACAAGGCAATCCGCTTGAAAACAGCACCACGACTGCTCCTATGGCACGAGTGGATTTAGCCGAAAAACTTCATGCACAACTCCAAACCACGCAACAACAAGGCGGGAAGCTGCTTGTGGGCGGTTCGCGGGAAGGAGCAAATATGCAAGCCTCGCTCATGGTGGATGTCCCGCAACATTCTCCTGCTTTTAACGAAGAGACGTTTGGTCCAATGGCAGCAGTGGTGCGGGTTCGGGATGCAGATGAAGCGGTAGAATTGGCAAATTTGACACGCTACGGTTTGGGTGCATCGGTCTGGACGCGAGACCTAGAGAGGGCTACGCGGATAGCTCACAACATCAACGCCGGAGCGGTCTTTGTGAATGGATTGGTGAAATCCACACCACAACTGCCCTTTGGTGGAATTAATAAATCGGGCTATGGGCGCGAACTTTCGTATTTTGGGATGAAGGAATTTATGAACGTGAAAACGGTGGTTATTTACGAATAATTGTTCTGTCGTACCAACGGAGAAAACATAATGAAAACTATCACAATACAAGTTCCAGACAGCCTTGAGGCTGATTCCCGCGAAATAACCATGATTCTCGCAACCAGACTTTATGAAAGCGGAAAACTTTCGTTAGGGCAGGCAGCAGAACTTGCCGGGCTGACAAAGCGTACGTTTGCTGAACGTTTGGGTGATTACGGTGTTTCTATTTTCAACTATTCCGCTTCGGAATTAGCGAATGACCTTGCCAATGCGTGAAGTGATAATTGCCGATACGAGCTGTTTCATTCTTTTGGATAAGATTGGAGAATTACACCTACTTCAAAAGGTCTATGGTGAAATTTATACTACAAAGGAAATTGCTGATGAGTATGAGAAGCCGCTACCTGATTGGGTTCTTGTAAAGGAAGTCCAAGATCTTGTAAGACAAGAAATACTGTGCTTGCAAATTGATAGAGGCGAATCAAGCGCTATTGCGCTTGCACTTGAGACACCAGATTGTCTGCTGATTTTGGATGATGCAAAAGCAAGAAAAATTGCATATCTACTTCATCTGCGTATGACCGGAACACTCGGCGTTCTTCTCAAAGCAAAGCAAATGGGCTTTGTTCCAAGCATAAAGCCATTGCTTGAGAAAATTCAACAAACTAATTTTCGATTATCCGTGAGCGTTCTTGCCGAAGCGCTCATTGTAGCCAAAGAAGCACCGTAAACAATGCTATGCACACCCTCACCCTCCGCCCCGCAACAACACAGGATTTACCAACATTGCTGAAATTCGAGCAAGGAATCATCAGCGATGAACGCCCTTTTGACCCGACGCATAAAGACGAGACGATTCATTACTACGACCTTCCGGCAATGATTGAAAGCCCACTTGTGGAACTTATTGTGGCTGAACTGGGCGGAATCACCGTTGGCTCAGGGTATGCGCGTCTTGAGAAAGCGAAGCCCTACAAAAAATTTGAGCAGTTTGCGTATTTGGGATTTATGTACGTCGTGCCGGAACATCGCGGAAAAGGCATCAATGCTCATGTTATGGGGTATTTACGCGAATGGTCGAAAAAGCAGGGCGTGACGGAACTTCGTTTGGAGGTGTATTGCGAGAACGAAAAAGCTGTTCGGGCTTACGAGAAGGTAGGTTTTATGCGGTATATGTACACAATGCGGATGGAAGCGTAAAAAGACACATCAACCGTAAACAGAACCATCAACAATCAGCAATCAACAGTTTTTATCATCATTTTTTCCAAAAACCATGACCAAAACCCAAGAACTCTATGAGCGCAGAAAGCGCGTTCTGCCTATCTCCATGGGCATTTTTACTCCCACGAGTGCTGCTTCTGCAAAAGGCGCAACCGTGATTGATGCTGACGGGCGCGAACTCATTGATTTCGGCGGTGGAATCGGTGTGCTGAATGCGGGGCATTGTCCCGAACCTGTTGTGAAGGCAATTCAGGAGCAGGCTGCAAAGCTCATTCACACGTGCTTTCCCGTTTCGATTTATGAGCCGTATTTGGAACTTGCAGAAAAACTTGCCGAAATTTTTCCGCATCACACCAAAAGCGATGATTGCACGAAAGTAATGATGACCAATTCCGGCGCGGAAGCAGTGGAAAACGCCATCAAAATCGCACGACAAGCCACCGGACGGCAAGCCGTGATTTGCTATTCCGGTGCGTTTCACGGACGCTCAATGATGGCAATGTCGCTTACCTCGAAAACTGCGCTGAAAAACGGCTGCGGACCCTTTGCGCCGGAAATCTATCGTATTCCGTTTCCGTATTACAATCCCAAAATTCATCCTATTCCCGAAGATGTATTCTGCAATTTTCATTTGAACGAACTGCGTAAACACTTCGTTACAACGGTAGCGGCAAACAATGTAGCGGCGATTATCATCGAGCCGGTGCAGGGCGAAGGTGGCTTTAACGTCGTTCCGAAGGCGTATTTACAGGGCTTGCGGGCTATTTGCGACGAACACGGCATCATGCTGATTATTGACGAGGTGCAGTCGGGTTTCGGGCGCACGGGTAAATGGGCTGCCTACGAGCATTATGGCGTGAAGCCCGATATTTCCACGTGGGCGAAGAGCATGGGTTCGGGAATGCCGATTGGATGCGTGATTGCGAAGGGTTCTGTCTTTGACCGCATCAATCCCAGTACCATAGGCGGCACATATTTGGGGAATCCGGTGTGCTGCGCGGCTTCGCTTGCGACCATCAAGTACATGGAAGAAATCAACATCAATGCGCTTGGCGAGAAAATTGGCGGTATTGTTCGCTCACGGTTTGAGGAGTTTCAGAAAAAATTCCCTCAGCTTATCGGGGAAGTACGCGGCTTGGGAGCGATGTTGGCATTTGAACTGTCGGATGGCGGTGATATTTTGAAGCCGAGTCTTGATGCAGGGAAAAAACTGGTGGATTATGCCGCCGAACATGGTGTTATCTTGCTTTCGGCTGGTGTGAACAGCAATGTGATTCGGACGCTTACGCCGCTTGTGATTTCAGAAGAACTTTTGAACAAAGGGCTGGATGTGATAGAATCAGGCTTGAAGATGCTTGCGGACTAAGAAAACGCATTGCAAAACCGATTGGAAAACAAGCAAGAAAGCCGTAGCTTTGGGGGGAATTATTCCTCCACAGCGCGGCTTTTTTATGAGCCGTTTTCGTGAAAATTTTATACATACACTTTAGAGAATATTCTATGGAAACCGCACAAATGCTTGATGAAGCAGAAATGCCTGAAACGATTTCCGATTACGAATTGGAGCGAGGAAAACCTATGCCGAGTAAATTGCATTCAGCTATTCAAACGAACATCGCAACGAGTTTGAAATACAATCACAAACACCGCTTCAAGGTTTTATCGGAACTTTCCATCCGTTTACTTGACGACAAGTATGTGCCGGATATTGCCCTCTACGATAAAAATGCCTCTGATTGGCGTGAAGAAGAAATCGAAATGACCGTGCCGCCACTTTTGGCGATTGAAATAGAATCTCCATTGCAATCAACCAATGAAATGACCGAAAAAGCCCACCAATACTTGGCTGCGGGAGTGCAATCTGTGTGGCTGGTTATGCCCGCTTTGGGGGGCATAATGCTCTTTCACAATGGGCGCAAACCCCGCTTCGTTGCTGACGGCGACCTTGTTGATGACGTGCTGGATATTCGTATTGCGATTGACGAGGTGTTTGAGTAATGCTCTTGCCCCGGAACACCTCATCAATCCTTGCTCTCAGGACACACGTCCAACAATTCACGCCACTTACCGATGCCGAATGGCAAGGGCTAGAGCCACATTTACGAGAAATGACCCTTGGGAGAAAACAGCTTTTTGCCGAAGAAGGAAAACGTGCAAACCTCGTCGGATTCGTGCTGCAAGGCTCTTTGCGGCAGTTTTATACACGCGATGGCGACGAAAAAACAACCTACTTTTACTTTGAAAACAACCTCGTTGCTGATTACATCTCGTGTTTGACCAAACAGCCCGGTTTGCTAACGCTTGAAACTCTTGAGGAAACACGTTTACTGGTCTTCAACTATGACGTATTGGAGCGGCTTTGTGGGGAATTTCCTGCGTGGAATACCTTTGCGCGAAAGATTGCCGAATACATTGCCATTGGCTTGGAAATGCGGCTGGTCGAGCATCTCATGTATTCTCCCGAAGAGCGCTACAACCTTCTCATCAAGAGTAACAAAACACGCATTTTGGAGCGTATTCCGCAGCAGTATATCGCATCGTATCTGGGCATGACACCTGTTTCTCTCAGCCGAATCAGAAATCGCCTTGCCCGCAGCGCATAACCACATTTCTTAACATTTGTAAAGAGCCACAAAGAGCGAATTTCCGAACTTTGCAGCATAGAAACTGTTTATCTCATTTGTTCGGAATATCGTTATGAAAACACTCTTGAAACTCGAAGAAACCGCACTTTTTGCATTATCGCTTGTCGCTTTTGCCCAATTACCCTACGCTTGGTGGTGGTATCCCGCGCTGATACTTCTTCCCGATGTGAGTATGCTCGGATACCTCATCAATCCTCGTGTTGGAGCATCGTTGTATAACCTTGTTCACCATAAAGCATTTGCCGTTGTGGTCTGGTTCTTGGGGCTTTATTCCCTGAACACGGCACTACAACTTGCCGGAGTGATACTGTTCGGACACAGCGCAATGGACAGAATTGCAGGATATGGTCTCAAATACATGAGCGGCTTTAAGGACACACATTTGGGAACGATTTGAAATTTCAAGCAAAAATCTTTTCTCAACAATAGACCAAAATATACCAACACCATTCCCTAAAAGCCTTATAAAATCAGCGTTGTAGAGAATGGTGTTGCTGCATTGGCGGGAGAAGGTGAGTGAAATCCCGCAAAACCGAAAATGGCGCACGCGAATAGTGGTGGTGGTGGGGTGGTGGTGGTGATTGGTCGAAATTAGTTCCACATCATCATGCCGCCGGAAAGATTTTTGACCGAAAACCCAGCATTGGTGAGCATTCTACACGCAGACGAACTACGGGAGCCGCTTGCGCAATAGACAATGATTTCACGGTTTTTGTACTTTTCCAATTCACTCATGCGGGACGATAATTCGCCCAAAGGAATGAGAATGGATTGCGGGATATTGCGGTTGCGATGTTCTTCCGGCTGGCGAACATCCAGCAAAATGGGCTTTTGCGGAGATTTTAGTTGTTGTTTGAGTTCTTGTGCCGAAATAGAAGCAGCAGAGCCACCGCCGCCGAGAATACTACTCAAAAAATTAAGCATAGTGTTGGTACATTTAGGGTAAAAAAAATCGTTGTTTTGTGTAGAATGTTGTGATACTTCCTCAGTGATACATCTCTAGTCAATGCTAAGGAACAAGTGCCGTCATAACACTCACCGCTCCGCGAATCTCACCAATGCTGTATCCACGCGCTTTATCGCCCGGATAGCGTTTGTCAAGCACGGTGCGGGTTTCGGGGGCTATGTCCGCGTCTTTGCCATGACATTGCAGGCAGAGTGCGTTATTGAGAACAATCGGCTTAATATGGAGCGCGTACTGTTTGCCTTGTCGCTCAATAATTTCCCACACGACCGTTGAATCGGTTAATCGTCCCGCAAGCCGCACAGAATCTAGTTTAAGGAGTAATGCCTTTTCTTGCGCAGTCGGTATGTTTTGGCTGTTTCTTGCGTTCAAAGAAATGCGCCGCATCTCCACGCCATGCGCTGAGGCAATCGTTTTTGTCAGTGTTTGTGCGGTGTCGGAGCAGGTTGCGGCTGCTGCGGGAATACCTTGTGCCATACTTTGCACCAGCACACCTTTCAACGTCGCCATAAACGTTCCGGCAGCTTTTTGCGATTTTGCCCGAACTTCAGTGGGAATAGTATTCATGCGGTCTTGACGAGTAAATGCCATAGAAAAAATTGCCATAGAAAAAATCGAGAGCGTCAGCGCACCAAGAGTGAGAATACTTCCCGCGATTCCTGTTGGAGATGGGAAACCGTTTCGCCTATTCAAGCGAGATTTTATGCGGTTGTGAATATAGTTGTTCATGGGGTGTTTGCATATGGTGAAGGGTTATTTAACGACGGGAAAATTCGCCGCGTTCCAATCCAAAATCCCACCGACCATGTTTATCGCCGTAAAACCTTGCTTGGTGAGCATATCGCTTGCCCGTGCGCTTCTCCCACCCGTCCGGCAATACACCACAATCGGTTTGGATTTATGCTGTTGCAATTCGCCAATGCGCTGCTCAAGTTCTTGAACAGGGATGAGGGTTGCATTTTCCAAGTGTCCTGTCGGGCTTGAAAATTCTTCCGCCGTGCGAACATCCAGCACAAGTACGTTTGGGTTATTGCTCAAAAACGTTTTTGTTTCTTGTACCGAAAGTGAGCGAAATCCGCTTGGAGCTGCTGCACAGCCGATAAAAACAAGTGATACGAGCGCGGCAACAACAAATTGCCTGATATAACGAGAGAAATGGAGCATGATTTTAAGGAAAATGATGATAAAGGAAAGTTGTTTTGGTTCAATACCGTGCTTACACAAAGGAGCGTACCGCCCACAGCGCAGCCACACTAATACCAATCCACAGCACCACACCTTGCACGAGCGGCTTCACACCGACGCTGGCAAGCATTGTGCGCGAAAGCCCTGTACCGATGAGAAACAGTGTCAGCGTGAGACCTGTTTTCGCAAGCGGAACAAGCCAAAGACCAAGCACCGATGCGCCCGGAAGGAAGGTATTCACCAGCGAAGCAAGAACGAAGAACCCGATGAAATACGGAATTTGAATCTTAGTTTTCGGGGAGTTTTCCTGTGCGCCTTGACGGTGATTGCGGTGCAGAAGCAGTGCTGCGCCGAGCGTTATCGGGATAATCCAGAGCGCACGGCTCAGTTTAACCGTTGTGGCAATGGAAAGTGCCTCCGCACCGTATTTCGAGGCTGCACCCACAACGGAACTTGTGTCGTGAATGGCAATCGCTGCCCAAATGCCAAACTGCTCCTGCGTTAGTCCCAAAGCCGCTCCCAGAGGTGGAAAGATAAAGAGTGCCAGTGCGTTCAAGACAAAGACCGTTCCAAGTGCAACGGAAATTTCTGCTTCCTCTGCTTTGATAACCGGCGCGACAGCAGCAATCGCACTGCCGCCGCAAATTGCCGTACCTACGGAAATAAGCTGTGATGCGCCTTTGCGGACACCAAGCAATTTTCCGAGCATCATGCCGATTCCGAGCGTTCCCAGAATGGAGGCAAGTGTAAAGAAAAAGCCTGTTTGTCCTGCTTTTATGACGCTCATAATGTTCATGCCAAAGCCCAAGCCCACCACTGAAGCCTGCAAGAGCCATTTCATGGCTTGAGTGCTTTGTGTGCGGTAGGGATGTTCTCCCGTGAGGGCAAACACCAAACCTAGTGCCAGTGCAAGCGGCGGGGAAATTTGTGGAATCCAATAACTGCCCAAAACTAGCACAATTCCTAGCCCGAAGAGGGGTTTACGAAGCGTTGTCCCAGAGGGGTCTGAATGTGCAGTTTGTATCATTGGTGAAGATAAAGAAGTTTGGCTCATGGCTTTATGCGGTGGCAAGGTGAGAAGCGTCTTTTAATGCGGCTTCGGTGGAAATCGGCGTAAAGAAGATTTCTTCGATAGCCTGTTCTAATGCGGCTTCCGGTAGCGAACCCATAGCCATTTGCGGTTGCCCTTGTGCAGGAATAAACAAGATGCTGGGAATACTGCGAATACCAAAAACGGCGGATAATTCCTGCTCTGCATCGGTATCAATCTTGTAAAAATGGACTTTGCCCGCGTACTTGTTGGAAAGTGCTTCAAACGTCGGTGCGAAGGCACGGCAGGGACCGCACCACGCCGCCCAAAAGTCAATGATACAGGGTTTGTCGCCAGCGTAAGCCCATTCTTGCTGGGTTTCGTAGTTAAAGACCTTTTGCAAAAAGGTTTCTTTGGTGAGGTTTTCGGTCATGGTTGTTGTTGAAAAATGAAGTGGAAAAGTAACTATACGCCAATGAAAGGTTTACTCTGATAACGAATTTTGACACGGATTACACGGATTTCACGGATTATTGTAGGGCTGTTTGACAGCAAATATCATATTGGTCTAAATCTCTCGTTGCTTCCGTGAAATCCGTGTCATCCGTCAAATCCGTGTCAAAAAATTCTGAGCGTTTAATTCGCATACTGTGTGATTTATGCAGATACAAGTTCCTGCTCTTCCATTGCAATCGGCAGCTCCGCTTCTTTCCACGCATTAAAGCCGCCAACGACGTTAATTACGTGCTTAAAGCCTTGCTGCTGGAGGAAACTTGATGCAATCGAAGAGCGGTCTCCACCTGCGCAGTAGATAACGTAGGTTTTGCTTTTGTCGAGGCGTTCCAGATTGCGAGGCAAATATCCTGCGTGAATATGCTCCGCACCGCCGATGCAACCTTGCTCAACCTCTGTTCTTGCGCGAACATCCAGCAATTCCATATTCGAGATAAGCATGGTTTGGTGCAAATCGCGGACGTGAATTTGTTCCAACATCTGCGTTTCATTGCCCAAATACGACCATTCGTCAATATCGGAAATAAAGCCCACGACAGAATCTAAGCCAATGCGGACAAGTGCGCGAACAAGAGTATTCACGCGGTGTTCCGGCGCAACAAGCACAATCGGTTTGTTATAGGAAAGCATCCATCCTGCCCATGTCGAAAAGGAATTATTGTCTTGAATGTTGAGGCTGCCGGGAATATGACCGCCTGCGAAGGCAAGTTTTCCGCGTGTATCCACGAGCATCGCGCCGTCGCTGAGAGCGTTTTTGAGGTCGGCAATGGTGAGTTTTCGCGGTTCGGGAAGGCTTGAGAGGACGTTGCGCTCTGATTTATTCAGCATTTTCATCATGGCAAAATACACCGGCGGTTCGGGTTGTCCACGAAGAATTTCATTAACAAATTCTTCTTCGTTGGTGATTTTGAGCGCCCAATTCGTCAGCTTTTCATAGCCGACCGTTGAGAAGGGAACTGCTCCCAAAGACTTTCCACAGGCAGAACCTGCGCCGTGTCCGGGAAGAATCTGCACAAAATCGGGCAAGGTTTTGAAGCGTTTGAGCGAGTAAAACATCTGCCGCGCACCGCGCTCCATCGTGCCTTTGTAGCCTGCTGCGCGTTCCAGCAAATCAGGTCTGCCGACATCGCCCACAAAAACGAAATCACCCGTCGCCATCATCACAGGAACATCAGAATTTTTCGTGTCGGTGATAAGGAAGGAAATATGCTCCGGCGTGTGTCCGGGCGTGTGCCACACATCAATGTTCACATTCCCGACCATAAACGACGAGCCGTCGCGCAAGGCAATATGCGGGAAAGCGTACTGCCATTCGGCTCCGCCTTCGTTGGAAAGGTACAGTTCTGCGCCTGTTTGACGGGCTAATTCCCGTGAACCCGTGAGGAAATCAGCGTGGATGTGTGTTTCGGCGATGTGGGTAATGCGGAGTTTTTCTTCGGCGGCAATCTGCACATACTCGTCGGTATCGCGTTTTGCATCAATGACGAGTGCTTCGCCTGTTGCTTGACAGCCGATAATGTAACTTGCTTGTGCCAAGCCTTTGTCATAGACCATTCGGAAAAACATAATGCTTTTTGTGAAAAGGGTGGAGAAACAGTAGATTCTTGCGTAGATTCTTGCAGTGTGCGACGATTTTGCTATCATCACCATACAAAAATACAACCTCCACAAAGAGAAGTGTGTAACTTTATCACAAACGCTGTTTTTCTTCCGAAATATTTTCAAATTTTCGTGAAACCCGCTCTACGCCTAAGAAGTCGTAGGACGGGAAGACCTGAAACCATCACAAAACCTATCTGCGGACGCTATGCAACAGTGCTTTTTTATCGGGAACAGTGATTGTGCCACGTCCAAGCCGCACGAGGTCTTGTCGCTCGAACTCTTTCAGTGTGCGGCTCACCACTTCACGCGCTGTACCGAGTTCAACGGCGAGTTCTTCATGGGTTTTGGTAATGGTTGCTTGCGTAGAAGCAAATTCAGCCAGAAGGCTTGCGAGGCGTTCATCCATGCGCTTGAACACTACTTCTTCCACCACAATCATGACATCGGTCAGGCGCGAGGCAAACTGCCCGAAGACGTAATTACGCGCTTCGTGGGATTTTTCGATGAGATGTTGGAAATCACTCGTCGTCAGAATAAGTACCTCCGCGTCTTCTTCAACCACCGCAGAGGCTTGATGAATCGGATTGGAGAGCGCACAGGACATGGACAAAATGCAACTTTCACCGGCTTCCAAGCGGTAGAGCGTGATTTCGCGCCCTGTTTCGCTGAGTTTGAAAACGCGAATTACGCCGCTTTGGACAAAACCGATTTTTCCGCAGCCCGAACCTTCGGTAAAAACAGGCGTTCCGGCGGGAAGCGGTGTGAGAACTGCCGAAGAATGGCGTAAAAAAGGGAGGTGTTGGATGAGTGTGGTCATGGAAAAAATGTTGTGGGAACAAGAAATTCTTCGTTTACTTCAAATACTGTGCAAAGTTGTAACATTGTAACAATCATAGTTCAAGCAGTATAGCGAAAATTATTGATACATCTGGAGTTTCTGACCAAACTTCGTGATATGTTTCAAAAGAGGAAGTGCCAATTTACCTTTGTCCGTGAGTTTGTATTCCACACGAGGCGGGATTTCGCCGAAGGATTTTTTTTCGATAACGTCCATTTCTACAAGGCATTTGAGTTCTTGAATGAGCATTTTTTCGCTGATGTCGGGAATGGCGCGTTTGATGTCGCCGTAGCGCAGCGTCTTTTTACCGAGTTGTTGAATAATAAACAAACGCCATTTTCCGCCGACAATTTCCATTGCTTTGCGAACAGGACAGGACGCTTCATCTAACGTGTTTTGTGGGAATTGATTGATATTCTTTTTCATAGTGCAAAAAACAATGTAAAAATAAATCTGTTGAGAAATATCAACTTGCAGACTTATGGGAGTACCTACTTTTTGGTAGGTACTTGCTAAATATACTGTACTTGGTGTAGATTTGCAATGATTATTTTTTACAACTCTCTCACCAATTTCCACCAAATAATGAAAACTATTGCACTCTTCGGAGCAAGTGGACGTACCGGAAAGCCGCTTATCGCCTTACTTTTGAGTAAAGGTTATACCGTCAAGGCACTCGTGCGCAATCCGCAAAGCATCACTACGAAACACACACAACTTCAACTCATGAAAGGAAATATCCTGAATGCCAGTGATGTTGAAACGGTTGTACAAGGCGTAGATGCTGTCGTCAGCGTCATTGGTCATGTCAAAGGTGATGCACAATCCCCAATGGTGCAGACCGAAGGTACGGCGCATATTCTCTCAGCAATGCAAAAGCACGGCGTGAAGCGTATTATCAGCCTCACTGGCGGCGCAGTGCCGTACAGCAAAGACCAGCCGAAGTTTCCCGATAAAGCCATCAAATTTATTATGAATCTTGTCGCAAAAGAAACGCTCAATGATGCAATAGCACACGCAGAAAAAATCGCAAAATCCGGCACGGCATGGACGGTCGTGCGCGGTCCTCGTCTTTTGGAAAAGCCGCCTGTCGGTTCGTACCGAGTGGGGTTCGTTGGCGTGAATGCAAGCACGGCGATTACCTATGGAGATTTGGCACAGTTCATTGCCGACGAATTGGAACAGGGCAAACATATCCATTCTATGCCGTTTGTGAGCCACTAGTTTGTGAATCGCTAGTTTGTGAGTCACTAAGTACGTTATTCTTGAAATAAATAACTATTGGAAAATAAGCATTGAAGACACTTTGATTTTGCAACACCGAATAAATACTTGGCTAAAAATAACCTCTTAATTTAAGAATCATGTACTAAGCATACTATACCAAATGTTTTCTCAGAAACGGCATAATTCCTTTGACCCATGAAAACTCTTTGTATTACCGGAGCGACGGGCAATGTTGGCATTGAAACTCTCCGCTTTCTCATTGCAGCTCAACAGCAAAACCCTGAAATCCGCATCATTGCTGCTGTGCAGAGGGCTGATTCTGCAAAAAAACTTTTAGAAAGTAAGGGTTTGAGCGGATTGGAATACCGTGAGTTGGATATGATGAATCCTGATTCTGCCGAATCAAACTGGGTATTCAAGGATGTGGAGTATCTTTTTCTCATGCGTCCGCCGCAAATTTCCGACGTACCAAAATACATTCAGCCGATTGTGCAAGCCGCAGAGCGAGCAGGAGTGCGGCACGTGGTGTTTTTGTCGTTGAAGGGTGTCGAGGAGCAAACCCGCACTCCGCACTACGCTATTGAGCAGGTTTTGCGTGCAACCATCATGAAATGGACGTTTCTCAGACCAAGTTTTTTTATGCAAAACCTCACAACGACGCACCGCGAAGAGATTGCACGACGAAACGAGATATTTGTGCCTGCGGGTGATGGCAAAACAAATTTTATTGACGTGCAGGATATTGGCGAAGCGGCTGCAAGGGTGCTGCTTCACGCTGAAAAGCATATCAATACTGCGTATTCATTGACCGGTGCGAAAAGTTATACCTACAATGAAGTAGCGGAACTGATAAGCCAAAAACTTGGGCGCAAAATTGTTTACAAAAATCCTTCCAAACTACATTTTTTCTTCCAAAAACACTTCCAAGAGCGGCTTCCACTCTCGTTTGTACTGGTGATGATATACTTGTATCACCAAACTATCAATGGTAAAGCCGATAGCTATGCGCCAGATTTGGAGAGGCTTCTGGGGCATCCGCCGACATCAATCGAAGATTTTTTGGAACGGAATAAACAAACATGGGTATAACGGAAACGGCGCAGAATCTGAGATTTTGCGCCGTTTTTTGTATCATTTCGTCGTTCGGAATTTACCATACTTTTGCATTGAGCAAGGTCTGGTCGTGCAGATTGGTGAACGTCTTCGGATAGCGCAGTTGTGGTGCGGTGATGTCGTCCAGAATCTTGATTTCATAGGCATTGAGGCTCACATTCAGGCTGTCAAAATTAGCTTGCAACTGCTCTATTTTGCTCACACAAATCAAAATCGTCGAAGCGTACGGTTTGGTGAGCAACCACGCCAGCGAAACGGCTGTGAGCGAGTCTTATGCGCATTATAAATTTTATCTAACTTTCAGCACGAAAGCAACAGTTCTGCTTGGATGTCGTTGGAATAGTGTTTGTACGGAATTGCCTTTACCATGCAAGTCACAAGGCGGCTTTAGCCCCTTGTCAGCGCTTGTTTGTGGGGCAAGGAATTCGAGTCCTTTGTTACAAAGAGCGCCTCATTGCTTGTGTCGGGGTTGGTCTCCGGTATGTTTACAACTAAAACCATTTAGAACCAAGGCAACATCATCAAGGTACCTGTCATTTCTCGGAAAACTGCTCGACTTATTTTAGCATCAAGAAAAGAATTATTGCTAACTTACGCACAATGCTGTTTCTTTCTGAATTTCTTTCTGAAGCGGCGCAATAATTCATCACATTGTCCAATTCTTGCATTTCTCAGGATGAGTAGCATCCGCATCATAGAAATTGAGACTGTTCTGTCATTGTTAGGGGCTACTTTACGCACGTATTCACGCCAAAGGTGCTGTAATGCTTATCTTGCGGGGAATACGGTTGCAAGATTATGGTCTTGTTGTTTGCTTTTCTGTTTTTTGTTCCTATTCCTTGCAGAGCGCACCATTGCTCAATTGAATCCACCACATTTACAACAACGTCCCGTTGTTTCAGCATCGCAGGATATTTCTGTTCTTGACAGTTTGGAGATGCTGCTCCCGCGTGTTCAGGAGCGGGAAAGGGTGGCATTGCACAACCTTCTCTCCTTTGAATTTTACTATATTTCTCTCGAAAAAGCGCGGTATCATCAGGGTTCAGCACTTCAACTTGCCCGAAAATACAGCGATTCGCTTGGTATTGCGGAGGCATATTTGAATGAAGGTTTTATCGCACGTCTGGAAGGTGACTACCAACACGCTTCAGAAGCCTCAATGCGAGCATTGCACATTTTTCAATCGCGCTCCAATGTGAGTCGTGTTTCGCGGGCGCTGTATAATCTGGGCTTGGCGACGAGTTCAAAAAATGAGTATGTACAGGCACGTTCCTACCTTTTGCAATCGCTGGACTATGCCGAACAATCAAAGGACAGTTTCCAACTTGCGCGGACGCTGAATGCTATTTCGGAGGAGTATTTTGCAATCGGGGAACCTGCAAAAGCCTTGCAGTATGCACAGCAATCACTCGCCATTCACCGCATGATACCCGATAAACGCTGGCTTGCTTTGCAAATTGATAATGTCGGTTTTTTGTATGAAAACATGAAACAAAGCGCAACTGCGCTTCAATACTATCAGGAAGGGTATGCGATTTTACGTGCTTTGGGCAATAAAGGGCGGCATCGTTTAGCGAATAGCTGCAAAAATATTGCCAATGCTCTACGGCAACTTGGGCGTACCGATGAAGCCTTGGTTTGGGCGCGGAAGGGTGCGGAGTTACAAGAAACATCACCGGAAATGTATAAAAGTTTGAATGGGCTTCGCGGGAATTACCGTGCTATTGCAGAGATCTTTGAAGCAAGGAATAATCTTGATTCGGCACTTGTTTGGTATGACCGTATTCTTGCTTTGCCGACACAAAAAAATTTTTACACTCTCATTGTTTTTGAAAAAATTGCCAGATTACACGCCGAAAAAGGTAACAAAAGGCAAACGATGTTTTTTGCGGATAAGTCTTGGAATTTGGCGTTGCAACTGAATAATCCGAGAGCGCGGGAAATTGCCGCTCGAACAAAAGCATTTGCCTTGCGATTTGCGGGAAAGAATGATTCGGCATACATCTTTTTGACGAATTATGTTACCATTCACGACAGTCTGAACAGCCTCGAAAAAAAGACGCAACTTGAGCGCCTGCAAGCCGCACACGACAGTGAAAAGCGCAATGCCGAAAATGAACGCCTGCGACAGGAAAACCTTGTGAAAGAAGCCGTGATTGCTCGTCAAACGTTTGCTGTTATTGCCGTTTCCGTTACGCTTATTGCCACATTTGCTCTGACATTGCTTATTTTTCGTGCCAACAAACGCAACAAACAAACCTCCATGCGGCTTCAGGCAATCAACTCCGAACTTGATTCCACGATTCAGGAATTACATCAAACGCAATCACAACTCGTTCTTGCTGACCGTGTAAATGCAGTGGGAATGCTGACTGCGGGGGTAATGCACGAAATCAATAACCCTAATGCCGCCGTGTATGGGGCTTTGGAATCGCTTCAAACAACCAACAAGGACATTCGCGGTTTTTTCCTAGCTTTGTTAGACGAAGAAAGCAAACAATCGCCGGAAGCGCAAGAATTTGTGCGCCTCAGCGACCGCGCCTCGTCAATGATTACAGTTGCACTTTTGGGTTCGGAGCGGGTAAAACACATCGTTGCTTCGCTCCGAACATTTACCAAACACCAAGAAGCAGGCTTTAAGAAAACAGCGTTATTGCAAGAACTTCAGGCGACAACGGAGATTTTTCGGTATCAATTCAAGGATGTTCGTGTTGAACTGGACTGCCCGCAGGAACTGACGATTGTGGGCAATATCGCGGAAATAAATCAAGTGTTTCTCAATTTGCTGGTGAATGCCGCACAAGCAGCCGCGACGGTTATCACCATTCGTTGCCGAAGCCTTGAAGGTGGCGCAGTGGAGATTGACGTGATTGATAACGGCAACGGTATGGAATCCAGGATTATTTCGCGTATATTTGAACCGTTTTTCTCAACCAAAGAATCCGAAGGCGATGGCAGTAATAGTGGCTTAGGGTTAAGCATCACACAGCAAATTTTGGAACGACATTCCGCGTCCATTCGTGTAGAATCAGAGCCTGGGAAGGGAACAACCTTTACGTTGTGCTTTGCTGCGCCAAATCACGCTGCACAAGAGTTTTCACGCGAATTGGCACCCATTTCTTGATTTCTTTTCTCCAGTGATTATTCCCCATAGACTATGGCACTTCAATTACATTTATCTTCTTCCACAGAAAAAACTGTCTCATCCGGCTCAGAACCAAGCAATAAAGCCTCTCGCAGGCGTTTGTTGATTGTGGATGACGAACGAATGCTCTTGGAAGTGCTTGCGGCAATTTTTGATGAAACCTACGATTTGCGAACGGCATCATCGGGCGACGAGGCGTTAAAGGTCATTCAGAGTGGTTTTCATCCTGAAGTCATTATTGCAGACCAGAGAATGCCGAATATGTCGGGAGCGCAGTTTTTGGCACGAAGTATTGATGTTTTGCCGGGCGCAGTACGGGTTGTGCTGACGGGTTATACCGATGTGCAGGACATTATAGACAGCATCAATCTTGGGAATGTGTATCGCTTTATGACCAAGCCTTGGCAACGTGACGAAATACAAGAAGCAGTTCGCCTTTGTTTTGAGCATTACGATATGCTCTCGCGCCATGCGGAGTTGGAAGAAGCGCACAGTAACCTTGCCGAAGCACATTTGAAATTGAAAGCATTGACCGATGAAAAAGATGAGTTTTTGGGCATTGCAGCGCATGATTTGAAAAACCCGATTGGCGGTATTCGTGGTTTGGCGGAAATTTTGTTGCAATATCGGGAGACGATTGACGAAGTGCAAATGAATGAGATGTTGGAATCTATCATCAATTCGTCGGACAGGATGTTTGAACTCATTACAAATCTGCTGGATGTCAATATGCTGGAGCGCGGCGGAATGAGGCTGCACCCGATTCCGTTTGATATTGGGATGCAAGTGCAGGAGATTGTGGAAATGTATGGGCAACGTGCCGAAGCTAAATCCATCAGGCTGCACTACGAATATCACGAAGGATTGACGGTATTTGCCGATGAGTCTGCATCCATGCAGGTTTTGGACAATATGATTTCCAACGCGGTGAAGTATTCCCCGAAAGACAAAAACGTTTATGTGCGGCTGCGTGAGGTGAGTTCGGTGGAAGCGCAGATTTCAAGCGCTTCAGGGGCAATTCGGATTGAAGTGCAGGACGAAGGTCCGGGACTGTCTGAAGAAGACATGAAAAAACTTTTCGGAAAATTTGCCCGCCTTTCGGCACGTCCGACGGGCGACGAACACAGTACCGGTCTGGGACTGAGCATTGTAAAAAAAATTGTAGAAGAAATGAACGGGCGCGTGTGGTGCGAATCGGAATTGGGCAAGGGTGCGATGTTTGTGGTGGTCTTGCCGAAGGCTGGTGCGGAAATAGAATAGTCATAGTTTTTTTCACATTTTCTCAACGTTGTAACGCGATATGAATAGGACATTTGTGCATACTTGGATATTTGTGCTGTGCCTCTGCGCGGCTTCATTATTTGCACAATCAGATGAAATTGCTTTTGAGCGACTGACGACGCAACAAGGGTTGTCACAAGGCTCGGTTTTGTCTATGGTGCAAGACAACCGTGGCTTTATGTGGTTTGGCACGGAAGATGGCTTAAATCGCTGGGATGGTCATTCATTCAAGATTTTTAGGGCAAATTCCCGTGATACTTCCTCACTACCTCGCAGTTATGTTGAAGCGTTATGTGTTGATAGCGAGGGAACACTTTGGGTTGGGACAAAAGGCGGGCTTTCGCGCTACAATCCCTATTCTGAATCCTTTCAGAATTACAAAACAGGAGACAATCAACGTGGGCTGACCAATGGTTACATCACGTCTATTGCCGAAGATTCAAGCAGAAAGTATTTATGGATTGGAACATATGGCGGTGGTTTGAACCGATTGACCAAGGCTACGGGCGAGGTTGTTCATTACAGAAAACAGGCAGGACAAAATAATGCTCTCCAAAGCGATATTATCTGGCGTGTTCACGTTACTGCTTCAGGACAGGTTTGGGTTGGCAGTTATGACGGTGGTCTGTATCAGTATCAACCAGCCACCAATAATTTTCTCCGTTTTACGCCTGATTCATCATTAGCTCAGGCATGGCGTGTTAACGATTTGCAGGCAATTTCTTCCGACCGACTGGGAAAAATTTGGATTGGTACAAACCGCTCAGGACTATGGCGCGTAGAATACAACCCTACGACGAAAAAGGCAGTATTTACCCATTTTCCTCACAACCCTTCAAATCCCGCAAGTATCGCCAGTTCTAAGGTTTCTGCTGTTTGGGAAACGCGCAACGGCAATCTTTTCGCTGCAACGGACAACGGGTTTTCTATGATGAACAAAACTCAGGGTGAGTTCAAAACATATCGCAAAGAAAGAACTACCATAGAAAGTCTTGTAAACGATGAAGTGCTGTCGCTCTACGAAGACCGCGATGGTACTGTGTGGGTGGGAACACGAGACGGAATCAGCTTTTTTAACCCGCAATCTCGAAAATTTATCTCCTATCGCGCACAGCCAAATTTTCCCCAAGGTTTAAGCAATAACGCGGTCTGGGCTTTTGCCGAGGATAAAAACGGCAAAATCTGGGTGGGAACGGAAGATGGTCTCAATCGCATGGAAACACGACCATTAGACGGCGGTTCGGGCATTTTTTCTGTATGGAAGGCAAATAACGCACCAAAGCAACTTGAAGAAAATTTTATTTCCACATTGTGTGTTGCCCGCGACGGTACGCTATGGATAGGTACGGACGGAAGCGGGGTATATGCACTTCGTCAAACAGCAGTGTTCGGAAATGCAAGTTTCGAGCATTATGTCGCCGAAGAAGGTGATGCTGCATCGCTTACAGGCAATTCGGTCAGTAAAATTATTGAAGACCGCGACGGCAAAATTTGGGTTGCCACTTACGGCGGTGTGTGCCGTCTGGAAAGCATAGACGCAAGTGGTAAAGCGCAGTTCACGCGGTTTACCTACAACAAAGACGTTCCTGCAAAATCACTTTCCAGCCCTATTGTGTTGGCAATGTGTCAAGACCGTGCAGGGCTGATGTGGATTGGCACGGAGAACGGTTTGACGAGGCTTGATGCGAAAACGGGCGACACAAAAATTTACCGCTCGGAAAACGGTCGTCCGGAAAGTTTGAGTGATAATGCGATTCAGTTTATTTACGAGGACAAAGCGGGGAATCTTTGGCTTGCAACTGAAGGCGGATTAAATAAATTCGACCGTGAAAGGGAAAAATTTTCTGTTGTGGAAGTGTCTGTCGAAGGCAGCGACGCAAAACTTTTAGAAGTGCTTAAAAGCACGGTTATGCGCGTTCAGGAAGATAAATCGGGAACGCTTTGGCTAAGTACCAATCACGGTTTGGTGCGCTTTGTACCTCAATCCGGCGAAATGCGCCTGTACGAAGAGCGCGACGGATTACAAGGCGATGAATTTATCACCGGTGCCGCATTAACAAGCAAAAACGGCACAATGTTCTTCGGCGGGACAAACGGTTTTAGCGTCTTTCACCCCGATAGTTTGCGCAAAAATTCAAGCAAGCCTAGGATTGCCTTTACGGGATTTACCTCCTTTGGTAAACTTGTGCCACTTGATACGGTCATCACGGAGAAACGTAGTATTGCTCTTGCTCACAACAACAACTCCTTTGAAATTCAATTTGCCGCGCTCAATTTTAGTTTTTCCTCTCGCACTCGCTACCGCTACAAACTTGAAGGATTTGAAAATACGTGGCATTATGCTGAAGCAGCACAGTATGATGCGCGGTACACAAACCTTGACATCGGATTGTATCGTTTTCGTGTCGAAAGCCGTTTATATGACGGGTTATGGGTAGATTCCGGTGCAATGCTGGATATTGAAATTTTACCGCCGTTTTATGCTACGTGGTGGTTTCGTGCCGCATTGTTGTCATTTTGCGCTGCTATTGCCGTTATTGTTGTTCTCAATCGTTCAGGGCGCGTTTCTCTTGCAAGTGCCTCTGCTGCAACGCTCTCTGTGTTGCTCATTTCCGAACTCATCAGTGAACTTATGCTCAACCCGATAATGAAGTCACTTTTTCCCCGCAACGAAGGAGCAGAGCAGATTTCAGCCCTGTTAATCAAAGTGGTCATCATCTATTTCGCACTTGTCCCTTTGGAGAAGCGCTTGCACAGTTACTTTGCGGGTAGAAAGTCTCCTGAAGAAAAACAGGAATTTTCATAAAGCGCATTGTTTAACCCTCAAAAAATGTTCTCCACGACCGCACCCGCACACTGCTACTATCGGCTTTTCGGTCAATTTTGCCATGAAATGAAATAGTGTTGAATGAGATTGTTTTACGTTATGAAATTGAAACCAAGCATTGAAGCGCTTTCTCTTGTTCGTTTAGGACAAATCCGGAATCGGATTCCAGATTTATCCAAAAAATGCGCTTCCAATTTCGAGAGCTTAGTTCTTTTCGTGCTATTTCCTTTTTGCATACCTCAAAAGTGCGTCGTATCTTGCATTCACACCTAAATCACGGCAGCCCTTATCCCTCATCCATTTTCCTTTATCCCTGTCGCCATGTCCGAATCGCTCAACATTCTCTTTGAAAACATTGATATTTACAGCCCTTCCGATAATTTCCATGAACGCCGCAATCTCTGGATTAAAGGTGACACGATTCAGGCTTGCACAAGCGCACCTGTCAAAGCAGAAAAGGCTACAAAGCGCATAGATGCACGCTCTTTAGCGGCAATGCCGGGCTTGTTTGATATGCACGTGCATTTGCGCGAACCGGGGCAGGAATACAAAGAAACGATTCAAACCGGCACAGACAGTGCGAAAAACGGCGGTTTTACGGGTGTTTGCTGTATGCCGAACACGATTCCCGCCATTGACAACGCCCCGACGGTGGAATACATCATCAATCGCGGAAAAACGACGCTGACGGAAGTCCACGTTTGCGCCAGCATCACCAAGGGGCGCGAAGGCAAAGAACTCGCACCAATGCTTGAGTTGAAACAGCACGGCGCAGTGATGTTTTCGGACGACGGTGCGTGTGTGATGAACGCGGAAGTGATGAACAGGGCGTTTAAGTATCTGAAGCCTGTGGATGGCTTGATTTCGCAGCACTGCGAGGAACACACGCTCACCGAAGGTTTTGCCATGCACGACGGGGAAGTCTCGGCGATTCTGGGCTTGAAGGGCTATCCGTCTATTGCGGAAGAAATCATCGTCGCACGGGATATTATGCTTGCGGCGCATAATGGGAATTGCCGTTATCACGTTTCGCATCTCAGCACCGCAGGCAGTATTGACCTTGTGCGGCAAGCAAAATTGCGCGGTCAGCGCGTTACCTGTGAAGTAACACCGCACCATTTTACGCTCACCGATGAGGCAGTGCGGCATTACGACACCAATGCGAAAATGAATCCGCCACTCCGCACAAAACAAGATATAGAGGCAATCATCACCGCAGTCAAAGATGGCACAGTGGATGCCATTGCCACAGACCACGCACCACACGCCGTTCACGAAAAAGAACTCGAATTTGCGCAGGCTGCAAACGGTATCACGGGCTTGGAAACATCCTTCGGGCTTTCGATGACACATCTTGTTCACGCCGGACATATAGGAATGATGCGGCTTGTCGAACTAATGTCCACCATGCCGCGTGAAATCTTGGGTTTGCAGCAAGTGTCTTGTGTGGAAGGGGCTTTGGCGAATCTGACTATTGCCGATTTGCACGAAGAATGGACGTTTTCTGCCGCAAAATCCCTCTCAAAATCAAAAAATACGCCGTTTGGCGGCTTTGTCCTTAGGGGAAAACCGAAATTTGCTATCAATCGCGGACAAATCTGGGAATGTGATTTGTAAGTTCGGTTCACACTTTATCAAGTATCTACTTTCATCCCACTATTTAAGGAGGAAAACCCATGTTCAGTAATATCGCCGAAGTCTTCCGCGCATTTATTCGTTTTCACACAACCGATGCAATCAAAATTTTGCTGAAACGTGTTGTGCTGTTCGGCTTGTACACAGGGGTTCTGGTCTTTGTGTTGCAAAACTATTTTCCTGTTTCGCTGAAAATTGACACGATTTTGCTTTCGCTGTTGGGAACGTTGCTCAGTTTGTTGCTGGTTTTTCGTACCAACACGGCTTACGACCGCTTTTGGGAAGGGCGCAAGGCATGGGGGTCGCTTATCAATAACAGTCGCAGTTTTGCAATGATTGTGCATGGTATTTTGGAGCGGGATGACGCAGAAAACCGCACGTTTTTCGCCAAATATATCGCTGCTTACGCACACGCTCTCAAAGGGCATTTGCGGGATAAAGTGCATTACGAAGAATTAGAAGGCTTAGACCCCGCATTGTTAGAGCGTTTGCCGTCGGTGATGCACATTCCGAATATCATCGGCGCAGAACTTTTTGCACGGGTGGAAATGCTCCGCAAGCAAAAACTTATTGCCGACCCGCACTTGCGCTCGGTCAAGCCGCACCATGACGCGCTGATTGACATTGCAGGAGTTTGTGAGCGTATTAAACGCACACCGATTCCGTTTTCATATGGGTTTTACATCAAGTTGTTTATCACGGTCTATGTGTGTTTGCTGCCATTTTTACTCTTGGACAAATACGGCTATTACACAATTCCGGCAATTATGTTTGCCGCATATGCGCTCATGGGAATAGAGATGATTGCCCGCGAAATCGAAGAGCCGTTTGGCTTGGATGCAAACGATTTGCCGCTTGATTCGATGGCGCGGACAATTTATTTGAACGTTCACGAAATTTTAGGCGTACACATCAACGAAGACCCTGTGCAAGAATTTTGACGAGCAAAAGGAGTATTTATCAACGTTACGAGGGGGTACATTTAATGATACAACTTTTTATGGATGTTTCACGCTGTTATTCCGAAAAAAAATTTACAAACACTCGATATTTACTGTATTCTTTGTTTTGTATCGGCATTATTGCAGTGCCGCGCCCTTCTTTTGCCGATACCGCCGACTCGTTGAAAAACCTCATTCAGCAGTGCCCCGACGACACGGTAAAAGTGCAACTGCTTTGTACGCTTTCCAATAATCTCGCCCGCACATTTCCGCAACAAAGCCTGCAATACGGCAATACCGCATGGGAACTTGCACAGAAACTTGGCTCGAAGCGGCATCAGGCGCTTGCGCTGTACAGCGTTGCCAATGCGCAGTATCGGCTTGGGAACTACGTTCCGGCGTTGGAATTTGCCTTAAAAGCGCGGAAAGAATATGAAGAATTGGGCGATACGAAAAAAATTGCGCAGTGCCTCAACCGCATTGGCACGCTCTACAAAAACCAAAAGCAATACGACCAAGCAATCACCGCATTAAACGAGTCGCTACGCCTTTTTCGCACTATTAGCGACACGCTCGGTATGGCTGCGCCGACGAATAATCTTGGTGAAACCTACCGTTCTCAGGGCAAAAACGCTGAGGCGTTGCCGTATTTTTTTCAAACATTGGCAATAGAAACCGCTTACAATGACCGTTCCGGCATGGCGGAAGATTTGGCAAATATTGCCGAAACATACCGTAGAATGGAGCGTTACGACAGCGCACAGGTGTATTACACCGAGGCGTTGAAACTTGGAGGAGATTTATACTCGCGGTCTGAGATTTTATCAGGCTTGGGGCGGCTTATGCTGGACAAAAAAGATTTCCAAAAAGCCTTCGAGTATGGTTCTGAGGCATACCGAATTGACAGTTCTTCGGGCTTCAAATTGCGGCAAAAAGAATCGTTAGAAATTCTTATTGCAAGTGCGGCTGCGGGGAAAAATTTTGCACAGGCTTTTTCGCTCCAAAAGCGCTTCATTGCTGTGTCGGATGACCTTTACAACGAAGAAAACAACAAAAAACAGGAAGCACTCCGCCAATCCTCCGATTTGCAGCGCCAAGAAGCCGCAGCGAGGCTTTGGGAGGAAGAGCAGCGCAAACGCGACACGCTCCGAAACGCCGTTATTGCGGGAGTGGTATTGCTGGTGATAATCGGATTGCTGATTGTGCGTTCTCGTCAAACAAAAGCGCGGTTGGCTGTCCAGCAAGGACTCATGCGGCAAATTGAGGAAGAAAAAGCCTCGGTGGAGCGCAAAGTCGAAGAAGCACGGGCAGAATTGCAGCATGAACAGCAACTTACACGAGAAAAAGACGCGGAAAATTTGCGCTTGGTCAGAGCGCAACAAGCCTCGTTGGAAGAACGTGCGAGGCTTATTCTTGCAGCAATGGAGCGCTTTTCGCGGGGTGATTTGACGGCTTCGGTTCATGCTGCTTCGAGTGAAGAGGATGACATTGCAAAAATTATTGCCGGATTTAATCGCAGTGTAGCGGCGGTGCGGGAACTTGTCGAAATTGTTGTGGAGAATGTCGAGAAAACAAGCGTTATCGCGGCGCATATCACTTCGGCTTCGGGCGAAATGGCAGCAACAAGCGAAGAGCAATCGTCGCAGGTGACGGAAATAGCGGCAGCGATTGACGAAATGGCGCAGACCGTTAGCGAAAATGCGGAAAATACAGCATCCGTGAGCCGCATCACGCACGATAACGAGCGCAATGCCTCCGAAGGCGCAGAGGTAGTTGGCGTGGCGGTGCAGAAGATTGAACATATCGCGCAGGTCGTGAGCGGGGCAGCACAGATTGTCGAGAAATTGGGCAATTCCAGCGCGGAGATTGGGGAAATTGTCGAAGTGATTGAAGAAATTGCTGACCAAACGAATCTTTTGGCGCTCAACGCCGCTATTGAAGCCGCCCGTGCGGGCGACCAAGGGCGCGGGTTTGCTGTTGTTGCAGACGAAGTGCGTAAACTCGCCGAACGCACCGCCGAAGCAACTAAGCAAATAAGCCGTACCATCAAACACATCCAGCGTGATACCGCAGAGGCTGTGCGCGGTATTCAACGCGGCGATTCCGAAGTGCAGGAAGGATTGGCGCTGGCTCAAAGGGCAGGCGAGGCGCTGAAAGGCATTGTGAGTGGCTCAAAAGAAGTGGAAGGCAAAGTAAAGCAGACGGCAAGCGCCTTGCACCAGCAATCTTCAACGGCGGCGCAGATTGCAACAAATGTCGAGCAGGTGTCCTCGTCGGTTAACCAAACAACAGCAAGCCTTGGGGAAATTGCCCGTGCAACGGAGGATTTACGTGCTTTGATGATTGCCCTGCAAGAACTCGTCAGCCGTTTTGATGTTGGGTGATTAACTGTCTTGAGTTCAAGTGTTCAAAAGAACTTCTTCTTGCAGGGGAATCGTGAAAGCCGCCGTTGTGCCTTGTCCCAAAGTACTTTCCACCGTGAGCCTTCCACCCATTTTCCGAACAAGATGCCGTGCAATCGTCAATCCTATGCCTGTACCTTCAAAAGACCGCGTAATTCCTCGCTCCGATTGAAAAAATGGTCTGAAAATCAACTCCAACTCTTTTTCGTCAATACCAATGCCCGTGTCTGCAAAGGAAAATCGTAAAAACGGCAACCGTGTTACCGGCTCGCGTACAATGTCCACCGTTAAAGTAACAGAGCCGCTGTCAGTGAATTTTATGGCATTGTCCAGCAGCAAGGAAGCCACGCGTACTACTTGTAAACTGTCGAGGATTACCTCTGTAGGAACGTCTGAGGCAATAACTAACCGAAGTTCTAAACCCTTGTGATACGCATGAGGGCTGTATTCCGAGATAATCGTTCGCACCGCATTCCGTACATTTGTTCTGCCTTCAGTAATCACACCTTCGGAATCAAACTCAATTTTTGCCAGTGTGATGATATTGTTCAAAAGTACCGTTAAGCGCTCTGTGCCTGATTTCAGCAGGTGAAAAAATTCTTCTCCCCCCGCAGCAATAAAATCTTCCAAAACATCACTTGCACTGACGATAATGCCAAGCGGTGTGCGAAATTCGTGTGCAAGAATATTCAGAAACTCAGTTTTGATGCGGCTTGATTCCAAAACAAATTCTTGATGCTTTCGCGCTGCTTCTAACTCTTTTCTGTCAGTGAGATCAATCACCGTAACATTGGCATAAAGAATAGTCTCCGTGCCTTGTTCGTACACGGGTTTGCTTGTTACCATGCACCAGAATGTCGTGCTGTCTCGGCGAATGAACTCCAATTCCCCAAAATTATCATCACCTCCATTATCAAGAATTTTCACAAGTTGTTCACGAATGGCTTCCGAACTTTGGGTAATCAAATTGGTAATGGATTTTTTGCCGATAATTTCCTCCCGCCGATAGCCGAGATAGTCCAAAAGCGTATTATTGATGCGGAGTATCGTGCCGTCGCGGGTCACGGAAAAATAGCCGCACGGGGCATTGTCGTAGAGGGATTGGTATTCCTCGCGCAAGGCGCGTTGGGCTATTTCTGTGGTAATGTCTTGCACAAACCCTCTGCTGATAACAATCCCGTCTGCTTGCGCTAATTGACGATACATCCTCACCCAACGCTGATTTTGACGCGCTGTGGTAATGGCAGCTTCAAGAGTGAAGGGGTGAAAATTTATGGGCGCGTTTGGGTTGGAGGCTCGCTCGTTTGCCTCTTTACGCAAGAGGCTTCTGTAGGGTTCGTTATAGAATTGGAGCGTTTCGCCGATAGTTAATTCAGCATCAGACTCAACGTCAAAAATATTGCGCCACCCTTGAGAAAGGTATAGCGCCCCTGTTGATGTGTTGTATTCAAACAGCCCTAGCCCCTCAACGTGGTCAATAACCCCGAAAATCACGGAGGAATCAATCGAAGTAATCATGGAACAATCGCAATATCAAGTAAAATTTAGCTAGCGTGACAGACGAATATACAGAAAAAAGGAAAACAAGCCTAAAGCCTTGCGAATTATTGTAAAATATCCTTCAATAGCTAAAATGCTTTGTATTGATGCGGTTTTGGGGTGATGTTGTGTTTGGTTGTATCAAGTCAAAAAAAATTCATACACAAGTTTTTTTCCCGCGAAAAACCACCTATATTTGCTCCCCCAACGCATCCATCGGCAGCAAAAGAGTAAATATCAATGTTGCAAGGTAATTCAGCAACAGAACTCTACGAATCATGCAGCAACCACACCATTCATACAGCACACATCTTCCCGGAATAACTCTGAGCGGAAACTTTCATTTTCGCAAAGGGCAAGCTGAGTTTTTGCGCCGTCTTGCGACTTCACTTGTTGCCGGAGAGCGGAATTGTTTGGGCGTGTTTGTGCCGGGGTATGGCAAAACGATTACTGCACTCTCGTCGTTTCTTGTTGCACGGGCGCTGTCGGTAGCACAAAAATTGGTGATTTTCGTGCCGCGCGGCAATTTGCGCGACCAATACGCTGACCCCAAAGAACTTGCAGCACTCATGCATAATTTGGGCGCTCCGCCGCTTACCTTCTGCGTTGCCGATTCAGAAAAAAAATTTTTGCAGCACTTGGGAACAGATGTCATTATCACAACCTACCAATACGCAAGCGGGCGCGGCGGCAATGACGCTCTGAAGCAGTTTTGCAGCCGTGCGCGGTGTATGTTTGTCTTCGACGAAGTGCATCATCTCTCGCTTGGCGGCACGTGGGCGGAAAAAATCAAGCAATTTCCTTTTGCGTGCAGTGTCGCACTTTCGGGAACGCCGATGCGGTCGGATAACAAGTCCATTTTCGGCATACCGCTCGAAATTTCCGAAGACGAAACAGGGAAATTGACGCAGTTCTACAAGCCCCTCCACGAGGTGCTTTTGCGTGACGCTCACGCTGAAGGCGGCATACTGAAGCTCGTTCAAGCACACGTAATTGATTATGCCGTGAAACTGAAAAATACCGAAACAGGAGCAGTCGTGGAACTGACGCTTTCGGAACTTGCCGAAAAAGCTGAAAGCAACGCTCCTGCGGACATTGACACGTTCCTCACACGAAAAAAACTGCGCTTTCACGAGGTCTATTTGCAAGCGCTTTTGGTGCCTGCATTTGAGCGCTTTGCGGACAAATGTGCTGAAAAGCCTGATGATGTAAGAGTTCCCTCAAAACACCAAATGCTCATTATTGCGATGAGCAACCTCCACGCCGCATCAATTCTGGAGTTTGTGCAAACGAATTTCCCGCACGTGCGCTCGGCGCGGATTGGTCAAGACATCCCCGAAGCAGACAGAGCGCGGCTTTTGAAGGAGTACCGCGAAGGCGCGATTGATGTAATGGTGCAGGTGGATATGATTGGCGAAGGCACGGATATTAAGCCGATAAGTGTAATTGTGAAAGCAGATTTGGTGCGTGCTTGGTCGAAAACTCTGCAACAACTCTTTCGCGGAATGAGGTATTATGCGCCTTTTGGAGCGAAAGGGAATATCTGCGATGTTTATACGTCCAACGATGCAGAAGTGGTGCGGATTTTGGAGTGGCTGACAAGCGAGGAACAAATCGGTGTTACGCTGCCTAAACACAGTTCCGCAGGCGGCACAAAATCACGTGTTGCCGGGGCGTTACCTCATGAGGAATGGGAATTACTCGCTGTCGAACATCACGAAACAGCTTCGCACACCCTCGAAATGCACAATGGCACGTTGCAGCACATCGAACTTGAAACTAAGCGCGGACGCGGCAGACCGCGAACACGCCCCGAAACGATGTTTGTGGTAAATTCTGACCGCTCGGCTGTGGAAATTGCAGTAACACAGGCTGCGCGTGAAAGGGAACTGCGTCAGGAATGTTCCGAACTGACGATGAAACTCACCAAAACACTTCCCAACACTGCGTGGAATGGACATTCCAGCGCGTTTATGCTTGTACATACCGAATCAATGCAACGCTTTTCAAAATCTCCTGAAGTGATGAATACGCAGGAATTGCTTGCAAAGCGTGATTGGCTCAGGCTCTGCATCAAGGAAAAGAAAATTGCGTAAGTGCCTTTAGGCTACATCATCAGGATTGATGCCTAGTTCACGGAGTTTTGCTGCAAGGCGGTCAGCACGTTCACGCTCTTTCTCAGCACGTTCACGCTCTTTCTCTGTTTGTTGCCGCTCGGCAGCAACACCTTCTTTTCCCGTCGGGAAGACGTTCCCACGCTCATCGCACCAACGCAACCAAGTTCCTGAATAGGTTTCATAAACACCGTCCCAGAGTCGCAATCCTACACCGATTTCTTCCATCCAAAAATCCCCGTGTGTCACGTATGCAAATCGCTCCAGGCGGTAGATTTGGAACACCTCACCTTTCAACTCCAAAAACGGGTCGAATACTGCATAGTACGGAACGTGCATTTTCGCGTACTCCTGCATTTTATGGCGCATTTCGCCACCTTTTCTGTTCGAGACAATTTCCACAACGACATCGGGAACTTTGCCGAACTCCCAGACAAAATACGAGCGAAGTTTGGTAAAATCAGGCTTGACGGGATTACCCGCTTCGTCAGTGAGCGGAAAATCTATGTCCATGCTCAAAAACGCATCTGGCACGATGGCGGGGTTTCGCGCAGCCATAAAAACGCCAACATTCGCATCAGCCACAAACGGACGGTTTTTGGGGTTCCATACAGAGACATTGACGTAAAGCGGCTCGACGAGGAGGCGCTGTTGGTGTGAGGAAAAAACATTATCCACAGGCTCGTCGTCCTCCGTGATAAGGTGAGAAGTATCAACAATGATTGTTCCGTTCAGAGAAGGTGTTTCTTCTTGAACTTCTTGTAGTGATGAGGTTTGTGCTGCCATAACAATACTTTCATACAAAGTGGAGAAAACTCACTTCACGAATATAGAGGTTTTGCGGGGATTTATCAACTTTTGGGAAAATGTAAAAAAATGCGGCTTACAAGGTGTCCTGTAAGCCGCATATAAACTACTGTTAGCAGTGTACTTCTCTTTGCAAGCCTCAATTCGTCTTTGCATTTTTCACGTATTTGTCTGCCCACTCAAGAAGTTCCGCCATGACGTGCTGCACCGACTCACGAGACGTGTATCCGTGCGGTTCGTAGGGGAGCATCACCAAACGTACAATGCCGCCATTGCCGGAAACTGCGGAGTAAAGCCGTTGGGACTGAATCGGGAATGTGCCGGGATTATCGTCATCCGCGCCATGCACGAGCAGAAGCGGTTTCTTGATTTTGTTCGCCCATGTAAACGGGGAAAGTTTCGTGTAAATGTCGGTTGCTTCCCAATACGAGCGCCGTTCACCTTGAAAACCAAAGGGCGTAAGCGAGCGGTTGTACGCGCCACTGCAAGCCATTCCTGCGGCAAATAGGTCGGTGTGTGCCAGCAAATTCGCCGTCATAAACGCACCGTAGCTGTGTCCTGCTACGCCAACCCGCTTGCGGTCTATGATTCCAAGCGAATCCAAATGGTCAATCGCGGCTTTGCCTGCGGCGGTAATTTGCTCAATAAACGTGTCGTTTGCCGTTTCGGGACTGCCCACAATCGGCATGGTTGCGTCTTGTAAGACCGCATAACCTTGCAGTGCAAGGTAAACGGTGGAATATGACCGTGAGCGCTGAGTGAAGCGGTTAGGTTGTGAGCGTACTTGTCCTGCCGTCGCCGCGTCGTTGTACTCAAGCGGATATGCCCAAACGATAAGCGGCAAGCGCTCTCCGGGTTTGTAGTTGGGCGGTAAATACAACGTACCGGAAAGCGGAACGCCGTCGGCACGTTTGTATTTGATAAGTTCTTTCTTGAGCGACGCGAGGCTCGGTGCGGGGTCGGTGAAGGTGGTGATATTTTCGCGCTTTGTGCCGTTCTCGGTTTTTTCATCCGGTTTTGCTGCGAGTTCCACGCTCACAAAATTCGGATATTCGGTTTTGCTCTCCGCACGAGTAATGATGCGGTTACGGGACTTACCGACAAACCCGACAAATGTTTCGTAACGGCTTTCGGTTGCACGGAAAAGACGCTGCTTTTCGCGGGTTTTGAGGTTGAATTTATCCAAAAATGGGCGGTCTCCTTGCGGTGTAGCGCCTGTTCCCGATAAATACATCCAATCACCGTCTTGTGCAAACACAAGGTCGCCGTTTGTGCGGCGCTCCAATACTGGCGTTCCCGGGTCGTTGTAACTGTCGCGTATGCTGAGGTCAAAGAGAACTTTGCCGGAATCAGCTTTGGCAAGGTCGCGCAGGTAGGTCGTGCGCCAACGGCGGTCACGGTCGAACTCGGTATAAACAACGACGTTTGGTGTTGCTGTCCAACCAATGCCTGCAAAGCGGTGTTTAATGTCGAACAGTGTCGTGGCTTCAGCAGTGAAGGGCGCAGAGAGCCTTTTCATGCGGTCTCGTGCGTCGGCTTTTTTCATCGGGTCGCCTCCGTCGAGTGCTTCCACCCAAAGAAGTGTTGCAGGTTGGAGCGCTTGCCACGTAATATCGCGCACGCCCATTGGTACGCCTTGTCGCGGTGTTTGGTCTTCGACGGGGAGGTCGGCAAGGGTTTTTATGAGTTTGCCCGTTTTGTCCCAAATTTCTATCGTTTTAGCAAATTCTCCCCACGTTACGCGGTAAGAAAACGGCTTTTTGAGTTTGCTCACAAGCAGGTATTTTTCGTCGGGTGAAAACTCCGCAGACGGTATCAAACCTGCCTCACCGAGGGGTGCAGCTTTTCCTGTTGCAATATCCACCGTCATCAGTTGGAGTGTACAATAATACTCGAAAAGGCGCTCGTCATCAGGGTTTTTGAGCAAATCTTGGTAGGTGCGGACTTGCGCCAATTTGCCAACAGATTCTTCCACGACGGGACCTGTGGGAATCGGTGAAATTGCAGGTGCAGCGCCACGTTTGGGCGGAATAGCTTTGACGAGAAGCGATTTATTGTCGTTAATCCACGAAATTGCATCACCGAAAATATCAACGGGCTGAACACCTTGTATTTGCGTGGTTTTGCCTGTTTTTGCGTCAGCAATCCACAGTTCCATGCCGCCGACAGCATCGCGGGTGAAGGCAATTTTTGTGCCGTCATTTGACCAAACAGGGTTACCCAAACGAGAATTGGCGGGAACGCTGATGCGGACGGTTGTTTTGCTTGTCAGCGATTGTACGGTCATACCGCTAATTTCCACGCGGCGTTGAAGAGCGTTAATCGCAGTATTGATACGCTCTCCGGCGAGTTTAACGATGGGTTCTGCCAAAAGTCCGATGCTCGGATTGGGTTTTGCTTCCAAAAGCAACAGCGCATCACCGCTTGGGCTGCGTAGGGCAGTCGGGAATACCGGCGAATCCACAACGGAGGCTATGTCGGCAGGAGGAAGTTTATAGGGTGTCTGCGCGTTCAGCGCCGAAAGAGAGAGGAAACCGATCACAGCCAATAAACCAAGGCGTTGAGCGGTTTTCAGGGAACGATTCATAGTGGAATTTACGGTAAAAATGATAAGATGTGTGGGTTATTTCCGCTCACTAAAAGCAAGCCGTATTGCTAACGCTGCCAAAACTGTCCCCATGACATATTTCTGAACGCGCACCCAAAGAGGGCGACCTTGAAACCAAGCAGCAACAACACTTGCAGACAACACAATCAGGCAATTCACCGTAGCGCTAACGCTCAGTTGTGTGATGCCCAGCGTAAGGCTTTGCGAGAGAATTGAACCGTATTCGGGTTTGATAAATTGCGGAAAAAGCGAAAGGTAAAAGACGGCAATTTTGGGATTAAGAGCGCTTGTCAAAAAGCCCATTCGGAAGAGTTTAAGTGTGGAATCATGCGGTAATACTTGGGTTGTGAACATTCCCCCTGAACCCGACTTCACAGATTGCCAAGCCATCCAGAGCAAATACGCCGCTCCTGAGAATTTCAGCACTTCGTATCCCAAAGGAATTGCCATGAGTAGTGCAGTAATGCCGAAGGATGCCGACAGAATATGCACGAAAAAGCCGGTAATAACGCCGCCCAGCGAAATCAGTCCTGCGAAACGCCCTTGACAAAGAGAGCGCGAAACTAAGTACATCATGTTCGGTCCCGGCGTAAGAACAAGACCTAATGCGGCGAGAGCGAAAATTGTGAGTTCGGAAAGGGGTATCATAGTGAGGGTAGTTTGTTGCAAAATTTAGATTTCATCAGGATTTACGCCCATTTCACGGAGTTTATCCGCAAGACGATTTGCCCGTTCACGTTCTTGTTCGGCTTTGATGCGTTCTTGTTCGGCTTTGATGCGTTCTTGTTCGGCTTTTGCCTCTGCGAGCATAGATTTTTCCGCACCCGTTGGTATAACGTTGCCTCTGTCATCACACCAGCGCAGCCATTCAGTTTCTTGCGATTCATACACACCTTGCCAAAGCCTGAGACCAATGCCGATTTCTTCCATCCAGAAATCGCTATGAGGAATATAGCTGAAAGCAGTGAGTTTATAGATTTTGAAAGTTTCCGTGCCGAGTTCGTGAAAAGGGTCAAAAACAGCGTAGTAGGGTATGTGCATCTTCGCGTATTCCCGCATTTTTCGGCTCATTTCACCCCCTTTGCGATTAGAAACTACTTCAATCACAACATCCGGCACTTTGCCCATTTCCCAGACAAAGTATGAACGGTGTTCTTGGAAGTTCGTTGGAATGGGCTTCCCATGCTCATCAACCGTCTCAAGGTCAATATCCATGCTCAAATACGCATCAGGAACAATAGCGGGGTTTTTCGCCGAAATAAAAACTCCCACATTTGCATTGGCTACAAAACTGCGCCCTTCGGGATTCCAAAGCGAAACATTGGTATAAAGCGGCTCCACAAGGAGGCGCTGCTGGTGTGCAGAAAAAACATTATCCACAGGCTCGTCGTCTTCAGTGATAAGATGAGAAATATCAATAACGATGGTGTTCTTGGAGGAAAGATCTTCTTCCTGAATTTCCTGTATTTGTGCTGTTTGTGTCGCCATAGTGATTCAAAAAACAAATAAAAATGTAGTCGGAGAAACATCACAATGTCGCTACTGCTGCCGCCTCGACTGCTGCGGTGGCTTGAACAACGCCGAATCCCTGCGGTTCGGAAGGGTAGTTTTCAAGCGGTTTTGCCGTTGTGGTGAGGATTTCCTTGATTTTTGCCGGAGTGAGGCGGTCGTTTGCTTCGAGCATTTGTGCGATAACCGAGCAGACAATCGGCGCTGCAAACGAAGTTCCGTCCACGTGTTTGTAATTTGGGGAGATAATTTTTTCTGCCGTAAGCCGTTCTGAAATTTTTCCGCGAATCTCTTCCACATTGCCGGAACGCAAGAGTTCAAGCGGGAGATTGGTTTTTGTAATGAGCAGTGGTAGCGTTTTCATCATCATATCATCCAACATACTGTCGAGCGCGGAGAGTGCGGCGGCTTCTTCGTGTGTAGGCGTTCCGGGCAGGATTGGCGCGGGGAGCCAGATAGCTGGAGCGATAACCTCAGGTTTGACCAAGCCTTCAATCGTTCTACCAAAACTTGAATGATACAAACCGTCATCTTCGAGCATACTGTTTTTATCGTCCAAGCCGCCCACGGTTATCGCAGAAGGCGAACAGGCAGGCGGGTAGAGCGGAACACGAGGGTTATTACCCGATGCAGCAACGACGACAATCCCGCGTCGTGAAGCCTCTTCCACGAGTTTCGTAACGGGATGCTCCAGTGAAGTGTCCATTTCATCGGCATAGACGGACAAATTGATGATGTTGATGCCGTACTTGTGTGCGTGCTGCAAGCACCATTCCAGCGCGTGTGCGATGCGGGTGGTAGGAATTGAGCCTTTGTCGTCCATTGTACGCACAAGCACAACGTTGGCGTTGTATGCCAACGAGGAGTAGAGTTTACGAGAAAGCGTACCGTTTCCTGCGGCTGTGCAGGCGGTCATTGTACCGTGCCACGAGTAAAATTCCGGTTTTTCGGGGGGCAGGTCGCTTTCTTCCTTTTTTACGGCATCGTAATAGCGTACGATACGGTTTTCGGGCTTTGTGAGGTCAGGGTGCTGCACAAAACCTGAATCTATCATAGCAATACAAACACCTTTACCGGAGTAATGGGTCTCCGAACGCATTCGTGTCGGAATAGACAATGCCGGAAAGAGCGAAATCGCATATGCGCGAGCGCTGTCCTGTTTTTTTATCACGGATGCAGACTCAAATGTGGACATGGTTGGTCATTTCCTCCAAACTACGAAAAAACTGCTAATGAATGATGTTCATGCCTATATTTTTTCCGATATTTTTCCCAAGACTCAGTGTTTCACGTAACTTTTTTGTCAAGAATTAAATATACACTTTTCGTGGTGAAATCATAATTTTTTGTAGATTGCAGCAATCAATATGTCGGTTTTGAGCGCTATTCTATCGTTTCAACATATAGTTCGAGATTGTTTTTGTAGTACAAAACGAACAACTCGGAATAATTGTGTGCGTCACTTGTAAGAAAATTACAAGAAATCAAGACTTTTGTGTAGATTACGGAGTCAATTTTTGCCCAAATACAGCACATTTCATTGTTGCCATTGGTCGTTCCGGCTTTGTTGTGAGTGAATACAATGTTACCCGCATTTTCGCTGCACAAAACCGATATTGCTCCTTCATCGGTAGAATTGATGCGCCTTTACCAAATTCTTTTGCTTCAAATTATTTCGTATTGTGATTATGGATCGTGAGACGCTGGAAATTGTTCGTGCATTTGTCATTGAATCCTTGGATTCACTTGATGAGCAGGAAGGAAAAATTCAGGATATTCTTGACACAGGCTCGAAAGAGAGTATTAATGCTATCTTTCGGGTTTTTCACACTATTAAGGGGCTGTCGGGGTTTTTGAATTTTAACACGTTGAATACCGTTACGCATGAAGCTGAAACGCTCTTAGACCTTCTGCGCAACAAGCCTGAAGCCGTTTCCGAGCCAGTAATTGATTTGATTTACCAAAGTTTCGATGTGCTGCGAACACTGTTGAACACCGTCGCTTCGGTGATGAAAGACACCGGAAATGAGGAGATTGTTAGGGCGCTTATTTCCAAGTTGCAAGAGGGCATAACCAGTATAAAATCAGGCGTTGCTTTGCAAGGCAAACAAGCAATAGCACCACCGCAACCAAGTATTCATGCACCTTCTCCGTCGGCAATAAACAGCACTATTGCCCCTCCGCAAATCCCTCCCGTCTTTCCGGCAGGTGCAGAGCCTGCTGATGATTTTTTTGCAAATCTGGATGTGGACAATATGTCCGAAGAAGAGTTGGAAGCCTCGATGGCGCAGGTTTTTGATGCACAAGCTACCGTACAAACCTCAGAAGTATCCCAAAATTCGGAGCAAACCTTTCCCGATGATTTCTTCTTTTCCGATTCACAACTTGCCACTCTTGAAAACATGCCTAACCGTGCTTCCCAAGAGCCTTTTTCTCTTTCTTCTTCGCTAACGGCAAGCGAGCAAAATACGGCATTTTCTCCTGCGGTCATTGCGCCAGATATTTTGCAGCGTTACCTCACCGAAGCCCTTGAATTGGTTTCTGTCGCTGAAGATGGGTGTTTGCGTTTGGAGCAAAACCCGAATGATATGACCGTCGTGGGAACGATTTTTGGCGCAGTGCATAGCCTGAAAGGGAACTCAGGGTTTATGGGTTTTGCAGATATTGAAGGTATGAGTACAGACTTAGAAAATATCTTGGATGCTGTCCGCGCAAAAACGTTGGAAGTCTATCCGGGGCTTATTTCCATGCTTCTGACGAACATTGACATCATAAAAAGTGCAGTCGCCGAACTTGCTGCTCAACAAAATTTTGCCTTGCAGCCTATACCAAAACAGCGTACAAAGACCGCCCCTGTGCCTGTTTCCTCTCCGCAGCAAACGAAGCAACCATTAGCGCCGCCTGTTATTGAATCTGCATTGAATGATGAATTTTTGCAACAGATCTGGGAAGCGCCCCACCAGGAGGATGTTCAGAGCATTACGCCTTCAACTACCAACGAATCAGCTTCCATAGCAGAGAAAAGCGCTTTGGATGAACAAACACACGGTAACGGAGAACAGACACAACCCACAGAGCTAGTGGGAGCTGCCGCTAAAGCCGAAGCTGTTGCCGGTATGTTGCAACGCCGTGATATTCGCGTGGATATGGAAAAATTGGACAAACTTTTTGACCTAGTCGGTGAACTTATCACGATTGAATCTATGGTTACAAGTAATCCTGAAGTGCAAGCGCTTGAATTGGAAAGTTTTAATAAAGCTGCTGCGATGTTAAACAAAATCACCCGCGAACTTCAGGAAGTAACAATGTCAATCCGCATGATGCCGCTTGACGGCTTGTTTAACAAGATGAAACGGCTTGTGCGGGATTTATCCATGCGCTTTGACAAAAAAATCAATCTGGAAATTTCCGGCGCGGAAACGGAAATGGATAAAAATGTGATAGAAGAGGTCTCCGATCCGCTTATGCACATCATTCGCAACGCTATTGACCACGGCGTTGAATCCCGTGAGCGCCGCTTGAAAGCTGGCAAAAGCGAAACAGGAACAGTGAAATTACAAGCGCGGTACGAAGGGAACGAAATCCTCATTATTATCGAAGATGACGGGGGCGGCATCAATCGTGAGAAAATCCTTGAAAAAGCAGCATCGAAGGGCATTTTGAAGGTTGCGCCTGACAAAATGACTGACCGCGAAGTGAATATGCTCATTTTCGAGCCGGGTTTTTCAACGGCGGAAAAAATTACCGATATTTCGGGGCGTGGTGTGGGTATGGACGTTGTGAAGCGCAATATCGAAAAACTGCAAGGTAGCATCACCGTAGATACGCGGGATGGCAAAGGAACGCGCTTCACACTGAGAATTCCGCTTACGCTGGCGATTATGGACGCAATGATGATTCGTGTCGGTCAATCAATTTATGCCCTGCCGATTCTGGCAATCAAAGAATCATTCCGACCGCAAGAGCAGGCAATCACTATTACGATGGACGGTCAGGAAGTTGTGCGGGTGCGTGACGAATTATTCTCGGTTGTACGGTTGCATGAACTCTATGACCGAACACCGGATACAACCTTGCTTCACGAAGGGATTTTGGTGATTGTCGAAGCGCGGGAGCGCAAGGCGTGTTTGTTTGTAGATGAAATCATAGGGCAGCAACAAATCGTGGTAAAAAATCTTTCGGATTACGTCGGAAATGTCGAAGGAATCACGGGTTGTATGATTCAAAGTAACGGCGAAGTAGGCTTGATTATTGACGTAGATATGCTCTTGCAGATGATGTCGGGCAGCTTGGCATTCAACCTTTTGCATGATTAGTGACAAGGCGTATCGCCAATAAATACTTGAAAAATCAATATTTGGTACTTTCAAACAAGAGATTTTTTTTCAAATTCGGTCTTTGTGCAACAAGTTATTGGAAGTCCTTACCTCTCAAATTTTTTTTCGGAAACAACTATGAAAATTTTTTGGTCGAGTTTGTCTGTGCGTTGGAAAATTATCTTGCCTGCGATGATTATTTCCCTCATTTCTGGAGTTGCCACATTTTGGTATTTCTCGAATCTGTACCGCGACACAGCAACAGCCGGGCTGGTGGATAAATCCAGAACGCTGGTTTTAGCGGCGGAAGCGGCACGTGAATACACCGCTGACCAGATTCGTTTTGGTGTTTTTCAAGATGCAAAAGCAAGTAATATGACTATTGAACAGGTTTTGCGCACCGTTCCGATTTTTTCGGCAATGGAAGTCGCAAAAAAGAAGGCTTCGGAACTTGGTTTTACCTTGAAAGTACCGAAATTTCAGCCGCGTAATCCTGACAATCAGCCCGATAAATTTGAAGAAAAAGTGCTGCGCCTGTTAGAATCTGGCGACGTGAAAGAACACTTCGAGATTGATGAAACGAACAACAGATTGCGCTATTTCCGCCCCGTGAAACTCACGCAAGAGTGTATGCGCTGCCACGGCGACCCTGCACAATCACAGGAGTTCTGGGGAAATGCCGACGGAAAAGACATTACGGGCGCAACAATGGAAAATTGGAAAGTCGGCGAAGTGCATGGTGCATTTGAAGTTTTGGTGGATTTATCCCCGATGCAACGTGCGGCAAATGAAAAATCGCTGGTGATTGCCGGGATTTCTGCACTGACTTCAGGTTTGATTGTGTTAGCATTGTTTTTTATTGCCAATGTCGTTATCAAGCCCGTTCAAAAACTGCAAAATGTCAATGCACATTTAGTTAATGGGGACTTTGAGAAGATTCACATTGACATTGCTACCAACGACGAAATGGGCGCTTTAGCAAATGCAAAACGCAAAATCGTTCAAACAGTTGCAGATTTAGCTGATGAAACCACAACACTGACCAAAGCCGCTATCGGTGGAGATTTGAAAGTGCGTGGCGATGCAGAGAAATTCAAAGGCGAATATCGCAGAATTATTTCTGGTGTGAATAAAACGCTGGATGCGATGATAACGCCGATTCAAGAGGCGGTAACGGTGTTGCAAAGCATGGCTGACGGTGATTTTCGTCCCGAAATGCAGGGCGATTACAGAGGCGACCACGCAATGTTGAAATCGAACTTGAATTCGACATTGAGGGCAATGAATGAACTCTTGTTGCACGTTGTGGAAATTGTTCAGCAAGTGGCAAACGGTGCAACGCAGGTATCAGCCGCAAGTAATTCCCTTTCACATGGTGCAAGCGAACAAGCGGCTTCGTTGGAGCAAATTTCCAGTTCAATGCAGGAAATTGCCGCACAAACCCGCATCAATGCTGAAAATGCTACGCAGGCAAACACGCTTGCAACGGATTCGCAAAGTGCAGCAGAGCGAGGAAATGCTGAGATGGCGGATTTGGGTGTCGCAATGCGTGAAATTAACGAGTCAAGTCAAAATATCTCGAAAATAATTCGTGTTATTGACGAAATCGCTTTCCAAACCAATCTTCTCGCCTTGAATGCGGCTGTTGAAGCGGCTCGTGCGGGAAGGCACGGAAAAGGTTTCGCCGTTGTTGCCGAAGAAGTGAGGAATTTAGCGGCTCGCAGCGCAAAAGCAGCAAAAGAAACAGCGCAGCTTATTGAAGGTGCTGTGGCAAAAGCGGAGAACGGTAGTCGCATTGCAGAGCGCACTGCTGCTGCTCTGTCGCAGATTATGGCAACGTCGGTCAAGGTGCGTGATATTGTCGGTGAAATTGCTGCTTCGTCCAATGAACAAGCACAAGGAATCGGGCAAATCAATATCGGTTTGGCGCAAATTGACAACGTTACCCAGCAAAATACCGCTGCCGCCGAAGAGTGTGCTGCTGCGGCTTCGGAACTTTCCGCCCAAGCTACGGAACTCAGCAGCGTAGTAGCACGTTTTCAGGTGCGGGATTCGCGGAACAGGTATGCACAACAAGCACAATCTTCACGCTTTGCGGAAAGCACCCGAAAACCAAGTGTTCAAGCTGAATCCACATCATTTTCTGCTCGTCCCGAAACCCTAGAAGATGCGCCAACAAAAAACCTCAAAATGCTGACCGCCAGCGAAACAATTAAATTAGATGATTCCGAGTTTGGACGGTATTAAGGGAGGTATGAAGTAGGAGGTATAAAGTAGGAAATATGAAGTAGGAAACATGAAGTAGGAAATATGAAGTAGGAAATATGAAGTAGGAAATATGAAATTGAAAATTTACTCATGGAATCGGCACGGCATGGAAAAGACGCGATGCGTCGCGTCTCTCCTTCTTCTGCCACAAAGCCGCATCAACGCTTGAACCGTTTACAGCTTGAACTGTATCACACCCATTTCTCATGCAACAATTCGGTCAATTTCCCACAACAAACCAAGTAGATGATATTGTCGCTGTCGCTCTTTCGGAGCAGGAGTTTGAAAATTTGCGCCAACTTGTCTATGACCGATTCGGTATTCATCTTGCGTCGGAAAAGCGTACGATGGTAACGGTGCGTCTGCAGAAGGTACTGCGCAAAATGGGCATGAAATCGTTCCATGAGTATTACGAATATCTCATTAAAAGCCCTAGTAATGAGCCGCTCATTGAGTTTGCGAATCATATTACCACAAATCATACGTTTTTCTTTCGTGAAAAAGAGCATTTCGACTATCTTGTCAAACACATTTTGCCCGAAATAAGCGAACATCTCAAACAACGCCATGAAATGGACTTCAGGCTTTGGTGTGCGGGATGTTCTTCGGGAGAAGAAGCGTATATGCTGGCAATGCTGATGATGGAATTTTGGGGTGCGGATTATTCTCGTTGGAAAGCGGGGGTTTTGGCGACTGATATTTCGGAAAAAGCGCTTGGAATCGGCATGGAAGGGGTGTATCCCGATGAACGAATCAATCTTCTGCCGCAAGAATACAAAACAAAATATTTCCAACGTGTTGCAAATAACGAATGGAAAGTCAAACCGGCATTGCACAAGGAAGTAACATTCAGGAAATTAAATTTGATGAATCCTACTTTTCCTTTCAAGCGGCAATTTCACGTGATTTTCTGCCGTAACGTTATGATTTATTTCGACAAACCCACTCGTGATGCGCTCATTCGGCGTTTTTATGATAATCTTGTTCCGGGCGGATACTTGTTTATCGGACATTCTGAAACGATAGACCGCGCCCAGTCTGCGTTTCAGTACATCATGCCGGCGCTGTACAGAAAGCCCTTGTAACGTACGTGAAGCCCAATAATGAAAGAAATGTACCACTAAAAACCGCATCATACCTGCATTTGGAGTAATACACAGTATGACCAAAAAAGTTCGAGTACTCATTGTTGATGATTCTGCCTTAGTCCGCGATATTTTAGCGCAAGGGCTTGGTGCTGACCCGAATATTGAAGTTGTCGGCACAGCGCAAGACCCTTTTGTAGCAAGGGATAAAATTGTGGAACTGCGCCCCGATGTGTTGACATTGGACGTGGAAATGCCTCGTATGGACGGCGTTGAGTTTTTGCGGCGTTTGATGCCGCAGTATCCTTTGCCGGTGGTTATGGTTTCATCACTCACACAACGTGGAAAAGAAATCACGATGCAAGCCTTGGAAGCAGGGGCAGTAGATTTTGTTGCCAAGCCGACATCCAACGTAGCACAGGGCTTACAATCAATGATGTTTGAGCTGAGAACAAAAGTGAAAATTGCTTCAACGGCAAATGTAGCGCATTGGAAAAACAAGCGTGAAGAACTGTTTAATGCAATGGGCAAGTCGGCTGTAAGTCCTTCTGCCGGCACAGGTACACCGCTAATCGCCAAGAGTGCAGCGTTATCAGAATCAACCGATAAAGTTATTGCTATTGGTTCATCTACAGGCGGCACAGAGGCACTGCGGAAGGTGCTGAGGAATTTACCTGCAACCATGCCGGGTATTGTAATCACGCAGCATATGCCAGCAGGCTTCACCAAGACCTTTGCCGACCGTTTGAATGACGAATGTGAAATGCAGGTCGTCGAGGCGGCAAACGGCGATAGAGTGATGAACGGAAAAATTTTGATAGCTCCGGGTGATATGCACATGAAAATCAATCGTTCCGGCGGACGGTATGAAATCGCGCTGTCGCAAGAAGAAAAAGTGAATGGTCATCGCCCTTCGGTGGATGTAATGATGCGCTCTGTGGCGCAAAATGTGGGCAGAAATGCTATTGGAGTAATTCTTACGGGAATGGGTTCGGACGGCGCACTTGGGCTGAAGGCGATGTTGGATGCCGGTGCGATGACATTGGCGCAAGATGAGGCTTCATCAGTGGTCTATGGTATGCCGAAAGCGGCGTTTGAAGCCGGAGCCGTAAAAAAAGTAGTGTCTTTGGATGTTATGGCAGAAAATATCTTTAATGCGCTCAAAGGTTCATAAAAGCGCCTTTGGAACATTCTCAACGCTGTACAAAAATGTTAAAACTGAATGAAATGAGTGAAAAAGTACGTGTTCTCTTGATAGATGATTCCTCGCTTGTGCGAGATTTACTGGTCAAATCGCTTGCCGTTCCTGATTCGGGCATAGACATCGTCGGTACGGCTGTCAATGGTCAAGACGGGCTGGAAAAACTGCTCATGTTGAAGCCGAATGTTGTCGTAACGGATATGGATATGCCGATAATGAACGGTTTGGAGTTTATTCGGCAAGCAATGGTGCGGTCTCCTCTCCCCATCATTGTTTTGAGTTCTTGGACGCAAAATGACAAATCCATAACGTTGCAAGCCTTGGAAGCAGGCGCAGCCGACTTTATCCCGAAGCCTTCGGCGCTCAATCCGCAAGGGTTTCAGGAAACACTAAGTCGTTTAGTGGCTAAAATCAAAGCAGCATCGCGTGTTGCTGTTATTGCTCAGCAGGCTCAACCTCCCATACCTGCTGTTGTTCCAAGTTTACCACTGCCGCAGATTCCAAAGAAAAGTTCATTGTCAGTTCCAAATTACGAAGAGCGAATACCACAAAGCATTATCGGTGTGGGTGAATATGCGGCTTCCAACGAATACGGCAAGATGATAAAAACCTTTGCTCTCGGTTCGTGTATAGCGGTAAATTTATTCAGTCCCACGTTTGATGTTGTAGGTATGGTGCATATTGCTTTAGCGTCTTCGACAACCTCACCCGACAAGGCAAAGGTTCTGCCGGGGTATTTTGCCGACACTGCTATACCTGTGCTGATAAACGAAATGCGTGCAGTCGGCTTCCGTAAGCCGGTTTCGCAACTTGTTGCAAAGATTGCCGGAGGCGCACAGACAAGCGCCGATGCAAATAATTATTTCAAAATCGGTGAGAAAAATATCACTGCTGTAAAAACGTTATTACAAGCACTGAGTATTTCTCTCCTTGCCGAAGATGTTGGTGATGCTTTCAGTAGAACGGTCTTTATCCAAGTTGGGTCAAAGGCAGTGCATATTTCTTCGCCGGAGCGCAAGATGCATATATTGTAAGGCGAGTGTGGAAGACAGCAAATTACTACTATTACTTTACTTAACCATTAGAAATGTTCATATGAAAACCGCATTAGTCGTTGATGATACCGAAATTCACCGTTCTGCAACACGAACGTTTCTTTCCATGTCCGGTTTCAAGGTAGAAATTGCCCAAGATGGTATCGAAGCCCTCAAAATCTTGGATGCAAAGACCTTCGATGTGATTTTTTCCGATATAGAAATGCCCAATATGAATGGCATGGAACTCCTAAAGCGTATTCGCAAGCACGCTACAGCCGGAAAAACCCCTGTTGTGATGCTTTCTACACTGGACAGCGCCGAAATGCAAACAAAATTAAAACAATTAGGCGCGAATCATTATTTGGTCAAGCCGTTCTCCGGTGATAGGATGAAAACGGCTTTGCAGGCGGTTGGATTTTAATTTGCACCGAAAAAAACACTACTCCTTTCAGCAATTTGTATGAATACCGAAGCACACGACGTAAATCTCAGTGTTATCGCCGAATTGGTCGAACTTTTAGAGCAGGATTTACTTCTGCTCGAAGAATTTCTTGATACGACCAAAGATTGCACCGACATTATTCACCGTACTTTCAGAACGGCACACAACCTTAAAAGTTCGTTTGGGATGATTCACCGCGAGGCTTCCTCTCAGCTTGTTCATGCAATTGAATCAAACTTTGACCTTATCCGTAATGGTTTTGCCAAGCCAACGGCATATCTGCTCCACCAATCGCTTCTCGCTGTAGACGCTATGCGTTTCAATATCTTTCTTCCAGAGGAGCGCAGCGATGATTTGGAGCGGCTTCAACGAGAGCTGGACAGACTTTTTCACGAAGCAAGCAAAACCAAAACGAAGGATGCCGCCAAAACCTCATTTACTCTTTCCGAGCGCCAAAAAAAACTGGTCAGGGGGATGGTGAACGAAAAATTCTTATTGTTCCAAATTGATAAAGTTATTACTCCTAAAGGAATGTCGGCGCAGACCTACGAAAACTTGCCGATTTACGATGATATTCGTGAGGTGGGGATTCATATTGCAACGATGCCAGAATTCAGCCAACTCAAGATCGGTTCGGACGAAGAAACAGTAATGAAAATATTGTTTGCCACCACTTTCGGGGAAGAAGAACTTGGCTTGCACATTTTTGATTCCTTCCGCCCAATCAATCCTGAAGATCTGTTAGAAGCACAGATTGATACCCCGAACAGGCAATCAAACACTTTGCAATCGAAAAAGGCAACGACGACAGAGCAGGAAAATTCCGCACCCATTCACCGAATTCATGCAGCAAAGCCGCTCACAATCCTGGTTGCTGAGGATGACTTTGTGAGCAGAACAGTGATTCACGAAATTCTCATGCCCTTTGGAACGTGTGATCTAGCGGCAGACGGACGCGAGGCGCTCTTGGCGTTTGAAGAATCGCTCAAAGAAGGTGTCCGCTACGATGTGATTTGTTTGGATATTATGATGCCTGTTATGGACGGAACGCAAGCGTTGGAGAGGATTAGAGAAATTGAAGTTAAACACGGTATTATTGGTAGTGAGAGGGCAAAAATTGTGATGACTACCGCACTAGATAGTATGGATCAAGTATTCAAAGCATTTCGCCTTCAGTGTGATGCTTATTTGATTAAACCAATAACCAAAGCAAAAGTGCTGAACCAATTGAGGAAGTTACATATCATCGAATAAGGAATTCGCCTCTATCGTTTGGAATAAAAGATATGCACACCAAAGGACATTGACAGAAGTTTTCCCAGTACCACTTCGGCACCCTCAGTGTGAGTTTGAAGAACTCTTCAACATGAGCGCGTCGAGAACGTTGACCGAGTACCGTAGTTTTGGAAAAGACATATGAAGTAAAAACAATATCACGCTTTTTTCTCAGAGGCAAGATTTCGCCTTGCAGGTCGTAGTTTTGATGTTCAATTATTTTTCTACTGTATGAGTGATGTAACCACAAAATTACCTATTACCGTTTTATACGTTGAGGATGATGCAGCTATTCGGCTTCTGACGAAAATGCTGTTAGAAAAGCGCGTTGAAAAAGTTCTTTTGGCACAAGACGGGAGCGAAGGATTGGATTTCTTTCGCAAGTACCAACCTGATATAATCGTAAGCGACGTTGCGATGCCGATAATGGACGGAATGGAAATGTCACGCCTTATCAAAGCTGAAAACCCCGCTATTCCTATCATTCTGACCACTGCCTACGACAGAACAGACTTCTTGCTCAATGCCATCGATCTGGGAATTGACCACTATATTTTGAAGCCCGTCAAGCAGGACAAACTTTATACGGTGGTTGATAAAGTTGCTAGCACGATACTTGCCAGCCGACAACTTGCTGAGCAGCAACGTATTATCCAAGAAACGAAAGAGCAGTTAGAAGTGGTTCTGGATGCTGTTCCGGGTGTTATCTCATGGATTGGGAAGGATTTGCGGTATAAGGGTATGAACGGGTATTATGAGCGATTAACAGGTATTGTTCCGGCAGATTACATCGGGCGTGAGGTTGGTTCCGCGAATGCCGATGGTTCGTTTGCGAATCTGGATTTTCGGAATATGGTCGAACAATTCTTTCAAACTGATGACGAAGAAGCGGAGTTTGAAATACCGATACTTTCCAAAGAGGGACCGCGAACATATTTGATAATGGGCAGAAAATATCACGGTGGAGAGCAGGCGGTATTGGTGGGTATTGATATCACCGACCGCAAAGCCGGAGAAGAGGCAATGCGTACGGTAAACGAAGAATTGGAGCGGCGCGTAGCCGACAGAACCGTTGAGCTGCTCCGTGCAAAAGAAGTTGCGGAATCGGCGAACCAAGCAAAAAGCAGCTTTTTGGCGAATATGAGCCACGAATTGCGCACACCATTAAACGGCATTATCGGGATGTCGAGTTTACTGGCGAACAGCGATAATTTGAACACAAAACAGCAAGACTATATCCGAATGATGCGGGTTTCAGCAGATTCACTTTTGTATATCATTAACGATATTTTAGATATTTCCAAAATTGAAGCGCAGAAGTTAGATTTTGAACATATTCAAATCAATATTCTTGATGTATTCAATGAGATAATCGGGGTATTTCGACCCCAAATTGAGCAAAAAGGGTTATCGTTTTCGGCGAATATTGATGCGCGTTTGCCGGAGCAAATTATTGGCGACAGTGTACGATACAAGCAAATTCTCTCGAATTTCCTTGCTAATGCAGTAAAATTTACGAACGAGGGTAGTATCCGTTTGGATGTGCGCGTACCGGAAATTTCCGGTGGCGATGTACTCATAGAATGTGAAGTTTCCGACACAGGCATTGGCATTGCGGAAGAAAAAATGGAGAAACTGTTCAAAAGTTTCAGTCAAATTGACCCGTCGTTCACACGCAAATATGGCGGAACAGGGCTTGGATTAGCGATTGCACGGCAATTAGCAGAACTGATGAACGGGCAGGTTTGGTGCCGATCCAACGTTGGTGAAGGAAGTACCTTTGGCTTTTCGGTGCGGTTGCCGCTTCCTGTGGAAGGCTCGGTCAGCTCAAATGAACATCATGCGCAAACAACAACGATCGGGCAGGAAGGCATAAAGGATCGTCCAAAACGTCTTCGGATCTTGCTTGCTGAGGACAGCCCAATAAATCAAGCCGTGTTTCAAGAAATGTTATCGTTGCAAGAATGGAACGTTACTTTGGTCAATAATGGTCAAGAAGCGCTTGATACATTGGGCGACACAAATTTTGGGTTTGATATTGTCCTCATGGATGTCCAAATGCCGATAATGGATGGTTTAACGGCAACTGCCGCTATTCGTACACACGAGCAAACAACGGGGAAGCATCTGCCTGTCATCGGCATAACTGCACATGCAACCCAGCATGACGCGGAACTTTGCCGCAAAGCGGGAATGGATGCGGTTGTTACCAAACCAATAGATTTCACCAAACTCTACGATACCATTTGGAGTCAGTTGCAAAACAAGCAATCAGCGAAATCCGGCATCGGGACCGGCAATGCCCATGCACAGGATGGCAACAGTACTGCTGAGACTAATGATGCGGGATGGACTGAACGAAAGCCTGCTGATATATCGCGGTTATTACAAGCGGTCAACGGAAAAGCAGATGTTGTCGAAAAGCTCATTTTGTATTTTTTGAATAACTATCAATCGGATGTTTCCGCTATTCAGGAAGCCGTTGCACAATCCAGCGCGGTGCAGGTGCAGAGTGCTGCACACAAATTGAAATCGGCAGTCGGAAATTTTGGTGCGGAAACGGCAATGGATTTATGTGGGCAGTTGGAAAAGGTCGGTAAAAATAGTATGTTGCACGAAGCTCCGTCGCTTTTGGCGATGTTGGAGGATGAATTATCGTTGCTCGACCGATATTTCCGTTCCGGCGCATGGAAATAACAATTATATAGTCAACAACCATAGCCCAAGACATACCATAACACTACAAATTCAAAGGATGATATTTATGAAAATGCTTGTCATGGAAGACGAGTTTGTCAGCCGCAACGTGCTGACGGAAATTCTTTCTCCCTACGGTCAGGTGGATGCTGCCGAAAATGGGCGCGAAGCGTTAGAAAAGTTCCTCAAGGCGCTTCAAACCAATGCAAAATACGATATTGTATTTTTAGACATTATGGTACCTGAAATGAACGGACAGGATGTCTTGCGCAATATGCGGGAAATTGAACAGCAACATGGGGTATTTGCTCTTGCCGGTGCGAAAGTGGTAATGACCACTGCTCTGGGGGATTTTAACAACGTAAAAACTGCGTTCAAAAACCAGTGTGAGGCGTATCTTATTAAGCCGCTTGACCGCGAAAAGGTTGTGAGTACCTTGCAGGGATTGGGAATTGCGTAAACATTCGTTAGAAGGGAATATGGCAAAAGCCGCTCAAAATACGTGTTTGAGCGGCTTTTGCAGTCTTTGGGTGAAACTCTAATGAACAAGGTGAATACCCACACAATGCCAGAGAAATTATTGTTCACAAAACGTAAAAGCCACTGGAATATAGGTTTCTTGAGGCTTGAATAACCGCACACATACTTTCTCCACCAAAATCAGGTGAACAAATTGGCTAATCTGCGTTACAACTTTTGAACATATTATACAAAAAGTTCAGCAAGTTCAATCGTGAAATTTTGGATAATCACCGAAGTACAGAGACCGTGTTTGGTGAGTTTTTGACGCAGTTCAAATGCTGCTTCTCCGTCGTCGTTGTTGGTGGTGAGTATGTACTGTTCCAACGTTTGCCTCTCAGGATCGAGAATCCAATATTCACTGACTCCATGAGCTGCATAATCCGTGAATTTTATGCCTCGGTCAATTTTTTCAGTAGATTTGGAAACAATTTCCACGATAAAATCCGGTGCAGGAAAGTGCATTTGGTCAGGCGCAAACTCGGCAGCTTTTTCAGCAGAAAAGAAGCAAATATCGGGTTCGTAGTCATTGCGCGAAAGTGAAATCATCACTTTTTCTACGCCAACTTTGCCCAATTTATACTTTAGGACATGAGAATGAAGGAGTGCGGAAAGTTGCATCGAAGCGTCCCAATGCCGCATCCGGACAGGCGATTGATAGACAATTTCGCCATTGATAAACTCTGCTTTGGTGTCTTCGTGAACGAGAGCATAATATTCGCGCCGTTTTATAGCCTCTGTTTTCAAACGCTCACTCACACTTTGCAGGATAAATGCAACATTAGGAGCGTGATATACGTTTTCGATAAGTTCTGCTGTGGAAGACATAATGTGTTCTGAAGTCTCGTATTGTTGTGAAATTCATTGGTTTTGGTGGTAACGTTAGAACCTTGCTAGAGCTTGTAGTTTGAATCGTTCTTCAAATTCTCAGGATGTGTGCTGCAATTCAAGAAAATACGTTTTCATCATACCTTTGCCTTTGACGGCAATTTCGCCACGTTCAATAAATTCAAATTGCGGTTGGTACTGTATAGCATTTGCTGAAGCGGCTTGCGGGTGTTCCAGCAGTTTTTGGCGAACATCTTCCGATACGTGAACGCGGCTGCTCATACCGTGAGATTCCATGCGGGAGGCGATGTTTACGGTGTCGCCCCAAAGGTCATACGCAAATTTTTTCTTTCCGATAACGCCTGCAACAACTTTACCGGTGTGGATACCGATACGAATTTGAAGGGCAATATGCCCGTGACTGATACTGTTCGGGTCATTATAGCTTTGCATTATTTCAATAGCCTCTAAGGCAAACAGCGCGACGCGATGAACATGGTCTGCGCGGGGCTGCGGAACGCCGGAAACAACCATATACGAATCGCCAATAGTTTTGATTTTTTCCAGACCATATTTTTCGGCAAGGGCATCCAAATCGGAAAAAATCGCATCAAGCATACCGACCAAATCTCCCGGGGCAAGCTGTGAAGCTAATTCCGTGAACCCGACAATATCGGCAAAAAGAACCGTAGCGCCGTCAAAATACTCTGCAATCGTTGTTTCGCCGCGTTTCATGCGTTCAGCGATTGCTGCGGGAAGAATATTGAGCAGGAGTTTTTCGGAGCGGATGCGCTCTTCTTCGATGCGGTTATTTTGAATAACTAATTCGCCGTTCGCCTGAAGCCGTTGTTTATTCAAGCGGAACAACACGATACTAAGAGCGATAAACACCACAAGTGTGAGCGCTGCACCGATAAGCAGCCAATTTTGCATTTGCCGATTTTGGTTCAGCAGCACAATTTCCGCCTCGCGTTTTTCTGCTTCGTATTCTGCACGGAGTGAAGCCATTTGGCTTGATGTTTCGTCATTTTGCAGGGAATCTTTCAAACGCAAAAAAGCCTCCTGCCATTGAAACGCCTTGGCATAGTCATTTTGTTTGCTGTATGCTTCGGTAAGGAGTTTGAATGCCGCAATTTCTTCCTGAATCGCTGAGGCACGGCGCGAATGGTAAAGGCTTTCTTCGGCGGAACGAATCGCTTCGGGATAATTATTGCGCCGAAGGTGAAGCAATCCCAAACCAACCAAACTACCTGCAAATCCTTTGTGGTGATTTAACTCGCGCTCAAGCACCAACGATTGGTTGTAATAATCAAACGCCAAACTATCATTACCCATTTGCCGATACACCGTTGCAATGTTGATGAGTGGGGTAATCAACCCCTCTTTGTCGGCAAGTTCCGTTCTAAGCCGCATGGATTCTTGATAATGCTCAATAGCCTGCTCGTTTTGAAGTTGCTTTTCGTAGATTTCCCCGATGCGTAAATGGGCGTATGCCGTTCCACGCGTGTCGGAAAGGCGCTCAAATGCGGCGAGTGCCTTCAAACAGTTCTCCAATGCTTGTTTGTACTGCTTTTGTTTCATGTACAAATTGCCGATATTATTGTAGCAATAGGCAATTTGCTTGTCGTTTTTGTCGTGTTCTGCTATTTCCAACGCCCGTAAATACGCCGTCATTGCTTGGGTATAGTTGCCCATATTACGATAGACAACCCCAATATAATTATGACTGTTTATCATTTCATCGCGCATTTCCAGTTTTGTTGCCATTTCCAGCGCTTGTTTTCCATATTCCAACGCTCGGAGCATTTGCAAGCCGCGAAATTCCCATGCCAGACCGTTCAAAAGTCGAACCTTGATGGTGTCGTGGGGATTGCTCAGTAAGGCACGTTGTAAACTGTCAGCAATATGGGATTGCTGTGCTGATGTGGTTTGAAGAGAGAAGACGGTGGAAGCTGCAAAAATACAGACAATAACACCCACGTAAGTGAGGAAGCGCTGTCCAAGTCGGTAGGCTTTGTGCAAGCGAAAAAGCGATTTTGGGGGTAAGAGTGTTTGCATAGTAGTCTTGTCCAATGAAAGTAATGCTCCTCGTTGAGGAATCAAGATTAAATCACCGTTGCAGGAGGTACAGAAGGAAATTCTACAAAAAAAGTTGCACCTTTACCCAATTCGGATTCGCACCAAACTTTTCCGTTCATTGCCTCAACCATTTTTTTGACGATACTTAACCCTAAACCGGTACTGTGTTCGCCACCTGTCGGCTGTGCCGAAAGTCTTGCAAATTTACCAAAAAGTAACCTTTTATCCTCTTCCGAAAAGCCCGGACCTTCATCTCGGACGGAAATACGCAACGCATCGGGTACGCGCTCAATGTCCAGCCATACATTTTTCCCCAGAGGTGAGTATTTAACAGCGTTGGAAACGATATTGTCCATAATTTGGGAGAAGGCTAGGCTGTCGGCAAAACAGATAAATGCTTCTTCTGAAGGAGAAAAATGGAGGCAAATATTTTTTTCTTCTGCTCTGGGCATATACGATTCTACTATTGGCATTAGCATCCAAGCGGTATTGACGGGCTGAATATCGTATTTGCGACCACCACGCTCAATTTGATTCACATCCAGCAAATTTTTTACCAATTCTAACATCTTATCCGCGCTCTGAAGCATTGTTGTTCCGATTTGCTGTACCATTTCCGGTGATTCACTGGTCTCAAGAAGCACTGCGGCAAGCCCTTGAAATGCCGCAATCGGGTTTTTCAAATCATGCGCAACTATGCCTAAAAACTCATTCTTTTCGACATTCAGCATTTGTAATTCGGAATTTTGTTGTTCAATCTGCTTGTTCTTTATCTCAAGTTCTTTCGTGTAAATTTCCATTTGGATGTTCGATTGCAACAGACCATTGCTCAGTTCTTGGAGGCGCTCATTTTTAATACGCATTTCTTCTTGATGCTGTTCCAAACTGTCCAACATTCGGTTAAACGAGCGGCGAATAACGACAGTTTCTTTCGGTGTAAGCAACGAAAAATTTTCACTCACGCGCTGCGTTAAATCGCCCTGTGTAGCTTTATTTGCCACTTCTACGTGTTTTTGCGTGGTTTTTGCCATGCGACGTACAGCAAAAAATCCGAAAAAGAGCAGTACTACTGAAGCCGCAATGCCGCTTGAAATAATGCCTGTTCGGGTGCGATTACTCATTTCGATAATTTCATTGGTTTTGAGCATTATCAGCACTTCGCCTCTGCGGTCAGTTTCCACCGGACCTCGCACCGGAGCCAGCACCAAGACTTCTCCCGTCGGTTGCGGTAAAATACGGATAGAATCAAACGGCATGACCGATGCACCTTGACGAAATGTCTCCGGGGCAGCATCGAAATTTTTGGTATAGAGCGTGTCTCCGCTAATGTCCCGAATGATAAGCCATTGAAAGCCCGATAAGGTTTCCGCGCCGTAAGCGGCACGTTCCAAAAGGTCACGCTCACGGAAAATCACCCCGTTTGCGCTTCCTGCTGCCGTTAATTGCCCGATGGAAAAGGCTTGCGCACGGAGAAATTCGCGGCTTGCTTTACTTTGTTGCCACGTCGTAATGACGATATGCGCTAGTGTTACCAAAACAATGGCAGCAAAAAGCAGTAAGGAGAGTAATGTTGCTGCGGAATAGTAGTGTTTGTGCTGTTGGTGAGGCATAGTAGCGAAGAAATTATTGGTCAGGTAAACCTTTCATACCAAACGCAGTATTGAAAACCTTGATTTAGTCAGCCACAGAGCAAAGAGAATTCTCTGAAAAATGAGAGGGTATGTTGAGGTGCTATGCGCTCTGTGGTAGAAGTGTGGTAAAACCACCGTTAGCAACGACATTGCAAAGAAAACATCGGCTTTATGACTGTTGTTTCACAGACCGCAGAAAATACGTTGTCAGTGTGATATTCCCCTTGAGTGCTGTTTCGCCGCATTGCTCAAAAATACATGATTCTTTCAGTATGTCATAAACTTCACTTGAACAAAGAATCGCTCCTGCTTGCCCGTGTGATTCCAGACGTGATGCGATGTTTACGGTGTCTCCCCACAAATCATAGCTGAATTTCTTTTTGCCGATAACGCCTGCAACAACGCTGCCCGTATGAATACCGATGCGGACTTGAAGCGGTGAAGTCGCTTCGGGATGAATGTTGTAACGCTCAATGACGCGCAACATATCCAATGCAAAAAGAGCAACATTAAGGCAATGATGAGGATTCGGCTCCGGTATGCCGCAAACAGCCATATAAGCATCGCCGATGGTCTTGATTTTCTCAAGATTGTGGCGCTCTGCCAGCGCATCGAAATCGGAGAAAATTGCGTCCAGAAAAGCAACAAGTTCTTCCGGCGGCAAACCTGCTGCAAGGTGCGTAAAATCTACGATGTCGGCAAAAAGAACGGTAACGTCAGAAAAATTTTCCGCTATACGGCGCTCTCCTGCTTGCATTCGCTCGGCAATGGGCTTAGGAAGGACATTGAGCAAGAGCGCTTCTACTGTTGAACGGGCTTCGGTTATGAGAGCATTTTTTTCTTGTAATTGCACATTCGCGTCTTGTAGTGCCGCTTCAGAGCGTTGTTTCGTGCGGTAGCGCACGTACACCAACCCTACGGCAATAAAACTCGCAAATATGATTGTTATGAGCAGATTCCGTTGAATTTGCTGCCCTTTACGTTGAGCGGTCAAAAGTTCAATTTGTTTTGCTTTGCGCTCGGAATCGTATTGTGCGCTAAATTCGGCAGTACGGGAACTTGCCTCTTCGGAGAGAAGCGAGTCTTTAAGCGCTTCATAGCGTTTGTAATTTTGTAATGCTCCCGAAAAATTGCCGATACCTTCTTCAATTCGGGCGAGAAGTTCGTAACAGTCACGCAGTTCGGGTCGAGAGTTCATACTGCTTGCGAGATCTAAAGCTGTGCGAATTTGCGTGAGTGCCTCAGGATACCGTTTCAGTTTGAACAGTGCGCTTGCTTCTCCCGTAAGTGCATTGACCATCCCTTTATGATTGGTAACATCCGAATAAAGTTTGTACGCCTCACGTTGAAAGCGCAGGGCATCATCGTACACGCCTAAATCTTCCATAACACCGCCCATGCTGTTATAGCTTAGTGCTTCGCCGGTGAGATTATTTGCGCCTTTCAAGACATCTAGTGCCGCTCGGTGCATTAAGGCTGCGGAATCTAACTTTTTTTCCCGACGATAAATCGTGCCGATGTTATTGTAGGCAACAGCAATGCTACTGCGCAGTTTTACTGTTTTATATATTTCCAGTGCTTCAAACAAATAGTTCAACGCTTCACGGTTTTTGCGCTGTCCCAAGTAAATAATGCCGATATTATTTGTCGAGTGTCCAATGCCTGATGTATCGTTGATGCTTTTGCGTATCTCAAGGGCTTGTTTATGATACCCCAGAGCAATATCGTACCAACCTTGATAGTAATAGGTTACGCCAATAGTATTCAGCGCGTTGGCACGACCTTTTTTGTAATCCATCAAATTTGCAATCGTAAGCGCGTCAGTGGCGTATTTCCTTGATTCTTGAAGGTTTGTCGCCCACAGCGCTCTGGCGAGTTCGATGAGAATTTTCACACGGACGGTATCCGGCAAGGACTGAGCGAGAATTTTTTCGAGACTGTCCGCAGATGGAGGGCGTAATGGCAGAGCGGGCTTTTGCGAAAGTGCAGGGAAATGAAACGACAAGAACAGCAATCCAAACCACAACACCAAAAACCGTCTGTTTATCGGACAGAAAGCCCATGAACAAACGGTTTGATGGGTTGTTGAAATTCGTATGGTCTTGCCGTACTTCATACACACGTTGCTTCTTCAGTTACCCCAAAAACACTTGTTATTATCCTGTGCGGTTATTTTCTGCCTGTGCGAGTATCCTCGTAAATGATTGTCCGCGAAGGGTCGTTATACTTGAGTTTATCCCACACTTTGTCATTTTTGTAACCGCGAAAGAGGTCTGCAAGTTCACGAAATTTACTGTCAAAAAAAAGTTGAAAAATCGCACTGCGATTGGGAAGTTTATCCTTAAAATCAGCATATTTTGTCAGTAATTCATCCACTGTTGCTTTTGCTTCATCGGGCTTGTCGCCGAGAAAATCCAGCGCGTTCAGGTAATATGCGGCATTGAGCGTACGGAAATCATTGTAGCGCGATTCCAAGAGTTCGCCCACGATGCTGGTACGGGAAATTTTTCCGGGTTCGATTGCCGTTTCGCGCCAACCGTTATCTACGCTCATGCTCATATATTGGCTTTGGGTGTTTGCGCCAAGTTGCAAGATTTGTTGCGCTTTTTGAAAGTAGGGCGTTCCACCCAGAGGATAGAACGAATCAAGGTCATAGCCGATAGCCAACATTGCATAATAGTCCAAAACACTCAGCAAATCGTCAAATCGCAAGGGCTGAAAGGAAAAAGAAGCACCGCGCTGATAGGGAAATTTCACCTTCGTATCCAAAATTTGCATCGTAACTGATTGCTTTTTTGTGCCAAAAAGTGTCCGTTTTGCTACAACAAGCATCGTCGCGTTGTAGTAACTTGTTTGGGTGCCGTTCAGAAGTGTAATGGTGACATTCATTTGCACAGGTTCATCTTTCCACAAGATTTTATCCGCCTCATTTTTCCATTCTTTTCCGGTAAAAATTTGGGTGTTGAAATAGGCTTGGATTTCCTGCCGAAATGAAGCAAAATTGTCCTGTTCGTTAATCTCGAAACCGGGTGCAAAATCAACATTCACCGTTGCACGAATTTCTTGGGCATGAAGAATCGTTGAGGCGGCAAGAAAGCACGAAAGAGCTGTAAAACAAGCAATGAAGCGGTATTTGAGCATAACAACAAAATACTTGATGAAAAAAACGATGATTTTACTACTTTTTCGGCGTTACTTGAGTTCAAGATATGTAGCCAAAATGTTTCACAAATTAGGCTCTTGTGCCGATATGAGCAAGTTCTATTCATCTGTTCTGACGATTTTTTTCCGAAAAACGTTTACTTTTCTTGTCCCATCAGTCGTTGTGCTGTTTGCAAACGCTGGTATTTGTCTTGCACAATCATCTTCTGCAACGCCCTCCACCCAAGAATTAGAGCAGGTTTTGGAGTTTTTAGCTCAAGCAAACATCGCTGTGCCGAGTCTTGATTTGCTGGAGTATTACCATCGCTTTCCTTTACGCCTCAAAACCGCATCCGTGCGAGAACTACAGACGCTTCCGGGCATTTCCCTCGAAACCGCGATTTCCTTGAAACGTTTTCTCAAACGTCGCCCCGAAGCTGATTTTACCATGCTCCAAGACACCTTGAACTTATCATTTGCACAAACGTATCTGCTGAAATTTTGTACGACAATCGAAGTAGCTGACGAGAAGCTCGAAGAACCAAAAGAAGCCGTTTCCGGCGGAAAAGTACCACAAACATCATCACCACAAACATCATCACCACAAATATCTTCACCGCAAGTTTCCTCTCCACCAAAGCCCAAAAAGCGCATAGAACCACTGCCTGTGTTGTCGTTATTGCCTAAAAATAGTGCTTTGTGGTATCGCACTCGCACACGGTTTTGGGCAACCCCACAGCGCGGTTTCACCCCGCAAGCAACCGCAAGTCAGCAATTTCAAGGCTCTGCATTAGAACTCTACCAACGGCTCACCGCATCGCTGCGCGTGGATTCGGTCGGCTTTTTTGAAGTGAATGTTACGGCGGCGAAAGATGCAGGAGAACTGAGTGCGGTGGACTTTGTGAGCGGTTATGTTCGTGCGGAATTTGGCAATGAATCGCAGCGTACAAGCCTTGTTCTGGGGGATTTTCTCGTGGAAAGCGGCAAAGGAACTGCCTTTTGGAGTTTGAACGGGGCAGGGAAAAGTGCTGAAGTGATTGCGCCTGTAACGCAAGTCAATGTGAATTTGCTGCCCTATCGTTCTTCGACGGAACAGCAGTTTTATCGTGGTTTTGCTGCGAAAATAGAGCGTCAAGTTTCAGAAAACCTTGGCTTGCGGCTTATTGGCTGGGGGTCTTGGCAAACAAGAGCGGCGCGATTAGATTCAGTGCGGGATGTGATAACGTCGCTCGATTTTGGCGGTTTTTTTCGTACTCGCTCAGAACTTGCCTTGCGGGGTAATTTGGGTGAACAAATTTTCGGCATTTCGGGGGAGATTTCTTCCCAAGAACAAGGTGGGAAGCGGCTTGTGAGCAATGCTGAGGAATGGTCATGGACGTTGGGCGCAGGAGCGCAATACCTGAGTTATGATAAAACGATTACCTCACGCTCGGTATTGGTGTTCCCGCAGCAAAATGGCGTTATTGCATCAGCGTTTGGAACGCTTTCCAAAGGGCAAACTGTCCTTGCTGCGGAGTTTTCACGCGACGGCGCAGGCAATGTCGGTGGCAGAATCGGCATGGAAACTCGTTTGCAAGGCTGGGAACTGGCTGCTCTTGTCAGGGCTTTTCCAACGGAATTTCGCTCACCCTTTGGCGTAAATTTTGGTGAAAACGGCAAGCCAACTAATGAAGCCGGACTGTACGTTGGAGCAGTCTGGAAACAGCTTCCGGGCTTGCGAGTGAATATGTATGCTGATGTGTATTCTACCATTTCCAGCACCGCGACAATTCCTGTTCCCGTGCGGGGTGTGGACGTGTTTACCGAAACAACGTGGCGTGTGCAGTCCGATGTGCAGATTGTTATGAGGCTCCGCCACGAAACAAAAACCGATGAAATCACGCTTGGAACAGGGCGCAACAGCCGCAATGTCATTTTCGGACGCGGTAGAAGCGGGCTGAGGCTGCACGGGCAGTGGGATTTCTCCGATGTCCTGCGTCTGCAAGCCAGATACGAAGCGGCTTACGTGAGTTACGAGGGAAACAAAACGCCCGAATGGGGGATGTTGGGCTTTGTGGGCGCACAGTGGACTCCTACGCTCTGGTGCAGTCTCACAGGGCGCTTTGTTGCTTTTCGCACCGATAGTTTTGATTCCGCCGTCTGGCAGTATGAAACAACCGTCGCTGGGACGCTTTCTAATCCTGCTTTGTTTGGTCAGGGTTTGAGGGCATATTTGATGCTGGAACTTCAACCTGTGCTAAACATCACACTGTCGGCGCGAGGCTCAATTACTCGTCGCTTTGATGTAAACGTGCTGGGGAGCGGTGCAACGCAAATTAACGGCAATACCGACGCGCAGCTTGTTATGCAAGTAGATGTGCGGTTTTGAACCTTAGGTATGATGCCTTCTTTCGGTATCAATGACCGTTCACCCCCCTAAATCAACCGCTTACCTCCGATTTCCTCAACAGATATTGACATTTTTATCGGTAAACCGTATATTTGTCAGCCCTTAAAGCACGTTACTTTTGTTGCATTTTTTGGTCATTCCTTTTACAACCACCGTATTATGCCTGTGCTTCATAGTTTTCAACGTACCGCTCTCTTTTGTGCGGCAGTGTTTCTCTTTGGTCAACAACTTTGTTCTCAGCCCACATCTGTTGGTTTGAAGACAATTTCTCCTCCGCAACAAAACCTTTTCATCGAAAACAAAGGGCAGTGGGACGCTGAAGCCCGCTTCCTTGCTCGTTTGCGCGGCATGAACGTTTGGATTACCGACAAAGGATTGGTCTATGACGTGTTTCAAGGGCAACGGGATGAAGGAAAAGGGCAAATGGAAAAAGACCATCGTGCTAGTGCGCCCTTATCCCCTATACCTTCGCCCTCTGCCCCTCTTCAAGGTCATGTCGTGAAGATGAATTTTCTGGGAAGTAAGCAAGCATCACGTGCAGAGGGCATGGAAAAACAAACTCCCTATTTTAATTACTTTCTGGGCAATGATAAATCCAAATGGGCATCAAATGTTCCGTCCTTTTCGGAGACAAGAATTCACGGGCTGTATGAAGGTATTTCCGCGAGAGTGTATTTCGATTCGGGACAAGTTCGGTATGACATGATTGTGGAACCGGGCGCGGATGCCAGCCAAATTGCGCTGGAGTTTGAGGGCGCAGATGATGTGTTTACGAACCGCCATGGTGAACTTGTCCTCAAAACAAGTGTTGGTGAACTTCTTCATGGGAAATTGTATGCCTATCAAGTGAAGAACGGGCGGCGAGTGCAGATTTCGTGCCGCTTTACGGCAAACAATAGACAAAACATAACATTTGCCCTTGGCGAGTACGACCCCGCACTGCCGCTTGTGATTGACCCGCTTGTCTGGAGTACCTATTTTGGTGGAGCGGGGGCTGAAACTCCATTGGCGGTACAGATAGATGCCCAGCAACGCCCAATCATTGCAGGAACTATACTTACTACATCAAATGGCTTCCCCTTTACAGTCGGCGCATATAATATTACTCAAACTCCCTCTTCTACCCATTTATTTATTTCCAAATTTACTGCTGATGTCTCGAGTCTGGTTTTTTCTACCTTTTTTGGTGGTACAACGCCCTTCTCAGAGAATCAAATAGGTGCACTAGGTGGTGCCGTTTCGGGAGGCGGTTTGGCAATAGATGCAACAGGCAATATCCTTGTTGCGGGTAGTACAAACGATAATACAAATTTTCCGATTCAGAGTGCTTTTCAGTCGGTGTATGGGGGCGGTACTTTCGATGCTTTTGTAGCAAAATTTTCCGAGGGCGGCTCACTTTTGTATTCAACGTATATCGGTAGTAGTAGTGATAGTGAATCTGCCTTAGTTGCGGCGGACAATCAGGGAAATGCGTATCTCGCTGTTAGGCATAATAACTCAAGCGATGTACCCAATGCCTACTCGCCCACCGTTATCGTCGGTGGGACAGGTACAGGGCGCGTTACTGTTGTGCGCCTGAGTTCGTTGGGAGTAGTAAATTATACGCTTCGTGCCCAATCAAATTCTTTCAACCCTCAGGATATATGTGTGGACAGGAATGGTTTTGTCTATATCGTCGGACAAGCCTTTGCAGGTTATCCTGTTACCCCAACGCGTTATTCTTCATACGTCGACGGAGATGTATTCCTTATGAAAATTAACCCCGTTGGTGCCGGAGTGAGCGATATGGTATATTCAACGTATATCGGAACAATGGGTGGTGAATATCATATTGCTGTAGATGTGGATGACAACGGGCGGTGTTATATTGCCGGACGTACACAAAGTACCTTATTTCCGACCACACCAAATGCTTTCCAATCTACCTTCGGCGGCGGTACAGAAGATGGCTTTCTCGCGGTTATTGATCCTAACATTGCTGGCACGGCGGGATTAATCTATGGCACTTATTTTGGAGTAAATGAGGATGACATAATTTTCGATGTTAAGGTCGGTAAAGACGGTACTGTTTCCTTGCTAGGATATGCAGCAATCACCACACCCGGTGCAATGTTCACCGCAAATAGAGGTGGTAGCGATGTATTCTATTCTCAAATGGATCTTCGCCGTTCCGGTAAAGCGCAGTTGTTATATTCTACCGCTATTGGTGGGGCAGCAGACGAGGGAGGACGAAATCTCGCTCTGGATAATGCCGGGCAACCTGTGATTACGGGCTTTACATCTTCTACTAATTTCCCAGTTTCTCCAAGGGCTTTTCAGAGAACAAGGCGTGGCGGGACTGATGGATTTCTTCTGAAACTCCAACCCACGCCCGAATTTCCCCTGCGCACTGGCTTCGGCTCGTCTATAGAATTCGACGGTACACAACGGATTCAAACCCAAACCTCTTTTGCAAGACCGCTACAATGGACAGTTGAGTGTTGGGTGCGCTCACCCGAAGCGCCAAGCGGCACAAAGACCACCTATCCCTTCACGCACGGATCGAATCCGGGAATAGCTCTTGTTTGGGATCATACAAATCCGGCATTTCGCGGGTCGGTACAAGTTTTGCTTGCAGACGGGATTACCTTTATTCCCGCAAAATTTGGTAATCTCCAAGGAAATACATGGTATCACCTTGCCGCAACATTTGACGGCAGGACACTGCGAGCCTATCAAGACGGCATTTTGACCTCGCAGCAAAGTATTCCTTCTGCTTTGCAACCCAATACTACTCCCGTTATCATGGGATTTGGCGCAAGCCCCTTACTACGATTTCGAGGGACAATAGACGAAGCCCGCTATTGGAATACCGCTCTGCCTGCAACAACCATTGCCCGCTTCGCTGGGCAGGAAATTGACCCCACGCATCCAAATTGGTCAAACCTCATTGGCTATTGGAATTTCAATACCTACGAAGGACTTGTCGCAACGGACATCTCGCCGAATAAAAATGGTGCGTCGCTTATCGGTATGTATGGCGATGCCAGTGTTCCTGCGGAGCAAGGCTATTCGCTCATGGCATCTCCACGTAGCCCGTCAAATCTCGCTCCGCGAATCCTTCCAAGCATCGGTCAGCTTTCATCGTCCTTTCCTGTTAATCTGCTCTTGCAAGGCGTAAACGGCGGCTCACCCTTGGCAAACGTTACCGTAAACGGACAAACACTCCTATACACGCCCCGCACGGGTGCTGTGCAACAGGGCTTCACCGACCGCGTGAGCTACCGCCTTGCTCAAGAGCGCGATACCGTCAATAGCAGTCTCACAGTGCGATTTTTCCCCGAAGTGGAAAGCCGCACCACCTACGGTTTGCCGAACCAAGCCGTTTCGCTTGCCAATGCTCACACGCTCTATGGCGGAACGGCTCCATTTCAATACGCATGGTCGCCTACTGCTGGACTGAGCAGTACCAATGCCAGTGCGCCAAGCGTGGTTACAAATGCCAATATTAGCTACACCCTCACCATTACTGATGCCGCAGGGTTTCAAACGACAACGACGGTCAATGTAAACGTAACGGGACCGTATTACTACATTTCGGGGGATATGGTCGAACGCGCCTCGTGGAGCGCTTCGCCGGACGGCAACGCTCCGGCACCCCAGAGCATGAGCGCTCCGGTAGAGTTTATTGTTCCTCGCTCCAAAGTCGCATCACTGCGGGTTCCCTTTACGCTGGCACAAGGAGCGACACTGACGATTGGAACAGGTGCAACGTGCAGCATCACGGGTGATGCCGTTTTGACAAATCTCGGAACAATGCAGGTCGGTGGGGTGCTTGCTTTGGACAACCGCTCTGCTATTCGAGGGCAGGCTGTTCGCTATCTCAGTGCCGACGCAATGCTGCTCTACACAGGCACTGCTCCAACTTTTGCAACGACAGTCGAATTTCCGCAATCTATGACCATAGCAAGCGTGAGCATTGAAAATAGCGGCGGCGTGAATCTGGGCGGTTTGACGCGGAACGTTTCAACGCATTTTCAGCTTCGCAACGGCGGGATTTGTAACACCAGTGGCGCTACGCTTCGTTTACAAGGCGCAATCACGTTTAACAGCCGTTTTGCCGATGACGCTCAAGGAACGCTGGTGATAGAAGGAAGCGGCGCAATTAGTGGCGGGTTTACTATTGCAGCACCCGAAAATACGTCCAACGGGACATTCGGGCGCTTACGAAATTTGACGATAAACAGAACTGGCGCGGTCTTTGGCATTGCTTCGCCGCTTGCACTCACCGAAACGCTCACTCTTACCAACGGGACAATCAGGACGACGGACAATAACCCTTTGCGGCTTTTGAACACCGGTGTCGGTGCAATCGTTGGCGGCTCACGGACATCCTTTGTGGAAGGCACTCTGGAGCGCTTCATTCCTCGTTCCTTGGCAAAAGGGAATGGACGAGAATTTCTCTTCCCGCTTGGGCAGGGTGAGTATATGCCACTCAGCATAGTCTCGCCTGAAACGCCCACCGATAGCGCCTTTGTGCGGGTAAGCGCTCTGAACCTGCCTGTTCGGGGAAGACCGGGCGGGAGTATCAGTGTGTTGGCAGAGTTTGGGTATTGGCAGGCAAGTATTCAAGCGGGTTCTGTGGCAGCGACGCAAGTACGGATAATTCCTCGAACGCAAATCAGTCCATTGACGAGCATTGTTCGCGCAACCAGTCCCGAAGTCATCTTTGAAAGCCTCCCCACACAAGAGCGCACGACAACGGCAATTCTGAGCGCACCAATCGAAGGAGCATTGCTCACGGGTACGTTCACATGGGGCGGCAATGCGCCACCGCGTATCACAGGGTTTTCCCCCGCCTTTGGACCAAGCGGTACAGTGGTTCGGGTTCGCGGACAGTTCTTTGGGACGGCACCGCGAGTACAGTTTGGAAACGTCAGCGCAGCTTCGGTGCGTGTTTTGTCAGCAACGGAACTTGATGTCGTTGTCGGCGCAGGAGCAACGGGGAAAATCACCGTAACAACGGAATTTGGAACAATAAGCACGGAAACAGATTTCCGCTATTTTCTTCCGCCTTCGGTTGAAGATTTCCTCCCAAAAACTGCCCCTGAGGGCGCTCGCATTTCCATCATCGGGCGAGAGTTCAGCGCTCCGGCGACGGTCTTTTTTGGCGGTGTACAGGCAGAGGATGTTGTTGTTAATTCTGAAACAAGTATCACTGCCGTTGTTGGCAGAGGCACAAGCGGCGAAGTACAGGTGCGCACACCAAGCGGCACGGCAAGCTCCCGTGAGGAATTTGGTTTTGAAGCGCCGCCCGTTCTCACACGGTTTGACGAGAGCGCCGTTTCCACAGGCAACACCCTCACAATTATCGGCGAAAATTTCCTTCGTGCCAGCGAAGTACGCATTGGCGGCGTTTTGACATCAATCATCGAAATTCGCGCAAAGCGTCTGGTGGTGCGCGTTCCGGCAGGAATTACGATGCAACTTGCTCCCGTGCAAGTCGTAACGCCCTTTGGCAGCAACACCTTTCCAATGTCGGTATTTATCAGCCTTCCGGCACAAGTTCGAGATTTTACGCCCAAATCCGGCAGCCTAGGAACACTTGTAACGGTGCGGGGAAGCGGTCTGAGAGGCGTTCAAACGATGACCATAGCGGGAACGTCGGCAACAATTCTTAGCACTTCTGATAGTACCATCACCGCAACAATAGGCACAGTGCGGTTTCGAGGCAAAGTCGTTGTGCGCGGCTCCACAGGCGAAGCAACATCACAAGACGATTTTTCTCCGCCTCCCGTGCAGATAAGCACTCTTGCACCAATCGCCGCAACGCAAGGAACAGTCGTGGTTTTGCGCGGTCAAAACTTTTCTTCGGTAACAGGCGTAACTATTGGCGGTGTGGCAACACGGAATTTCACGATTGATTCTCCAACGCAAATTTCGGTTATTGTGCCGAATCTCCAGCGTTCACGCGGCATTGCGTCGGTGCAAAGCGACGGGCGGGCAATCGTTTTTCCCGAACTCTTTACGATTGTCCCCACAGAAGCGAATGTCCGCGCACCGCGCATTGAAAGTTTTTCGCCGGAGCGCGGCGGGACGGGAACGGTTGTAACGGTGCGGGGTGTGAATTTGGATTCCGCACTTGTGGCATACGCAGGAAATGTGCTTGTGGAGCGAGTAACGGTAAGGTCTTCAAGCGAAATTGCCATAATTATCGGTGCAGGCGAAAGCGGTGGGATTTCCGTGCTTACCCCCAACGGCACGGCACGTTCTCAAGAGCGCTTTACCTACTTGACCCCGCTTCAAACAGATTCGCTGGCGCTGCGTGGTGCGGCGTGGTACTGGGCGGAGCGCAGCCAAAATCGCTCTACGCTTGCGCTGAATTGGCTTTCGGGTTTGCCGCTTACGGAATGGCGTGGAATCACGCTGCAAGCCGGACGTGTAACGGGAATCAGCGTTACGGGGGCAAGTTTGCAAGGGGAGATTCCCGACACGCTGAAGGCTCTCACGGCGCTAAGAACCTTGATTCTGAGCGGTTGTGGTTTGGTAGGCGCATTGCCGAACGCTCTTACAACGTTTTCCGCGTTAGAAACCTTGAATGTGAGCAATAATGCGCTTTCGGGGACGATTGCGAGTATTCTTTTGCAATCGCCAACACTGCGAAGCATCAATCTTTCCCGAAATAAGCTGGAAGGCTCATTAACACTTGGCGTAGAAGCCAAAACTGCCGCAAAACGAGAACGCGCACAAGCGCTCTTGCAACAAGAAGAATCTGTGCTGGAAGAACTTGATGTTTCGCAAAATAGTCTCACGGGGCGCATCCCGCCTGAACTTGCCGCGTTCGGACTTCTCAAAGTCTTGAATTGTTCGGATAATCGTTTTGAGGGGGCGGTTCCTGACGAACTTGCTTCGCTCTCACGGCTTGAAGACCTGCGGGTATCGGGTAACCGCCTGACGAATTTGCCGAGTATGGCGAATGTGCGCCGTTTGCAGCGCCTCAGCGCCGAGCGGAATCGTTTGGATTTTGGGGCAATAGAGCCAAATCTTTCGGTGCGTAATTTTTCCTATATTCCGCAGGACAGTTTGGAGCAGCCCGGACGACAAATGACCGCACCGCTTGAAAGCCGCACTGTTCTTCGGGAGCGGGTAGGTGGCGGTCGGAATAGTTATCAATGGCTAAAAAACGGTATTCCGATTGACAGAGCCGTGAACGATTCACTGGTACTGCCGTTTGTCCAAGCATCCGATGTCGGCGCGTACTCACTGCGGATAGAATCAGCCCGTGTGCGAGATTTGCCGCTGACCACACACACTATCACGCTGCAAACCACATTACCGCTTGCTCCCAATGATGCACCCAGTCTTTTGTCGCCGCTTACGGGTAGTGTTAATGTTGCAACGGACGCGACGCTGCGCTGGACATCGCTTCAGAACACGCTTTCGGGGAATCGTCGTGAATTGTGGTATGAAGTAGAGGTTTCGTCCGATTCCACATTCCGCCAAAATGTCCGCCGCACGACAACGGCTTCGGCGCAAGCATTCGTGTCTGGTTTAGACCAATTAACGTCCTTTGCATGGCGTGTACGGGCGGTGAATCGGGGCGGGAACGGCGTGTGGTCGGAAACAGGTCGGTTTATCACGGCTCCGGGCAATGCAGAACTCATTTTCACCTTTTTGCCCTTTACCCGGACAGTTATTCAAGAACGCTCACGCAGAACTGTTCGCATTTCCAATCAAACGCGAAACACTCTTACGTTGCAATCGCTCATTTTCATTGGTGCCGATAGGTCGGAGTTTACGATTGCCAATCTTCCTTCGCCTTTGGTGATACTGCCTGATTCGAGTATTGACCGTGAAGTACAGTTCGCTCCTCAATCGGGCGGACGCAAAATTGCGCAGTTAGAAGCGCGATTTACGCTTGGTTCTGTTCCCGCACAACAAGCAACGACGGCAACATTTCAAGCCGATGTAGGGATTCTTTCCACTGAAGTTCGGCTTCAGGACACGCTTGCGTTGAATCGCCGTATTATCGGCTTCATCAAAGTTGTGAATCGTGGGCAAACTACGGTGCAGCTAGACAATCTGCGCGGGCTTACCGATGGACTCAATACTCCATCGGCAGAGATCACGTTTTCCGAAGATCAAGCACGCAGCACACTTGGTAAGTTAGACACTGCCGTTGTAGCTTTTACCATGACGGCAAAAAAGGTAGGGAACGTTTCTGCGGGATTGTCGCTCAAAGCACTCGCGCAAGGTGCAATGGGGCTGCAAGAACTTGATAATGCCCAAATACCGGTCGAGCGTTTTGCCCGTGAATTGACAAAAGAAGATGTTGTTATGCGCTTTGGGGTTCGTGCAAGTGCAACATTGCTTGCTCCGGGCAGCGAAACGTCATTGGAAATCGTGATAGATTCGGGGAGCGCCCAGCAGCTCATCACCTCCGTACAGCCTGATTGGACGGCGCAGGTGCAGTTTGATAGAAATGTGTTGGCATTGATAGACGGTCAGGGCAGTGGTGTTCGTCTGATGCAGAATAATGACACCTCCGAAGCAGGGCGGAGTGTGGTGAGTGTGGCAATTTCAAACAGGCTAGCCAATAACCGCGACCGCGTCCTTGCACGGATTCGATGCCGTGTGGTAGCCGGAGCGACAACTGCGACGGTACTGCGATTGAACGCTATGGAGTTTACGCCAAGCAACGATGCAAAACAATTATTTCTGGAGCCTTTCAACAACGGGAGGTTTGAAGCATTGCCTTCAAGAGCAGGCGGAACGCGACTTATCGTGCCGAACAGACCAAAAAGCCTGATAAGCACCGTGAGTGTACAACCCAATCCCGCGAGGGATATTGTTGAAGTGCAGTACAGTCTTAGCGCAGCAAGTGTAATTACCTTGGTTATCAACGACATCACAGGAAAAGAAGTGTATCGTGAGCAAGTTCAATCGGGAAAAGAAGGAACTCAAAGCGTCAAAGTACAATGTAGTGCCTTTCCAAGCGGAACATATTCGATAATTCTTCGTTCCGAGCAGGAAACACGGACTGTTCAGGTTGTTATTGTGCGGTAATGAGAATGAAGGGTATTGGTAGGCAGATTCCTTTCACACCAAATGCGTCAGCGCAATTTTCCGAAATTTTCTCGAAGAACCTAGATTTGATGAGCCTGTCCGCAAAATCACTTCGCCTTTTTTCAAATTTGCAATCGCTTCTTTCAGTTTGGCAAAATCTTGTCCCGAAAGTCCGAATAAATCCCGTAAGACGCGGTCATTCATGGTTTGTTGGCGCATAATGAGCGGGTATTCGGCATTAGCATAAAAATCGAAATACTCCGAGCGGAAACTTTCCATGTTTTGTGTCGCCAAAATAATGCTCAAACCCTTGTTCCGCCCAACAGCAATGAGGTTTCTGAGCGGTTTGTTATCGAAATCCAGCATATAGTGTGCTTCGTCAATCACCGTAAAATGGCGTAATTCCACGTGTTTTTCGTTCACTGCCTGTACGGGGAGTGCTTCATAGAGTGCGTTCAATTTGGCAATTGTGAAATAGACAAGAGCCTTTGCCAAAATGCCATCTTTGGGGAAGGTATCCATTTTGATGATATTGCTGGAGCGCACTAAATCAAGTGTATCGGCATTGGCAAAAAGATTGGAACGAATAAGTTGAGAGAGCATAGATTTTACCGAATCCGATTTTGCTTGTTCTTTCGGCTCTTGTAAGGCGGTATATTCATCATAAATGCGTTCAAAACTCACCGGAGCGCCGTTGGTGCGCCCGTACGCTTGTATGACGGCTTCGGTCAGACGATTGGACATATTCGCGCTAATCGTGGCGCGGTCAAGAGCCAAGAGTGCTTCGGCGAGTTCGGTTGCATAGAGGTTAATTTCACTGCGCGAGGTAGTTTTACCGGAGAAATCCTTGAACGGATTAAAGGGCAGAGGCTCATGGAGCGGGTCAATAATGGCGCGGCGCTGCACTTCAAAGTGCTGTAACCATGCGCTATTGGCGGGGTCGGAAAATTCCCCTTTGTAATCGAACAGTAGAAAATTGACCGGATAGGGCGTTTCCACCGATGCGGTGCGAATTTGCTTTAGCAAGACGGCGAGAAGATTGGTTTTTCCTGAACCCGTCGCTCCGGCAATGAGGATTTGCGTATTCGGAATTTCCCGTCCGTTGAGATTTAATGAGGCTTGGGAGCGGTCGCCGTCGGTAAATGTTCCGATAAGCAGATTAAGCACCGGTATTTGCTGTGCGGCTTGATTGCTTGCTTCGGAGGGGATTGCCGTTAGCCAGTCAAGGAGTGAATTTTCTTGTGCAAGGAACTCCGCACCGCGTAGCATCTCGCTTGCAACAATTTCACTTATTTTGCTCGCAATATCCTGTTCTCCACAACAATGATGATACCGAAGTTTCACCAGTGCCGACCAAAGCGGCGTGAGATTATTCCGCGTAAACACGGTTTCGTGAATGTAGGTTGTTGCGGAAAGCTGCACAGAATCTAGTGTTTCCAAACTTCTTACCGCGTCCATTCCTAAGCCTGCGGCAAAAACCAAACGCAGCACAAGATTCGTATTGACGCTGCTTGGTTGCAGTTCTCCTGAATACTCTGGAAGATTCAAGACAGATTCCAAGCGGTCTTTGAGCAAGGTAAGGAGCGGGGGAAGGTGTTCGGCTTGGCGAATAGCGGTGAAGTCAAGTGTTTGTGCGGTCATTGGGGGTAGAATTTCTACAAGAATAGTACAACTATTTGCCAAACTACGGGAAATACTTGTTGTGCAAAAAATTTTTTTCACGCCATAAATGATATACCGGGAGAAAGGAGAAGAAAATTGCATTGTTCTTGTTGCAGAAGTGCTGCTAAGTATGTAGATTTGATGCAGTGTTTCACTTTTTTTTGCTCATAATGGCTCATCTTACTTCTTTCGGTGTCGAAAATTTTAAGCGTTTTGAACGTTTTTCGATGAATAATCTGGGGCAGATTAATCTGCTTTGGGGTGATAATAATGTTGGGAAAACGAGTATTTTGGAGGCGCTGTTATTTCATCCTGACCCGCATATATTCAAGCATCGCCTATTAACCAACCTGTTTGTTTTTCGTAATTTTGATGATATTACTCGCTCCTATTGGCTGTATTATGCGAACAGTTTGAATGTCCAAGATGGTGTTGGTAGTGTACATTTTAGGACTAAATATCTTACGAGTGCAGAGTTTGTAGATTCTCTCACATTTTTCAAAGATAGCCATACGACTTGGATACGTGCAGATTTTACTACGAGGGTTGATAATTCTGTAATAGCAGATAACCCTGATGAATTGTTTATGTCAAACACCCTTACACCCCGTATGGATGGTACCTTTCGCTTTGACGGCTCAATAAAATTCGACGGAAAGTTTTACCCACACCCCGAAATGCCGCTCATCCCTTTTTTTCTTGGCTACGAACACCGTTTAACAAAAAAATACACTCACCACATACAGCGTTTTGCCTCGCTTGCAGAGCAGATGAAAGAAGACTTGCGCTGTATGATTCCGACAATCACCGATATTTTGGTAGAACCCAACGAAACTTCCCCGAATAACCCGATTTTACTGATTCGCCAAAAAGGGCAGGACTTGGCAATGCCGTTGGGGACATTTGGTGACGGCGCAATCAAACTTTTTCGGATTTTATTGGAGATTATTGTTCATAAAGGCGAGCGATTGATGATAGATGAAATTGATTCGGGCGTTCATGTAAGCCGCTTTCACGACTTTTGGCGAACTATTCTCAAAGCTGCCTCAAAACATGAAGTCCAAATTTTCGCCACTACGCATAATTGGGAATGTTTGCAGTTTTTCAAGGAAGTATTGGAAGAAGAAGAAGAAATGCAGCCCTTACAAGAAAAAGCACGTGGTATCAAACTGACAACAGACAAAGAAGGCAGCACGCAAGCAATTACCTACACCTTTGAGCAATTCCAACACGCAATTAACCATCACATTGACCCTCGCGCAGTAATGAGAGTATGAGCAAAGCCCTTCCAAATCACACCATTTTTGTTGAAGGACCCGAAGACAGTCAGTTTTTACGAGAACTGATGCGGGAGTGGTATCACATGAAAGTAACACGCCCTGAAGCCGAAAAAAAGACCGCTGAACAGGAAAAAAGCGGTAAGGCAGGTGCAGGTGAGTTCACAGATTTTATGCACTGCGGAGGCAAAACGCAGTTCGAGAAAAACGCTCCCGCATTTCAGGATAGTACACTTCAGGGCTTGACGAACATTGTATTTTTGGATGCCGACTCTCTGCAAAAAGATGAAACAGTTGGAGGATTGGACAAGACAATAGAATTGTGTCTAAGCCTGCAAGTAAAACACAATATCACCGTCAGCAAAGCATTTATTTTTCCGAACACCATTCTTGACGTGGAAAACAAAACGGTTATCAAGCGGGGCGATGAAACGGGTGATTTGGAGACCATTTTGCACCACATTGCAGTTGAACGTCGTTTGTTGGAATGTTGGGAGAAGTATGAAGAGTGTGTCCGAAACAATGCGCATGAGGAGGAAAAAAAATACCAACCGCCCGGCACTAAAACCAAGTTTTATGCTTATTCGGAAGCAGTTCTGCGCAATGCTGATAATGCAGGTGGAGCGCGGAGGCAATACCGTAACGACTTTTGGAATTTAGACCCTAACCAACTATATCTTCAAAGACTCAGAACATTCCTTGATGAGATTGTTCTCCCTTCCTCTGAGTAATTATGCGCCTTGTAGCTCCCAACCTCTGGCAAATTTCCGGTTTCCCGAACAACATCATCAACACCTACCTCATCGCAGACGGAAACGATGTCGTGCTGATTGATGCAGGAACGCGCTTTATGACCAATCGTCTTTTGCGAATACTGCGCCGCTTTTTTGCTTTGCCGGAACACCAAGCAAAGCGCCTGACAGCACACGTTCTCACACACGTTCACCCCGACCACCAAGGCGCAAGCAAGGCTGTCTGCGACGCTTACGGTGTGCCGCTTTGGTGCGGTGAAAAAGATGCCGAAGCAATGGAACGAGGAATCGTTGAAAGCGGCGAAATGCAAGGTCTTTTGGGGTTGTTAGGGCGCACGTGGGCTGGTCCGGCGTATCCCGTAACAAAGCGTTTGCGGGAAGGGGACGTGGTTGCGGGGTTTCGTGTTCTTGAAACACCGGGGCATACTCCCGGACACTGTGCTTTCTGGCGTGAGGCTGATAAGTGCTTGATTCTGGGGGATGTGCTGAACGGAATGAACCTTGCAACAGGGCTTCCGGGCTTGCACGAACCGCCAACATTTTTTACGGCAGACATACCCGAAAATCGCCGTTCCATACGCAAAATAGGAGCATTGATGCCTGAATGTGTATGCTTTGGGCATGGTGCGCCGCTTCGCCACGGTGAGAAATTACAAACATTTCTGAAGGCACTACCGCAATAAACCGGCAACATACTATTCTTTCACGAGTATTCTTGGAAATCACTATGAACGACCTGCCGTTTCTCGCTCTCCGCGAAGTTGCTCGGCGTATTCATTCCCGTGAACTTTCTTCAGTGGACTATACCCGTGCCATTCTTGAGCAAATCAATCGCCACAACCCTCGTATTAACGCCATTTGTATCATGGATGACCAAAACGCCTTGGCTGAGGCTGCAAAGGCTGATGCTGCACGTGAACGTGGTGAGGATTGGGGCGTGTTTCACGGTATTCCTTTTACGGTGAAGGACACGTTTGCCACAAATGGCATGAGAACATCGTTTGCAAACCCACTGTTGCGAAAGCACATTCCCGATTTCGATGCAACCTTAGTCGAAAGGGTGAAAAAAGCAGGCGGAATCGTGCTTGGAAAGACCAATCTTCCCATGTTTGCCTTTGATTGGCAAAGCACGTTTTGGGGCAGAACAAACAATCCTTACAACGAACTGCACGTCGTGGGCGGGAGTTCCGGAGGCTCTGCGGCGGCTTTGGCGGCGGGGTTTACACCGATGGAATTGGGGAGTGATATTGGTGGTTCATTGCGTATTCCGGCGCATTACTGTGGTGTGGTCGGGTTTCGCCCAACCGAGCGAAGTTTGTCGGATTTTGGGCATATAGCAACGCCAAACTCCCCGAAAATGTTGCGCTCAATGATAACCGTCGGACCCATGGCGCGAAGCGTGGATGACGTAAAAATGCTCTTGGAAGTGCTGTGGGGCTATGATGAACGGATGTGGCAGAATCCTCCCATGCCGCTTCAAAACTCGCTGAAGGTGGAAGATGTGCCGCTTAGTTCTTTGCGCATTGCATATTCTCCCACCATTGGCGAGCGCAAGGTTTCCCGCGACACAGAGCGGGTATTTTCGGAACTTCTCACCAAACTCCGCCAAGTAGGTTGCAAACTCGAAGAAAAAGCGCCCGCCGAGCTGCACACAAGGCTTGCTACAGACCGCGCTCTTCGTGTTTGGGGAGAACTGATGACGATGGAAATTTTGCCTGAACTTCCGCCGTTTGTCCCAAACTGGCTTGTGAAGCCGCTTATTGCCGGGTTTCATCTGGCAAGTTTTCGTGGTGGTTCGGGCGCTCTCATTCGCGGATTGATAAATTCGGAGCGAGATTTCGCAAAAACATTGGATGTACGGGATGCAATCGTACAAGAAACAGACAGTTTTTTTAACGATTATGATGGTTGGCTAACACCAACTGCCGCCCACGCAGCCTTCCCACACGTACGACCGGGAACGCCGCTCAGTATTGACGGGGTGAATGTACCCTACACCGAAGCACACGCGCCCTTTGCTTGCACGACGGTATTACAAGCGACACCGATTGTAACGCTGCCAATGGGTATGAGCAGCGATGGTCTTCCTATCAGCGTTTCGGTTCATGGAAAACGCTGGCACGATTGGCGTTTGCTAACCATTGCCCAGCAGATTGAAGGTTTGGGTATGGGATTTGTGCCGCCGAAAGGGGTTTTACGTTGATGAACGACGATGAGAAAATCTTGAGAAAATCTTTAGAACTACCCCTTCAGATTTGAACGCCTCTTGAGAAAATACGCCGTAGTTTTGCTTTTGTAATTCACGATTTGTTCGGTATTGCGAAAGCAAAACTTTTTTGTTTCAACTGTTATGGCACTCGAATTTATCATCGGCTTAGTGCTTGCGGTGCTGCTTTTGGGATATTTGGGGTATGCGATGTTGCGCCCTGAAAAATTTTAGGAGTACGCACAGATGCAACCACACGACTACCTCCAGCTTGCCCTCTATTTCGGGCTTCTTCTCGTCTGTACGCCGCTTTTAGGCGGTTTTATGGCAACGGTGTTTAATGGTGAAAAAACGTGGCTTTCTCCCGTGATTGCACCACTTGAACGCCTCACCTACCGTGTTTCCGGCATTGATTCCGTCGAAGAAATGTCCTGGAAGCGGTATGCAGCCTCGCTTCTGGCGTTTAATCTCTTTGGTTTTCTGGCGGTCTTTGGCTTGATGCTTCTGCAAAATGTTCTCCCCTTGAATCCACAAGGCGTGAACGGCACATCAGTCTATCTCGCGTTTAATACGGCGGTCAGTTTTATGACCAACACCAACTGGCAAGCCTATTCCGGCGAGGCAGCACTTTCCTACGCTACACAAATGCTGGGCTTAGGTGTGCAGAATTTCGTGAGCGCGGCAACGGGTATTGCCGTTATCGTCGCTATGGCGCGTGGAATTGCACGTCGTCAGGCTTCAAGCCTTGGAAATTTTTGGGTGGATTTGACCCGTGCAACGCTCTACATTCTCCTGCCGTTGTCCCTTCTTTTGGCGATAGTGCTTATTTCGCAAGGTGTTGTGCAGTCATTTGACTCTTACGTTCAAGCCACAACGCTCGAAGGACGCTCACAGATGATTCCTCTTGGTCCTGCCGCGTCGCAAATTGCTATCAAGCAGCTTGGCACCAATGGCGGCGGCTTCTTTGGCGTAAACAGTGCGCATCCGTTTGAAAATCCCACGCCCTTCAGCAACTTTCTGCAAGTGTTTGCAATTTTGCTCATTCCGGCGGCACTCACCGTAACCTACGGCAAACTCATCGGTTCGGCTAAACAAGGCTGGACGATTTTTGCGGCAATGCTCACGGTGCTTGTCGTGGTGTTGGGTGTGTCGTTGTGGTCGGAAACCCAGTACAACCCGGTCATGCAGACCGCGCAGCAAATGGAAGGCAAAGAACAACGCTTTGGTGTGGCGAACAGCATCCTGTGGCAAATGACCACCACAGTCGCTTCCAACGGCTCGGTTAATTCCATGCACGACAGTTCCTCGCCGCTTGCGGGCGGAATGGCACTTTTGAACATGATGCTCGGCGAAGTGATTTTCGGCGGTGTTGGCGCAGGGATGTACGGAATGTTGATGTTTGTTGTGCTGACGGTCTTTATTGCGGGATTGATGGTTGGGCGCACTCCCGAATATTTGGGCAAAAAAATTGAAGCATTCGAGGTGCAAATGGCGATGATAGCTATTCTCGCGCCCAGTGCGGTCATTCTGATTGGTACAATGATAGCGGTGCTTATTCCGCAAGGCTTAAATAGCTTGAACAACCAAGGTCCACACGGATTTTCGGAAATTCTCTACGCCTTCACATCGGCTGCAGGCAACAACGGAAGCGCATTTGCGGGTTTAACGGTGGATACGCCGTTTTACAACATTGCGCTTGGATTTGGAATGCTCATCGGACGTTTTGGTGTGATTCTTCCTGCTTTAGCGATTGCGGGAAGTATGGTTACGAAAAAATATACACCGCCGTCATTAGGTACATTTCCCACCGATACGCCGCTGTTTGTGATGCTGCTTATTGCCGTTATTCTCATCGTGGGCGCACTCACCTTCTTCCCCGCATTGTCGCTGGGTCCGATAGTGGAGCATTTGCTGATGAATGCAGGGCGGGCGTTTTAGTCATTAGCCATTGGTCATTCGTCGGACGACAATGATAGCGATAATGACGAAGTTCTAAGCAGCCAAAAACCAAAAACTACCAACCAAAAACTACCAACCAATCATGCAATCTCATTCTCTTTTCGACCCCGCCATTACGCGCCGTGCGGCTTTGGAGGCTTTTACCAAACTCAGCCCGCGTGTGCAGCTTAAAAACCCCGTTATGTTCATTGTTGCCGTCGGCGCAGTGCTTTCCACGCTTGTTGTTGTGCGGGATGTGGCAAGCGGCGCATTTTCCGGCTTCAATCTCCAAATCACACTTTGGCTCTGGTTTACGGTTCTCTTTGCGAATTTCGCCGAAGCAATCGCCGAAGGGCGTGGCAAAGCACAAGCCGATGCACTCCGCAAAACCCGTACGGGAACGATGGCACGTTTGCTCACAAATTATCCATCATCGGCAGAACAGCGCGTGGGAGCTGCTTCACTGAAAGTTGGCGACATCGTTATCTGCGAAGCAGGCGACGTGATTCCGGGCGACGGCGAAGTCGTCAAAGGCATTGCCAGCGTGAATGAATCTGCCATTACGGGCGAATCTGCACCCGTTATCCGTGAAGCTGGCGGCGACCGAAGCGCGGTAACAGGCGGTACGCAGGTTATCAGCGATTGTATTTATGTCCGCATCACCACCGAGCAGGGAACATCCTTCCTTGACCGCATGATTGCTCTTGTGGAGGGCGCACAGCGTCAGAAAACTCCCAACGAAATTGCCCTTTCGATTTTGCTTGCGGCACTGTCTATCGTATTTTTACTTGCTGTTGTAACACTAAAAGGTTTTGCACAATACTCCGAAACCGCATCGGGGCTGACTTCCTCGTTGTTGTCCGTTCCCGTCTTGATTGCGCTTTTGGTCTGCCTCATTCCTACGACGATTGGCGGTTTGCTTTCTGCTATCGGTATAAGCGGCATGGATAGGCTCATTCAGCGCAATGTGATTGCCACAAGCGGTCGTGCGGTCGAAGCGGCAGGCGATGTGGATGTACTTCTGCTCGACAAAACAGGCACAATCACGCTTGGAAACCGCATGGCATCGGAGTTTGTTCCGGCTCAAGGGATAGATGTGAAGCGTCTTGCAGAAGCCGCACAGCTTTCTTCACTTGCCGACGAAACGCCTGAAGGACGCTCGATTGTGGTCTTGGCAAAGGAAAAATTTGGTATTCGCGGACAGGACGGCATGGGGCAACAAGCCACGTTCATCCCCTTCACGGCGCAAACCCGCATGAGTGGGGTAGATTTGGGAAAACGCTCTATTCGCAAAGGTGCGTCGGATACGATGATGCGTCTTGCCGAAGAACACGGAGCAGTCTTCCCACAAGATGTGAAGCGGACTGTGGAAGATATTGCCAAAACAGGCGGAACGCCGCTTGTTGTAGCGGTGATTAGTCATTCGTCATTAGCCATTGGTCATTCGTCAAACGACAGCAGCAATCAACCAATGACTAATGTACCAATGACCAATCAACCAATGACCAATGACCAATCAACCAATGACCAAGTAACCATCCTCGGCGTAATTCATCTCAAAGACATCGTAAAAGGCGGCATAAAAGAACGTTTTGCGGAATTGCGTAAAGCAGGCATTAAAACGGTGATGATAACGGGCGACAATCCGCTTACCGCCGCCGCTATTGCTGCCGAAGCAGGCGTGGATGACTATATCGCCGAAGCAACACCGGAAACGAAATTGAAGCGCATACGCGACGAACAAGCTGCGGGACATTTGGTGGCAATGGTCGGCGACGGCACAAACGACGCGCCCGCACTGGCACAAGCTGACGTAGGCGTAGCGATGAACTCCGGCACACAAGCCGCCCGCGAAGCAGGAAATATGGTGGATTTGGACAATAACCCCACAAAACTTTTGGAAGTGGTCGAAATCGGCAAACAACTACTGATGACACGCGGCGCACTGACCACGTTTAGTATTGCGAATGACATTGCGAAATACTTTGCTATTATTCCCGCAATTTTTGCAACATTGTACGCTACAAAAAGCGTTGGTGCCTTGTCTGCGCTCAACATCATGCAATTAGCAACGCCGGAAAGCGCAATATTATCGGCAATTATTTTCAACGCGCTGGTGATTGTGGCACTTATTCCGATTGCCTTGCGTGGTGTGCCGTATCAGCCACTTCCCGCATCAACACTGCTTTGGAAGAACTTTTTGATTTATGGCGTTGGTGGTGTTCTTGTTCCGTTTGTAGGGATTAAGGCGATTGATGTGATTATCGTTGCGCTCCATTTGGTGTAAGTGCTGCAATCAGTACAACCAGAATTTTCATTTTCATCAACAACAATGTTCTCTTTTCTAACCACAATACGCGGCTCTTTGCTTTCATCGGTAGTTTGTGCATTTGCACTCTGCGCATTTACACTCTGCGCATTTGCACTCTGTTCCAAAAGCCTGTATGCCGCACCAATGAACGATTCTTCAAGCACAGTCGCAGCCTCCGCGCTGACGGTCAGCGGCTTTGTGGATGCGTATTACGCGCTTGCTTTTGCCACGCCGCCCGCAAAAACTCGTGCTTTTACCACGCAGCCGCTTTATCACAACGAATTTAGCATCAACTTTGCCTTTCTTTCGCTTGCGTATTCGTCCGACCGTGTGCGTGGGCGCTTTGCCGCACAGGTTGGCTCTTACGTGGAATCAAACTACGCCGCCGAGCCGCAGTTTTGGCGGAATATCTTTGAAGCAAATGTTGGCTACCGCGCTGTGGAAAATCTGTGGTTGGATGCAGGCATTTTTGCCTCGCATATCGGCTTTGAATCTGCTGTTTCCAAAGATAACTGGACGTATTCCCGCTCCATAGTTGCCGATTATTCGCCATACTACGAAACAGGCGTAAAACTCACGTGGACACCAAGCAGCGAATGGCTTTTAAGCGCATTGGTACTAAACGGCTGGCAGATTATCCGTGAAACCAACAGCGATAAATCCTTTGGAACGCAAGTACAGTGGAAACCCTCATCAAATCTGCTGTTGAACTGGAGTACCTACATCGGTAACGACCGACCGGACACAGCAGCACGGGAAATGCGGTATTTTAACAATTTCTACGCACAAATCGGTCTTTCGGAGAAATTCAGCCTTGCTTTGCTTGGTGATGTCGGTGTTCAGCAGCGCCCGAATAATACGCTTTCCGTCTGGTTTGGCGGTACTGTTTTGGTAAGATATTCCCTTAGCGACCGTATAACGCTTGCCGCACGGGGTGAGTATTACAGCGACCCGCAGGGCATTATCATTCCCACCGGAACAAGCAATAATTTCCAGACGCTTGGTATTTCGGCAAATGTGGATGTGGCTTTGACGGCAAATCTGCTCTGGCGCATTGAAGGGCGCTGGTTTTCGTCGCGTGATGCGATTTATCCGACGGAAAACGCCGCGCCGCGCCCCACAGATGGCTTTGTTGTTACATCACTGGCATTTTCTTTTTAATGAAATTCAATCAACATTTCAACTGACAACCATGAAAACATTTCTCATCGCTCTCCGCTTATTTCTCGTTATGACTCTTATCACAGGCATACTTTATCCGCTTGTCGTAACGGGCATCGGACAAGGATTGTTTGCCAAGCAAGCAAACGGCTCTGTGCTGAAAGGCGCACAAAATCAGGTCATTGGCTCGGAATTGCTTGCGCAAAAATTTGACAGCGTTATCTATTTCCAAGCCCGTCCTTCGGCGTGTGATTACGGCACGGTTGCAAGCGGCGCAAGCAATAAAGGTCCGACAAGCGAGGCACTGCAAAAATCCGTTCAAGAGCGCCGCACTGCCTTCCGCGCAAGTAATAATCTTGCTGCCACGCAAGGCGTTTCGCAAAATGTCCCCGCAGAAATGGCGTTTGCATCAGGAAGCGGCTTAGACCCGCACATCAGTCCCGAAGCCGCACGGATGCAGATTGCACGCATTGTTGCGGCACGTTCTTTCGATACAAAACGCTCGGAAGCCTTGAACAACCTTGTGGAGCGCTCGGTGGAGCAGCCGCAATTTGGTATATTCGGTAATGCGCGGGTGAATGTGCTGAGATTAAATCTTGCGCTGAATGGGCTGTGATGTTAGGTTTGATGAGGGGTTTACAAGGTAGTTCACTCATGCAAATTCGTTTGTGTGCAACAGCTTCAACTCCGCCAAATGCGCCCAAATATGCTGCAAATCCGTCAGCCAAAGCGTCGCGTTCAAAGGATAATCACCTCCGGTAGGTGTGAGTACGAAATTGTGTTTGGTGCCGACATCTTGCACGGCAACCGTTGTTCCGCGCTGAATGGTCGGGCTGTTGGAGCGTTTGATTTCAATGCTTGCAATCGCCCGTACCCCTTTGACCAAGACCAAATCAAGTTCCGCACCATCGGCAGTACGATAGAAATACGGCGTAATAGTTTCATCCAATGCGGCAATAATTTGTTGCACGGCGTAGGTTTCAAACGACGCGCCCGAAAGCGGGCTGCCGTAGAGTTCTTCTGCGGTCTGTACGCCCACAAGCCTGTGGAGAAGCCCCGTGTCAAGGAAATAGAGTTTGGGGCGCTTCACCAAACGCTTGCGAATATTCGCCTCAAAACTCTGCACACGGCGTAGAATGTAGCTGTTCTCAAGGACATCAATGTACGCGCCGACCGTCGCCGAAGGAATAGCCAGTGATTTGGCAATCATGGATTCGTTCAAAATCTCGCCACTGAGCGAAGCCGTCATTTTGAGCAGTCGGTCAAGGACGACGGGCGTAGCATTGATGCCGAGTTGCGGTAAATCGCGTGTGCGGTAACTTTGGAGAAAATTCCCGCGCCACGTCCAGGATTGCGCCTCCGAAGCCAAAAACGCATCGGGAAAGCCGCCTTTCAGCCAATGTTCTTCCCAAAGCGCGGAATCGGAGGTTTTATGCGGCTTTTGGGCGTTTTGCAGTTCTGTGAGCATGAGCGGATGCAGTTCTGTGTAGGCAATTCTACCGGCTAAGGACTCCCCGCTTCGCGTGAGCAGCGCCGGCGAAGCCGAACCCAATATCAAAAAACGGCTCGGAATGCGGTGTTGGTCAATGAGTGCGCGGAGAATCGGAAAGAGTTCAGGCATTTGTTGAATTTCGTCAATGATGATGAGGTGGTCTTGAAAGCGCGAAAGATACAGCACCGCATCGGTAAGTTTGGTGCGGTCTTCGGGCAGTTCCAAGTCCAGATACTGCGTTGTTTTGCCAAGCGTTTTCTTTGCTGTTCCCTGAAGTGTCTTCACCAGCGTTGTTTTTCCGACTTGCCGCGCACCGACGACACCAACGCAAGGAAACTGCTTCAAAAGCGCAAGAACACTTGCTTCGAGATGACGTTGAATCATGGTAACGATAATAATGAGCAAAAATAATCCCGCAATTTTGTAGATTTTTTGTAAAATTACGGGATTATTTTCTTTCCAACAATACATCTTTTTCCAATATCATTCTGCCACACAATGTGGAAAGTATCATGCAAAGTATTACGCGCACTCTTACTCGCGCAAAAATTGTGTTTATCGCCCTCATAGCATTGTATTGGCTGCAAGCCTTGGTTGTTGCGGGTGCCGACACTCCTATCGCCACACATTTCGGGCTGGACGGTAGAGCAAATGATTGGATGTCAAGCGGCGGTTTTTTGATGTTTCATTGCTGGATGACCGCATTGATACTTGCTGTGCGCTGGTTCATTGCCGCTTCGGCACGTTGGCAACAAGGTATCAATATTCCCGAATACCGCACGTTTTCCGACACACAAAAACATCTCTTTGCAGGGTTTATGGATGTACATTCGTGGAGTTTCGGATGTTTGCTTGCCGGAATGTTTCTTGCGATTGATGGACTGATACTGCTTGCAAATACTCGTGTTCCGGCAAGTTTACCCCTTGTGTTTGGTCTGCTTTTGACAATGGTATTTTTGGGCGGTATGGGATGGTGGACGCTACGGATATTCACAGAGGTAAAAAATATCGCACAAAAAGTGCAATAAATCCGCACTTGCACATTCGGCACACAATGGCTAGATTGCTGGTCAAATACGGTATTTTGATATTTCACCATTCACTTTTGGAAAACATGAAAAAATCGTACACACTTCATGCTGAGGAATTTCCTCGCTTTGCAGAGAGCATCAAATCTATATTTCATGGCAAAATACTCCGCATCACTCTCACCGATAACCTCTCTGATGCCAACTGTCAAGAGGAGGAAACAGATACAGACGAAAATGAAGAAGTCAGCATGGATTTAGCTGATTTATTGGGAATGGATGAAACAGAATATTGGATGCGCTTTGAGGCAAATAAACGCCGCATTTTGCAAGCAATAGAAGACACGAACAACAGGCATAATCTCATTCACATTGAAAAAATTGAAGACCTTTCTAACCCTGAAAAATTGCGGGAATTGCAAGAACGTCATCGCAAAGCAGAGGCGCATTGAGGATGAAGGTTTTTATCTTTGACACGCTATTTCGTTGAAAAACGGCTAGTTTTTTCACCATGCCCCTAACCCCGCATGAACACTCATTCCTCCGCCTCCCGCCCCAATCCTGACGACCTCCTCGCCGCTATCCAAGCACAGGAAGCATCGGAACACCCTTCACGCGGCAAACTCAAACTCTTCTTCGGAATGTCGCCCGGCGTTGGGAAAACTTACGCTATGCTCCAAGAGGCGTACGCACGCTTGGCGGAAGGCGCATACGTGCTGGTAGGCTACGTGGAGACACACGGACGCGCCGAAACCGAAGCATTAGTGCGGGGTTTGGAGGTGCTGCCGCGTAAGCAACTGTCCTATCGCGGTACAATCATGGAGGAATTTGACCTTGATGCTGCTCTCGCCCGTAAACCCGCTTTAATCCTTGTAGATGAACTCGCCCACACCAACGCCGCAAGCGATGATGCGCCCCCGCGCCATGAAAAACGCTGGCAGGATGTGTTGGAAATTCTGGAAGCAGGAATTGATGTGTATTCCACGCTGAATGTGCAGCACCTCGAAAGCCGCGCCGATACGGTGCGCAGCATCACCGGCATTACGATTCGGGAAACCGTGCCGGATTCGGTGTTGGAGCGGGCGGATGAAATCGAACTCATTGATATTTCGCCCGAAGAACTCTTAGACCGCTTGGAAGAAGGCAAAGTCTATGCGCCGGAGCGTTCCGAAGAGGCGCGGCGGAACTTTTTTCGGAAAGGGAATTTGACGGCACTCCGCGAAATGGCTCTGCGCTTGACGGCAGATCGCGTCGAAGGGCAACTGAACGAATACCGCCGAGCGCATTTTATCGCCGAATCGTGGAAATCCGGCGACCGCTTGCTGGTTGCCGTGAGCGGTAGTCCCTATTCCGAGCAGCTTGTTCGCTGGACGCGCCGCATGGCTTATACGATGAAATCCTCATGGATTGCGCTCAATGTGGAAACACTACAGCCGCAAAGCCCTGAAAATACGGCACGTTTGGCAAAAAACCTTGCATTGGCACGAGAACTCGGCGCGGATATTCACACGATTGCCGATGACGATGTGGTGCGAGGCATTATCCGAGCCGCACGGCAGCATAATATTTCGCAGATTGTCGTCGGCAAGCCCACGCACCAAAGCAGTGCAACGATTGTCGAAAGGCTCATCGAATCAAGCGGCACGATTGATGTTCACGTTGTGCGTGTGGAGGATTTGCCCGAACAGCGTTTCACGCGCACAAAACGCCTCACACGCTGGACGCGGCTTCAATCCTTCTTTCGTGAGGTGTTGTCCACATCCTCCAAGCGTTGGCAAACCTACGCGCTGGCAGTGGGAATGGCTGCGGTTCTTGCGCTCGTGTGTTTGCCGCTTTTGCCCTTCATTAGCTATCAATCCATCGGCTTAATCATGCTTTTTGGCGTTGCGCTTTCGGCATTGTTTTTGTCGGGAAGTGGCATTATTCTTATGTCCGCGCTGAGTGCAGTGCTGTGGAATTTTCTGTTTATTCCGCCACGCTTTACTTTTGTCATCGGCTCGGTGGAAGACCGTCTCATGTTTTTGTTGTATTTTGTGATAGCCCTTGCGCTTGGCATTCTCACAAGCCGCATCCGACTTCGGGAACGCGCCGTCAGAAGCCGTGAAGAGCGTACTGCCGCCCTCTACGACCTTGCCCGTGAACTCTCTGTTGCCCGCACGGTAGATGAAGTGGTTGCTTGCAGCGTGAAGCACATCGGCGCACTCTTTGATGCGGATGTGGCGGTGTTGCTGTCGGAACATATCGGCGGAAGTGCTACCGGAGCCGATGAACGCTTGCATACCGAAGTGCATCCCACAAGCACATTTACGCCCGATGCCAAAGAGCGTGGCACGGCAGAATGGGTATTCCGCAATAACCGCTCTGCCGGACGCTTTACGGCAACGCTTCCTGCGGTGCGTGGGCATTATGCGCCGCTTCTTGCGCCGCGTGGTGCGGTGGGAGTATTGGGGATTTTGATTCAGGGCGACAACATTCGCTCGGATTGGCGGCATTTGGTAGAACACCTTGCAGGGCAGATTGCATCGGCATTAGAGCGCGAACAGCTTGGGAAAGAATCCGAACAAAGCCGCTTGCAAGCCGAAATTACCGCGCAGTCGGAACGTCTCACAACAACGCTGTTGAACTCCATTTCGCACGAATTTCGCACGCCGCTTGCGGTGATGAGTGCTTCGGCGGAATCGCTGCTCGTGCAGCCCACGCTGCTTCAGCCATCAACGCTTCAGCCCGTACAAGCCGAATACGCCCGTGAAATCTACAACGCCAGCCGCCGTTTGAATACGTTGGTCGAAAATTTGCTGGATATGACGCGCTTGGAAGCAGGTCACTTGCGCCTTCGCAAGCAATGGTGCAATCTTACCGAAACGTTCCAAACCGCGCTCTTTCGCACCCGCACGGAATGTGCGCAACACGTCGTGCATTTGGAGACGGCTTCGGATGTGATGTTGTGTTATTGCGACACGGCACTCATTGAACAATCTCTTGTGAACATTTTGCTGAATGCCGCACGGCACACACCGCCCGGAACGCAGATACAATGCGCCTTACGACACACTACCGACGGTTTTTCTTTGACCATCACCGACAACGGTCAGGGTGTCCCGCCCGAATCTTTGCCGCATTTATTCGACAAATTTTTCCGAGCCGATGGCGCAAAAGCAGGCGGTACGGGGCTTGGGCTTCCGATTGTGAAGGGATTTGTTGAAGCGCACGGCGGAAGCATTGTTGCTGAGAACCGCGCAAATGGTGGCTTGCAGTTCACGATACTCTTGCCACGCGGCGCGGAAGTACCAAACGAACCATTGGAAGAAAGAGCGGAAACTATATGACCATTCTTATTATTGACGACGAAGAGCAGATGCGGCGTTTGCTGCGCATTACGCTGGAAGCAAGTGATTACGCGGTTCTTGAAGCCGAAACAGGGAAGGATGGCATCACACAAGCCGCCATGCAACGTCCCGACGCGATTGTGCTGGATATGGGGTTGCCGGACGTGCCGGGGGTAGAAGTGCTGCGGTCTGTGCGCTCATGGAGCAGTATTTCGGTCATTGTCCTGTCGGTGCGTGGGAGCGAGGCAGACAAAGTGATGATGCTGGATGCAGGCGCAGATGATTATGTTACCAAGCCCTTTTCACCGCAGGAATTGCTTGCCAGAGTGCGAGTCGCCTTGCGTCATGCTGCGACAAAAGGGGTGGAATCTCCAATATTTCGTGTGGGCGACGAGCATCATTTTCTCGAAATTGACTTTGCGGCGCGTACCGTCAAGCGCAGTGGTACTCTTGTTAAACTCACAACAACGGAGTACAACATTCTCAGTTTTCTGGCAAAACACGAAGGGCGCGTGCTGACCTACGCCCAGATTCTACGCGAGGTCTGGGGAAATCAGTATGCCGATGCCACGCATTATGTCCACGTTCACGTTGCGGCTTTGCGGCGAAAAATTGAGGAAAATCCTGCCGAACCCGCACTCATACTGACGGAATCAGGGATTGGGTATCGGCTTTCAGGCAAAGTAGAATAAGGGCATTTTGTCTTTGTACAATGGCAGAAAAAGCAGTAAGTTAGCGGCTTCATTTACTCCGTTGCAGTACACTACTGCATTTTTTTATGCACTTTTTTTACACGATTATGAGCCGTTTGGTCTCGCTTTCCCTCTGCTTGATTGTTGTTATTGCCGCTCAAGCATTTTCGCAAGAATTACAAGACCTCCGATTTTTGCAACAAGGCGGTTACACCCTCATTTTCCGCCATTCTTCTGCTCCCGGAGGATTGCCGCCCACAGGTACAGGCAACGATACGAGCGTTCCCCAAGATTCGCTTTGGTGGATGCGTTGCGATGCCAATTATTCCCGCCAACTCAGTTTTCAAGGGCGTAACGAAGCAATGAATATCGGACGGACATTGAAGCGTCTCAATATCCGTGTCAGTCGCATTGCTTCGAGCGAATTTTGTCGGTGCTATGAAACGGCAGTGTTGATGAACACAGGCTTGCCGATTCTTCTATCTCCCGGATTAACAATGACGCTTTATACCGATGCTCTTAGAACGCGCACAATAGATTCTTTAGCTTCACCGATTCCTCCTCAAGGCACGAATACCGTGCTGGTAACACACGGCATTACCTTTGGTGATACACTCTATAATCGTATTGGTGCTCCTGCCATTGATTGGAGTGATGCTGTTGTCTATCGCAATCGCACAAATGCTCGTCCCGAATTTGTCGGTTTTGTGCGCCGTGCAACGTGGAATCAACTTGCAACGGGTATTGTTGCCGTGAAGCAGGAAACAGCGCAGCAAGCACCCGTAACGGAAATCACGGTTGCGCCAAACCCTGCTACGGAAATGCTTTCTTTGCGCACACCGGAGCAGTATAAAGTGCGCATTATCAATCAACTTGGGCAGGTTCTTGTAGATGATGAATCGCTGACCGACAATCGCCAACTCAACATCGAAGATTGGGCACGAGGCTCATACACAGTGATTTTCTCGAATAGCAAACGCACCGTGTCGCAGCGTTTCGTGAAAAATCAGTAACCACGTTACCATAACCTTTGGTCTAAAGAAACATTATCCACGAATCTCACGAATCGGCACGAATCCTTGATTGATGCGAGTATTGTTCTGCAAAAAATATTCTGCAAAGAATATTCTGCAAAGAATGTATTGCCCATGCTTTTTATTCGTGATGATTCGTGCGATTCGTGGATACCTTTTCTCCATCATTTACGCTAAAAATGGCTTGAACATATGAAGCAACCACCACGTTGGAAAACAGCAATCGTGATTTGGCTGGGAATTTATCCTACGATTACAACGGTGTTTTTTCTTTTGCAACCCTTCGTGGCTGAGTTTCCTTTGCCGCTTAAAACCTTGTGTTTGACGCTTATTGTCGTGCCGATTATGGTGTGGGTAATGCTGCCGTTATTGCAAAAAGTATTGAAAAACTGGCTATCACGGCAATAGCTGCCATGATTTACCGCCACCCCCCACCTAACGCTTTGTAAAGATGCACCAGTGCGATTTGTTGCCGTTTGCGGATATTGACCAACTGTAATTGAGCGTGCAAAGCGTTTTCCTGTGCCAACAGCACTTCCAAATACGTCGCTTTAGCAGACTTATAGAGTTCTGCTGCGATGTCCTCCGATTCTTTCAAAACCGCATTTTCTTGTGTTTTGAGTGCATTGATTTGGCGCAAATTCTCCAAAGCCGAAAGTTCGTTCACAACTTCCGTGAAACCATGCACAATGCTTTGTTGGTAGCGGTAGAGCGCTTGTTTTTGCTGCGATTTTGCCGCAGAAAATTGTGCTTCCAATCCCTGCCAATTCACAAGCGGCGCAACCAAGCCCCCAAGCGCGTTGTAGGCAATCGAAGCCGGTGAAAGAAAGAGCAGTTGCGGGTCAAACGCCTGAAAACCGATTCCTGCGGAAAGGGTGAGCGACGGAAAAAATGCAGCTTTGGCGGCTTCCACATCGAATTTGCTTGCGCGGACGTGCAGTTCGGCTTCGCGGATGTCGGGGCGGTTTGCTAGTAATTGTGCCGGAAGTCCCGATGAAATCTGCTCCGGCACAGGCACAGCAAGAGCCGACCGTTGCCGCAAAATAGTTTGCGGAAAACGCCCTAAAAGCATATTCAGCCTATTTTCCAGAAGCGTGATGTGGTGCAGTGTTTCGCGCTCTTGCACTTGCAAACTCAAAACTTGCGCCTCAAATTGCTGCACAGCGAGTTCGTTTGCGCGTCCGGCTTCTTTTTGCAGTTCAATCGTGTTAAGTGCCTCGCGGTGTTTTTGAATGGTGCGCCGCACGATGTCCAGTTCGTTATCCAACGCAACCAAGTCGAAATATGTTTCCGCAACCTCCGCAATCAGCGACGTAGCGACAAAGCGCGTTCCTTCTATGCTTGCGAGGTACTGAGCGGCAGCAGCTTCGTTTTTACTGCGCAATTTCCCCCAAATATCCACTTCCCAAGCGGTTTGTACGCCGATGCTCAAATCCGGCAAATCCACCGGAACAATTTTTCCCGGAAGAATTTCGGTAGAGATATTTCCCGCGCCGTCCATCGTATAAAGCCCGTATTTTCTCACGCCGCCGCCAATACTGCCTATCACTTTGGGTAAAAGTTCACCTCTGGTAAATTGAGCATTTGCGTTTGCTATTTGGATGCGCTCAAGGACGGTTTGCAGGTCGAAATTATTCGCTAAAGCAGTGTCAATGAGCCGCACAAGCAGGGAATCCCGAAAATACTCGCGCCAAGGCACTGTTGCAATGTTCACCGTGTCGCTTGCGAGGCGTTCCGAAAAGGTAAGCGGAATCGCACGAGACGGCACGGAGACTGTCGTGTCGAGGCTTTTGCACGAAAAAAGCACCGTACAGGAAATAATGAAAGCCGAGAAAATTTTCGTAGATTGGTGAAGATATTTCATAATAACAGGTGAAAGTATGACAAACGAATTTTGGGAGCGAGCAAACGAAAATTTGCAAGCCGCCGAGATGCTCTTTACGGCATCATTATTCAACGCAGCCGCTAATCGTGCGTATTATGCGGCGTTTCATGCTGCTGCGACTATTATTGAAGTGAAAGGGCTGCAATTTATCAGCGACCATAAAAAAGTACAATCAACCTTTAGCAATGAGGTTTTGCGACGTTCAAAGCATCTTTCGAGTGAATTGAAACAGTATTTGCCCACGATGCACAACTGTCGAGCGATTGCTGATTACGAAAAACCCGGAGTTTCAAAGCAAAAAGCAAAAGAGCAAATCCATAAAGCAAAATATTTTCTTTCATGTATCGAAAAGGAACTTTGATGAGACCCCTACCAACTCTTAACCATAAGCAAGAAGAATTGCTGCATACCATGTTTGAAAAAGTTCATGAGCGATTTCCCAACATCGAAAGGCATGAAGTCAGCTATTTTGCTGAAGATAAAGAGCATATTATTCTCTACGTTATTTCGCATTTAAGCGAAGAAGAAGAGATCGAGATGATGAATTTTTCAGGCGCTTTGACTGCAGATATTTTTGAGGAAACAGGGTATTATTTGTCTATGATTCCGCTTGCGCCGGAATTTGCCTAAAACCTTCAGCAAAACGCCACGATTACACCAAATCTCCCAAAGGTAGCTCTTCTTTGCGGTGTTTGGTATTGCGCCGTTCTTCGATGCTGGCAAATACGACGTATAAGCCCGGCACCACAATCACGCCAAAGACCGTTCCAAAGACCATACCGCCCGCCGCAGCGCTGCCTATGGTGCGATTGCCGATTTCACCTGCACCCGAAGCAATTATTAGGGGAATAAGCCCTGCAATAAACGCAAACGAGGTCATCAAAATTGGGCGTAAACGCTCAGAAGCCGCTTCTATGGCTGCTTGCAGAGGTTTTTTGCCGTGGCGGTGTTTTTCGGCAGCAAATTCGATAATCAAAATTGCGTTTTTGCCTAAAATACCAATAAGCATAATCATCGCAATTTGCGCATAGATATTGTTTTCCAAGCGCAATGCCGCCAAAAATGCAAACGCGCCGAAAATGCCCGTCGGAAGCGATAAAATCACGGGCAAGGGTAGTAAAAAACTTTCATATTGTGCCGAAAGCAGCAAATACACAAACAGCAGCGATATGGCAAAAATCACGATTGCCTGATTTCCTGCCTGCGCTTGGTCACGCGACGACCCCGCCCAATCATACCCAAAGCCACGTGGGAGCTTGCTTGCAGCCACTTCCTTTATTGCCTTGATTGCTTGACCGCTTGAATAGCCTTTTGCAGGCTGACCGTTCACCATCGCGGAGGTGTACATATTGTAGCGTGTGATTTGCTCCGGTCCATAGACTTTTTCAATGCGCAAAAACGCCGAAAACGGCACCAGTTCGCCTTTGTCGTTTTTGACCGTCAGTTTGAGAATGTCGTCAGGTTCGGCGCGGTATTCGGGGAGTGCTTGCACCATCACTTTGTACATCTGCGCAAAACGGATGAAGTTTGTGGCATATTCGCTGCCAATCAAGGTTTGAAGCGTACTCATGGCATTATCCGCCGAAACGCCTTTTTGTGCGGCTTTGTCGCCGTCTATGTTCAGCAAAAGCTGCGGAAATGTTGCATTAAACGTCGTAAAAGCGTTGCTGATTTCAGGACGTTTGTTCAGTTCTTGCACAAAATCATCGGCAACACGCTGCATTTTGCTCAAATCGCCGGAACCTGTTTTATCCAGCAAACGTAGCTCAAAGCCGCTTGAATTGCCGTATCCCGGCACAGGCGGCGGCGTAAAAAATTCAATATCCGCGTCTTTGATGTGCTTAGTTTCTTCGTCCAAACGTTTCATCAGGTCTTTATCCGATTCCTTGCGCTCCTTCCAATTTTTCAGGCTAATCAAATTCATCCCGTAAATCGAACCTGTGCCTTCGGAAAGCAGGCTGTACCCGGACAAACTCGACACAGAGTTCACCGCGCCCAGTCGTGAAGCCACGCGCTGTACTTCATCCACGACGTTTTCGGTGCGTTCCAGCGTTGCACCCGTCGGTGCAGTGATGTTGGCGTAAATCGCGCCTTGGTCTTCTTCGGGGATGAATCCCGACGGAACAACATTGCCCAGAAGTCCAGTGCCGATGCTGAAAGCAAGCAATATCCCAAATGTTACGATGCGGCGATTGGCAATACGTTCCAAAAGCCCTTTGTATCGGTCGGAAAGATTCGCGTACCAACGGTTGAAGCCCGCAAAAAACCGTACTTTTCGAGAGGGAAGTTCGCCCGGAATGTGGTTATGCGTTTTATGGTGAACATCATGCGGATTTTGCAAAAACATCGCGCACAGGGCAGGTGTAAGCGTGAGAGCCGTAACGCCCGAAAGCACGATAGAAACCGCCATGGTGAGCGAAAATTGGCGGTAAAAAATGCCCGTGGGACCATCCAAAAAAGAAACCGGAATAAACACCGCCGCCATAACCAGCGTAATTGCGATGATTGCACCCGAAATCTCCCGCATGGCGTGTTCCGTGGCTTTGCGAGCGCCCATGCGGGAATGTTCCATTTTCGCATGAACGGCTTCAATCACCACAATCGCGTTATCAACCACGATGCCGATTGCCAGCACCAGCGCAAAGAGTGTTATCAAATTCAGCGAAAAGCCCAAAATCTGCATAAAAAAGAACGTGCCGACAAGCGAGACGGGAACAGCGATAATCGGAATGACGGTGGAGCGAACGTCTTGTAAAAAAATGAAAACCACCAGCGCAACCAGCACAAATGCTTCCACCAGCGTTTTCAGCACCTCGTAAATAGAAGCGTCCAAAAACGCAGAAACGTCGTAACTGACGGTGTAATCCATGCCGGGCGGGAATGAAGAGGCTTTCAATTCCGCCATTTTTTCTTTGAGGTTGCTGATAACCTGCTTCGCATTAGAGCCGGGGCGCTGTTTGAGCATAATTGCCGCCGAAGGGCGACCGTTTTCTTTTGAGACTACGCCGTAGGTTTGTGCGTCGAAATCTATCTCGGCAATGTCTTCCAAGCGCAGAATATCGCCCGTTTCACTGCCGCGAATGACGATGTTGCGGTATGCCTCTTCGGTGGTGAATTTGCCTGTGTAGCGCAAGACGTATTGCAGTGTTTGTGCGGCTTTGCCGGAACTTTCGCCGATTTTTCCCGGAGCGGCTTCCACGTTCTGCTTCTGCAAGGCTTCAATCACGTCGTTAGCGGAAATGTTGTACATGAGCATTTTGTCAGGCTTCAGCCAAACCCGCATGGCATAATCCTTTGAGCCGACAATTTCCGCAAAACCAACGCCCTCAATGCGCTTCAATTCTTTCAAAACATTGATGTCGGTGAAGTTAAACAGAAATTTTTCATCCAACAGTGAATCATTGCTCAGGATGTTGATATACATGAGCATACTGTTTTGCACTTTCTCCACGATAACGCCTGATTTTATGACCTCTTGCGGCAATTCATCCAAAACGGCAGAAACGCGGTTTTGCACATTCACCGACGCAACATCAGGATTGATGCCGGCTTTGAAGATAATTTGTATGACACTCGTGCCGTCGTTGCTGGAGACTGAAGCCATATACGCCATGCCCGGAACGCCGTTTATTGCACGTTCCAGAGTCGTTGCAACCGCTTTGACACACGTTTCGGCATTTGCACCTGTATAGCGCGTCGTTACGTTCACCTCCGGTGGTGCAATGTCGGGAAACTGCGTGATAGGCAGTTGTCCGAGAGAAATTGCGCCCAGAAGCGTTATTAAAATCGAAATAACAATCGAAAGAACGGGGCGGTGAATAAAGGTGGATGTCATAATGAGTGGTAAGGGTGAAAGTCAAGATACTTTAACCATGCTCAAACGCAGACGGAATCTTGCTGCAAAGGCATTTTTTTTGATTTTGCCCTTTGCGCGGTCAAACCCTGTGGGCAAGATGCCGTGCGGGGTTTGGGTGATTTTTGTGCAAAGGTGCGTTAAAATTTTGAATATCAATATTTTGCGAAAATTATTCGTTTAACCCCACAGCCGCTTGCACCGAATCGGCAGAAATTTCTTCGGCAACAATTTTCTCGCCGCTTTTGATATTCTGCACACCTTCATAGACGATGTTTTCATTGGGCGAAATGCCGGATTCAATCACAAAATAATGCGGAAGGCGCATTTTTGCGACGATGGTGCGCTGTTCAACGGTTTTGTCGGGCTTCACCACAAAAACGTACAGTTGGTCTTGGATTTCAAAGGTAGATTTTTGCGGCACAAGCACGGCATTTTCGAGCTGCTCTTTGACAATAATTTTCCCGTTTGCACCGTGTTTCAAGATTCTATCAGGGTTCGGAAAGCGTGCGCGAAAGGCGATATTGCCGGTGGAGCGGTCGAACTCGCTTTCGATAATTTCAATTTTCCCTTCGTGCGCATAGCGTGTGTGATTAGCGAGCATCAGGCTTACGCGCTTGGATTCGGGATTGTCTTTGGCAGCGATATAGTTCAAATAATCGCTTTCGGAAAGGTGAAAATACGCAAAGACTTCTTTGTTATCGGAAATAGAAGTAAGCATCATACCTTCTTCAATCAAACTGCCCATTTTATGCGCTATGCGATTCAAAATCCCTCTGTAGGGTGCGGTGATTTTCGAGAACGAAAGGCGAATAGAGGCTTGTTCGCGGTTTGCCTGTTCCTCTTCAATTTTCGCTTTGAGCGCATCCACCTTGGCTTCCAGCATTTTTAGTTCGGCTTTGGAAACGATATTTTTTTCTACAAGGCTGCGCACATTGCCTAATTCCACTTCAACGGATTTCAAATCGGCAATGGCGTTTTTAACGGCAGCCTCCGCTTTGTGGAGTTCTTGTTGATAGACACGGCTACTGATGGTGAAAAGCAGTTGTCCCTCCTGAACAAGTTGTCCTTCGTCCACGTGAACTTTTTCGATATAGCCTTTGACGCGGCTTCGTACCTCGACGTACTGTACAGAAACAATTTCGGCGACGTATTCATTTTCAAAACTCACGGTTTTGACAAAGGGGCGTGTTATTTGGTATGTTTCTGTTTCGGATACGGTGCGCTCTTGCTTGCAGGCTTGCAGCGAAACAAGCACGAGGACTAGGAACAGTAGGAGAAATCGGTAAGCGTGGCGGAGCATAATTCCCTCAACATGGTGAAAAATTTCTTATACGAATATAAACGATGCGGGTTGCAAAGGATTGTTGGAAGATTACTTTTCCGAAATAATCTTGCCTCGTGCCAAAAATAATCCATATTCTGCCTTGTTGTACTCGCTGACAACCTGTACGAAATCTCCTTGCGCCCGCGTAACGGCATCATATGCTTGTAAGACTTCAAGCGGCTTTGCCGTGCCGAGTTTTTGCCGTTCAACACTTTGCCGAAGCGCTTCTTGTGCTGCCGAGAGTTCGTCACGGGCAAATGCCAAAGCGGGACGGAGCATTGCTAATGCACCCGTAAATGAGGCGATTTCTCGTTCTATCTGGTTTTCTACAACGTGAAGTTGTGCCGTGCGTAGGTTTAATGCGGCTTCGGTTTGTTGTGCCTGTCCGCGTCCGAGCATATCTGCTAAGGGTGCAGACCACGAAACACCAAGCGTTGATGCGGCTCTGCCGTATTGCGGAAGAGGTACGGCACCAAAAAGCATTGTAGAAAGATTCAGTGTGATTGTGGGTAAGAGCCTTCCAAGTGTGAGTGCATCGGCTTCGTGGCGAATAGCGTCCATTTCGTTGTTGATGCTGCGCAGTTCCGGGCGGGCTTTGAGAGCGCTTTGAATCAAGGAATCCACTGCTAGTGTATCGTTCAAGCGTACAGGCACTAATGCTGCTTCGTCAGCAATGACGAGGTGCAGTCGGTCAAGATTGAGGATAGCAGAAAGTTCCGCAGAACGGCGATACGATTCGGCGGCTGCTTGCTGCGTGAGCAATTTCAAGCGACTGAGCGAACTTTGCACCAGCAAGACATCGGATTTGTAGGTTAATCCCGCGCCTTGTTGCAGTGAAAGCTGCGTGTAAAGGCGCTCGTTCAGTTTGTAGGTTTCACCCAGAAGCCTGATGCGCTCTTGCGCGGCAGCAATATCGAAATAGGTCGCAATCGCTAAAGCAACTGTGCGCAATCGTTGAGCCGCAAGATCCTCCGTTGCCGCCAATGACCGCAATTCTGCGGCTTTTGTGGCATAGACCGCATCGGCTATACGCCATTCGCCCATGACACCGCCCATGAGCGAGGTGTTATTGGGCTGGACGTTTTGAAAAAACTCGCCCCGTGCATTCATCACCGTTCCCAGTGCACCGTAGGTTCCGATTCCTGCTGAAAATGTTGGCAAATACCAAGCATTTATGCGAGTTTCCGTTGCACGAGCTACATTCAAACGCGCCTCGGATTCTTTGATGAGAAGGTTTTCTGCTCCTGTACGCTGCAAAACTTCGTTTAATCCCACGTGCAGCAATGGTACGTTCAAGCCCAGCAGTACAGGCGCAACGAGGGAATTTGTGGAAACTGTTGCCGTACTTGCGAGCGTTTGCGCGGAAACTTCAGGCGATGCGGTAACACAACTAAAGAGCCGGAAAGCAAGGAATAATAAGGTTTGCAATACAGGTTGTCGGTAATTATTGCTGCGTTGTCGAAACATTTTCGCCCTCCGTAATAAGTTCTTTTCCGCGAACGATGACCAAATCTTCCGCACGAAGTTTTCCGCCCGGAAGCACTTCGCTAAACTTCGTTTCTCGAAAGCCTAAACGCACTGCAACGCGCTCCACTGCGCCATTGACGACGCGGAAAACGCACGGCTCGCCTTTGCTAATCGTAATTGCCTCGTTGGGAATAACCAAAGCGTTCGGGTGAGCCTCGAACTCCATCAGCACCGATGCAGACATTCCGGGGCGAATGGCACGGTTAGGATTGCGAACATCAATTTCAATGCGCATGGTCTTCGATTCTGCTTTGAGAGCGTAGGAAATACGGCTTACGGTGGCTTTGACGGTCATATCGGGCATTTCGATAAACGTGATTTTTGTGGGCGTACCTTCGCGCACAAGCGGCACATCGGTTTCCGGCACATCCACAACAATCCGCATCACGGACAAATCAATAATATCCACAAGTGGCGCAGCACCGCTTGATGTGCCGCTTTGCACAATCGCTCCTTTGTTCACGTAGCGTTTGGTTATCACACCCGAAAAAGGCGCACGAATGGTCATAAGTTCTACGGTTTCGTCCATTCCTTTCAAAATCGCTTTTGCACCGTCAAAATCTGCTTTAGCCCGCTCAATATCTCGCGGCGTAACCAAATCGGGTGTTTGTTTTGCAATCGTCGCCATTCGCTCATAATTCGTTTTTGCAGCAAGAAAATCCGCCTCCGCCTTTTGCTGTCGCTGTGTGATGTCGGGGTTTTGAATGGCGGCAATCATCTGTCCGTTTTGGACAAACGTGCCAATATCTACCGTCAGCGCAGTAACCATGCCGCTTACCATAGCATACAGCTTCACTTCCTGATTCGGCGTTACGCTGCCCGTCAGTTCTACGTTACCTTCCAACGTACGCCGCTCCGGTTTTGCAACCATAACGGTTGTTTTTTCGGCTTTCTTTTGTGTCGTTGCATCGTTTTTATGCTGCGAACAGGCGGAAAAGAATAGCGTGAACGCAAGTAATAATACGGCTCCTACGATTTGATTACGTTTGTATCGTTTCATTGCGGTGTATTCTCAGGAAAATGTGTTAGGTGAATCGTTATCGTTGTGATGTACTACCGAAGCCGAAGTTGCCGAATCACGTTCCGTTACAAGTGTTTGGGCAACTCCTCGCTCTTCGCTGGAAGAAAACACATAAAACAAACACGGCGCAACGAACATCGTCAAAACCGCCGCCGCAAGCGTTCCGCCTATAATGGCGCGTCCGAGCGGTACATTTGCCTCGCCGCCGCGCTCCAAACCAAGCGCCATCGGCAGCAGCGACATCACCGCCGTAATCGCCGTCATCAGCACCGGACGCAGACGGGATGCGGCTCCGACCGTAATCGCTTCCACAAGCGGCAAACGCTCTTCCGTGCGCAGGGCGTTGATTTTATCTACCAGCAAATTGGTGTAGGCGACCGTAATGCCAACCATCATTATCACGCCCAAAAAAGATTGGATATTGAGTGTGGTATTCGTCAAAAACAGCGCAAATACTACGCCCGTCAGCCCAAGCGGAACGGTCAAAAGAATAATGAGCGGCAGTTTGAACGACCGCAATAGCGGCACAATAACCAAATACACCATAATCACCGCCAGCACCAAACCAAATGCCAAGCCGCCAAACGCTTCTTTGAGCGATTGATACTCGCCGCGTACGCGAATCGTGTAGCCTGCGGGTAGCGTTTGCTGCAAAGGCGTAAGTTTCGTTTCAATTTCCGCCGAAACTGAGCCGACATCACGCCCTTCGGGGCTTGCAAAAACGTTCACCACCGCTTGCAAATCGGTGTGGTTAATTTCGGGCGGGCTTGCGCTCACCTTGACCGTTGCGATATTTTTCAGCAGCGTGGAAATATTTTTCTTTTTGTTGTTGATAGTGATGTTTTCAAGCGCATTTTGAGCATCCACCTTGCCTTCAGGGTACATCACGCCGACGTAGTAAAAATTCCCCGTGCGCTCATCTGTCCAGATATTACGGTTAAAATTCACGCTGGAACTAACGGCGGTGAGCAGATTTTTTATCACTTCATCTTGCGTCAGACCTAGTTCGGCGGCTTTTTCTCTATCTACTTGCACAAAAAGTTCGGGCTGGTTTTGGCGTTGCTGTACGCGCACATCGGCTGCGCCTTCCACGCTGCGCACAATATCGCGGACTTGTTTGCCGAGTGCATGAAGTTTTTCGGGATTTTTGCCCAAAATCTGCACGTCAATCGGCGCAATCGCGCCAAGATTCAGTGCTGCCGTGATGATGCCGCCTGCATCGAAGGCAAATTCTACACCGCCAAATTCGTGGGCAAGTTTCCCGCGCAAACGGCGTACATACTCAAACGTGCTTTCCTCGCTTTCGTGCCGAAGCTGCACGTTGATAAACGCATCAAACGTGCCGGAATTAGGCGTGTAAGCAGCAGGTAAGCCGTAGAGAATACCGATATTCGATACAATCGTTCCCGCGTCATTGCCAAGTTCACGGCGAATGGCATTTTCGACTTTGGTGATGATTTTTTCGCTGCGTTCCACCGTGTAGCCCGGTTCCATGCGCACATACACCGTGAATTGTCCGGCATCGGAAGCGGGGAACAGCTCCGTTCCAAGCCGTGTGGCAAGAAACAATGCCAAAAGAAACAGCCCAACACTACCAGCCAGCACAAACCACCGAAAGCGCAAAACTTGCTGCAAGAAGGATTGATACGTGTGTTCCAAGCGTTCCAGCCAGCGCCCGACAGCACTTGTCTCGCCTTCATGCGGCTTCAGCAAATACGCCGCAGCTATTGGAATCAACGTCAGCGAAAACACTATCGAGCCAATCATCGAAAGCGAAACTGCAACGGCAAGCGGCGGAAAAAGGAACTTTGCCACGCCCGTCAGAAAAACAATCGGCAAAAACACAATGATAAGCACAAGCGTTGTAACGGTAACGGGCAGGGCAACTTCCGAAGCACCATCGAAAGCGGCTTGTTTAGGGGTTTTGTGCAGTTTGAGGTGTTTGTCAATGTTCTCCAAAACCACAATCGAATTATCCACCAAAAGCCCGATAGCAAGCGCCAGACCGCCCAGCGTCATGGTGTTGATGGATTCACCCATGACCAGCATCCCGATAAACGCAAACATTGCCGAAAGCGGCAGACTGAGCGCAACAATAAACGCCGGACGAAAACCACCCAAAAAGATAAGCAACATTACGCAAACCAGCACCAAACCTATCACCGCTTCACGCGATAAACCCTCAATCGCCGTGCGCACAAATGTGGATTGGTCCATAATCACATCCATTCGCGCAGCACCTTGCAAGCGTTCACTGATGCGCTGTATGCTTGCTTGGACGTTGCTGATGGCGCGAATCGTATTTGCTCCCGGACGCTTGTAAATCGGGATATAGACTTGCGATTTACCGTTTACGTGAACGATATTCGTCTGCACGGCGTTTGCATCCAGTGTTCGTCCAATGTCGCGGACGTAAATCGGTGCGCCGCTTTCATCGAATTTTATCACAACATTATCAAAGTCTTTTACGTTCTGCACGAGGGCATTGGCGTTCACATTGTAATTCACGCCGCCGATTTGCGCATTGCCCGTCGGAATCATCACATTGCTGTTGGAAAGTGCCTCCACGATGTCGAGTTGGGAGAGCTTGCGGGCTTGGAGTTTGTCGGGGTCCACATACACGAACACGCGCCGAATCTGCCCGCCAAAGACCGTTGGCACGGTAACGCCTTCCACCGCGCCAAGCAGCGTGCGGATTTCAAAATTTGCAAGGTCGTAAATTTCTTTTTCGGTGAGGGAATCGCTACTCACAGCCAAGAGTGCAAGCGGCACGGAGGCTGTCGGGTCGAACTGCGTGATAAGCGGCGGCAATGTGCCGGGCGGAAGATTACGCATGGCAGAAAAAGCCAGCGCAGAAACCTGTGTTAATGCGGCAGAGGGCGGTGTTTCGGGGGTGAAAAAATTTTTTACAATGCTTGCGCCATTAATACTTTTCGATTGTTGCTGTTGAATGCCGTCTGCCTGACCGGTCCAGCGTTCCAAGCGGCTGGTGATATTACGGTCGAGAATGCTTGCCTGCATCCCGTTGTAAATCGTCAGCACCTGCACGGCAGGGATTTTGAATTGCGGCAAAATATCCACCGGAAGCCGGAGCGCCGCAACAATGCTCATCACGGCAACAAGAATTGCCAGAACAACAATAAGATACGGGTTTTTGAAGGCGAGGCGAATCATAATTGCTTGTTGGTAGCGGAGAAAAAGGACGTGATTTCACAGTAGAACAACGTACCCCACAATGATACGAAAAAAAATCATCCCGCAGCCCTTTTGCCCTATGAACTGCGGGACGGAAAGAAATAATCTCTCGGAGTGGGATTATTTCTTCTCTGCGGGCATCATCACGGAATCAATCACGTGAATCACACCGTTGGAGCATTCAATGTCGGTTTTTTCGACTTTTGCAGCATCAACCATAACAACAGCGCCATCAACTTTGATAGCGGCTTCCGAACCCTGTACGGTTTTTGCTGTTTTGCCGTTCATGCCGACCACATCTTTCGCCATAACTTTACCGCTCACAACATGATAGAGCAAGACTTTTTTGAGTGCCTCTTTGTCTTTGATGAGGGCATCCAACTTTTCTTTCGGGATTTTGGCAAAAGCCGCATCCGTCGGGGCAAATACCGTGAATGGTCCTGCGCCGTTCAGCGTTTCGACCAGTCCGGCTTCGGTGAGTGCTGTTGCCAGCGTCTTGAAAGTACCTGCGGCGGTTGCCGTTTCGATGATGTTCATTGGTTTTTTGTCTTGTGCGCTAGCGCTCAAAACAACAACGAACAAAGCGAGAAACGTAGAAACGAGATTTCTACGAAGGAAGGAATTGTTCATAACGAACTCCTATAAATGAGGGTGAATGAAAAAAGACACGCAAAAGCGCGTGGTTGGTGATGTTCTGTACAATGATATTTTGTGCAATGAAGTTTTGGAAAATACGTTGTCTGTCATGCCAAAAAAAAGCGCACCATGATTACAAATGGCATCGGGGGAGGTAGAAGCCAAATGCAGCATAATGAGTGTAAACATGATGCGCTAGAGAGGACATCGGGGCTTGAGGCAATACACAGTATTTTCAGATGGATATTAACGGCAGTCGAACTACGATGCAGAAGCTATGAGCGCGAAAAGAACAATGCGCACGGGGCGCATAACAACAAGGTTGCTTGCGCTTAAAAAAATAATAAGGGAGTGTCTAAATTCTAAATACAGCGTGGAGAACGCAGAGGTTAGGCGATGTAGCCTGAAGGCAAAGAGCGTCTGGGGATTGAAAGGGGAGATGGTTGCTCGAAGAAGTTGGGAGGGCAGGGAGCGGAGGCACCGTACCAAGTAGGTTTTTCGATTCCGGTGTAAAGGTGCGAATATGCTGTTGGCTTTGAGCCATCGGAAGCGTAATACTCGCCAAAGCGCGTGGGTTCTTTGCTTTAACGGGTTGCTGTTTTACGGGCTTGTAGAGTGGGTTAAGGTTATAGGCGTTGTTTGTTGCACTTTGTGAAAGGTCATAATTGTAGGCAGCCGTCCGAACAACAAGCGAAAGCACAATCACACTAAGCAGGCACACTGAAAAACGTGTGCTGCGGAAGAGCGATTGCCACTTGCTTGTGGTTGTGCGGTGCGAATCCATGAATGGTGTCGTTGTGTTTTTCGCAGAGTATTTGCAATTCTACTCAATTATTGAACTGCACCCGACAAACTTAGCACTTCGGAAGCAAAAGTGCAAGTTTTTTATTTCAAACCTGCTCGTAAATCGCTCATAAACTGCGCATCGAAAAAAAACTTTTCCCAAGCAAGAATGCCGCCTGCAAGGTGTTTTGCCGCAATACCATTCTTTCTGCACAGGTCCACCGCCGCCCGGCTGCGCTTGCCGGAATGACAGTGAAACACAATCGGTTTTTCCTGTTTCGATAATTCGGTAAGCGCTTCTGGCAGGGCAGCAAGCGGTATGTGGACTGTTCCGGGAATCATCCGCACTTCGCGCTCTTGTGCTTCGCGCACATCCACAAAGAGGATGCTTTCTTGCATGGCAGCGATTTCGTGCGGCGAAAGGTCGGTTTCTTCCTGAGAAAATGCCGATTTTTCCGTGCTTTGGGCGGTATTGCAAAATGCTTCGTAGTCTTGCAGCTCCGTGATGCCGGGTTCGCTTCCACACAAGGCACAATGCGGATTGTGGGGGAAATTGATGGTGGAAATATTCATCGAAAGTGCATCGAACAGGAGCAAGCGGCGGTGCAGCGTCTCGCCAATACCAAGCACGATTTTAAGCGCTTCTGTGGCTTGTATGGTGCCGATAATTCCGGGCAGCACACCTAAAACACCGCCTTCGGCACAGTTCGGAACAAGATGCGGCGGAGGCGGCTCAGGGTACAAACACCGATAACATCCGCCTTTTGCGGCATCGAACACACTCACTTGCCCCGTAAACCGAAACACGCTGCCATAAACAAGCGGCTTTCCGAGCAGCCCTGAAGCGTCGTTCACGAGATACCGCGTTGCAAAATTGTCCGTTCCATCTACAACGACATCGTAATCAGCGATGATTGCAAGCGCGTTGTCGCGGGTAAGCGCCATAGTGTGCGGAATGACGCGCACAAGCGGATTAAGGGCGTGAATGTGTTCCACAGCCGATGAAACCTTACTTTTGCCGATGTTTTGTGTAGAATGAAGTATTTGTCGCTGCAAATTGGACAGTTCAACCACGTCACCGTCCGCAATGCCAAGCGTGCCAATGCCCGCCGCAGCAAGGTACAGTGCCGCCGGACTGCCTAAACCTCCCGCACCGATAACGAGTATTTTCGCTTCTTTCAGGCGCTGTTGTCCTTCAAAACCGACTTCCGGCAAGAGTAGATGCCGACTGTATCGGTCGCGTTCTTGATTGGTAAAATGAGTGTTGTTCACGGTCGAGAGCGAGTATGGTAGGGTGAAAAAACGAAAAATCTGCGTGAAGCCGCATGATTTCTTGCTATATTAGCAATCTTCCTTTCATCATCCAACAGAAATAATGCACTCAGAGATTATGCAATTACCCGTTCTTAGCGCACAAACCCTAACAAATCAAGCATCCACAACGCTTGTGGATAACTTCGGCAGGGCAATCACGTATTTACGCCTTGCGGTAACAGACCGTTGCAACTTGCGCTGCGCGTACTGTATGCCCGAAGATATGCGCTTTTTGCCGACAAAAGAACTCCTCACCGATGCAGAAATCGTGCGGCTTGTGGAGGTTTGTGCCGCATTAGGAATCCGCAAAGTGCGTGTAACAGGGGGCGAGCCGTTTGTCCGCAAAGGCATCATGGGATTACTCCGTGAAATCAAGCAAACACGCGGCATTGAGGATGTGCATATCACCACAAACGGCGTACTCACTGCACCGCACGTACCGGAAATGGAGAAATTGGGCATTGCGTCGGTGAACCTCAGTATGGACACCTTTGACGAGAAGCGCTTTTTTGAACTGACGCGGCGCAATGAGTTTCGGGCGGTCTGGGGCAGTTTTGAAGCGCTTGCGGCAAGTCCTATTCCGCTCAGTGTGAATGCGGTTATCATGGACGGAAAAAATTCGGATGATGTTATTGCGATGTCTGAACAAACAAAACACAGAAACTTTATCATGCGGTTTATCGAAGAAATGCCGTTTAATGGCGGTACGCACAAGGTTGTAGCGCCTGTGTGGACGTACAAAAAAATCCTTTCCGCGCTGCAAGAGGCTTTTCCGAGCATTGAAGCGCTTGGTAGGCATGACCATGCAGCAACGGCGGAACTTTACCGGATTCCGGGCTACGCGGGGCAAGTAGGCATTATTGCTGGGTTTTCAAGAACATTTTGTGGAGCCTGTAACCGTATTCGCATCACGGCAAAAGGCATTCTCAAAACCTGTTTGTACGACAACGGTGTGCTTGATTTGAAGCGGCTTTTAAGGGAAGGAGCGAGTGATGATGCAGTGAAAGAAGCAATCATCATCGCCGTGCAACACCGCTTCCGCGATGGTTTCGAGGCAGAACGGCATACGCACAGCGCTTCGGCGGCGTTTGATTCAATGTCGGAGATTGGCGGATGAAAACCGATACGCTTTTTTACAAACTTTTGGAGGCGCAACCCGCATTGTTGCTTCATATGGCGCACTTGGATTCTTTGGTGGATGTTCCTTACCACTTTCAATCGGTGGAACTGAAAGAAAAAGCCCAACGAGCCGATGGAATCTTACTTCCCGATACTGAAGCCGGCGCTGGTGCTATACCGGATGCGCCTGTGATTGTCTGCGAAGTGCAGTTTTGGGCGGACAAACTCATTTACACGCGCCTTGTGAGCGAAACTTCTCTCTTGCTTTTGCAAATGCCGGAATTGACACGCTTTCAAATGGTACTGCTTCTGCGTTCCCGCAGCATTGACACAGGCGCAGGGCAGTGGAAATCTTTGTGCGATGATGGTGTTATTCACGTGGTCTATCTCGACGAAGCAACCGAAAAGGAAGAACTCTTCACAACGCCCGAAGAACAAGCTGCCATGCTGCTTATGCGAATGACCGTAACGCCGGAACATCGCCCTTCCGACGACGAGATTATTTCCAAACTCAGTGCGAGGATTTCCCAAACAAAAAGCCTTGTCTTGCAGAAGATGTTCAAAGATTTATTCGTAAGTTTGTACGTCAGCAAATACAAAACCTTAACCATTCAAGAGGTACGCGCCATGATAGATACCAGAGAAATTTTTGATGATATTCATGAGAGCCTTGCTGTTCAAGAATACGGGCAGGAGCAGCGTGAAGAAGGCAAACTTGAAGGCAAACTCGAAGGTGTGCCTAAGTTACTTCGTCTCGGACTTTCTGTTGCTCAAGTTGCCGATGCTCTCGACTTGCCCCTTGATGTCGTAGAAGGTATTCATCGCCATATCGCTTGAGGTACGCGCCATGATAGACACCAGAGAAATTTTTGATGATATTCATGAGAGCCTTGCTGTTCAAGAATACGGGCAGGAGCAGCGTAAGGAAGGTAAACTTGAAGGCAAACTTGAGAGTGCCGTCGCTATGATTCAGCTTGGAATTCCCATGGAACAAGTTGCTTCCGTGCTGTATCTGCCCATTGAGGCAATTAGAGAAACAATGAGGAATCGGCGATGACGCAAACCATCGGAAATTTACCCCCACAAATGCGCATATTTTAAGCCTGTTCCCGTATTGAAAAGTACAACACTCTCATCGGGTCGTATCCAACCTTGCTCAAGCAATTCCACCTGTGCCGCCAAACACGCTCCGCCTTCAGGAGCAGGGAAAATGCCTGTTGTGCGGGCAATCATGTTGGAATACGTTATCATATCTTCATCACTGACGGCAAGCGCTGTTCCGCCGCTTTCTTTGATGGCGCGAATCATCAAAAAATCACCCACCGCCACCGGCACACGCAGCCCGTCGGCAATTGTTTTTGCGCCTTCCCACAGCGGTGCGTGTTCGTTGCCTTCGTGAAAGGCTTTGATAATCGGCGCACAGCCTGTACTTTGCACACACACCATGCGCGGGCGCTTCATTCCACGTGGGAGCAAGCCCAGTTCTTCCATTTCCTGAAATGCCTTCCAAAGCCCAATCAGCCCCGTGCCGCCGCCTGCGGGGTAGATTATCACATCGGGCAGTGTCCAATCAAGTTGTTCGGCGAGTTCGTAGCCCATTGTTTTTTTGCCTTCCAATCGGTACGGCTCTTTCAGCGTACTGACATCAAACCATCCGTGTGTTTGTGCGCCTTCGCGGACTTTTGCTCCGCAATCATTGATTAACCCATTAACAAGCGTGAGATTTGCACCAAAGGCATTACACTCAGCTCGGAAAGCAAGCGGCACATCGGCAGGCATAAACACGTGTGCCGGAATCCCTGCGGCTGCCGCGTACGCACTCATCGCGCCTCCGGCGTTACCGGCACTTGGAATTGCCAGCGATGTTACGCCAAGTTCTTTCGCACGGCTCACGGCAACGGCTTGACCACGTGCTTTGAAGCTGCCTGTTGGGTTTGGGGATTCATCTTTGATGAGTGTCTGAGCGCATCCAATCTGCGTTCCCAGCCGTTCGGCATGAACAAGTGGTGTCCAGCCTTCGCCCAAAGCAATGATATTTTCTCGCCTTCGCACGGGTAAAACTTCCTCGTAGCGCCATAAATCACGGCGGCGGTTCGTGAGGCTCTCGCGGGTGAGTGTTTGTGCGGCTTTGGGAAGGTCGTAACGGGCAAGAAGGGGGCGCTGGGCGCTTGGGGAAAGATTCCAGATTTGGTCGGCTTCGTAGCGTTCGCCCGTCATACTACATTCGAGATGAGTGAGGGTGGAAGCGGTGTTTTCTGAGTGCGGATTTGGTATTTGCATATATCCAACTAAAAAAATATTGCTGGTGAGAAATGAGGTTTTATGAGATTTTGCGGTCATTCTTGCGGGCATTCAGAAGAAAACCCACTACAAAGGTTGCGAGAACGGCAAGCGATTCTTTCGGACGTTCCACCACAACAGATGCCGCCATCCAAAAACTGATAACTGCGAAAATAAGCGGCGTGAGGGGATAGCCCCAAACCTTGTAAGGACGAGGCAGAGCGGGGTATTTGCGGCGAAGAATAATCACCCCGATAACGGCAAGCATATTAAAAACATTCAGCAAAAATCCCGTGTAAATCAAAATAGCTTCAAAACTTGACGTAAGAACAATAATGACCGCTATGGCGCATTGCAGCCAAAAAGCGCGAACAGGAATGTGGTTTGCGTTTTTCTTTGCAATAGAGCGGAAGAGTGAGTAATCTTCCCCCATAACGTTCCACACTCTTGGACCCAAGACCGTGTAGGAACTGACGCTTGCCAGCAACACCAAAGCAATAAGCGCACTCATGATGCCCGCACCTTGCTGACCAAAAATTGCTTGTGCGGCGACGTAGCCAACATCAACTTTTCCTGAAAGTATTTCTATTGGTGCGGCTTTAAGAAATGCAAAATTCAAGACCACATACAGCACCGTAACCACGACAACTCCGGCGAACACCGAGCGCGGCAGTGTTTTTTGCACATCATGGATTTCGTCAATCACATACACGGACGTGTTCCAGCCCAAATACGCATAGCTCACAAACACAAACGCTACGGCGTACCCGGGGGAAAGAATCAATGACCAATCTTGTGCCGCAAACGTAAGATTTGGTGCAGGATTAGGGGAAATAAAGGCAGAAATAATAAACACTACAATCAACCCGACATTGAAGTAGGTGATACCACTATGCAGCAGCGAACCCGCACGGATATTGATGCTATGCAAAAGCGTCGTCAGTATCAATACGCCGATGCTGAATGTCCATTCGGGAAGGGAAATACCAAAGAGAGGAACAAGGTTTTGTGCGTATTTCGCAAAAGCGACGGAGGAAAGTGCCATTGGTGCGGCAAGCCCCGCAATAAGCGTCGCCACACCTGCTATAAAGCCAAGGGTTGGGGTATAAATCGTACTCAGTAAGTGGTATTCGCCCCCGGAACGCGGGTGTGCCGCACCAAGTTCAGCGTATGCTAATGCACCCGTCAGTGAGGCAACACCGCCAATCACCCACAACAGCAGCACCGCAGGCACGGAAGGAATAGCTTTCACTTGTAAGCCGAGCGATGTAAAAACCCCTGTACCAATCATTGCGGCGATGACGAAAGCGGTTGTTTGAGGGAAGTTGAAAACCCTGTGTTTCATTGGCTGGCTTGATAGATTGTAAAGTGGTTTCCGGCGGGAATGATGTACGATGATACTCGGAGCGAGATGCTTCTAGGCGGCTATGCTGTTACGGTTTCTTCAAGAAGGTCTCCCGGAGCGGGTTTGGGGATTTCGACAAAAAACGTAGCTCCGTGACCAAACTCCGATTCACACCAAATGTTGCCGCCGTGTAATTTAACAATTTTATGAATAATTGCCAGACCTACGCCGCTTGAATGTTCTTTGCCGGTGGGCGTAGCTGAAAGGCGTTGAAAAAATCCGAACAGTTTTGATTTGTCGTTGTCTGTAAGCCCTGGACCTTGGTCTTTGACGCTAACAGTCACGGTTTCGGTCGTTTCCGAAACATCAACGGTGATCGTTGAGCCGAGAGGAGAAAATTTACTTGCATTACTAATAAGATTTTCAACGACTTGTAAGATTTTATTTTCGTCCCCGAGCATGATTATCGGTCTTGTGATTTCCCGTGATGTGGGTGCAACGATGATTTGCCCTTTGCCCTCAATAATGGGGTATAATTCATTCACAACGGCATCCAGCACCGACAAAAAATCAAACGGATGGTTCACAAGATTCATTTTACCCAATTCTTGTGCAGCAGTGTCAAGCAACTCTTTGATAAGGTGATTCATTCTGCTTATTGAACGCATCTGATTCGACAACAGCTCTTTTGATACGTCATCTAAAAATTCTTTTTGTAATAAAAATTCAGTGGTCATAAATATTGAACTCAAAGGCGATTTAAGGTCATGCGATACGATACTGAGCATCTGAACTCTTTTTTCATCGGCTTCCTGAAGATTATGATTGAGTTGAAATAATTCGTTGTTTGCGTGTTCCAGTTCTGCATTTTGTGACTCAAGAAGGGCATTGATTTGCTGAATGGAGGTCGCTTGCTGCTCGACAATCGTTTTTTGGCGCAGAGTCTCATTGCGCTGGAGTTCCAAGCGCTTGCTGTATAGGGAGATACGTTTGTATAAATTGAAAAGAGCAAGAGCTAACGCCGCGAGGAGAATTGTGAACGCTCCAAGAATGATAAGAAACATTCTCTGTCGTTGATTGTTCACTTCAAGTATCGTTGTTTCACGGATGCGCTCTTCGCGTTCACGCTTGGCTTCAATGACTACCCGCGAAAGCGAAATCTCTTCCGAGATTAACGTATCTCGGAATTCTTGGGCTTTTGTTTTGTAAAAAAGCGCTTTGCGAAAATTTCCCATCGTTTGTTCGGCAAGAGCAAGAATTTCGTAACTGTCCCAAATGCGGTAAGCCAATTTCGTCTCGGAGGCGGTTTTTAAGCCTAATTCCAAATAATATATTGATTTGGCATATTCAGCTTTAGCAAGGTATAGTTGCCCCAAAAGATTAAACGCACGTGTTTCGACAATTTTGTTTGGAGCTGTTTGAATTTTTTGCAAAGACCGCAGTGCATAGTTTTCCGCTTCGGTGTATGCCCTTTGCAGCAGTGCTATTTCTCCTAAACTCATGACAGTAAACGCAGCCGTATCATTTTGCAATGTTCTTTGGATGGCGATAGCTCGTTGGTTGTAGTACATTGCGGAATCTACACGTTGTTGTTTGATGAAGCAATATGCAGAATTAGACAACGTGGCAGCATGGCGCTCAATATTCCCCAGACGTGAGAAAATAATCGCTGCATCGTGGTAATTCTGCAATGCTTGTTCATACCTTTTTTGCTCAAAATTAATAATGCCAAGTCCGTTATAGCAGTACGCCAGACCATTACTGTCGCGTAGTTGTTCAAAAAGTTCGACTGCACTCAAATAATTTTTCATAGCGACCGACATTAAGCCAAGCCGCTGATTCGCAAAAGCAATCAAACGTTTTGATTCAGCCAGCAAGCGGTTATTCGAGAGTTTGGCGGAGCGAGAAGCAGCTTCTTGGGCAAGAAGTAAGGCGAGTTCGGGGCGGACAATATTGAACGCTCCTGCTTGTGAAAGCAAGTCGGCGATTTGCAGGGAGTCCTCTTGAATAGTGGCGTTTAGTCGAAGTAGCGAGTCCAGAAGCTGCTGTGCTGTTAGGCTTTGTACTGTTATTGTCTGTACTTTTTTGCTCTGAATTGTTGCGGTATTGGTCCTGCGGTCTTGAGATGCAAACCCCAAAGAGACAGAAGTGCAGACCATACCAAACAGTAATGCCATCGGCATTATTCGGATGAATTGCCTCATTACGATGATCCCAAAATAAACAACGTAGTGTGAAATTGCTTGGAGAATCGGGCTTTGTTGTGCTGTTGTTCCGAGAGGTAGAATGTTGCGGGAAAATACGCAATTTTGATAAATTCACAAATTGTAAAGATATTTTTTATTGGAAAATATCTTTTTCTGGAACGTGAAAAAAAAAGTATTTGCTGTGAGGGCGAAAATTTTTTCGCCCCTACAACTATGCGGCGCGTCAGCCGCGTGAGTGTGAAATAGTGAGGATTTACGCAGGCTATGGGGGCATGGACAATGGAAGCGCATGGCGAATAATCTGCTTACTGCTCCAAGACCTGACCAATCATTACTCGATGCCCTTCAGGAGACCGTAAGCCAAATTCACGCATTCCCCAAGGCTTATCGCCAAGAGCGTGGTGGATGGGAACGCCGCTATTGCACACCTCATCGTAGTATTCTTGAGCATTACTAACGAGCAGATACCCGAAATAACTGTGGTCGCCGAGTTCGCTGGCAGGAATGGATGTGCGGCAATCGCCGAGCATAATCATACAGTTGTCGCGCTGCAAAAAGACCCATCCGGGCGGTTCATTGACAACGCGGAAGCCGAGTTTTGCAAAAAATTCTGCGTTTGCACGAAGGTCGTGAACGGCGAGAACGTAGTGGTTTTGGAGGATGTGGGGCATTGCAAAAAATGTGGAACTGTTTGAAGGATTGTATAAGTCTAGACTGTCTGCCTCTGCTTCCTCGAAAGCCACACCCCGCGCAGCATCAAGGCTCCCGCACACGTAGCCGCAATCCAAGCACTCATTCCCACAATCGGCACGGCTGTATGTTTCACGCCAATACCGATAAACGCCCACACGAGAACACCCACCAATACCGCATCACGCCTTAGCTCAATGAAAAAACCACCAACTGCTAAAGCTACGGCAATCATGATTGCTGTCCACAATTCCGGGCTTACGCCAAAGCCGCTCCAGCCAATATCGTAGAGAAGCGCTGTTGCATTTGCAATCGTAGCCACGCAAATCCAGCCCAGATACACACTGAAGGGGAAACGTAAGCACCAAAAATTACTACCCGAATACGGTTGTACGCCGATGTCAGCACGGAGGTAAATCATCACGAGTGACACCAGTAAAACCAGCATCACCAGCATCGTGAGCGGATAAAAGCCGTAATGCCACAAAAATATCCATGCGCTATTTGTCGCGCAACTGAGCATAAACCAAGGGAAAATGGCTGTAAGGGTAGGATTGGTGCGGTTTCTTGGGAGAAAACAATATACCGCAAAGGCAAGTAAACCGGTGTAAATCACGCTCCAAATGGAGAACACATATCCTGCCGGTGTAAAAAAGACCTTAAAACTATCGGAAATAGCTTCGGTAGAACGATTGTTGAGCGGTAAGACGACGGCAAGCGTGTTGGTGATGAGAGTGATAATCACCGCCAGAGCCGTTAGTATCGGGCGGAGCAGGGTGCTAGCCGAAGAAGAAGATTGTGCGTTCATCGTCAAATCCTTGAAAAGATGCGTTGTAGGTGAATTGATGATAAGGACGATGAACTTGCCGAATGCTTGTAGATTGATAATCGGAATGGGTTTTGAAAAACTTGACAAAAAATTTATTGTCAAAAAACTTGACAATGAAAATTTTGTTAAGTATTTTGACAATAATTCTATTGTCAAAATTCATCGGTAAACCATGATGATAAAACCAATCAAAAACCTCGTCGGGCAAACCGCAGACAAGGACAATTTCTTTGAGCGCCCGCGTGAAACCAAAAAACTGTGGGATGCTTTGGCTTCTGGTGAACATATTTTATTCGTTGCTCCGCGTCGTTCCGGCAAGACTTCGCTTCTCTACTATTTGCAAGATAATCCGCAAGAAGATAAAGCATTACTCTTCCTTGAAGTGGAGTCTGTATCAAGCGTTGAGGATTTTTTCTCGCGTCTTGCCAGCGCACTTTTGCATGATGATGAATATACTTCCACCAGTATTCGCGTTGGTGAAAAAACGCGAGGATTCTTGAAACGCATTCGGAGTATTGGTGGTGATGCAGTCGGCAAATTTGAATTTACAGAAGGAGAAAAAATGCTTCCACACAAAGCATTTGAGCGGCTTTTGGGACGAATAGTCAAAAATATTCCCGACGGCGAACGGCTGGTGATAATGATAGATGAATTTGCTCAAGCCGTACAAAATATTGCCGACAAGACCCCAGACGACGCGAAAATGCTGCTTTTGGCGCATCGTGAACTTCGTCAAAATAGGGCTATCAGCGCAAAGGTGCAGTTTCTCTACTGCGGTTCGATTGGCTTGGAATACGTTGCCGAAAGGCTTGGTGCAAGCAACGCAATCAATGATGTGCGCACAAGCCATTTGCAGCCGCTTCGCAAGGAAGAAGCGGAGTCCATGATTCGCAGCATCGTAGCGCATCCGGCGTATTCTCTTGCGCACAATGAATTTACCGATGAGATTATTGCTCAGATTTTGCAACAAATTCGCTGGTTGGTGCCGTATTATCTACAAATTCTCTTAGCCGAATTGCACACCTACACGGCTGAGAACGAGGTTTCACGGCTTTCGCCTGACATTATCACGCTTGCCTACAACCACGTTTTGAGCAATCGTCAGTATTTCGTGTGGTGGGAAGAGCGTTTGCGCAAGGCGTTTAAGGGTGATGAGCGGGCGTTTGTTATGGCTGTTTTGAATGCTGCTGCGACGAAAGACACGATTGATGCGGCGGAGATAAGCGACCTTGCACAAAAATTCAGCATAGAGCAGCACAAATCAATCATCGCCGCACTCACGCATGACGGCTATATTGTTCAAATCGAAGGTAGAACGGGCTTTGGCGTGTCGTATCGGTTTGTCTCCCCGATGCTTCAAGATTGGTGGAGGAACAATGTCGCGCACTAAACAAATGCCGAATGGCAAAACGGCAAGCAAAACGGTTAGCAAAACAAGCGTAAAAGCAAGTAGCGACCCCGCAGACCAGCATCCAATGTTGCATAAAAAAATCGTTGCCCGCGCCTTCAATCCCGACCAACTCACACCCGAAGAGCGTAACGCGCTCTTTGTGGTGCGGAAGCCACTCTTTGAGCGGATTTTCAAGGATATTGCGGAGCATCCGGTAAATACTCTACCGCAGCATTGGCTTATTCAGGGAGTGCGCGGAAGCGGAAAAACCACGCTTTTGCTTAAAATTTACGATGAACTGTGCGCCGATGCGGAGGTGCAGAAGCGCATCGTTGCGGTGCGTTTGAACGAAGAGCAGCATGGTATTTTCAAGCTATCGCGCCTGTGGGAAAAAGTGCTGGGAATCTTGCAGGACGAATACGGTAAGGATTGGAGCGGTGTCTATGACGAAGCGGAGAAGCATTTCTACGATAAGGATTACGAAGACCGCGCTTTTGAGTACCTCTTGCGCCCGCTCAGAGAGCGGAAGAAAAGACTGGTGCTGCTTGTTGATAATTTTGGTGTGATGTTGGATAAATTCAGCAAACAAGAGCATCAACGCCTCCGTGAATTGTTGATGACGTGTCCTGAAATCCTGATAATTGCTGCTTCGGCGAGTGTTTTGGAACACACCTACCGTTACGACAAACCCTTCTTTGATTTTTTTGCCACTGTGCAGCTAAAAGGGCTGAAGCAGGCGGAAACTATTGAACTGCTCAAGAATCTAGCGCAATATCGCCCCGCAAACGAGCGAGAAAATGTGCTGCGCATCATCAACGAACAGCCGCGCCGAGTGGAGATTCTGCGCACTCTGACGGGCGGTTTTCCGCGCACGATGGTTTTGCTGTTTGATATTTTTGCCGATAACACAGGTGGGGACACCATGCAAGATTTGGAGCGGCTTTTAGACCAACTAACCCCATTTTACGGGCAGCGTGTGGATGATTTGCCGACGCAGCAGCGCGTGGTGGTGGATGCCGTCGCGCTGGCGTGGGATGCTGTGAGTGTGAAAGAGCTTACTGCCTCCACACGGCTTGAAAGCAAGGTGATTTCGGCACAGTTGAACACGCTTGAGCAGCAGGGCATTATCGAAAAAGTCCCGACCAGCACGAAAAACTATTTTTATCGGTTGCAGGAGCGATTTTTTAATATCTGGTATTTGATGCGAAATGGGAGGAAAGATGGCAAGCGTAGTGTCATTTGGTTTGTGCGATTTCTTGAGATATTGCCGGAAGATATGCTCAACGAAAGGGCATCAGGGCTTGTTTCTTCCATACAAAATGGTCAGGAACTTTACCCTCGCTATGCGTATTTGCTTGCTGAAGGGCTTGCGCAATCGGGGAAATTGCCCCATGAAATACAAGACGAATTATTATCTACGACCAAGCAATACCTTTTGCAGCATTCACCAAGTTTAGCGGAGAATCTTTCGGAATCAGATTATAATTTACTGCTCAAAGCTAAAAAGTTGATTAAACAAGCACTTGACCAAGGCAAACGCGAACTTCTCAATGAAGTGAACATTCATGAGGCAATTACAATATTGAAAGATATTCGTCATCAAGATGCAGAAACACTTTACGGAATTGGTCTCATGTATTGTAAGTTGAAAAAAGCAAGAGACGGGATGCCATATTTACAGAAGGCAATGCAACAAGGTAGTTTTGAGGCTATTCAAGTAGTTTTAATAGTGTATCTTCTTGAGGGGTTTTTCTGGAATAACAAAACGCTTACAAAACAACTAACTAAAGCACTTGTAAACGCGCCACAGCATGAAGAAACTATTCAAGAGCATTTGTTTTGGATTCTCACGAAACATCCGCAATTACCGTTTTCGGAAATTCAAGAAAGAATGAGTTGCGTCTTACAAATTGAACGAGTTTACACTCATTACTATATAGCAATTTGGCTTATTCTATTCCGGCTTCTCATTTATCGCCAATACCACGTTGCGCTTTCACTCTTTCAATTTCCTCGGTTAAAAGAGAGCCATAAACCAATATGGTATGCCCTCATGCACTTTCTCCGCAGTGAATTCCCAGATGAGTATTTGAGAATGGGTGATGAAGTCAAAACAGTTACCGAGGAGTTAGTGAAAACAATTGAAGAAACTCATGCTGCCCTTGCGCAGATACGCATGGAAGAATAGTGCGATTGCGCTTCACAACACATCCACCACATTCCCCTTAAACCCCCGCCCAATCGGTATCGCCATCCCCGCAATATCCAGTGTAGATGCGGTGTAGGAGGAAATTTTTTTCACCGCCACAATGTACGAGCGGTGGACGCGCACGAACTCCTCCGACGGCAGCATGAGTTCAAGCGCGTTCATGCTTTGCTTGGTGATGAGCTTTTGCCAGCCACCATGCGGAGTCTGAACGATAATCTGCACGTAATCTTTCAGGCTTTCCACCACGCAAATATCCCGCAGAAAAACTTTGACCATTTTCCGCTCTACCCGAAAATACAAAAAACGCTCATCGCTTGGAGGCGTGGAGGGCGCATTCGTACTTGTGGTGAGCGGAGGCAATACTTCCGTTTTCTGCAAACGCCGCCCGGCTTTCTGCACGGCGCGTAAAAAACGGTCGAAGGAAATCGGTTTCAAAAGGTAATCAACCACATCCAAATCATAGCCTTGCAAGGCGTATTCTTGGTATGCCGTTGTGAGAATAGTAAGCGGAGGTTTGTCTAAAGACCGCAGAAAATCTAGTCCCGTGAGCTGTGGCATGGTAATATCCAACAACATCAATTCAACAGCCTCACCTCGTAACGCCTCACGCTGAAGCACCTCAAATGCCTGCACCGCGCTTCCACACTTGGCTACAAGGCACAAAGACGGCAGCGCGTAAATATGGCGTTCCAGCACGTCTAAAGCGCGGGGTTCGTCGTCAATGAGGATACAGCGCATGGGTCGTTGTTTGGTTACTTAGTGCTTGGTTACTTAGTGCTTTGCTGCTTAGTGCTTGGTTGCTTGGATTAAGAACAAGCGTCAAAGCCACAACAAAGGTCTCACCGTCATCATTGATGCGAAGCGTGTGCTTGTCGGGATAGAGCAGTTCCAAACGTTTGCGGACGTTCATCAACCCCAAGCCGCTTGGAATAGTGCTTGCTGCGTATTCTTGAAGATTGTTTGCTATTGCAAGAGAGGCTTCCGGCTTGCTGTTCACAAGGCGAAACGTCAGAACATTCGATTTGATGCTGGTTTCAAGGCTCACCCACGCCGCTTCCGTGCTTGCGCTTACACCGTGCTTGAAGGCGTTCTCCACAAACGGCAAAAGCACAAGCGGGGCAAGACTAAACTCCTCCGAATCCGCATTATTCCACGCCAGCGAGACATCAACGCGGTCTCCGTAGCGCAAACGCTCAAGTTCGATGTAATTGCGAATAAGGTCAAGTTCTGTGCGGAGCGGAATACGTTCCTGTGCGCCGTCGTAGAGCATTGTGCGAAGCATGGCAGAAAGCCGCAAGACCGCTTCCGATGCGGCTTCCATGCCCGAAAAGGTGCGCTCCAGCGTGAGAGCATAGACGCTGTTCAGGGTGTTGAAAAGAAAATGCGGGTGAATCTGCGCTTTCAGGCTCTGCAACTCGGCTTCAAGGTTTTTTTGCGTGAGAAGTTGATTGTCGCGCTGCTTTTCGTACCAGAGTTTGAGCAGTTTGATGCCAATAGCAAATCCCAACACCGAACTTCCACCTTTGACCGCCGTCGAAAACGACGCAAAAACGCTGTTCCAAGGCGGTTCAAACCCAAATGCTGTGCGAAGCGGAATGGTAATGAAAAAGGTAATTGGCAGCGAAAGCAGCACTGCTGCGGCGTATGTGACAACAAAGCCCAAGGCGACAGCCACAAAGCGTTGTTGAAGGAAGAACCGCAAAATCACGACGTAGAGTAGGCTGTACGTTACGAGCAGATGACAAGGCAGATAGACCAGCGTTTCCACAAACGATAGCCAATAGGCGGTATTCACGCCCCAAAGCGTTTGCGTGTTCACCTGTGCCAGTTTCACAGCATAGAGCCACGACAAAAACATCACCCACCACAGCCAAAAGGCTGTATGCCGCACCACACGCCACGAGCGGACATTGGAAAAGACGATATTGGTAAAAAAGGTTTCCATGCCACGCAAGCTACGGAAATTTTGAGTGCGGGAAAGGGAAAATCGCTGAACGGCGCGGAATCGTCGCTGAAAGGGAATAATACGCCCCGTGAACCAAAGCTAACGTACAGAAGTATCGTGAACACTGCTTCAATACTTCATATGAGCTATGCCGCAAGGCGCAGTACGTAATGATTGGCAATGAGCGATGAAAAGATAATGTGCAAAAAAATACTTGTCAAATTTTCGGTAGTTTCTGTGAATCTTCCTGGCGTAGATTTGCACCAAATCATTGATTGAACCACATTTCAAAGCTTTTTATGCTAACAGCAGAACGGATGTATCAAGCGATTTTGGACAAAGATGTTTCTTTTGAAGGCATTTTTGTAACGGCAGTCAAAACAACGGGGATTTTTTGCAAACCAAGCTGCACCGCAAGGAAACCAAAGCGTGAAAATGTTGAATTTTATTCTACACCAACGCTCGCAATGCAACATGGTTACAGACCGTGTAAGGTATGCCAGCCAATGCTTCCATTGGGAGAAACACCGACAGAGATTCAAAAACTTTTAGATGAAATTGCACAGAATCCTTTTGCCAAAATTAAAGATTGCGATATTGCAACACGAGGACTAGAGCCGCATACAATTCGTCGATGGTTTAAGAAGCACCATAATATGACCTTTCAGGCCTACCAACGAATGATGCGTGTGGGACACGCATTTACGCAAATTCACGAGGGAGAAAGTATAACGGCAAGTGCTTTTGATGTGGGGTATAACTCTCTCAGTGGCTTCAATACACGCTTTCGAGAAATTTTTGAGAAATCACCACGCTCTGCACGGTACAGTCTTGTAATTTATTATACCCGTATTCTCACGCCGCTTGGACCAATGCTTGCTTGCGCATCGCCTGAAGGAATATGTTTACTGGAGTTTTTGGATAGAAGAATGCTCGAACAAGAACTCCGAGATATAATGCAGCGACTTGACGCAACACTCTTACCCTCTCAATCCAACATACATCTATTGCAACTTGAGCAAGAACTGCAAGAATATTTTGCCGCAAAACGAACGCAGTTCTCGTGCGCTCTTCATGCTCCTGCGTCGGAATTTCAAACTACTGTATGGAAGACTTTGCAAACTATTCCTTTCGGGCAAACAATCTCCTATAAGCAGCAATCGATACTTCTGGGAATGCCGAATGCTGTTCGAGCCGTCGCTCATGCCAACGGTATGAATCGCATTGCTATTCTTATTCCCTGTCATCGTGTTATTGGCGAAAATGGCGCATTAAAGGGCTATGGTGGTGGGGTGCATCGTAAAAAATGGTTGCTTGATTTTGAACAAACAACGACGAAAAATATACCATCCAAAACAATTTTTTAAGGAAAAATATCATGCAAAAGCCTTCAACCATAGCTTTCATCAATACGTTAGGGACGCTGATGCTAATACTAACAATCGCCTTACGTCTCTCGGTTCAATGTTTTGCACAAAGTGTTGCACAAGAACCTTCAATGACCATTGCTCTTCAAGTAGAATTTCATTCGAGCCTTATTTGGCGCGGTATTGCGTTGGAACGACTGCCCGTTGCTCAAGCACAATGCCGTTTTGGAGTGGATAAATTTCATGCCGCATTTTTCGGAACACAAGCACTGGGAAACGGCTTTAATGCTACGGTTTTACAAATTGGATACACGATTGAAACGAACTGGGGAAGTTTTGTGCCAACGCTCACAGATTACTATTTCCCAATGAATCGTAAGTCATGGTTTTGGGTTAATAACGATGGCACAGGCGCACATACGTTAGAAGGGGCATTTTTGTATACAGCTCCAAAAGGCTTGCCAATACAAGTATTTGCAGCAATGAATATTTTCAACGACCCTCGTTTTTCCTCATACATCGAAGCCTCCTACACAACATCGTTGGCAGAAGTAGAAACACACTTTTTTGTTGGTGCGTTGCTTACATCAAATTCTATGTGGTACTCCTCCCCGTACAGCCTTATTCAAGAGCAAGGTGGAATCAGTTCTCTCGGCGTTCGAGCAAGATATTCTGTCCCAATTTCTGACCGATGGTCTCTTCCAATAAGTGTCTCATTTATTTTGAACCCTAACGCTCAATATGCGTCAGTTGTAGCAAGTGTTGCATTAAGGTAAGTCCCGATATTACCTTCTATCCGTACTTTAAGATTGATTGGTCAAAGTGCTTCCCCGCAGCAAAAGGTGAACCACGCAGAATGTAGCGATTGAAATTATTTCGCCGTCACAAACACTCGCCGAAATGCACTAAAAAGCTCATTAATACTTTGCATGATGCGTGAAATCGTGCGGGATTGTGCAACCGAAATCACAAACAGTTTCCGTGCTGCATCCGAGATCAAAGCCAAGCATGTTTGATTGTTCAAAGTGTTTTCTTTTGTATTGAATGCAAAAGCTTTTTCGGTGTTGCGGAAGTGGGGGTATAATCTTCGCCAAACGGCGCGGAATCGTCGCTGAAAAACACTGACGCTGCGCCGTTCTTTCCTTTTTGAACTGAGAGGAAAATTGCGCAAATTAGCCTGTCAAATTGTCCCACATTTTTCACGGAATACCGCTATGGAAGCCGCACATACACTTGAATTGGACGATGATGTTACTTTTTTGGAGCAGGAAGAACGTATTTCTGAATATGAATTAGAACGAGGAAAACCCATGCCAAACGAAATACACGGCTCTGTGCAAGCAAACCTTATTGTAGCCTTAGTGAGCCGTTACAAAAAAAAGTTCAAAATGTTTTCTGAATTGACTATCGTGGTCGGAGAAACAACAGCAACGCCGGACATTGCTATTTATCCGTACTTTGAACTGGATTGGGCAAAACGTGTTCCCGCCGCGAAAGCAGAACCGCCGCTTGTAGCGATTGAAATTATTTCTCCCTCGCAAACACTCGTGGAAATGCTCGACAAAGCCGATAAATACTTTGCTCACGGTGTAACATCCTGCTGGATAGTGCAGCCGGAGTTGCAGATTGTTTCCGTGCTGCATCCCCAAACACCGCCTAAAACCTTTACTTCCGGCATGGTGCAGGATTCGGCAGTGGGAATCGAAATTCCGATTGAAGAAGTGTTTG
>JALONG010000112.1 GCA_025455065.1 Candidatus Kapaibacterium sp. | reverse complement strand
ACACCGTCATCCGTGTTTTTGGCGGCAGGGAACCCTGCCAGTCTCTTACTACACCGATAATTCACTCTTTTGCTGTCCGAAGAATGGGGAGCACCTCAAGCCACTTATAAACAAGGGTTCCCAATGCGGTACCAATAATTGCCGTCAAAGATTTACGACGAGTCATTAACTCTGAAAATTCCATATTTCGCCTCTTCTTTGTGGTTGTAAATTTTGTATTTGCTAATTACTGCTTTATGAAGTTTACCAACGCCTGATTCTCCACCGAATGCGCCCTTCCAAAGCCAAACGGCAGCGACAGCACCGTCGTAGCATCATCACGTTTGCCGAAGTCTGTTACGGTGCGTCCTGTGGTCTTGGCAATGGCGTAAGGCGTGTTGCCGTTTGCTTTCTGCGTTGATGAAGGAGTGCTTACCATGATAAGCGGTAGATTGATGCTGTCCACTGTTGCTCTGGTCAGACCAACCGCAAAGGCGTGAATACAACCGCTTGAGCCGAAGAAATCTACTCCTTTGCGCCGCAGCATCAGCAAATCTTCAATACCGATATTGTAAAGATTCATAATACCGCTTCGGGCTGGTATAAAGTACGCACTATTCTGTAGCCCCGCACGGATAAGCGTGTCGCCAAAGGCTCTGGGAGCGTCCGATGTCCACGAAAGCACGATAAACGTCCCTGCACGAAGATTCTTCCAAACGGCTGCCGTGTCGCTAAAATAATACCCACCACCGTTGTCAAACGCGCCGTCGTTGCTTTGGGGAGAATAGTCTTTGAGCAAGATTCCACCTGCATTCAAGCGCTTTTGTGTTACGAGTAACTCAACCGTATCGCCTGTTGCATCTTGTCTATTATGAAACGCAAATCCATTACAAAATTTATTGATAACGATGCCGAGCGATTCCGGTGGCAATGGCGTAGGTTCTATGGGTGTTGGGCAGCCACAAAGAAGAAATGACGCTAAACAGTATCCAAAGAATAGTATGTATCGTTGCATTTGCACTGTCTTATTCGGTGAAAGAAAAAAGAGAGATACCACAGACCACCCACACCCGAAAACAACACATCAAACACCAAAAAGCAAAGGCAACAAACACGCTTGTTCTTCGGTACAGGCGGGGCAGGTGAACGTTACGGGTGGAAACATAACTCTTTTGTTTGCTCAAAACCAAGTCTATTTTGTGAGTATTTTGTGAGCATTGTAGAAGCGCACTTGATTTTTTTTAAGTATTTTGTGAGCATCTTGCACGTGTCAGAATTTCGTGTAATCTTACGCTTCTTTAACAAAAAAACCAATCAAGTGCACCCACACAGACATGAATGCTGCAAAAGCACTTGACTACAGAGTGCTAGAATACAGAGCGCTTGAATACTACCTTTTTCACAACTTCCTCTTTTGTTTGTGCTATGACATCCGCCTTGCATTCTCTCCCCACCGAGCAGCCCATACCGACGGTCATTATTGAGGACAGCCCGAATATCCGCGCCCTCCTCGCCGACAACCTCGAAAGACATTTTCCGGGGACATTTATTATTGTTGGTGAAAGTGGGAGGGTAAATCATGGAGCCAACATCATTCGCCAAGTTCGCCCCGAACTGGTTCTGTTGGATATTGAACTTTTAGACGGTACGTGCTTCGATTTGCTGGATATGCTGGACGATGTTCGCAGTACGTTTACCGTTACCTTCATCACCTCTTTCGACAAATACGTGCGAAAGGGCTTGGAATATGGTGGGGTGAGCTTTATTGACAAACCGATTGCCGTGAAAGATTTTGTTCACGGCATTACCTTAGCAATCAACAATGTGAGAAAGCGGCAAACAATAAAGCAGCAATGGCAAGCGGAGGTGACGCAACGGCTGAAAAACGAATTGGAGGCGACAGTAGGCATCATGCACAGCAACGGCACAAACGCCCCTGTCAAACTAAGCACTATCACAATCAAAAAGCGCGACGGCACGAATGAATCTCTTGCAGTGGAAGATATTATCTATTGTTTGGCAGACGGCTCTTATACGGAGGTCTATTGCAGCAATGACAATGTTCATGTTGATTCTAAACCTCTGGCACGGTATGAGGACTTGCTTTCGAGGCAAGGCTTTGTGCGAATTTCCCGCTCAATGCTCGTCAATCCGCTTCACTGCACGATTTCTCGTGTGAGCAACAACGATTTTTTAATCGTCCTCCCCGATGGATACGAACATTATGCCGAAGGAAAATATCGGGAAGAGTTAGCTGCGCAATGGAAAAAGTACGAGCAGGCGATATCACTGTTGAAGACAGAGAAAGTGTTCGGTGATAAGTGATTGAGTGCCACGCTGCAAAGACCGTAAGCTATTGCTCATTAAAGGATTGCAGGCTTCTCCAACTCAAAACTTAACACTCAACATTCAACACTATCAAGGTGGAACCCCCACAAACAACGGACTTACCGAATCGCCGCACGAATCTTCGACGACAAATAATCCATAATCCACACCACCGAAGCAATCAGCAAAATAATCAAGCCCACTTCGTGCCATTTTGCCAAGCCTTGATACTGCACAAGCAGCGTACCAATGCCGCCACCGCCCACCAACCCTATCACCGTCGCCATGCGGACGTTAATGTCCCAACGGTAAATCGTAAAACTGAGAAACGGCAACATAATTTGCGGCACAACGGCAAACCAAATCACTTGAAACGGTGCGGCTCCGACGGATTCTATCGCTTCGACCGTTCCGTGGTCAATTTCCTCAATCTGCTCTGAATACTGCTTCACAAGCGAGGCAACCGTATGAACGGCAAGCGCCAGCATCCCCGCAAAAGGTCCAATCCCCACCCACACCGAAAAGACTATCGCCCAGATAAGCGGCTCAATCGAGCGGGCAAGATTTGCCATGAAGCGAAGCCCGTAGTAAAGCGCCCTTGCAGCCCAATGCCCCCCGAAAATATCTTCCACACAGTTTTCCGCACAAAAGAAACTCAGCGCAAAAGAAAACGGCAAGGCAAGCACCGTAGCCATGAGCGCAAGATAAATCGTTTCGATAATTGCCAAAAATGCCTGCTCGAAAATGGAAAACTCCGGTGTAAAGAGTGCCGTAAATATGCGCCGCGCACCCTGCACACCTTCGCTTGAAAATAAATCCGCAATCGAAATTTTCGTAACAATCCACGCCGCCACAACCGTTAGAATAACGACAATCCACGAAAAATGCTGCGCAGCCGCTTCTCGCCATGTTCCCCGTACTTTCACGGCATCGGGATTATCGAAAAACCCAAATATCATGCGCCCCGGCGAGGCATTGAGGAAATTCAAGACCAATCCCACCACAACGCCCACAACACAATACAGCACAAGCAACGAGCGCGTCAGTTCAGGCGCTGCATCCACAGGATATAAAACCCCGAACCATAATGCCCTGTGTAACAGCAACACGAGGTATATTCCCAGAAGTGCGTCCGTGAAAAGCGCGGCAGCCATAGATTTAATGCGCTCCCGACGGTTACGGCGTTCGATAATTTGTGCGGCAGTTGGGGTCATGGTGTTGATTGGTTACTTGGGGCTTGGTTGCTTGGGGACGTATGTGCGGGCTGTCCGCTTGCCGTCTTCGGCGCGGGCTGTCCGCTTCTTGGACGCTCGCTTGTTACTTACATCACAACCGAATCCCGCCACTCGGCAGCGCGGGACGAGACTTTGCTGTAAGTTGCTGTGAAGCAGTGTATCGCGGCGTTTCCCTCGCAGAAGCGTCCAGTCGGAAGCGCTCAATGGATTGCTGAAGCGTTACGGTGAGTTTGCTCAGACTGTCCGCAGTAGCGGCTATCTGCCCCGTTCCTGCGGCTGTCTGCCTCGCAACGTCGCTAATGCTATCCATTTGGCGGACAATAATTTTGCTGGATTCGGCGTGTTGCTCACTTTCGTTGGCGAGTTGCGAAATCACATCCGACACTCTTGCCGTACGGGATATGATGCGCTCCAGCGCCTCTGCGGTCTGCGCAGCAAGCATTTTTCCCTGCTCAACCGTTTTTGTGCCTTCGTGCATCACGTTTACGGCTCGTGTAGTCTCGTTTTGAATTTTCGTAATTGTTGCACCGATTTGTTTTGTTGCTTTTTGTGTGCGTTCGGCGAGTTTCCGTACTTCATCGGCAACAACCGCAAAGCCGCGCCCTGATTCGCCCGCACGGGCGGCTTCGATTGCCGCATTCAGCGCAAGAAGATTCGTTTGGTCGGCAATTTCTTCAATGGTTTGGATAACTTCTCCAATTTCCGCCGTCGTTGATCCGAGCGATTGAATCACGCTTCCGGCTTCCATCACCACACCAACAACCGTATTCATGCCGTCAATCGTCTTGGCAACAACCTTACCGCCTTGTTTTGCATCTTCGCTGGCTTCGGCAGCCTCAAACGCCGCTACCGATGAGCGCTGGGTAGTTTGTTCGATGGTGTCGGTCATTGCCTGTGCCGCTTGAACGATGTGTTCTACCTGCTCGGTTTGTGTGGTGGCACCGTACGCCATAGAATCGGTGCTGGCAGAAATTTCGATACTTGCGCCTGCTGTGGCATGAATGGATTCCGAAACTTTGCCCAGCATAGCGTTCAAATTATGCACTGCATCGTTAAAACTGTGGCACAAACGCCCGATGTCGTCATTTTTTTCTGCCTGTAAACGCACGGTTAAATCACCTTGCGCAAAGCGCTGAATCTGCACGAGCATTTCTTCCACGCTCTGCGCAAGGTAGTCTTTTTGTGCTTGCACCTCGCGTGCAGACTGCTCTACGGCTTGTTTTTCACGTTCAATCATTTGTTTTGCTTCGCTGAGTTGAGAAGCAACATCTTCAGCCTCTTGTTTCGCTTTATTAGCAACACGAAGCGCAATATCTTTTTCATTTTCAAACATAATCGTAAAAGCAGTTGCCATAAGTGTTCCACCCAGTGCAGCTACGAGAAAACGAATCGGTAGTCGCGCAGGGTCGCCGGGAACAGGAAAAACAAAACCTTTGCTCCACATCACGGTAAAAATGATAAATTCCACTGCCAAAATCCCGACAACAATCCACGCCAGACGGCGCGTTGTGAGTAGCATCGTAATCATGGGTGTTAAAATAATCCACGGTAAGGCGGTAGATTGTAAACCACCGGAAGTGGAGACTGTCGCGGTCAAGCACCACAAATAGGCAAAACTGACACTTATTCCGGCAAATGTATCATTGACAGAACGCTTCAAAATGAACAACGTCACCCACATCTGTGCAGCAGCAATCCACAGCGCAACACCGGCAAAGGTGTTTTTGATAGAAAAATACATAAACGCGCCATAGAAAATGCCAATCACCCCCATAATGACCGTCATTCGAGCGCACAATCTGGCTCTGCGACGAACTTCGTGGTCGCTATTCATAATGATTTCGGGTACAAAGGAATCGGCAAAAGTACCAAATGAAAACGCCATAATGGTTGTCTCCTCAAAGCAACAACAAGAAAAGGAAAATGCTTGAAAGTGTGCGGAAAATAAGGATTTTTCGGGGGATAGCAAATAAAAAAGCCGCACGGATAATTTGCAAACTTTTCGTAGATTCTTGTCTATGAAAACCGACTCCCTTTTCTACAAATACTTTCAACTCCTGCCGGAAGCCTTACTTTTGCTTGCGGGTGAGGATGCTGCTACGCTACAATACGCATCGGAGTACCATTTTAATCCGTTGAGGTCAAGGAATTATCCTTTCGCTTCGACGGGCTACTCACCAGAACAGGCTTTCGTGGAACATACTATTTTGTAGAAGTGCAGTACCGCAAAGACAAATACCTCTATCAACGCATCTTTGCAGAAATCATGCTTTTTCTACATCAACAGCATCCTAAAGGCTCATGGCGCGTTGTTGTCATTTTCCCGAAACGCAGTGTTGATGCGGGTGTTCCGGCGGATTATGCAGAGTATCTTGCGTCAGGGCGCTTAAAAGTGGTATATTTGGATGAACTTTCGGCAGAAATGTTGGAAGATTTCCCGCTCAATGTCCTACAACTCATTACGTCAAAACCCTCATCAGATGCTGTACGCAGAGCATTACAGCGCGTGATGAATACGGCACAAGCCAAGCGCGACAACCTTGATTTTGAGCGGCTCGTCATGAACATGATTTCCCTAAAACTTTCCACCATCACCTACGAGGAGGTCAAAGCTATGGTTGATTTAGCAAATGCCCGGTTTGAGGATACACGATTTTATCGTGATTTGAAGGCAATGGAACAAAAAGCCGTTGAAAAAGCCGTTGAAAAAGCCGTTGAAAAAGCAACAAAAAGAAGCGACCGCCATCGGCAAGAAATGGTTGCTCAAAACCTTGCGGAAATGGGCTTGAGTGTGGAGCAAATCGCAAAAGCGACGGAATTATACCAATTTAAGTTAATAATTGTGCATTAACAATCTCCATAACCCAATCAGGACTAACAAGAGAGCGTATAATGTCATTGCTGATGCCCTCTA
>JALONG010000059.1 GCA_025455065.1 Candidatus Kapaibacterium sp. | reverse complement strand
TAATGGTTTGCGTCCACGCGGCATTGATTCCTCCAATGATGGTGATGAATAATGCCACAAAATAATAAATAATGGTTAATTTCAAGAATTATGTACTTAGCACCGCATAAATTCTGTGTTGTAGAACATTCGCACTTACAAATTGAATCCGCAACTGATTCTGGTCATCTACAAAGGGCAGAAAAAGACCGAACAGGATTCATCGTGACATTGTTACGCTCCTGCAATGAAATTGTGGCTATCCCGCACCAAACGGGCGGGGGAGGACGTTATCTAAACTTCAAAAAGATATTGACTCATTCTGAGTATCAATCGGCTTTTGGTTACGTTTGAGGCGTGGAAATTTAACACGAGCGAAAAAATGGGAAACACGCCCCCAAAGCGCATACAATCTGGTCAAATCAACAATCGGCATATCCCGCCCGACACGCCAAATGAGATACATTCCAAAGACTGCCAGCACAATATCCCCCAGCCACATCGAAAGCCAAGGAACAATCAGCCCTCTGTCGGCAAAACGTTCCCCCGTCATCAAGAAAATCCAATAAATAATGTAAAACACCAACGTAATTGCCCCGCTAATGCCGAAGTTTCCTCGCTTTGTAGCAATGCCAAGCGGACAACCAATCAACACAAACACAAGACAAACAGCCGGAATCGCGTACTTTTTATGAATTTCCACCAGATACTTATTCGCGTTCATTTGACGGTCGCGGATTTGGAAAATGTCGTTGTCGAGCATGGACAACGTACCTGCTAAACGGCTCTCCGTGCGCCATGCAGCATCTTTTCTGGTAACGGTTTTGGTTGTGGAATCACCTTGTATAGGGCTTGTGCACATCTCCGGCACCGTACTGTCTTTGATGCCGCTTATATGCTTGATTTGTCGGTCTAAAGTTTTGGCAATACTTTGCTCTGATTGGGTAATATTTTTTTCACACTCCGTAACAACAACCCGCATATCTGCTATGCGCATTGTGCGGTCGCCTCGTGAGGTCAGACTTTCATCGCTGCGCGAGAAGGCAAAACCGTTTGCATCCATGATGATTCGGTGCTGCTCAAACTTTAATCGCCGATAATCACCGTAATTTTGCTGGCTTGCCTGATGCAATTCCCCGTTATGCAGCATCAACACTGCTTTGCTGTAATCCGTCGAAAAATTGATGCGCCCCGTATCTGCCGAAACAACGCTCATCACATCCAGCGACGTGTTGTCATAAATCGTCACACCCAGCATTAAACCTTGTGCCGTGTCAATATTTCGCGCTAAAATGCTGTACCCTTCAATCTGCATTGAGAACTGCCCTTTATCTACCACAAACGTCGGCTTTTTGCGCTGTATGTCAATCATCAGCATCTGTGCGCGGTAATTCGCATCGGGAAGCACATAATCATTAAACCAAAACAGCCACGCCGAAAGAAGAATACCCGTGATAATCATCGGACGCATCATGCGTAGAAGCCCTGTTCCGCCGGATTTCATCACGGTAATTTCGTTGGTCGAACCCAAATTCCCAAATGCCATGAGCGATGCCACCAAGACACCAAGCGGCACGGCAAGCGTAACCATCCATGCTAAATTCAGCGCAATAAGTTGGATGACAAGCCAAGTACCCAAGCCCTTTCCAACGATTTGCGGCAAAAAGAGAATAAGGAAATTCAGCAAAAACACAAACATCACCGTTATCGCCCCGAAAAAAAACGGTCCGATGTGGGCGCGAAGGATGTACAAACTGATGTGGCTCATGCTTGGTCAAACCTTGTGTGGACGAAAGGAGAACGGTACAAACAAACAATAATTCAGGCAATGCTTATCGCAAACGTTTGGTTTCGCGGGCTGCGGGTAAGGCGCGTTCCACTTTGAATTGTGCAATGCGTGATTCCAACTGCTCTGTAAGGTTTTGTAGCGTCGTTGTGGTTTGTGCAATGTTACCAACGCCCTGTGCGGATTCCGAAGCTACAAGGGCAATTTGCTCAACATTTTCCGCGATATTTTCACTCGTTGCCGTCTGTTCGCGGCTTGCATCGGCGATTTGCTGCACCATTTGGAGAACACTTTCCGAACTTTTCACAACTTCTCCCAGCGCCTGACCTGCTTTTTCCGCTAAATCAATTCCCTCACGAACCTTGTTACTGCCTTGTTCCATAGCCTTCACCGCGCCTGCGGATTCGCGCTGAATGGTGGCAATCATCACGGTAATTTGCTTTGTGGCTTGTTGGGTGCGTTCGGCGAGTTTGCGGACTTCATCGGCAACGACCGCAAAGCCGCGTCCCTGCTCGCCTGCACGGGCGGCTTCGATAGCAGCATTCAAGGCAAGAAGGTTTGTTTGGTCGGCAATTTCCGTAATGACCGAAACAATTTCCCCGATTTGTGCGCTGGAATCGCCTAATTGACCAATCGTTGAGGATGACTGCTCGACAACACGCGCAATTTCGTTCATCTTGCCAACGGTTTGCAGCACAATTTCACTGCTTCGCCGCGCAATTTCACCGTTTTTCACCGCTACCGAAGCCGTTTCTGCGGCATTGCGGGAATTTGCACTAATCGTTTCAGTCATTTTGTCCATTGCCTCCGAAACGCGCTCGGTCTGCCGTGCTTGATTCTGCACACCTGATGAAAGCTGCTCTGCACCGGAGCTAATGTGGTCAGCCGATTCCGCAACGGTCATAACCACATCTTGCACTTGTATAATCAAACGGCGCAAACTCTCAATCATCGCCTGAAGCCGTGAACGGAGTTTGATGATTTCGCTGTCGGTGTCGTCAAGACGAATATCTTGCGAAAAATCGCCTTCAGCAAGGGCATCTATGGTGCGCAGCAAGTCGGCAACTTCGTCTTCCAGATGAACTTTCGAGCGTTCCGTTTCTTGTTTTGCAATGTTCACTTCTCCCAAAACCCTTGTTACATCAGCGTTGGAAGCATTCAACTCGCCAATCATGCGGTTAATGCTTTGCACCATTGAGGTAAACGAAGCACCAAGCTCGCTGAGTTCGTCGCGTGTGTTGATGGCAATGGAAACGTCGCTCTGCCCTGCCGCTACTTGCTTTGCGGCATAGTTCAGTGAGGAAATCGGGCGGGAAATCATTCGAGCAAGGAAAAACGCGACAATAACCCCAGCACCAATAGCCAAGGCCGTAATCAACAGCAAGGCAGTTCTTGCCTGCGAACCCGCATCAGACAAGTCCTGAAGGGACATTGCGGACTTTGCTTCTGCGAGTTTCACAATCTCATTTGCTAACTGCTCGGCAGCACGGGCATTTTCGGTGTATTTCATATAAACCGCTTGAACGCTTGCGTCGCGCTGCATCACAACAGCGAAAGGCTCGTTGCCGTCGGATTTCACATAAATTTCACTCAGAATATCCCCGAAACCTTTGGTGTACTGCTCGACGCGCCCACCAAGTTGTTTGGCAATGTCTTTGATTTGCGCATCGGAAGAGAGAGAATCTATGCGCTCTACAAGCGTTTTTGCTTCTTTCGCCGAAGCGGTAAATTTCTCCGCATTTTTGTTGTCTTGCGTGAGCATAAACTCTTTTTCATAGGTAATAGCATTGCGCAGTTGTGATTCCACCTTGCGTGCAAGATATTTTATCTCTTGCGGACCGCTAATTATGCCGGATGCAACAGCAGTTACCCCTGAAAGACGCACTATTGCTATGCCGGCAATCAAACCTGTCAGCACGAGTGCAGAAGCAAAACCAAAGAGAAGTTTTGTAAAAATAGAAAATTTCATCGGCGGTAAGTCCCAAAAAATGAAAGAGTAATAGGCGAAAGATTAGTCTGACACCATAGCATTTTTCGCAATTTTCACCAAATCACACGGAACAGTTATCTCGGTGTTTATTCCCAACTGAGAAAATCCGACATTTCCTCACGCGATGCGGCATAGCGCAGTAAACCGTCATCAACCAACTCAGCAACCATGCGCTTGACATCTGCCACAGGGACGCGATAAAAATAGGCAAATCGCCAGACATCAATCGGCGCGCGACGAATTTCCATGAGCAGAATCTCCTTTGCCGAAACGTCTATTTTATCTTCCATACGCTGCAAAATAGCATCAATCAGGGGTTTGATTTCTTCGGCGTTGAAATTTTTAATCGAAAAAAAGAAATTTGCTTCGGTCGTTAAATCACAAATCGGGAAACCGCGCTGTTCCCGCACCATTTCAGGCAGCAAGCCCATCCCGACCAGATACGGCTCATCGCTTTCGCCTTCGGGAATGTCCATTCCCCACAAATCTTGCCAAACACTCGGTTCTGTGCTGCGCAGCCATTCAAAAAACTTTTTCTCCGATTCCGGCAAGCGCAAAAAAACCGTCGTTCCAAAGGCTGAGGCTAATTCTTCGGCTTGTTCGGGTGTGATGTTCCAAAAAATCTGGTCAGGAATCGTAACAACACCATGAGCCATTCCCGGCACAGATTCTATGCGGGGTTGAATGTAAAGTAATAATTCTTCTGAAGTCATTGTTTCATTCTTTCTGTCATTGCTGTTCGGGTATTTCGAGTTTGATTGTCCACGAATCGCACGAATCCTCACGAATCAAGGCAATAACAACTTTTTTCATTCAAAAACTCGAAAATTCCGCAATACAATGCGTGACAATTCATGCAATTCGTTGATATATCGCGGCTTAAAATCCAATATCGCGCAAACGCTCGGAAATCGCATCCGCATAGATATTCCGCACTTCGCCATACACCAGCGAATTGGGCATCAGCAAGAGCGCTCCGTAGCTGGAGGGATTGGAATTATCAAACTTCGAGGTGGAAAGGAACGTTTCTTCATCGGGGCGGAACTCGTTGTCAATATCACGCACAACCACTGTGCAGCCGTATTCGACAATCTTCCCTTCTTCAATCGGCGCACCGACAAAACCAAGCAGTTGAAAGGGAATCCGCACTTTGACGATGTATCCTTTGTCCCAAAGCGTTGCAGCTGCTTTCACTTGCTGAATAGCCTGTTTCTGTACATCCGTCAGGACATCAACAGCACTGGTGCGGACGTTGGGTTTTTTATCGGTGAAATTGCCCGGACTGATGCTAAAAGCGAAGATGCTGCCCTCTGCGCGAGTGCGGAAATTCTCTGTTTTACCGCGTTTTTTGATGAAACGATTTGTTACATTCGACATATCCAGCCAAATTTCCACTTTGTCGTGCGGAACGCCCTCTTTGGACTCAGCAACGATGCGGTCATCGGTTACTTTGACCAAAAAATATAAATACTGTTCGTTGTGTGCAGAACGCGCACTGAAGGACAAATCATCCGCTCCAGCCCAGTAGTATGCGCCTTTCGAGATGTATTTGACGGAATTACTCGTTGCATTAGAGGCAAACCCCTTGTAAATGTACTTTCCACGCGGGTAGGACGGCACACAAAGAAAATCACTTTGGAAAAGCTCGTCATTGGTGCGCGTATCGCGGTATTTTTCGTAGCCCGTCAGGTTTTGAAAATTGCGGTATGCTTCGTGAGTCATTGTGCGGACGCGCTCTGTTTTGAAGGAATCCAACACCATGAGTGAGCCGTTATCAAGCCTGTAGCCCGTAATCGTCCAATCAAAATCTTGTGCTTTTTCTATCACAAAACAGCCGTTATCTTTCACCAACACGCCCACTTCAATCGGGCTTTCCACGAAGGTGTAGGGAAAACGCCCAATGCGCGTCAAATAACCGTCAATATCGGCAAAAAGATAGACCTGCACATTACGCCCTTTGTCGTTACTGAGCCGCACTGACACAGCCAAATCCGGTGCGCCGTCGCCAGAAAAATCGCCTACGTCCCACCCCCAAATGCGGTACTGCGCACCGCGTGGAAGCTGGTCTTTGAGGTCGCCGATGAGTTCGTCGGCAAAATAGGGCTTGAGTTTTTCCTGCATCTGCTCTAAGGTCAAACCGCTTTGTGCTGAAAGTGTTCTTGTCGCAAGAAGCAGCATGGCAAAAAGCATTGTAAGCGCCATCATAAGACGGCTGGCAAGCACCGGAAATCTTTCCGTAGCAAGGGAGGAGCGCCGAACACTCTTGTTTGTGTTCCCTAACGCCGCAAGGCAGAAACTCAGTTGTGGTGAGGTTTTTAGTGAGTGCATTCGTTGAAAATGGAGAATATTCATATCGTGAGGAAATTTGCCGAACCCGTGCTACGCCGAAGAAGGCGTAGCACGGGGAGACATAATCAATGACGATTATTTTTTTAATTGGTCTTCCAAAGTAGAAATGATTTGTATTGCGTCATCGTAAAGATGCTGCATTGCGCCTTCGGTCTGGGTTGGAGCAAATCGGGCGAACTCACACGTATCCAACGTTTTGGCGAACTGTTCACACACGGAACTCGCCACATTGCGTTCTTGCAAAGCCGTTTGAACGCTTTCGCGGGAAAGTGTTGCTTGCGAAATAAGCAGTTTATCACTCATGTAACCCCAAAGCGCCTTCGAGACGGCATCGTGGAATTTCGCAGAATCATTTTCCTGTAAAAATGTTTTCGCTTCTTTGAGGCGTTTGGTCGCAATGCGTGTAGCAGAGCGGGTTTTCATCAGAGCAATATCGCTGCGGAGTTGTTCATCGCGGCGGCGGTAAAAAATAAAACCGAAAAAGAGCGCTACGGGTAAACCCAACGCGACAAAAAAGCCCGTGCTTCCATAAAAACCTTCTCCGCGACGCGGCAAACGGTCGCTTTCACCAAGTTTGATAAAACGAATATCGCTATTGAGTGCCGTCACAGCGTCTTTGCCCGTGTATTTTCCGCCCACAACAGCACCTTCGTCTTTGCCCTTTTCCACCGCAAGCGAGTATTCTTCCGATTGCAGGGTGATATAGCGCTTTTTGTCAAGGTCGTAATACGCAAAAACAACAGGTGGAATTTTGAACTCACCCGCAAAGCGAGGAATGAGCAGGTATTCAAACTTTTTTTCTCCGCTTGCGCCGACTTCGCTCATGTCTATATTGTCTTTGCTTGTCGGCTCGTAGGTCTCAATATCAGGTGGCAACTTGAGTTTCACGGGGTCAATCAATTTCAAATTTCCTTTGCCGCTAATACGCACCGTCAGTTTTACGGGTTCATTAGTTTTGGTTGCACGTGGTTGAAGCGTGGTTTCCAGCGAAAATGTGCCGACAGCGCCGTTAAACTCCGCAGGAACACTTGCTTCCGGCAGTGAACGGACAGTAACTTTCACAACAGGGCTGCGAAGCGGCACACGAACATCTTGCACCTGTCCAAAAGGGTCAGCAAAGGGGTCACTGCCGTGAAAGAAGGCATCAAAAGGGTCGCGGGAATTGTTATTGCGCTGCCTTCCGACATTTACCCGTGCGACAACTTCCGCTTCCATCGCGTCGAGTTCGAGTGTTCCGCTTTGTTGAGGGAACAGCACGACTTTTTTCACCGCAGCAACGCGAAAAACCTGTCCGTTAATCACTTCGTCGTTAAACAAGAGTTGCTGCGGACTTTCGATGTCTTGACTCCAAAAGCCCGTCAAAGCAGGCATTTTGCGCGGTGTGTAGTTGGTCAGTGTAATGCGCGTGTAGAGTTTGTAGGTGGCAACGATTTGTTCGCCGCGCATGACATTGGTTTTATTCACCGAAGCCTTGAGAAAAATCCCTTTTTGGAGTTGTTTGGTGATTTCATTTTCGGCAGCCTGCTCTTCGGCTTGCTGTGCGGCTTGTTGGGCGCTTTGTTTCATCACCTGCACCACAACGGGATTCGATTGAACACGTTTCCCGCCCACATCTGCCGAAGCCGCAGGAATCGTGAATTTCCCCTCTGCTTTTGCCTGCAAAATGTAGGTATAAGAAATGCTTTGCGCCATTGCACCATTGACAATACGAACGCTCTGCGATTGCATCGGACCGCCAACCAGCGTCAGACCTTCAAAGTCAGGCGCACGAAAATTTGCCATTGCTGCGCTGCTGGAAAAACTCACCTGAAAACGCTCACCAATGCTGACGGGATTAGGTGTAACGGTTGCGGTCAATTCTTGTGCGGAAAGCGGTTGCACAAGCGCTGTTATCAGGCTTGCAAGGACAAAAAGAAGTGAAAATGGAAAACGTTGCATGAGATGTTTGATGATAAAGTCGTGCGTTCAAGGGATGTGTGTTTACCAATCTTTTTCAATCACCACACCACTGGCTTTACGTTTGATAAGTTTTTTCTGAACGTTGCGCTCATCGTTGTTGAGTGCCTCCAAAATCCGCTCTGCATCTGCTTTGGAGAGTTTTGGCTGTGGTTGCGATTGCTGCGGATTCGGCGGCTGTGGTTGTTTGTTTTGTTGCTGGTCTTGGTTGTTGTCTTGTTTTTGCTGCTGCTGATTTTGTTGCTGCTGGTCTTGGTTGTTCTCTTGGTTTTGTTGGTTTTGCTGCTGCTGTTTTTGTTGTTGCACGAGCATTTGTTTCGCTAACGCCAAATTGTGCCGTGTGTCGTCGTCATTCGGATTAAGACGCAAGGCGTTTTTGTAAGCATCAATACTTTCAGCAAGTTTTTGGGATTTCAAAAGCGAATTGCCAAGATTGTGAAACGACTGTGAGCGCATTTCCTTTGGCGCACGAGCATTTTCGGCAATGCTGCGAAACTGACTGACGGCATCCTCAAATTTCCCTTGTTTGTAAAAAGCATCACCCAGATTAAACGTGCTTTCAGCAAGGTTTTTGTCTTTTTCGAGCGAAGCCCGGTACTGCTCTTCCGCTTCTTTGAAGCGCTTGTTGGTGTAAGCATCGTTGCCGCTACGAGCAAGTGAGCGCGGCGTGTCGAAGATGCTTGTTTGAGCAGGCGCGGTAGATTCTTTGGGCGTATTTTCTTTTGTTGTTTGTGCTGAAGCCGTTTGCATGGCAAATGACCATGAACAAGCTGCAAACACAAGATACAAAGCGGCTTTCGAGGAGAAAAATGTCATCATGCAATTTCCTTTTCTGCAACGGTACCAGATGAAGAAGATTTCTGCCGTTTTGGGGAAATATGTCCAAAAAGATTGAGTTTACGCCACCATTCGTTGCGACGGTCGGAAACGAGCATTTCCCATAAGAGCAGGAGCAGGGCGAATCCCAGAACATATTGGAAACGGTCTTCAAAATTCGTAAAGACTTTCGTACCAAATTCTTTCTTTTCCATTTTGCCGATTTCGTCCAAGACAATATTCAGCCCAACTTCCGTATTCGAGGCGCGAACATACACGCCGCCTCCGGCAGCAGCACATTCTTGCAGAATTTTTTCGTTGAGTTTTGTCAAAATCACATTGCCGGAGCGGTCTTTGCGGTAGCCCGTTTGCATACCCATTGCGTAGGTCGGAATCGGTGAGCCTTCGGGAGAACCCATGCCAATTGTATGCACGATAATTCCTTCGTCGCGGGCATCTTTAATAGTTTTGATAGCATCGTTTTCGTGGTCTTCGCCGTCGGTAATAACAACGACCGTTTTGTAGCGCTTTTCTTCGGCGTTAAAGGATTTTTCAGCAAGTTTGATAGCTGCACCGATATTTGTGCCTTGCGTAGGAATGATGCTGGTTTCAATCGCCGATAAGAACATTTTCACCGCGCCGTAATCGTTGGTGAGCGGCAGTTGCAAATATGCTTCTCCGGCAAAAACAATCAGCCCGATACGGTCATTGCTGAGTTTGTCGAGCATACGCCCGATGGCTTGTTTTGCGCGTTCCAAGCGGTTTGGCTTGAGGTCTTCGGCGCGCATACTGTTCGAGACATCCAGCGCAATGATGATGTTCACGCCCTCGCGCTTGACTTCTTCCAACTTTGTGCCAATTTGTGGATTCGACAACCCCACAATCAGAAAAGTATAACCGCAAAAAAACAAAATGAACTTCCAAAACGGTTTTGTTTCGGAAACATCGGGAAAAAGCAATTTGATAAGCGCCGAATCGCCAAAGCCTGCAAGTGCTTTTGTGCGCTGACGACGACTCCACCAAAAAAGAGCCATGAGCAAAGGCAAGATTGCCAAAGCGTAAAGATATTCGCTGTGTTGGAAACGAATCATTCTGTGGGCTAGATGGGGTAATAGAGAAAATGCAGCCGAAAATTCATAACGAAATAGCTACTAAAATAAAAAAAAGCAGAAACATTAACGTATCTGCTTTTGAGTGGTTTTTACAAAGGCGCATAGAATCGTTATCGAAAGAGCAATAAAAATGAATTACTCAGTCCGCCAACGGATTCGGAAAACTTGGTTATATGCGTTAAGGCACGATAAGACGCAGATTCCGCTCAAAGTCAAAAAGTGTTAGTCGCCGTAAACGGTAATATGCAAGCCAGTAATTTCTGAGTGTTTGCAGATAATTTTGCAAGGCTTGGTCTTTGTCATTTTGTCCGATAAAAAAATCATTCAGAGCAATCTTTCCGATGATATAGCGGTTTTTTGCCACGTCAAATCGCTTCTGCCCGATAGTATCAGCCTTTGCCGAAAGAACGACCTGTTGTTCTAAAAGCAACAACTCTGCCGCTTGAAAATAGGCTTCCTGACCGATGTTCAAGCCATCGGCAATAATGCGCTGCTCTACTTGCGATTCATTCGCTTTTGCCGATTCTATCTGCGAAGTGCCTAAGCCCCATTGCAAAATGGGTAGTTGAAAGGTGAGGTTTGCTCTGCTTTGGGAAAGAAGATTTTGGTAAGCCAAGGGCAAATCATTATTGGTTTGATTAAATCCCAAACTCGCGGAAAGCGTAGCGTTAAAGCCATTATTCAGCCGCGCTTGCTCAAGTGTTCGAGAGGCAATTAATCGGCGATTATCAAATCCTACCGCTTCGCTTCTGTTTGCCAATGCTTGCGCACGCGCACGTTCAGGAATCACACTTACTTTGGGCAGTTGCACGGGCGGAACAAGAAAACACTTTTCTTCGGGAGTGCGTCCCAGAGCAATTTGCAGGCTGTATTGCGCTCTTTTGAACGTAAGTTCGGCTCGGGCTATGTTCACACGTGCATTCATAACGGCAAGTTCACTTTGCAGAAGCTCATTTTCGCTAATTTTTCCTACCTCGAACCGTCCTTTGGAAAGTTGATACAGCGTATCGTTAATTGCACTATTGGCGGCGGCATTTTCAAGATTCAGTCCGGCAATGTAGGCATCAAAGAACGCATTGGTGATGCTCATAGAGAGGTTTTCCAACGTTTCTATGTACTGCCTCTCGGCAATAGTGCGCTGCAAAGCGCGTGACTGCTGCTCGAAGGCATATTGATTGAATTGAAAAACAGGCTGCCGAAGACCAATTTGAAAGGGAACAGACTGCCAGAGCGCCGTTGGGCGGTCACCCAGAAGGTCTATTCTGTTCAGCCCGCTTGAAACAAAAATATCTCCTCCGCTAAAGGGTACACGCTGTGAAACTGTCAATGACAGATTAGAAAGCATCTGGCTTTGGGGCAGAAACTGCACTGTGCCGTCAGGCTGCGTGATAGGGTTAATGGACTGAATAAAGTTTGGTGCGGTGCCGTTCAGGCTAAATTGCGGAAGCATACTCGCCTCAAATGCGCGGTAATCAAAAAGCGCACTTTCATAATCACGCCGCGCAGCTACCCCCAAAGGGCTTTCTTCTCGCGCAATACGAACACATTCTTGCAGCGTCAAGCGAGGTACGTTCAACGAAGCCTGACTTTGCGCCTTGAGCGATGTCATAGCACAAATGATAACAAGGCACAGTAGCATAAAAACCTTGCGCGTTTGAAAAGCTGTCTTTTGTTGAGACATCTGCGCTGAAATAGGGCTTAGAATCACGACTGAGTTCTTGCATTGTTTGGTCATAACTATAATCACGAAGTAACGAGAATTCGGGAAAAGGAAATTTGAAGAAATATCATGTTTGTTCGTCACGCTTTTTCATTCATAGCGCAATGACACAACGGGGTCTTGTTGGGCGGCTTTGCGTGCAGGGATGAAGCCAAAAATTAAACCAACCGCAAGCGAGACGGCAAATGATAAGACCGCAGACCATAACGAAATGATGGTCGTAATATCGGTTAATCGTTCTATGACAAAGGAACCGATAACACCCAGTATGACTCCGGCAATTCCACCTAGAACGCTGATGGTTACTGACTCACTCAGAAATTGCATGGTAATGTCGCGTGGCGTAGCGCCGAGTGCTAATCGGACACCGATTTCACGAATCCGCTCCATGACCGATGCTAACATGATATTCATAATGCCGATACCGCCTACGACAAGTGAAATAGAGGCAATAGCACCCAGCACAATATTAAAGATAGATTTTGTGCGCTTCTCCTGTTGCAAAAGCAGTTCGGGAACGGTAATTTCTACATCTACCACGTCGTTATGCCGCCGTTTCAACATTCGGCTCAGGACATCAGCAGCGCTTGTACTAAATGCGGAAGAAGACATTTGTACGACGATACGGTCAAGTTGGTGGTAATTTTTTGCCTCTTCGGTGAGTTCTTTATTTTTATTTCCGTCATCCTCGCCTTCTTGTGAAGCCAAACGAATTTCTTCTTGCGTTACCATTGCACGATTTCGATAGCGCAAAAGCATGGTCGTAATAGGCGTGTAAACGTCCATATTCACGTTCCTGATGCCAAGGCGCTGGAGTGTTTGAGCCGATACAAAGCGCTCTTTCAGTACGCCCACAACGGTCAGCCATACCGGGCCGCATTTGATAGTTTTCCCAACAGGGTCTTCATTGGGAAAAAATCGTGATTTGATGCCGTGTCCGATAAGACAGACCGATGCAGAGAGGCGAAGTTGTTCTTCCGTAAAATTGTTGCCCTCCACTACGGGCATCCCGGCTACACCGCTATAAGCGGAATCTACACCGATCAGTTTGATAGTGCGCTGCAGGGCGTTTCGCATAGCACTTGTCTCAATAACCGTTTCAACACTAACGCGGGAGACATTCGGGATTGCGGAGGCAATCGCCTTTGCGTCAAGCAATGTCAGCCCCGGAGAGAACCGCTTTTTCTCTTCTTTGGCAGAGTTGGTTTTTTTCTCGACATCCCCTTCATCCTGTTTCACAATGGGCTTAATGATCACATTCTGAGCGCCCAAAAGCTGCATTTGTTCCAAAATTTCCTGTTCTGCGCCTTTGCCGATAGCCAGCATCGTAATGACGGAAGCAGTTCCGAAGACTATGCCTAATGAGGTGAGAAATGACCTCAAACGGTTATAGGAAAAGGATTCTAGGGCAATTTGGAAGTTAAAAAAAAATCGTTTCATCATAGAGGAAGAAAAAATGTTCGCAAGACTGCAACAGAGAAGAATCCTTTAGTCGCAATCAAAACCTGATAAGACGAGGCTGGAACGATGAGCAATAGCTCAGTTTTTTTGTTTATCGGTACTTTTGTTGGCGGATGCTGTTTGTAAGTATTGCATAGGGATATTACCACTTCCGGGTGGCAAAGAAAGGTAAATGGCATCGTCGGTTGTAAGACCTTCTTCAACAACAACTTCATTGTCGTTCATTGCGCTTGTACGCACTTCTTGTTTGACAATTCCCGTGCGAGTTTTTTTGTACACAAATTGTTTTCCGCTTTCACTGTGCAGTGCATCAAGCGGGATAAAAAGAACATTGTCGAGTGTTGAAGCAATAATTTCATTTGCCGTTGTCATGCCCGGACGCAAGGTTGTATCACGTTGCAGAACCGAAACCACAATTTCAAATACTTTGGCATTAGAGTTTGGACGTTGCTCGCCCACATTTGCAATCGTTGCTACTGTCCCGCTTAATTTCTTGGTTGGGTCGGCATCAAGATGAATTTGTACCGGCTGACCAACGCGAATTTTCTGCACGTCTATTTCATTGATGTAGGCGAGAGACTCCATAACACTGAGGTCGGGAAGCGTAGCAACGGTGGGATTCCACGGGGAAATTGTCGAACCGGACGTAACTTTTTTTCCATTCCATTCTTTGGTATAAATCACCATGCCGGCAGCCGGCGAGGTAATCACGAAGCGCTTTTGGAGACCATAGAGTGCATCAAGTTTTTGCTGCTCTTTTTCGACATCGGTGTAGGACGACTGCATTTTCGCAATGGCTTGCTGCACCTTTGTTTGATAGTTGATAAGTCCCTGTTTTTGCGCCCTCTCGGCTTTTTCGTAATCAATTTCGGTTTGACGCTTAATAGAAGGCGCTTCATAGACAGCCTGCTCTTTGGCAAGGCGTTTTTCTTCCAAAGCAAAACGCTGATTGTTTAATTCCTCGCGGGCGGTTGCGAGTGAAAGCGTGGTGTCAAGCCGCGTTTGGGTGTATTGTGCGTTTGCTTTTTGCAAGGCAAGTTCGGCAGCTTTAATCTTTTCATCAAGGACTGATTTATCAAGTTGCGCGACCGTTTCACCTTCTTTAATCACCGTTCCTTCCGGCACTAAAGAACTGATTTTCATTTGATAAATTCCGACCGACATACCGTCGGTGGGACCTTGAATCGCAACAAATTTTTTGGCTTTGAGTTCACCGGTGGCAGTGATTGCCAAACGAAACGTACCACGCTTTGGGGTGATGAGCAAATCATTTTGCTCTTTGGCTTGTGAGCGAAAGAGAAACCAGCCGGAAAGCATTATACCCACGGCAAATACACCAAGCAAGGAACGCTGTACGGCTTTATTCCGAAAAAAAAAGAGGGGAAATTTCATAGACGCAAAAAACAATAAGGCAAAAAATTAGTAAGGCAAAATACATAGCAAACCATAGCTTACAACTTATACTTGCAAACATATAAAAAGTTTCGCAACGAACAATTACCTTCGTTGGAAATAATCAAGCCGAAATCTACACGCCGCTTTACGCCGCCGCTTCATACTCCCGAATGGCGCTTTCTTGCTGCAAAATATAGCCAAGTTCATCCACACCATTGAGAAGACAATGTTTGCTAAAAGCAGCAATCGGAAACGTCAGCGCTGTGCCGTCGGGCAGTGTAAGCGTTTGTGCAGCTAAATCCACGCTAAAAGCCGCTTCAGGGCTTGCTTCGATAATGCTGAAAATGCGCTTCAACTCTGCTTCGCCGACGACAATAGGCAGCAAGCCGTTTTTGAGCGAGTTGTTTTGAAAAATATCCGCAAAGGACGATGAAACGACAGCGCGAAAGCCGAATCCGCGCAGCGCCCACGGAGCGTGTTCCCGCGACGAACCGCAACCGAAGTTGTTCCCTGCAACAAGGATTTGTGCGCTGTTCGCGGGTGCTTGATTCAAGACGAAATCCGTTTTCGGCGAACCGTCGTCATTGTAGCGCCAATCCTGAAAAAGGTGGTTCCCGATACCGACTTTATCGGTAACTTTCAGAAACCGTGCCGGGATTATTTGGTCTGTGTCCACGTTCTCGATCGGCAGCGGTGCGGCGTGGGATTGGAAGGGGGTGTATTTGTCCATAGACAGCGTTAAGGTGTTGAAAAGATAAATATTGATAGTGTGAGCGATAAATGATAGATTTGAAGTTACTACAATTTTCACATCATTGCTTTACGGGTATGCAAGCAACGTTTACCGCCGTTATTGAACAGTGTACCGCAACAAATCTCTATATTGGCTATGTGCCGGGTTTTGCCGGAGCGCACTCGCAAGGCGCATCTGTTCAAGAACTCATAGAAAATCTTCGAGAGGTATGCTCAATGCTCTTGGAAGATGGTTTGCCTGTGCAAGAATCGGCATTTGTTACAACCGAGCAGTTTGTTCTTGAAGCCTGATGGCAAGCGGAATTCCTATACTCAAACCCCAAGAAGTGGTTGCAATACTACTTCGATTGGGCTTTGTTGAAGTGCGGCAACGAGGTTCACATAAACAGTTTCGACATCCCGACGGACGCGGAACGACGGTGCCGTTTCATCAAGGTCGTGATATTTCGCCAGTTCTTCTCCGGCAAATTGCAAAAGATATTCAAATGGGTATGGATGCTTTTTTGCAATCGTAAGAAAAATTACTTCTTCACATACTTATCAAACCACTTATGTGTTTGTCCAAAGTGGAAAAAAAAGAATGACGTTTTAGCGAATGTTAAGATATTTTTTCTGTTCACTTTCGGAGAATTGCGGGTTTACAATCTTCATAAGGGAAGCGGCTTCTTGTCGAGCATACGAAGAAACGGCACGAATATGGGCAAATAACAGGTTGCGTGATTGCTCAGTAGCAAAAATTGCGTTGAATTCTTGTTCTGTGGGTTTCGCAGAGCTAATCAGTCGCAGCACATCCTGATAAGCAAAGAGATTTGTTCCATTCACAAGTCTCTGCAAATCTGAAATCATTGGTTTTAGCACGATGGGGCGTGTACGATGCTTCAGCATTTTCATAAAACTTTCATTTGCAGGCATCATAAACGTATTGGCACTAACATCAAGCAAAGAATGTAGAACCATCTGTAGGCAGGTATCGTTGTCAGCAAGAGATGACATTGCTAGCACCGCAATTCCCCTTGCATAAGGATCCCCGCTCAATTGAACAATTTTTGATAATTGCGCTATCGGTCTGTTATTGCTCTTTAATGCTGTTCTGATATTCCAAAAGGTCATGGAATCTGCTTTGGCTAGTACATTAACATTCTTGTTGCGGAGAGAGAAAACGATATTGGCAGAATCATCGCTTATTTCTTGACATTCCATTGCAATACGACGCTCAAGAATCTTATATGAATATTTTTGCTGAAATTCATACCATTGCCTTGGCAAAAATAATAATTCTGGAAAATTCGTATTGCGGCGCACTAAAGCACTGTCTTGTGGTTCAACAACAGTAATAATCGTACTATCTTTTGCAAACCAAATGACAGAAGCATCACGAAATCCCAATTTAGACTCCAAGGTAGCCGCGCAAAAACCTAATTTCCCATCAGGTTCATACTTGCGGACAGAATCTACGAGTTGCTTGATTGTCCATTGCTTTAAGCCAATAAACTCAATAGTATTGCCGTCTTCGCGCACCACATTTTTCTGAGACCACAGAGGATATTGAAACGCCAGAATGAAAAATACAGCACAAAGAGATGCTACACGAACAAAACGGATAGTCTTCATAGAACATTGGAAATGATGAAAATAGGGGAATTACTTTTTCACATACTTATCAAACCACTTATGTGTTTGTCCATAGTGGAAGAAAAAGAATGACGTTTTAGCGAATGTTAAGATATTTTTTCTGTTCACTTTCGGAAAGCGAGGAGAATTTGGGATTGACACTGGTGATGAGTTCTTGGGCATTTTTTCGCATAATAGATGTCGTAGCTTGAAGATGCGAAAATAATAATCGGCGGGATTGCTCAGTTGCAAATATTTCACGGAAGTCTTTTTCAGTAGGTTTGCCCTTCGCAATCACGCCAAGAATGGTGAAATAGACAGGAAGATTTGCGCCATTAACAAGTGTACGCAAGTCCGCATACATTGGTGCAAGATTGATAGGAAGAGAACGACGATCAATTATTAATGTGATATACTCATTGAAGCGAAGAACTGGTGAATCCGCCGCCACGTCAAGAAGAGTATGAATAATACTGCTAAAGCACGTATCATTATCAGGCAATCCGGACATTGCGACTACTGCAGTTTCACGTGCGTATGGATCCCAACTTGAATATACTATCTTTGATAGTAATGTTGCCGGAATAGTGTTGTTCTTGACAGCAGTACGGATATTCCAAAAAACTGTTGTGTCTAAAGCGGCAGAAATAGGAACTTCTTTATTGTAAGATTGTAATGCTACTCTTGCAGAATCGTCGCTCCACCAACGTGTGAAAATCGCAAAACTACGCTCCATTGATTTGAAGGCAAATTGTTGTTGAAATTTATTCCAATCTTGAGGCAATGTAATATTACTTGGGAAGTTAGTATTGCGTTTCACCAAAGCGCTATCATCCGGTTCAACTACCGTAATTACTACAGTGTCTTTGTATCCCATTACCGAAGCATCGGCAAATCCTAAATTTGATTTGAGTGCTGCCATACAAAATGCCAGTTTGCCGTTTGGATTGTATTTTTTAACAGAGTCCTGTAATTGCTGCACTGTCCATTTATGCAAGCCAAGAAACTCAATCGTAAGTCGCCCTTCTTTCACAACGTTAGTTTGTGCAAAAGAAGGGAGAATAACAAACACAGCCAAAGCACCAACAATACTTGCGTGGAGAGCCAATGTACGCCAACGAAATGCGATCTTCATAGTTCGTAAAAAAGTTGGAAAAATACAGGATTGGAATTTACGTTTCAAAAAATTACTTCTTCAAATACAAATCAAACCATTTCAAATACCGCTCCAAACGGTATTCCAGTGGCTTAGGATTTATTGAGAATTGAATCATACTCGCTATGCGAACCAATCCAAAACCAAACAACATTATCATTAGCTTTCTTGACACCAAGCGCTCTCCAACCGATACCAACTCGTACGGAGTAAATATTGCGGCTTGGGATAACCAACTTAAATTCAAGGCTTGGATGATGAGGATTTTCTCGCCAAAGACGATAGTTCTTCCGCGCTGTTTGGCGTACTCGTTCAGGAAGTAAACGGAAACAATCACGGAAACTTTGGGTTAATTCTGATGTCATAACTCATCAAAGCCCATTGTGAATGTTTTCCCCGCATCCGATTCCCGCAATGCAGCATCAGCCATAGCCTCCAGCGCAGACAAACGAGAATCGGGCTTTGAGAGCGTTTGCTGCCACAGAAGTTCGCTCGCAATATCCTCCAAAATTTGCTGTGCAAGCTCATTTTGTGCGGCTTCGGAGAGTTTTTCCGCTTCGTGCATTACGTGGGTTAAAAGCGTTGTCATGCCTGTTTTCCTTGATAAAAGTGTTCGATTACTTCTTCACATACTTATCAAACCACTTCAAATACCGCTCCAAACGGTCTTTGTTGTAGCTGGGGACGGTCAAACCGTGAAATTGTCCGGGATAAATCACAAGCTGCGTCGGGATGTTTTGTGAGCGAAGTGCCTGATACAACTGCTCGCTGCCTGCTGCCGGAACGTTGAAATCTTTTTCGCCCGCCATAAAGAGCGTCGGCGTTTTGATGCGGTCTGCCTTCAAGAACGGATATGAGAGTTGAAGCCATTTGTCGAGGTTTTTCCACGGCACACCGAGTTCGGTTTCGTATTGGCGAATGTATTGGTCAGTGCCGTAGGTAGCAAGGTGTAGAGCCGTTCCCGCGCCACTTGCGGCGGCTTTGAAGCGTATGTCGGTGGCAATGAGGTAATCCGTCAAAATCCCACCATAGCTCCATCCGCCAACGCCAAGCCGTGCGCTATCAGCAATGCCCTCAGCTACAAGATAATCCACTGCGCCGTGCAAATCAAGAACTTCTTTATTGCCCCAATCGCCCGAAATTGCCTTGCAAAACGCCAAGCCGCGCCCGTTGCTGCCTCGGTAATTCACCGCCGCAACAGCATAACCACCCGAAGCCAAAATTTGCCGCGTAACGTCGAAGCCCCATTCATCCTGCCCGACAGGACCACCGTGAATGAAGAGGATAAGCGGCAGTTTCTGACCTTTTGTGGCATTACTCGGACGGAAAAGCAAGCCCGAAACCTCTGCTCCGTCCTTGCTTTTCGAGGTAAACCCTTCGACACTCGCCAAAGCCAGAGGTGCGAGAAATGCGTCGTGATGCTTCGTCAAACGGCGCAATTTTCCTTGCTCGCGAGCATTTTGCTCAAGAGCATAAATTTCACCCGGAAGCTGAGGATTACTGACGACAGCGGCAAAAAGTTGTTGCTTCGGCAAGGAAACACTCACAATATCGCCAACACTGCTATTTTCCTCAATGATTTTGACAGGCGCTTTTCCGGCATTCAAGCTGAATTGCGCAAGAGAACGACGGCGGTCGTCGGTGACGGTTGCGTAGAGCGTCTGCCCGTCCGCAGCCCAGAGCGGACGCGACACGGGTCGGTCAAGTGCGAGTGAAAGCGGCGTGGGTTCACCGCCTTTGGCAGCAATCACCGTCAGCACGGGCTGGTCATACATGATGTAATCAGGCGAAGTAGAGCGCGTATAGGCGATTTTTGTACCGTCGGGACTCCAGCGAGGGTTATCGTCGCTGCCTTGCCACGTCGTGAGTTGGCGCTCTTTTGCTCCTGCTTTTGCTTCGATTATCCAAATGTCGGTATTGTTGTTGTAATCAGGGTCAGGAGTGCGATTGCTCACAAAGGCAATCTGCGAGCCGTCAGGCGACCATTGCGGAGAACGGTCATCAAACGTGCCGCGAGTGAGCGTGTCGAGTTTTTTCGTCCCGACATCGAACAAATACAAATGTGTTTTTTCCGTTCGCCAGAGATAGCCCTCCACATCTTGCTTGAAGTGATAACGCTCGGTAACAATCGGCGGTGCGGTCTTGGGTTTGGCGGAATCAAGAGGGTTTACGTCCTTCAGCACCAAGACAAGTTTTTTACCGTCGGGCGACCACGCATAATCGTTCAAATCGCTTTTCACATTCGTCAAAGCAAATGCTTCGCCGCCGCGTCTGTCCAGAAGCCATACTTGGCTCTTTTTGTCGGCTCCGCCGCGTGATGCCACAAAGCTGAGATACTTCCCGTCAGGACTCCAGCGTGGCGAACGCTCGCTTTCATCTTTGGTATGGGTGATTTGGAGTGTTTCAGTACCGTCCCAACTTATCATCCAAATATCGCTTCCCCGCTTGTCTTGCGCAGAATCAACGCTGGAAAGTGTGTAGGCAAGCCATTTCCCGTCGGGAGAAATTTGCGGATCGCCGACGGATTGAAGACGGTAGAGGTCGGAAGGTTGGATTGGGCGCTTCGTTGCTTGTGGTTGTGCCGTAAGCACCTGCCCGATGCCAAGGTAAAAAATTGCTGCTGCCAGCAAAAACAATACCGCTAGTGGTGTTCGCATGATGACGATGGATAAGGTGAGAAAAAAATGACAAATTGATGTGAGAAACCCGAACGCTATCGCTGAAAGGTTCTCATCGCAAGACTACGACGGAATATGATAATCCACGTGCTTTGTCGGGAGGAGAAATGTTTCCAAGACTGTTCCATCAAGAGCAAGGTGTAGCGCGGTTAAATTCAGCCCAAACACCGCGCCAGTATCAATGTTCCAGCAGTTTTCAACGTCGCGGAACTCCGGTTCGCCGAGCAAAAGTGGCGTATGCCCGATGACCTGCACTTTACCGATGTTTTTGAGGGTAGAGCGCGTCCAAAGAATATTCTCTTCGTGGTCAGGAATAAGCGCTTCTTTGACGGTATTCCAGCGCTCCGCAATCCCCGCATGGCTCACAAACACGTGGTCATTTTCCCAGAAAAGCGGGCGCTTGCGAAGCCAATCCATATCGCCAGCCAAGCGTTGTAGCAGTTCGGAATCTGCGTAATACTGCGACATCGTAGAATTCCTTCGACTGTATAGTTTTGCTAATGGCGGGATAGTATCTCGCATGACGTTCCAATACTCCAGCACCATGGCTTCGTGATTGCCCTTCAAGAATGTAACGTTTTCAGGATGCTTCTCCTCTAACTGCCGCGCAAACTCAATGGTTTCCGGGACAAATTTCCCCCTATCGGTCAAATCGCCAAGTTGGATAAGGTGCATGGTGTCAGGCTGCCAGCACGTTTCCACAAGCGAGCGGAAGGTGTAAAAGCAGCCGTGAACGTCGCCGATAATGAGAAGGGTTTCGGGCATGGTTTGGCGGGATTAGTTTGTTTTTATCGGCTTTTCTTCAGGCTTGAATCTAAATACATTGTTCTTAAAATAAACCATTATTAAAAAGCAAGTATTTAAGACACTTTGGTTTTGTCATACCGCATAAATGCTTGATTAAAAATAGTTACTTAAATTAACAATAGTCTGGACATTTTGACTATGATTCTCTAAAAATTTTGCTGGAATCCGCATAAAACCTAGATTTCGAGTAAAAAACAGCGTGGCTTGAAACCCGCATAAAACCTAGATTCTTTAAAAATGTCCAGACTATTGATTAAGAATGATATACTAAAAATTAGTCATCCCTGAAAAAGTAAGAACGAAAACCTGTGAAACAGAGCAAAAAGCAATTCCCGAATGAATATCCGGAAATTACTTGCCGCCGCCGCCACGGCATTGATATACTAAAAAAGGCTAAGAATTGCTTGTTTCAAAAGTCTGAAACGTGAGAGCCAGTAATGTTTTTAGCTCGTCGGCATGATCGTGGCTGACGGTCTGAAGAAAGCTCTCAATAGCGGAAGAAAATGCGGCATAATCACCATAATACTTGCCATACAAACATTGTTTGCGCGTAAATTTCCACAAGCGTTCAATCAGATTCAACTTCGGCGAATACGATGGAAGAAAAAGAATCTCTATCCCAAGTTCTGCCGCTTTTTCTTGAACAAGAACACACCGTTGATAGCGAGCATTGTCCATAATCAGCGTAACGGTTCCCTCAAGAGCCATCGCCGCAATCTTCTCTAATAACTCACAGACACTCAACGAGTTGATGATTATGCTGCATTGATAACGGTAATGACTTGGTGTGTAATACCAACTTGAGTTGATAACTGTGCAAAAAAATCCGGCTTCAGTGGCACAGACATTCTTGTCTGTGCGAGTATTTATGCTGCTTCCAGAGAAAA
>JALONG010000021.1 GCA_025455065.1 Candidatus Kapaibacterium sp. | reverse complement strand
CTTTCGTTCCCTAACGAAAGTCTCGTTTCTCTTTTCAAACATCCTTCAAAACCACTGTTTTTTAACGCATTTTTTTTACACATATGAACCTGCAAAACCGCTTTACTGCTGCCTTTGCGCTGCTTTTTTGCTTTCTGCTGACAAGTGCCGCATCTGCAAACCATCCTCCTGTGGCTGCGAAAGCGCCCTACGTCTCGCCTTTTGCGGCAAAAGCCGATGAAGGAATGTGGACATACGACAATGTACCGCTCAAAATTCTCAAAGAAAAATTTGGCTTCACACCTACGCAAGAATGGCTTGACAACGTGCGTTTGTCGAGTGTGCGTTTTAATGACGGCGGCTCAGGCTCGTTTGTCAGCGCAACAGGGCTGGTGATGACAAATCACCACGTGGCTTCGGGGCAGCTTGCGAAACTCTCCACCAAAGAACGTGACTTGCTCGCAACGGGCTATTACGCCGACAAACCCGAAAAAGAACTCAAGTGTGCTGACCTTGAACTCAACGTGCTAATGTCCATGGAAAACGTTACCGATCGCGTCAGTGCTGCTGCCAAAGGTGCTGCTAATGCGCAAGAAGCCCTTCGCGCTCGCAATGCGGAAATCGAAAAAATTCAAAAAGAAAGCACCGATAAAACAGGCTTGCGCTCTGATGTTGTGGATTTGTATCGTGGTGGTGAGTATTGGCTTTATCGCTACAAAAAATACACCGATGTTCGGCTTGTCTTTGCACCGGAAAAGCAAATTGCTTATTTCGGCGGCGACCCCGATAACTTCACCTATCCCCGCTTCGACCTTGATTGTACCTTCTTCCGCGTGTATGACGGCGGTAAACCCGTAAAGCCGGAACGCTTTTTGAAATGGAACAACGCCGGTCCGCAGGAGAACGATTTGGTCTTTGTTTCGGGGCATCCGGGTTCGACAAACCGCCTCAATACCTTTGCGCAATTCGAGTTTAATCGTGATTATTTCTACCCTGCGCGGTTGAAGCGTTTTGGGAAAATTCTCGAAATTTTGCGGGAATTTGGCAGTAAAAACGATGAATCCAAGCGCCGTTCACAAGATTTGTACTTCAGCATTTCCAATGCCGAAAAAGCATCCAAAGGCGAATTTGAAGGTTTGAACAGTAAATCTATTGCCGAGCAGTGCCGCCGTAACGAGGAAGCGCTTCGCAATGCCGTTGCTGCAATGCAATCCGAAGCACAAGCACAATACGCCGACGCTTGGGGCATGGTCGAAAACACGATTGCCAAAGAAAAAACGATGTTGAATAATCCTATTGCTTCGTCGCTGGTGAATCTGATTGGTCAAGCAACCTACGCACAAGGTTTTATGCGCTTTGCGGCGGAAATGGCAAAACCTGATTCGTTGCGCAACGACGGCTATCACGAAAACCAGTTGAACGAACTGAAATTTACCTTGCTCTCGCCTGCGCCGGTCTATCCCGACCTTGAAGAAGCGCTGATGACGGGAATGTTAAAATTTGCCGTGCAGGAACTTGGTTCGACTCACGCCGTCGTTTCGGCGATTCTTTGCGGACGCACACCGGAACTCGCCGCAAAGGACATTATCGGCAATTCCAAACTCTACGACCTTGATTACCGCACCAAACTCTTTGAAGGACGCGACAAAGCCGTCAATGCAGCGTCGGATTCAGTCTTTGCGCTTGTGCGCCGCGTTATGCCTGCGCTTCGTGCGATGAACGGTCAAGCAGCACAGGAAGTAAGCGCTCCTCGCGCCGAAGCACTCCGCAAAATAGCACAGGCGCGGTTTGCGGTCTATGGCAAAAATCAATATCCCGATGCAACCTTCACCCTGCGCCTTTCCTACGGTCAAGTCAAAGGTTACGCGATGAACGGGACGCTTGCACCTTGGAAAACCACGCTCTACGGCTTGTTCGACCGCGCAGCCAGCTTCGACAACAAAGGCGATTTTATGCTGCCGAAACGCTTTTGGGACCGCAAAGACAAACTGACCATGACTACGCCGGTAAACTACGTTACGACGTGTGATATTATCGGTGGGAACTCCGGCTCGCCTGTGGTGAACACAAAAGGCGAACTTGTCGGGCTTATTTTCGACGGCAATATCGAATCGCTGCCGAACCGTTTTGTCTATAATTCCGACGCAGCCCGCTCCGTTATTGTGCATCCGGCGTTTATGATGGAAGCAATGCGCAAAGTTTATGACGCGGAAAAATTGGCAAAAGAAATCGAAGGGAAGTAGGTTTTGTGCGTTTTAGAGCCATGCGTTTCTGAATCTTTAGTGGCACAGACATTTTTGTCTGTGCGTGTTGCGGTAAAATCGCACAAAATCTCGCACAGGCAGAAATGCCTGTGCCACTAATGGCTTGTTAGCTTGTGTTCAGTTAATATCTTGTATAAATCACAACAATATCTTTCTCACTCTCACACATATCAACAAACACCAATGGAACTATACTTAGACTCCGCCAACATTGAGGAAATTCGCCATGCTACGTCGCTTGGTATCATTAGCGGCGTAACGACCAATCCCTCGCTTTTGGCAAAAGAAGACCCGAAAGTGGATGTGCGCAAGCGCATTTTGGAAATTCACAGTTTAGTCGGCGGACACTTGTCGGTGGAAGTGATTTCGACCGATGCCGATGGTATGCTCCGCGAAGCAGACGAAATTTTGAAATGGTTTCCCGAAGCAACCATCAAAATTCCGATGATTCCCGAAGGCTTAAAAGCGGTGCGCAAACTTTCCGACCAAGACGTAGATACCAACGTAACGCTGATTTTCAGTCCCACGCAAGCACTCGCCGCAAACAACGCCGGAGCGACCTACGTGAGCGTGTTTGTCGGGCGTTTGGATGATGTTGGTGCGGACGGTATGGAAGTGGTACGCGATGTGCGCGACATTTGGGACACGCAAGGGCTTTCATCCTTGATTTTAGCGGCTTCCATTCGCCACCCGATGCACATTGTCGAAGCGGCAAAAGCAGGTGCGGACATTGCAACCTGCCCTTACAAACCGCTTATGCAATCGCTCCAACACCCGCTTACTGACAAGGGTTTAGCGGCATTTTTGGCAGATTACAAAAAGATGCAGGAAGATATTGCGAAGTTGAAAGGTTGATTTCCGATGATAATTTAGGTCATCCCGTCCTACCGCTTCGCCGCGTCGTCGTGGCGGCGGTAGAACGGGTTACCCGTTAGCACAAATGTTACGAAATTTTTACCGTCTCTGCGTTGTCAATTCTCACAAAATATCGGTACATTCCGCCCGTCAATTCTTGCCTGTCTTTTCTCACTCCAATCCTTGCGCATTATGCCCACAAGAGCCGATAAAACCGAGCGTTCCGAATCCAAGCGTGTTGATTTAAGCGAAGCGTCGTATTATATCAACCGCGAACTGAGTTGGATTGCCTTTAACCAGCGCGTGCTGGAAGAGGCGGAAGACACGACCAATCCTCTGTTGGAGCGTCTCAAATTCCTCGCTATTTTCAGTTCAAACTTGGATGAATTTTTTATGATTCGCGTTGCGGGGTTGAAAGAACAGTTGGACGCGGGAGTGGTGAATTTGGCAGTGGATGAAATGTCGGCAAGCGAGCAGTTACGCCTTATTCGGGAGCGCCTCGTTCCGCTTATTGCCAAGCAATCCACGCTTTTGCGTGAACTTTTGCCCCAACTTGCCGATGCCGGAATTGTGATTCATCCTTACGACAAACTCAATTCCCGTGACCGTGCGCATTTGGAAGAGTATTATTACCAGACCGTTTTTCCGCTTCTGACACCGCTTGCGATTGATTCGGGACACCCCTTCCCGCAAGTGCTGAACAGGAGTTTGAACATTCTTTTTACGATTCAAAGTGCCGACGAACCCGATGAACGCCGTGCTGCTGTGCTGCAACTGCCTCAAGTTCTCTCGCGCTTTGTGCCGCTTCAACGCAAGCAGGGCTACCATTTTGTGCTGATGGAAGAAGTCATCCAAGCGCACTCCGAAGCGCTGTTTCCGGGTTTGCAGGTGGTGGAATCGTTTAATTTCCGTGTTTCCCGCGATGCCGATATTGAAATTGCCGAAGACGAAGCGGGCGACTTGCTGACCGAAATGGAGGAGCAAGTTCGCAAGCGGCGTTGGGGCGCTGCGGTGCGTTTGGAACTCGACGAGCGCACACCGGAACATTTGCGCGAACTCCTGATGACGCTGTTGGATTTGAGCGACGACGATGTGTATGCTGTGAACGGACCGCGTAATATCTCGGACTTTATGGGCTTGACGAGTTTAGATGTGCGGCAACTGCGGTATCCGTCCTTCAGCAGTCGCATTCTGCCCCGCTTTAATGCTGAAGCGACGAATCCTGCGGCGCTCTTTAATGCTATTCGGCAACAGGATATTGTCGTGCATCATCCTTTTGATTCCTTCACCAATCACGTTGTGAAATTCGCCCTTGCCGCCGCCACTGACCCTGCTGTGTTGGCGATTAAAGTAACGCTCTACCGTGCAGGGCGCAAATCGCCTGTGGTGGACGCACTTATCAAAGCTGCACAAAATGGGAAACAAGTAACGGCGTTTGTCGAACTCAAAGCGCGGTTTGACGAGGAAAATAACATCCAATGGGCGCGAGAGTTGGAAAAAGCAGGTGTTCACGTGGTGTATGGCATTATGGGCTTAAAAACACACGCGAAAATGATGATGGTCGTGCGCAAAGATGAGGACAAAATTCGCACTTACGTTCACCTTTCGACAGGCAACTACAACCAAGTAACGGCGCGGATTTATACAGACATCGGCTATTTTACGGCGCGAGAAGATTTTGGTTCGGATGCAATCAATCTTTTTAATTATCTCACGGGATACTCGCAATGCAAGACGTGGCGGCAGTTTGCCGTTGCGCCGATAACACTTTCCGACGCTCTTTTGATGCTGATTCGCCGCGAAACCGAATCGCATACGCCGGAAAATCCGGGTGAAATCGTCGCAAAATTGAATGCGCTAGTGGACGATAAAATCATCCGGGCGCTGTACCGTGCTTCGCAAAAAGGCGTGAAAATTAAACTGCTCGTGCGGGGCGTTTGCTGCTTGCGTCCGGGTGTGTCGGGTGTGAGTGACAATATCGAAGTGCGGAGCATTGTTGGGCGATTTTTGGAACACAGCCGCATTATGTACTTCAAAAACGGCGGCGACGAGGAAATCTACCTTTCCAGTGCCGATTGGATGCCGCGTAATCTCTACCGCCGCGTCGAGGTAATGTTTCCTGTGCCGGAGCCGAGCGCAAAAACGCAAATCAAGCATTTCCTGAATGTCTATTGGGGCGATACCGTCAAAGCGCGTGTTCTCTTGCCCGACGGGCGGTATGAAAAAATTGCTACGCGCAGCAAAGCGAAAGACAAACTGCTCTTTTCATCGCAACAGCATTTTGTGAATGAACTCCGCTTGCAATCGAAGGGCGCAGCCACAGGTGGCGCGAGTTTGGATGATGTACAAGTGCTGCTGTTTTCGCCGACACTTTTTGCTGAAGAGCAGCACGCAAGCCATGCGCATGGTGTTCATCATACCAATGGCGAGCAAGAAATTGAAACAAAGGTCGCAAAAACAAGTGCCGGAAACGGCGTAAAATCTCAACGCAAGGAGCAGTCAGCATAATGGATTGGATGATAATCGGTCTGGGAAATCCCGGGGAACGCTACGCCGCAACGCGGCACAATATCGGCTGGATGGTCGCAGAGGCATTTGCCCGCAAACACACCGTCAAAACCGCATCCCGCGAAATGCCCTTTAGTGCCGGAAAAGGCGCTTGGCACGAGGCGCGGTGCGCTTTTCGAGATGCTGATGTCTTGGTGATACTGCCCACAACCTACATGAATCTTTCCGGAAAAGCGGCAGTAGAGGCGGGGCGCGTGTTCAAAATCCCTGTGGGGCGCATGGTTGCTGTGGTGGATGAGTATAACTTTCCGGTGGGGCGTATTCATCTGAAAAATTCCGGTTCTGACGGCGGACACAACGGCACGGCTTCGATGATTGAGGAATTGCGCACTCCATCGTTTTTCCGTTTGCGCTGTGGGATTGATAAAAAATTTGGTCCTGGAGAACTTGTAGATTACGTGTTGAAGCCCTTTGCAGACGATGAGATCGCGGCGCGAGATGCTATGATTGAACAATCCGTCCTTGCCATTGAAACCCTCATAGAACTTGGCGCTGCACGGGCGATGCAGGCAGTGAATGTGCAGAAACAATCGCAAGCATAAATCCTATTTTGTTTTCTGGTGCTTTCCTTCTAAATTTGCGCACTCTTGCATCATTCCTTGAGGCAGTACGAAAGACCGTTTTCCCGAGAAAGTAACCATTTTATGCCCCAAAGCAACCCCTCCGGCGCACCTCGCACTAACGCTTCCGCGCCCATTACCGCCCCTGTTATCAAAGGCACACGCCGCATTGCACGGGAAAAAGTCATGCAACTTTTGGCTGCACAGGAAGTTTCGGAAGTGCATTGGCGCGAGAATTTTCCGCACGTTTTCAACTACGAATACCGCATTGACGAAGCCGACGCGCCGAACCGTCTTTTAACCGAAGAGGAGCGCGAATTTTTGGAAGCGGATTTTTTCATTGATTGGGATGACGAAACCAAGCGCTTTGCGCTGGATTTGCTGGAACGCACCGAATTTCACGCGGAATACACGCTGGGATTGATTGAAAAATTTTCCCAAAATTGGGAAGTTGGGCGTTTGGCGCATATTGACCGCGTTGTGCTGAAAATTGCTATTACCGAACTGATGACGTTTGCCGAAATTCCTGCCAAAGTCAGTATTAACGAGGCGATTGAGATAGTGAAAAAATACTCCACTGAAAAAAGTAGTATGTTTGTCAATGGTGTGCTGGATTCGGCGTTGGAAGAACTTACCGCGCAAGGAAAAGTGCTGAAAAGCGGTCGTGGTTTGATGGATGTAAATTTGAGCAAACAGTCCCGTTCAAGCGAGGAATAATCGGATATGTCCGCACTTCGCACAAACTCAGTCCGCACGACGGTCATTCTCCCCGCAGCCGGCACGGGAACGCGCTTTGGGGCTGCACTGCCAAAGCAATTTGTGCCGCTTCTGGATGTGCCGATTATTGTGCGCACACTCCAAATTTTTGAGCAGACACCCGCCATTGATGCCGTTGTTATCGCTGCTTCTCCCGATTTTCACGACCACATTACCGCGCTCAAAGAGCAGTTTCACTTGCAAAAAATTGTTGCCGTTGTCGAAGGCGGAAAAGAGCGACAAGATTCTATTCTGAATGCCCTCAAAACGTCTGTTTGTGCTGCTTCCGACATTGTGCTAGTGCATGATGCCGTGCGTCCGATGATTACCCCTGAGTTTATTGCAACTATCGTAGAAGCCGCAGCAATACACGGCGCGGCAGTTCCCGGACTTGTTCCCAAAGAAACGATAAAAGAGTGTCGCGTAGAAGCCGAAGGCGGTGTTACCGTCCAAACCACGCATGAACGCTCACGATTACGGGCAATTCAAACGCCGCAGGGCTTTCGCCGCGAACTTTTGCTTGCGGCATACCACAAAGCGCATGAATCGGGCTTTTTAGGCACAGATGATGCCAGCGTGGTCGAATTTGCAGGTTTTTCGGTCGCTGTTGTGCCGGGTTTGGAAGAAAATATCAAAATCACCACGCCGTTAGATTTTCGCTGGGCGGAGTGGTTATTGCGCTCGGTTGCCACAGCATAAAAAAAGCCCACCATGAACGAGGTTCAGAGCAGGCTTCCTGTGTGTGTTCCCCTTAAAAACGAGGTAAATGGAGACTTCGTGAGTATGTTCTATAACACGCTTTCGGCAGTTTTGACATTTGCCAAAGCAATGTGCTGAAGCACATTTTGCGCTGTAAGGCGCTTCGATTCTGACCGTTTGAGTTCTAAGCGAGATTCAATCCTTGTTTCGATACGCCGCAATTCCGGTTTGCGTCCTGCGGAAGATTGCTGACGCAAGTGCCGTGTTTCCTTGCGTTCCGACTGCAACTCGCTCCTATACTCAAACGCACGGTCAGGAGCGATGCCTAAAGACCATTCGGCGTTATCATTTGGTGATGTATTGGGTCTGAAGGGTTCAAAAATCTTTTCTGCAATGTGCTGCACGTCCCCGTCAAAGCGTGTTCGGTGGTCGGCAACGTCTGCTGCTGACAAGGTAAAATGCTGCAAACTTTCATATACCGCCGCCATTGAAGCCTTGAGTTCAAGCGCTATTTCCGCCAAATGCTTAATGCTGATTTCCGTGTCTGCCGCAACGGTGGTGATGTTCTGCACATTGGCATTCACCTGTTCACTCATCGTGCGCTGTGAGCGGCTTTGCGCCTGAATATCGCTCATAGCATTGGAAACTTGCAAAGCGTCGTTCAAAATTTCCTCGAACATATAGGTAATGCTTTGCGTGAGTTCGATTCCCTGCGAAACGCTCCTCCGCGCTTCTGTCATCACGTTGTTTGCGCCTTTTGCTTCTTCGTGAATCCCGTTGATGGTCTGCGTAATTTCTTTTGTCGCCTCACTTGTGCGGTCAGCGAGTTTTTTCACTTCTCCGGCAACAACTGCAAAGCCGCGTCCATGCTCGCCTGCGCGTGCCGCTTCAATTGAGGCGTTGAGCGAAAGAAGATTCGTCAAATCCGCAATTTCGCGGATTGTTCCGGCGATTTCATCAATTTTCCCAATGCGTTCGGTCAAACGGACTATTTGCCGTTCCATTTGCTGAGTGGCTGTAACAATAGCATTGATGCCGTTTGCCGTGTGTTCGACCGTTTCTACGCCTTTGCGGGCATTGTCTCCGGCGTGTGTGGAATTCAGCGCTGCAAGGTTGATAAAATCAAGCGTGTGATTGATGGTGCGTACCATTTCCTCCACCGACTGTGCGGCGACAGTGGCTTGCTGGCTTTGCATTTGTGCGCCTTGTGCAAAATGTTCCGCTTTTTCGGAAATGATAACACCTGCCTGAGCCGCTTCCACAACAGCTTCGTGGGTTGATAAGAGCAAGTGACGGACGTTTTCCAGTGCATGGTTAAATCCGCGATACAGGTCTGCCATAGCATTATTGTCAGCAAGGGTGCTGTGTTCGGCAAAGCGCATAGTTAAATCACCTTCGGCAAAGCGTTCAATGCCTTCCAAGAGCGTTTCGACGTGCTGCACAAGATGGGTGCGCTCTGCTTCGATGGTAGCGGTTGCTTCCTGTACTTTGCGCTCCACGCCTTGCTTTTCGGCATGAAGTTCGTCGCGGCTTGTGCGAAGATTTTGCACCATGCTGTTGAAACTATCTGCCAAATCGCGGATTTCATCGTGTGTGCGAACAGCGAGAACCGTTTCAAAATCGCCCGAAGCCACGCGCCGAGCGGCTGTGTTGAGCCGAACAATCGGCTGCGCGATACTGCGGGAAATTCGCCATGCCAATACCAAACACAGCACGAATGACACCAGCAACACCAGTAATGATGCCGACCTGTACGCAAGTGCCGTGCGTTCTTGCGCAGCGACGAGTTCGTCCAGCAACACATTCATTGCGGAAAACTCATTATTGAGCCGCGCATCCAGCATATCTACTCGCTTCAAAAGCGTTACCAGCGCAATAAATTTGCTGCTGTATTCTCCGGCAAGTGTGTCAATAGTTTCTTTGCTTGCCCCATCAATGCTTGCCGTGCGGGTTTGTTCCCGGAGTGTGGTGATAAGTTCTTGCACCGAAACAATGTATTTTTCCTGTCTGCGCAGCAAAAAATCTTTTTCATTCCGCCGCACTTGAAGCATCGTGTTCAAAAGTTGCATTTGATTCGCTTTAGTGATAAGTCCCTCAATCGCATGAACACTTGCGCGGAAGGCTCCTTCGGTGCCGGATTTTTCACTCAGCCCACGCTGTTTCAAAGCAACGGCGAGGTTTTGAAACGAAATCGTATAACCTTTTGCTTGTCGGGCAAGCGTTTCTGCCTGTTCGTCGGTTTCGAGATGTTCGCTGAGATGCTCGTCAAAGCGCTCTAAGGATTGCCGGAAACGTTGAATGTAAGCGCTGTCGCGGGTGGTGATGAAGTCCCGTTCAAAACGGTGTGCACTCAGCAAGGCGACGCTCATTTGGCGCATGGAATCTCGTTTTGCGTAGGCACGAATTTCTAAACGCATAAATGCGACAACAATGCCGCTCAGAAGCAGCAAAAGTAGCGCCATACCCAAAATTTTATTTCGGATGCTGCCTTTGAACCATGTCATACTGCGGCTTGGGGAGAGCGTTTTCATTGTAACATGAGAAAGGTAGAACAATTTGTCATGGTGAATCTTATCTGTCTGTCTTCACAAAATTACGGTTAAGGTTTTACCTGAGTATTATGCTTCACATTATGAATGGATAATATGAAAAATCGGCGGAGAATTTTGCTACAAAGCGCTTTTTTACTAGCTTTGTGGCGCATACAACTTCCCGTTCTATCCTTTATTGCACCGATAAAACGTGTTTCCACGTCAAACCCCAATATTTATGCGCTTTTCTATAATCACCAGTATTCTCACGGTCTCACTTTTTTTCTCAGTTTTCGCTCAAGACCGCACAAAACCTAACGCTTCACCCACTACGCCCACCGAAGCCGATTTCAAGCGGCTTACGCCCGAACAGCTCAAAAACCTTCCTCTGGTGCGCTTTTTGGATAAAAAGCACGGCACACCGCGTGAAGACACGCATTTGGCGGAAAATGTGATGGTGATTCAATCCAAACGCAAAGGGGAAGCCGAATTAACGGCACTCGACCCCACGCTGCGCCCCTTTTATCACGGTGTTGCCTCAGGTGACCCTTTGCCCGACCGCGTTATCATCTGGACGCGGGTTACGCCTATGGTTGATGGTCCCGTGCAAGTGCGGTGGCGGGTTGCGACTGATACGGCGATGCAAAACGTCGTTACAACGGGAACATTCACCACAACGCCTGAGCGTGATTACACGGTGAAAGTGGATGTAAGCGGCTTGCTGCCGGACAGGACGTATTATTATGTCTTCACGGCGGAAGGCGCAAATTCGCTTGTAGGGCGTACGAAAACGCTTCCGGCGGCAAATGCTACGGTGCGTCAGGTGCGCTTTGTTGTTACCTCGTGCAGCAGTTATCCGCACGGTTTTTTTAATGCTTACGGGCGCATTGCAGACCGCAACGACCTAGACGCGGTGCTGCATTTGGGCGATTACATTTACGAATACAACGCCTCGGAAACCTCCTACGGCGGTAGAACGGGTAAGCGTATCGGGCGCACGAGTGAGCCGACAAATGAGATTGTGTCGCTTGCGGATTATCGCACACGGTACAGCCAATACCGCTTAGACGAGAACTTGCGCCGTTTGCACCAGCAACACCCGATGATTCACGTTTGGGACGACCACGAATCCACGAATGATTCCTACATGAATGGCGCGGAAAATCACCAACCCGCAACCGAAGGGCGCTGGGATGTGCGCAAGGCAATCTCGAAGCGCGTCGCCTACGAATGGCTTCCCACGCGGGAGAACGCCGATACGATTATTTACCGCCAATTTGCGTGGGGGAATTTGGTGGATTTGTTTATGCTCGACACCCGCTTGGAAGGGCGCGAAGCGCAGGTTATTAACGTTCTGCCCTCCGCCCCGCAAGCCTCGAAAGATTCTATCAACAAGCCCAATCGCACGATGCTCGGCGCAAGGCAATTTGCGTGGCTCACAGGCGGTTTGCGGGCTTCTCGCGCAACGTGGAAGGTGCTGGGCAATCAAGTAATGTTTGCCCCGATTGTCGTGGACAGAGTAGATATGGACAGGGTTAGGCGCTATTCGCTGATTTTGAGTTTTCTCGCCCCAACGCTGATGAACACGCTGCAAGAGGCGTTTTATGGCGATGTGTGGACGAATTACCCTGCGGAGCGAAACAGGATTATTGACACGATTACGCGCAACAATATCCGTAACATAGTTATTGCAACGGGCGATTTTCACACCGCATTTGCGATGGACGTAACGACTGAAGCCGCAAACACGGCGCGTTACAATCCCGCAACAGGACAAGGCGCGGCGGCAGTCGAGTTTATGTGCGCAAGCATTTCGTCGGGGAATTTTGATGAAAACGTTTCGGGCGGCTTGTTCGGCGTGATAAATTCTGCCATGCGGACACTGGGTTTCCCAAGTCCGCAGCGCGAGGCATTTGCCGAAAACATGGCACAGCGAGATACGTACGAACTTCTGAACATTTTGGGCGATGCGCTGCGTGAGCAAAATCGTCATTTGAAAAATATCAATTTGACCGACCACGGCTACACGATTTTGGACATCACACCGGAGCGAGCGCAAGGCGATTATTGGTTTGTGGATACGATTCTTGTGCCTTCATGGCGGGAGCGCTTTGGCGGGGGATTTTTCACCGTGAATGGGCAAAGCAATCTCACGCGCACCAATACCCCCGCACCACCAAAGGCGCAGCAAGCAATTCCAGCACCCGCAAGACCGCTTCGCACCACGCTTCTGGCGGCATCGCAGCCTAACGGTTCTGCGTCACAGATGATAAGCGAAGAACAAATGCCGACGAAAAAGCCCACAACACAAGACCACATCATGCTTCTGGGCTTTTATCCGAATCCCGTCGGTAATGTTGGGTACATCAATTACGTTCTGCCGAAAAAAGAGCCTGTAACAATCACGCTGCATGATGCAGCAGGGCGCATGGTGACGACGCTTGTGAACGCCCAAGAGCAGGAGGGCAACGTAACGGTGATGTTGGATGCGAGTAATTTTGTCAGCGGCGTGTATTCCTGCCGTATTGCAACGGAGAAAGGCGTAACGGTGCGTTCTTTTGTGGTGCGGCATTGAGCAGGAAACCTTGAGAGCCTCACGTAAAAAGTGTATTTTGTGAATCAACAAACAACTCAACTACCATGAACAATCAGCATTTTCCGGTCATCGTTGAACTCGACGAAAACGGCGTATTTATCGTCTCTTGTCCGTCGTTTCCTGCGTGTCATTCCTTTGGTGCAACACTTGACGAGGCAATGAAAAACATTCGTGAGGTGATTGAGATGTGCCTTGAGGAGCAAGCAGAAGAGCCATATTCAAGAAATATTTTCGTTGGTGTTCGCGATATTGAGGTCGCTGCTCATGCCTAAAAGTCCCGTACTTACAGGAAAAGAAATGCTCAAATTTCTTGAATAGTTGGGATTCGTTGTCGTGCGGATAAAAGGCTCGCATCACCGTTTGCGCCATGTGGATGGTCGTATAACGACAGTTGCTGTACATGGCAATAATGCTCTTCCCGTTGGCACAATGCACAAAATAATTCATCACGACCTCCGACTTGATAATGAGCGTTTCGGACAACTGCTCAACGATTTTCATAAACGATAATTTTTTTAATCACCGAGAACTCTCACAAATACAGGCGTTTCCCCACGTTCCATCGGCAGCAAAATACTCCGGTAAAAATGCTCACACGCTTCTTTGTGCGAAGGAATAACGAGGCGTTCTTGCAATTCCGCCATCGTGAGCCAAGCATAATCACTGTGTTCGTTGGATATTTGCACTTCTGCGGTGCTTTCCACGACCGCACCAAAACACGGCACAAAATTCATCACATTCCGCACGGTATCGAAATAATTCCCCACAAACGGCAGCACCCACAGTTCCTTCACAATCAAGCCCGTTTCTTCCTGAAGTTCGCGGAAAGCGGTTTCTTGTGGGGTTTCGCCTTCCTCCATGCTTCCCGTTACGACTTGCCAAATATTCGGAAAGACTATTTCATCGGCAGAGCGCCGCAGCGCCAGAAAGCGCCAAACACCGGACGAGTCCTCGCGTCGAGCGACGTGAACTTGAATAATGCGGACGGCAAACGTGGTGGTCATAATTTTTTTTGTGCTGTAAGGCTTGAAACATATTTTGGGCGCTGAACGCCTGAGCAGGAATATAGCAAATTCATCGTAATTGTGCGTACACTTGCACTTCACCTTGCACAGAACATTCATCAACCCCAGATTTTATGAGTAATACAAGACTTTTTTTGAATGTAGCCCCAACAACAGGTGCGCATCTTTACGCCGTTATTGCAGTGTTTCTCATAGTAACTTATACGCTGTGCAAGGCGCAATCTACATCGCTGCGAGACACTCTTTCACCGACGCTTGTGTCTGCTGAACAAGTGATGCAGCCTGCTCAAGCGGACATCGGTACAATCATCCTCCAAGATTTTCGCCACGCATTGAATGATGCGGGAATGTACTTCACTGCGCCCTTGCGTTTTCAAGCAAAAGATTGGCTGCTTGCCGCAGGAACACTGGGAGCATCGGCTTCGCTTTTGCCATTGGATGAATCAATCAACAGCGTTATGCTTCGCAATCGTTCCGCAGCTGGCGGAACATCCGTCGTTGGAACAGCCGCAGAAATAGGGCGGTTGTACGGGGAACTGTGGGTGAGCGGCAGTATTGGTGCGGGATTGTATGTGGTTGGTTTAGCGGCGCAAAACCCCGATGTCCGCGTTACGGGACGTTTGGCGTTGGAAGCGCTTGCTTTCGGCGGGGCGCTTAACATCACGCTTAAAGCGCTCTTCGGGCGCAGTCGTCCGTATTTGGAAGAGGGTGCGTTTGCGTTTCGTCCTGTGCAGATTACCGACAGCCGCATGGCTTTCCCGTCGGGACACGCAACGGTGGCGTTTGCCATGTCGGCGGTGTTGGCAGAGCGTATCGGCAACCCTTGGATTGGTGCGGGGTTGTATGCCTTGGCGGGATTAACCGCCGTTTCAAGGCTTTATCACACGCAGCATTGGGCTTCGGATGTGGTCTTGGGAGCGGCTATTGGTGCGGGTGCAGGGCTTTTGGTAACGCATTTGGAACGGCAGCGCATAAACGCTGTTTCCACAGGGCAGCAGGTGTTGATTTATCCGACGCTGACGGGGCTTGGGGTGACGGTTTATTTTGCTGGGCGGTGATGATATTCTCGCCTCAACAGCGCTTCTTCCTCCGGCAATAATTCCCGCTTTCGCCGCGACATCACTGTTCGTGCGAGTTCTATGGCTTTTTCTTCGTCGAAAAGCGGCGAATCGGGCTGTCCCCCCCATGAAAAGGATGCAACGTATTTGTCAGGCGCACCGTCGAACACATTCGCGCTCACGCCTGTTACCGTGCCGGTATTGAAGGAAGTGTTAATGGCGCTTTTGGTGTGGTCTCCGGCAAGTAAACCGAGCGACGTTTTGCCGGTCGAGATTTCTTGCGCTTTGTCAGGCGAAAAGCGAACGCGAATCGTGCTGTAATTATTTTTCAAATCCGACACGTCCGTCCCCGCGCCCAAATTCACCCATTCTCCGATGAACGAATACCCCAAACACCCATCGTGCTGCTTGTTGCCGAAGCCTTGAAAAATCGTGTTTTTTATCTCGCCGCTCACCTTTGATGCCGCACCGAGCGATGTTCCCTCGTAAATCCTCGTCCCTGCTTTTATCAGCACATCATCGCCCACAAAGCACGGTCCGACGATGCTCACGTGTGGCTGAATTTCCACATTCCGACCAAGAATTATCGCGCCTTTGCGGGCATCCAGCACGACGCAGGGCGCTATCTGCACTCCTTCGCTAATGAGGATATTTTCTGCGTTCAATGCAAAAACACCCGGCGCAGTCAATACTTCGGAAAAAGGCGTATAAGCCCCTTGTTTGCTTGTTTGGAGGAGTTGTGCATCATCCTCAATCGCGGCGGCATTATACGCCAAAGCGTCCCACAAATACCGTATTTGCTTGATTTCGGGGATAGCAACGTGAACAGCATTGTCGTAAATGTTGCTGCCAAAATTCGCTGTATCCCGCATCTGTGCTTGCGTTGCAGAACCTTCAGTCAAACTGTCTTTGGGTAACGCACCTTCGGGAATATATGCGGCAAATGATGTTCCATTGTTGGTGAAACGAAGAATTGCGTTTGTGCTGAGGTGCTGCGAAGTCTGTTCCCAAGCGGCTTTGAGGCTTGTTATAAGCGTTTCATTCATTATCACATTTCCGTCCAGAACAAGGATATTTCCTGTGTTCTCAGGCGATGCCGTTTCCCCGAAACCAAATCGCGCACGAAAGGAAGCCAGATGCAATGCGCGTTCCGGCGCTTCGGCATGAAAAACGAGATTTGATGCGGGAAAACGGGCTTGCACTTTTTCAAATAACCGCAATGCGCCGCACCGCACCTCGAAACTTGGGTGCAGGATATTGAACGGATAGAGGTTCGAGTGCGTCGTTCCTTCGGTTTCGAGGATGATAATGGTTTGGGGCTGCATGGATTCTTGCGCGTTTGGGAACATGGTATTGATTCGATAACTATCTGAAAACTACGGCATCAAGCCAAATTTCTTCATCCGCGCAAGCAAGGTTGTACGCTTGATTTTGAGCATTTCTGCGGCTTTAGTCTTGTTGCCGCCCGTCAGTTCCATTGCGCGGAGAATATGCTCTTTTTGCGCGTCGTCAATCGAAAGCAAATTGTCGTCATCTGCTTCCGAGCCGCTTGGGATCATGCTTGGCGTGGCTTTGCCGATTGAGGGAGACGTTGCCGCAGGTGCAAGCAGCGTAGGCATTGAAGCGGATGAAAATATTGCTTCCGACAAACTCTGCAAAGAAGCATCGGCGCGGCTTGCGTCGAATTGTAGCACGAGCGAACGGCAATTTGCCTCAAGTTCCGTCGTGTCGGCAATCCACGATTTTGTTGCAAAATTGTTCCAAAAAGCGCTTGGAATCTGACGTGGTACAAACGGAATGCCGTATTCTTCCCCAATCGCAAGGCAATATGCCTCTGCCAGCAAAGGCGCGTCCTGCGGGCGTTCTGCCAGCGACGGTACGACAACGCGCATCCCCGAAAACGCGAAAAAGAGTTCATTCGCCACCACGCCGGAGCGCATTGCCGCATCGGCACGAATACCGCCACTAATGGTGAAGCCTACAAGCAAGCGTACATCATGGTTTGCGGGTTGCCGTGCCGGAGCGGGAAGTGCTTTGTTATGTTTGCGCTGTGCTTGCGAGAAGCGGGCAAGCCGTGTTTGGAGCGTTGTAGGAACGGCGCTGATTTCGTCCAGCAAAATCATACCGCCTTCCGAAGCAGCAAATAAGCCCTTTGCCGTGCCTGTGCCGAACAAATATTCTTCCAATTCTAACGCATCAAAATCGGTGCAGGAAATGGTATGAAACGGGCGATTGCGCCGAAGACTGTGCGCATGAATGTATGCCGCAATGCCCTCGCGCTCGCTTCCATAGACGCTTTCGATGAGGCAAGGAACGTCGTGCTGCGCTGCTAATTCCACATTTTTCCGAAAGAGTGCCGTTGCTGAACTTGTCCCAACGAAAAAGAGCGGTAGAGCGCTTTGTGGTTGATGTTGGTGCATGTTCTCTGGAAGTATTGTCTGCGCTTCTATCGTTTGTGGTGTTGTGGTTTCTTCCGATGCTTGCGTCGGTGCTTCCATTAACGCAGGAGTTTCGCTCATGCCCTGCGCATGAGGAATTACCTGTGGTTTGGGTTGCGGAGCATCTTGCTCTGGGCTTGAGGGCGTGAGTTCTTTTGAAATGCGTTGTTTTGGTACAAGTTCTTTCGGTGCAAGCTCCTTTGGTGCGAGATTCGGTGCGGTTTTTGGCGGAATGGTATGAGAAAATCGGTGTTGGAGCAATCCTTGTGCAAGTGCTTCAAAGTGTTGTAATTCCTCGCTTGGCAGAACGTTTTGTGCTGTTTCGCGGAAAATTTCGTGTGTCCATTCGATTGCGGAATTGTGCAAATGCACATACCCGTCGAAAATAAGCGGAAGCAAGCGCCGGAGAGCGCTTTGTGTTGAAGTATCCAGCATTTCCGCCAATAGGTGCAGCGACACGGGGAACGGTGTTTGTTCGGGCGACGTTCCCGTTGCATCTTCCGTAACCCTCACTATTGCTGCCACAGCGCACATTATTGTTTGAGCATCCGTCTGCAAACTGCGTATTTCCTCAATCGCAGCGGCTCCGGGTGAAAGTGGCGTAAAATCTACGGTTTGAACGGAATCCTCATGCGTCCAAATTCTGTTTCGGCGCTTCACCACACCGTTTCTGACCATTCCCCGCACAACAAGCGCCAAGGTGAGCGGATGCCCTTTAGTTTGGGCGTAGAGATTGCGGTAAAATTCCGGTGTGAAGGCGCATCGCCCCAAGAGTTCCGTACAAAAAAGCGGCACCGATGATGCTGAAAAGTGTGTGAGCGTGAGCATTGTAGGCTTTGTCGCCAAGCGCGGAAGTTGGGAGCGGTGCGTCGCTACAAGGCGAATCCCCGCAAGCAGCGTGTCTTCTTGTGCCAAGAGGTCTTTTGCACGGAGGCGGGCATTTTCGGGCATTTGTTCGGTATCATCCACCAAAAAGAGCGTCGGTTCTTGTTTTGCGAGTGCTGCAGCGATTTGTTCCGGCAGCGCGTGTGTGCTTTTTGCCGCCGCATAGACGATTTTATGTCGCAAGAGCGTTGTGGATTGCATCCGCGATTGTAGCAATGAGCGCAAGAGCATGGTTTTTCCAAGTCCGGGTTCGCCCGAAATTTCCAGCACCGGTGCTTCGACAAAGGGCGATTGGACGTTCACCACAGCCGCAAATGCTGTTTCCATGCCGATTGCGTTTACGGGAATGATGCTCACTGGGCTTGCTTCAATGCCGCTTACAATCTCGCTTGGAAGCAGTCCGTGTGCTGCGAGATAATCCAACGCCTCGCGCACAGAGAAAAATCGCATAGAACGGTCACGTTCCAAAAGCGCATAAATCCACTGCACAAGCGCATCCGGCAAGGCGGGAGCGTGGTCGCGGAGGGATTTCAAGACCAAATGTGACAACATTCCTGCGGAATCTACCATGACCATTTCGTTAAATGACTGTCCGGTAATAACTTCGTAGAGCGTGATGCCGATGCTGTATAAATCGGCTCGTGCATCGGGTGGGAGCTGCAAAGCAAGTTCCGGTGCGGCGTATTGGTTATGTGCGCCGTAAATGCTGCGTGCAATCTCGCCTCCGGCGATTGGTCGCCATTCGTCAAGCGCGATGCGTGCCACAGGGCTTTCCTCGTCTGCAAGCCTCACCGATGCAGGTGACAAGCACAAGAGCGCTCGCATTTGTGCATGAAGCGGAGCCAGAGCGCTCAAAAGCGAGGCTGCCATTTGGACGATGAACTGCGGCGTTGTAAACTGCGCGTGTGGGACGGTATCAAGTGGGATGTGTTGAAGATTTTCAAAGGCAATGTACGGCTCATTGTGTGCCGTAATATTGACATCGTAGAGCGTTGCAATATGCGGGGATGCAAGTTTTGCAAGTGCCGCCGCTTCGGTGAGAATGTAGGATTGTTCGGCTTCGTTGCTGGTGCGGAAAACGCGCAGCAGCACGTGTTCATTGCGCTCGGTGTCGAAACTCCGCAGTAAATGGGAGTGTTCGGTAAGATTGAGCGTTTGAAGATTCGTGTAACGGGCGTTGGTAAACGATACTGGGTGTGTCATTATCTTGGCAATCAACGATGGTTGTTGTGTCAAAAAAATGGTCATGGTTTTGACAAATTAGGGAAATTTTTTTTGACGGCAAGAATTTTGTCTGGACTGGGATTTTAAGATTATCGGGATTGGTGGGATTGGGTGTGTTGGTAGAACGCTTGAATGTTGTCTGGACTGGGATTATGGGGATTGGCTGGATGTTGTGAACTTTGGAAAGCGAGTGAAATTCTTGTCTCCGCAATAATCCCCGAAATCCCAAAAATCCCCAAATCCCAGTCCCGACAATACCGATAAATACAAACCATACGAAAAATCACGTTTCTTTTTTCGCAACACGAGAAAATTTCCTATTTTTGCAAGTCTGTGTTTAATGCAATGCCTACCGGTGTGTTCATGTCACAATTCGCACAGATACTCATTTCTGAGGCTGGTCAATCATACAACGGTCAATAATTTTTTCCTCATTTCACATTCAAGTTTTTGCACTATGAGCGTTTTGGTCAATAAAAACACAAAAGTCCTCGTGCAAGGTATCACGGGCAACGAAGGCACATTCCACGCCTCGCAAATGCTCGCATACGGCACAAACGTTGTCGGCGGTGTAACGCCCGGCAAAGGCGGCACGAAGTATTCCGGCAAAGGCGAAGACACGTTCACACGCCCCGTTCCGGTGTTTAACACCGTGAAAGATGCGGTTGCGGCAACAAAAGCCGACACTTCGATTATTTTCGTTCCTGCGTCGCTTGCAGGCGAGGCGATTTTGGAGGCAATCGAAGGCGGCATCAGCCTTATCATCTGCATCACCGAAGGTATTCCGGTGCGTGATATGACGGTGGTTCATGCGGCATTGAAAAATTCCAAAGCGCGTCTTATCGGACCGAACTGCCCCGGCATTATCACCCCGGGCGAGTGCAAAATCGGCATTATGCCGGGCTTTATTTTTACGCCTGCAAAACTCACCGCCGCAGGCAACGAAGGCGGCGTTGGCTTGGTTTCTCGCTCCGGCACACTCACCTACGAAGCCGTCAAGCAAATGAGCGACCTTGGGATTGCGCAATCAACCGCAATCGGCATCGGCGGCGACCCGATTATCGGCACACGCTTCATTGACGCAATCAAACTTTTCAACGAAGACCCTCAGACCAAAGCGATTGTGATGATTGGCGAAATCGGCGGTTCGGCGGAAGAAGAAGCTGCGGAGTACATCAAAAAATATGTGAAAAAGCCCGTTGTTGGCTTTATTGCTGGTCAAACAGCGCCTCCGGGTCGCCGAATGGGACACGCCGGAGCGATTATTTCCGGCGGCAAAGGTACAGCAAAAGAGAAAATGGCTGCGATGCGTAAAGCAGGAATCCACGTGGTGGAATCTCCCGCAACCATCGGTGTAACGGTCGCAAAAGCACTTAATATTGCCGTGAAAGCCCCTGCAAAAGCGGCTGCTCCAATAGCTGAAGCAAAACCCGCAGCAAAAGCCCCTGCAAAAACTGCCACACCAAAAGCTGCTCCCGCTAAAGCTGCTGCTCCGAAAGCTCCTGTGGCGAAAGCTGCACCGAAGGCTGCTGCTACAAAAACTGCCGCACCAAAAGTAGCTGCACCGAAAGCAGCCGCAAAACCTGCACCGAAAGCAGCTGCACCAAAGGCTGCATCGGCAAAGAAAAAATAAGTTTCTGACGTTGTTGAGGTGTAATTCGCTTGGAGAGTTGATTACACCTCATTTTGTAACTGTTTAGGTCATAGAATTTTGACGCAGATTTTCATGATTCAACAGATTTTCATGATTGTTTCCATACAAACGACAATCCGAAAATTATCTCGAAAGCCGCTCAAAATCAGCGCAATCAGTTTAATCATAATAATCTGCGTCGAAGAGCTAAATAGTTGCCTCATTTTTCACTACTTCTCAATACCACATTATTCTTGAAAGGCACGATGGAACGCACCTTTGCAATGATTAAACCCGATGCAGTTCGCAAAAATGTTATCGGTGAAATTCTCGCTATGATGACACAAGCGGGTTTCAAAATTCTTGGCGTAAAAATGCTGCGCATCACCAAAGAACAAGCAGGCGCTTTTTACGAAGTTCACAAAGAACGCCCGTTTTACGGGGAACTTGTTGATTTTATGAGCAGCGGTCCGTCGGTTGTGATTGCGCTCGAAAAAGAAAACGCCGTAGCGGATTACCGCAAACTCATCGGCGCGACCGACCCCGCAGAAGCAGCCGAAGGCACGATTCGCAAAAAATTTGCTTCGTCTAAAGGCGAAAACGCTGTGCATGGCTCTGACTCTGCCGAAAACGGCAAAATCGAAACAGCATTTTTCTTCAGCGAAGCGGAAATTGCTGCCAATGCTCGGTAATACTTAACTTTATGAGTCTCAATGCTCAAAGAACTCAAGCAAATATCGCATAGCATCAAAGAATCAAACCCGTACTGGCAGTACGGGTTTGACGTATATGAAAAGCCCGACGGGACGCATGGAAACTACTATTACGTCCATACGCCTGGCTCGGTGATGATTGTTCCTCGTTTTGACGACGATACGTTTTTGCTGACCAAGCAATATCGCTATTTGAACCGCCGTGTGAGTTTGGAATTTCCGGGCGGAGGGCAGTTGCCTCACCTCAGCGTGGAGGAGCAGGCACAGCGCGAATTGCAGGAAGAATCGGGCTTTTCGGGTACGTTGAAGTTTTTGGGCGTGTTTAATCCCTGCAACGGCGTTACCGATGAACTCAGTTCGGTGTTTTTGGCGACGAATCTCCAACCCGCACCGGAAGCGCGTCCTGACGATTCGGAGGAGTTTATTCGCTTGCGCCTGAGCCGTGCGGAACTTGCGGCGCTTATTCGCTCGAATGAACTCTGGGACGGCATGACACTTGCGGCATGGCAGATGTTTTTGGCAAATGAATGATTGATAACCCTCATTTTGCAATTCACAATGAGCAACCAGCAACCATCTTTTTCACGACTTTTTAACGCTCCCACCGATATTCCGGCACTCTTGGTTATTGTGCTGGGGCTTGCTATTGCGCTGTTTTTGGGTGATTTGCCCGTGCGCTTAATAGGTGTTTGTGTGGCGGTGTTGGGGACAATCGGCGTTGTGGTGCTGTATAACCAGCGCATCAAGGATTTATCGGCATTGCAGGAGTATTCCGCGCAGCGTCCCGCCGTAAAAACTGTGTCGGAAGTTGCGGATTTTAAGACAACCATGACGCAGGAACTAGGCTCAAAGCGCCTTGTATTCGATGATTTCGCGGAATCCTTCGGCACGGTTGATGATGACATTCCCAGCTCACAACCGAGTTCTACACAACGTTCTGCGCAGCGTTCCGAACAAACTCCCTCGAAAACCTCCCCGCAACCAATCCCGAAAACCGCTCCAAAAGACGTTCCCAAGCCTCCTGTAAGCATCACAACGGCATTACCCAAAACGCTGGTTTTTGATGATTTCGACGACACCGCAGGTTTTGACGATGTGAATGAACTCACGCTCAAAACCGCACCGGAAAAATTTACGCCAAGTGAGCCGCCGCCCGTTATTCCCACGCTTCCAAGCGCTGTGCAGCAGACATTATCGGACGTTGCAGCGACCAATGCAAGCGCACACATTTCGGGAACTCACCTTGCGGGAACAAAAGTGCTGGTGTTTGACGATAGTGACGAATCAAGCGCTTTGCAGAACGATTTTATGCCGACGATTGCTATCGGGCAAACCACGCTCCCAAGCGAGTTACAGCCCAAACCTGCCCCTGCGCCCGTAACGCCGCCCCCGCCGCCTGTGAGCGTCGGCGAAATCCTTCCGGGAACATTCAATGCGCCGAAACTTGATGAAACCTTACTTGGTGCGGAATTTGACGATGACGACGGCACGGAATTTCGCATTGTCGGTAAAGCCGCACCAAACCTCACTCCCGCACCAACAACCCTAGTTTCGAGCGAGCCGCAGGCAAAAAAAAAAGATGATGAGATAACACCTGCTATTCCCACACAAGAGCAGGCGCAAGCGCTTGACGCAGAGCCTCAGAGTGCTTCTGCGGATGTTGCGCTGGAATTTGCGCAAGAAGTCGTTGCGCAAGAAGTCGTTGCGCAAAACACACAAGAAATAACTGCAAATCCGCTTCCGGACACTCCTTCCGAATCACTTGACAACGCACGTTCCGAACCGCAAGAACTCACGTCGGACGAAGATATTCAAGGCAAAGTTACCCGTGCCGCCAAAGCTGCCTTGAAGCGTGAAATATACGAAGCACCCAAGCAAACAAGCGCTTCCGGGGCAAAACAGCCCAACAAAGCCTCCACCGAACTTTCCGAAGAAGCTGTGAGCCACCGCAGAAAAAAACTGACGGTGCAGATGGAAGATATTGTTGAAGAAACCCCTGAAGCTGCGAAAAATGAGCCTCGCCGCGAGTTCGAGTATCTTTTGCAGCGCATTTTGTTGGCAATTCGTTCTGCCATGAGCGCTCGCACGACGGCGTTTTGGTGGTATGCCGCAGACCGCAAACAACTCACGTTGGAAGCAAAGATTTCCGACGTAAGTGAAGCAATGCGCAAAACGATAGATTTGACCGAAGTCGGCGACAATGTTTTCAGTCACATTACGGAAACGGGCGCACCGGAAATTCTTATGGAAATTAGTCGTGACGCGGAGTTGCAGCTTGTTCCCTATTATGCTTCCCCTTCGCAAACACGCTCATTTGTGGGCGTTCCGGTGTATTTTGACAAAGCGATTGTGGGCGTATTAACGGCGGATTCAACCGATGATGATGCCTACGATAACGCAACGGTCAGCTTTTTGGGGCATTTCACCAAACTTATCGGCGGACTCATTCAAAGTTATACCGAAAAATACGACCTTCTGCAATCCGCACGAACACTTGATGCGATTGATACGTTCCGCCAACTCACGTTGAAGCCTGACCGCACCAGCGAAGATGTCTGTACAGCGCTTATTCGCTCGCTTATGCGGCTTGTGCCTTATACCACGATGGGAACGTGCATTTACAGCGAAGACCGCTCGGCGTGGTACGTGTCGAATCTGCACACGAAAGACGCAACAGCGCGTGAAATCTTGGGCGGCGAGGTGTATTTGGATAATTCGCTGGTTGGGAAATCCGTTACCAACGGGCGCACGTACCGTTTTGCGAACCCGGCGGCAAATTTTGTGCGCGTAACGCAGCGTGAGCCGAAGCCGCAAATGCTGGCGTTTACTGCCGTGCCGCTTGTGTCGGTTTCGCGCTGTTATGGTGCGCTGTTTATCGAAGAAAAAGGCGAAACACGGCTGACGAAGCAGGATGTGGAAATTATCGAAACGGTTGCCGAATATGCCGGAACAGCGCTTGAACAGATGCAGTTGCAGGATTATGTGCAGACACACGCGCTTCTGCAAGAAGCCAGCGAAAACACGATGGTCGGCGCAGCAGTGCTGAAACAGCGCATGAATGAAGAGATTGCGCGGGCTGAAGATGTCGAACTTGCAATGACGCTTGCGCTTATTAGTCTCGACAAATACGCCGCTTTTAGCAATAATCTCGCACTGTGGGACGAACTCAATCACGCGCTGGTGCAGGTTTTGCGGCAAAACCTTCGCCCTTACGACATTATTGCACGGTATCACGGAACAACGCTTGCGGTCTGCTTGATTGAAAAAGATACACAAGCCGCGCAAATGTGGTCAGAGCGGGTGCGACGTGACATTGCCGCAACGAGCCTCAGCGTCGGAGGCAAGCAATACAGCGTTACCGTGAGCATCGGTGTAGCGGAGTATCGTAAGCAAAAATCACTTGATGAATTGCTGGAACACGCAGAAAAGGCGCTGGATGCGGCATTAAAGAAAACAAATTCGGTGAGTATTTTTAGTTAAGGATTGACACTAGAATAGGTGGTAAAAGTGTCTGTGCCACTGAAGTTGGATTGTAATGCACAATTATTACCCAAATTTGCACTATGCCTGAACAGCCCACCAATACTCGCGCTTCCGGTGCAAGCGCCGAAGACATCGCCGCAGAATTTCTGGAGCGAAAAGGAATGAGAATTGTCAAGCGCAATTTCCATTTTGGGCGCGTCGGGGAAATTGACATTATTGCAGAGGACGGAGAAGTGCTGGTGTTTGTCGAGGTTAAAGCCCGCGCTTCCACGCTCTACGGCTCACCCGAAGAAGCTATCACGCCCAGCAAACAACGCGCTATTCGCAAAGTCGCCGAAGGATATTTGTACACGCAGCGCATCACGAATCGGGAATGTCGGTTTGATGTTATTGCAATTCGGTTGTTTCATGCAGAACCCGAAATTACGCACCTTGTTGGGGCGTTTTGAGAGAAGTGATTTGCTTCTCAAAATCACGTGAATTCACGGCGGCTTTTCTGAACAAAATGACAGATATTCACGGAAATACGTTCTAGAGAAGGGGCTTTAAGCCTCTTCTCTTTTTTTGTATTGCGTCCTATATTGCAGTGGGGTATGCACTTGTGGGGTGTGTTGCAACACAAAGTTCGTATAAAAATGGGGAAAAATGAAAAATAAATTTGGAAATGTTGTGAGGGGGGGGGGTAGATTTGTAGCGAAATTTTGCAAACAAAATTTCGTTACAAATTACTTTTTTTACATATTTATACCTGATAGGAGTTTGTTCATGATAGAGCAAAAGCAAAAATTGCGTTTGGATGAATTGCAAGTTGATAGTTTTGTTACCTTGCTTAATGATTCCGTATATACAGTACGCGGCGGTGCTGTTTATGATACCGAAGTATGCGATGATAGCGATGATTATAGCGATAGTTATGAAATTGGCGGTTGTTATGAAATTAACGGAAAGAAAAAAAAGAAAAGAGTTCCTCCCCCATCAGGGCATGATGGGTCAGTTTGTATGTCTGCAAACATTGGCACCTGCCATCACTAACTCATAATACAAATTTTTTCCGCCAACTCGGATAAATTTGCTCTCAAATAGCATTAGTTGTGGATTTTCTGAGCAGAATGACAGATATTCACTGAAACACGTTCTAGAGAAGGGGCTTTAAGCCTCTTCTCTTTTTTATATTGGTATTTCGCAAACATTTCATCGCTTTTTTCACGATTATTTCTTTCCTTATGGCAAAATTCTTGATGCTTTGCTGTATCGTATTTCAAAGTATTCTGTTGATGCCTTGCTTTGTGCAGTCACAACCTTCTGCAATACAATCTTGGATACAATCCCACCATTTACCGTTTCCGATTGCGCAAAAAGACTCGGCGGTATTTGCACAGCAATTTAAGGATAAACGTATAGTGGCTATTGGAGAAGCAACACACGGTTCTTCGGAAATATTCTCCGTGAGAAATTCATTGACACAGTATTTAATTGAGCATCAAGGGTTTAATCGCGTGGCTGTGGAAGCTCCGATGACAGAGGTTGAAGCGATAAACCGCTATATTCTTGGTCTTTCTGCCGATACTGTTCCACAGATGAAATATTTCTGTTATACTGCTTCGACAACCGAAGAAATGAAAACACTTGTCGAATGGCTACGGCAGTACAACCAAACACACCATTCAAAGGTACAACTTTTTGGTATTGATATAACGATGCCTGTTTCTGTGGCAAAAAATGTTCGCTCTTTTTTTGCTCAATATAAGCCTGATGCGGTTTCTATTGCTGATTCAGCATACTCTTGGTATGCAACACCAACATCAACGGAAAGAGCAATGCTGCAAACAATAGTTGGGCTTTCAAGTGAACGATTGCCGATATTGCAACAGTATCAAAAGAAAGCAGATTTTGTCTATCAGTATTTGAAGGAGATTGCTCCTGTTACAACTTGCCCAAAAGAGGAATTCGCATGGGTGCTGAAAAATGCGGAAATAATGAGCCTCTGCATCCGCAATATTTCCTTGCTCCATTCCTCCATTCGCAAAGGTTATGATAAAGATAACCTCCGAGATTCAGGTATGGCAGAAAATGCACGATGGATTCTTGAAAGCGACAGCCTACAACGGAATAAACTTATCATTTTTGGTCATAACGCTCATACCAATTTCGGGTTTCAAGAATATGGTGAACAACCAGCTATGGGTGAATATCTGAAAAAGTGGTATCGGAATGCCTTCTACACCATAGCAACCGGCTTTTACAGAGGATCGGCAAATGTTTGGGTAGAAGTATTAGAGAACAAGGTTCGGAAAAGCAAACTTCTGCCGAAGGAGATACCTCAAGCACAAAAGTATTCGTTGGAATGGTATTGTCATCAGGTGGGGATAAAATCAGGAGTTCTGCTAATTTCGGATCCCCTGCTGCCAAAGAATATTAAAAAATATCTCTCAAGACCTCAAAACCTGCACTCCGTTGGCGCAACAATGGACACGGGGCTAGAATTTTTTACCCCTCGCAATTCTTTCGACGCTTTCCTGTTTATTGATACCGTTTCTGCCTCGCAAATGTTACCTGCGGAGTTAAGGCAATGGTAGTAAATGTTTTTCCAAGAGACATACAAACCGAACAAGTGTTGAGAATCCTCTGCAAACCCTATTCCTCATCCGTGTCCTGTCCCTCGCGGTGGCGCTTGGAAATATCCCGTGCATTGGTGACAATGCCGCGAATAACCCTGTGTTTTAGCAGGTTTGTTGAGACGGCTTCCAATTCTGCCCATGAGCCGTCGGCACGACGGAAGCGATAGTGCATTGTTTTCATGGCACTGAGCGGAAGTTCCACAAGCCGCGTAAAATCGGCTTGGATGCGTTCTAAATCTTCGGGGTGAATGTAGGAATACGCATTTTTTCCAAGTAGCATTTCCGGCGAATAATAAAACATCCGTGCCACTGACGGGCTGAGATAGGTGAAATTTCCTTCGATGTCTGTAATCACAACCGCATCGCTGGCATTGTGCATGAGTGCGCGGAGGCGCTCTTCGCTGGTGCGGAGGGCTTCTTCGGCTTTTTTGCGCGGGGTGAGGTTTTCCACAATAGCAACCCGCACAAGCGGCTTCCCATCTTCGTCGCGGAGGATTCTGCTGTGAACATTTGCCCAAAGAATTTCGCCCGATTTCGTGTAATACCGCTTCTCCATTTCGATTTCATCGGTCTCTCCGTCCGCAAGTTTTTTTAATAATTCTTTTTCGCGGCGAAAATCTTCCGGTAGCGTAATGTCTTGCGTGTAATGCCGCGCTAGTTCTTGTTCGGTATATCCCAAAAGTTTGCAAAGAGTCGTATTTGCTTTGATAATGCGGTTATTGAGCGAGACAAGTTTGATACCGATAGGAGATTGCTCCACGATAAAGCGAAAGCGTGCCTCACTTTCGCGGAGCGCTAATTCCGTTTCTTTGCGCTCGGTAATATCGCTCATCAATCCGTCATAGCCAACTAATTCGCCTGTATCCGAGATGCGCAGCACGGGCGTATTTTTCACCCACCGAATACTTCCATTTTTGTGGACAATACGATGCTCCAATGGCTCTGCTGTGCGTTCTGTGAGGAGTTTTTCTGTGTGCTGTAAAACTGTTTCGCGGTCGTCATCGTAAATCATATCGAACCAAAGCATTGCGTCCGCCTCGTATTCATGCGAGGTGTAGCCTGTGATGGCAACACAATTTGCGCTGTGTTTTGTGTGAACAGGTACGCCGTTTTGGAGTGTCACAGTGAAGGTGTAATCGGTAATAGCGCTTAAAAGCTGGTTGTAACGGGCTTCGATAGCACGTTCCTGTTCAGCACGTTCCGCATGAAACGCCTTGAGCGAGCGCTCTAAACCTTCGTTGCGCTCTACTAATCGCCTGTAGAGTGCCACAAGCGCATCGGCATTGCCTTCGTCTGCGCTTTGTCCCGATTCGTGATGCGTGAGCGCAGGGCGAACAAGCGCATGACGGACAAACGCCTCAATACTCGCTCCATCGCCGAGGGGAAGCGTTTGAATATCGTTGGAAATATGCGGGATTCCTGACACAGAGAATGGGGGATAAAGGCTGAGGGAAAAAGAAAAGGGGCTGAAGGGGAGATACCGTCCCGCTCTACTGCCGCTACAAAGGCGTAGCGAAGCGGTAGAACGGGGCTTGTGATGGGTTACTTTTTCGTTGCTGCGCTTTTTGCATGATGAATTTCATCTATCGGCAGACGTGCGCCCATGCGAGAAATGACGCGGGCTGCGGCATGAGAGCCGATAGCACCTGCTTCTTCAGGCGTGTGTCCGTGCGTTAAGCCGTAGAGAACTCCTGCGGCGTAGATGTCGCCTGCGCCTGTCGTATCTATGGGCGTGGCGTGTGCCGGAGGAATCGTGTAGGTATGACCTTCCCAGACGATGCGTGAACCGTCGCCGCCGAGCGTCATAGCGACGTGTTTTGCTTCTTTGCGGAGGAAATGAAATGCTTCGTCTGGGTCGTCAGTGCCGGCAAATGCCTGTGCTTCGGCTTGATTGCAAAAAATGAGGTCGCTTTTGAGTAGTGCTTTGCGGACATGGCTGCCGAAAACGTTTATCACGAATGTATCGGAAAAGCTGATAGCGACTTTGGTGTCGTGCTTTTTGGCATAAAACATTGCTTCTTCGATTGCCGCAACGCCTGTTTCTTCGGTGAATTTGAAACTCTCGAAATAGAGCCATTCCGAGCGCTTGATTGCTTCTTCCGGTACGTGATGTTTGTCGTATCCGGCATTAACCGCCAAGGCAGTATTCATCGTGCGTTCAGAGTCGGGCGTGATGACAATAAGCGATGTTCCCGTCGCTTCGTCCTCCAGCATTGGTGCGTGAAGTTCAATGCCGAGTTCTCGAAATTCATTCGCGTAAAATTCGCCTAAATGGTCTTTACCCAGCATAGAACCAAGTGCTGCTTTGCCGCCCATTTGTGCAAAACCAATGACGGTATTTGCCGCCGAGCCGCCACTTTTCCAGTGCGGGTCGTAGTGGGAGAAATGTCGTAATAACTCGCTTTGACGTTTTGCGTCCACGAGATTCATCGTGCCTTTGACTAAGCCTAATTGCTCAAATTCGTGGTCTTGGATTTGGAGTTGAATATCAACAATGGCAGCGCCAATGCCGAAAAGATGCAGATTTTTACTCATGGTTGAGGGAAGGTTGAAAAATGTTCCGCGTACATTTGTGCGCAAATTATAGACGAATGGCAGCAATTCTAGTGTATGTCCACAAAAACCAAAACTTGCGTACCCTTAGAGCAGTAGGCGACTTGGTGGGTTTTGCTCTGAGGGTTTGGTCGGCTGCGGGGCAGGTATATGCTGCTGTTGCGGGGCTACGTCCACGTGTTGGTACTGCGCATCACGAATCGCTGCTTGTTGTAATTTGGGCGATTGTGGTGCGGAAAGTGTGCCTGTGGGCGGTGTTTGAGGTGCTTGACTGCTTGGCAGTGCGATGTGGAATGTGCCGACAAGTTGTTGTAATTCCGCTGTAAGACGCTTCAAATCGTAAATAGCGTGTTCGATTTCTTTGGTCATTTGTGCTGTTTCACCTGCCACTTTGCTGATGGTATCAACGTTTTGCGAAATTTCACTGCTGGTGGCGGCTTGTTCTTCACTGGCGGCGGCAATGTGAGTGATAATCGAAGAAACGGACGAAGAGCGCTCAATAATCCGCTCCAATGCTTGTTGTGCGCGTTGAGCGGCTTTTGTGCCGCGCTCCACTTCTTGCCGCCCTTGATTCATGGCGCTGACAGCATCGCGGGTGTCGTTTTGGATACGCTCAATCGTCGTGGCAATTTCTTTGGTGGCTTTTTGGGTGCGCTCGGCGAGTTTGCGAACTTCATCGGCAACAACAGCAAAACCTTTGCCGGATTCACCTGCACGGGCAGCTTCAATGGCTGCATTCAAGGCGAGAAGGTTTGTTTGGTCAGCGATTTCGTCAATCACGGCGATAACATTACCGATTTGTTCGCTGGATTTGCCAAGTGCTTCAATCGTGTGAGCAGACTTCATCACCGATGCCGCAATCGCCGACATACCGCTAATGGTCTCGCGCACGACATCGCCGCCACTCACGGCATCTTTGCTGGCTTCTTCGGCTTGATTTGATACCGTTGATGCTTGATGTGTCGTTTCTTGAATGGTTTTCGTCATCTGCTCCATAGCACCGGCAATCTGCGTGGTTTCATCGGATTGGCGGTTAATGCCCATCGTCATCATTGTTGCATTAGCGAGAATTTGCGAGCTTGAGGTTGCGGTGGAATTGACCGTATGAACAACACGAACAATGAGTTCACGTATTTTGTCAATAGCGTCGTTAAAGCCACGATAGAGCCGCCCAATATCATCGTTATTTCTGACGGTTAAGCGCACGGTCAAATCTCCTGCGGCAAAGCGCTGCACAACCAAAAGCATTTCTTCGACGCTTTGCGCAAGGTACTCGCGTTGCTGCTCGGATTCATGTACCGCTTCGTCCACACGGCGTTGAACGCTGGCTTTTTCGGCACGAAGTTTTTCAATGCCTTCGCGGATGCCAGTAATCATTGCGTTGAAGGCGTTGGCAAGTGTTCCGATTTCATCATTGCGTTTGACCGAAACTGTCGTGCTGATGTCGCCTTTGGCAAGTCTTTGTGCGGCTTCGGCAAGGTCTTGGATAGGAGCAATGACACCATTACGCACAATGACGCTGATAATGCCTAACAGCAGCAGTACCACGACAAAGCCTGCTCCGGCGGTGAGTAAGGTCAATCGAAGCAACTGCCCCGTTACTTCCTGCTTGCGATAGGCTGTAACAAGGGTATAGCGCCATGAATCAATTTTTTCCTTGTCAATCACAAATTCGTCTTGTACAATGCTTCCCGCAGCAGTATTGATGCTGTCTTGAAGCATAATCGCTTTCATGGTTTCGTCATTGGCATTGGCGGAATGAAAACTGACGGTGTTACGGTTTTGATAATTATCCACAAGCAAAATCGCGCCGTCGTTCATAAAGCGTTCTTGCGAAATCATCTCTGCAAGCCGCTCCAAACTTGTTACGGCAAAGCCGACATACCATACGCCAACGGTTGTTCCGGCGGAATCACGCATCGGTTCGTAGCCGCTAATATACTTTTTACCGAGAATGTCCACCACGCCGTAAAACGCCTTGTTTTCGCGGATAGCAGCGATAGCGCGACCTTTGGGGTCAAGTTTTGTACCAATAGCGCGTGTGCCGTCGGGTTTTAAGACATTGGTGCTGACACGCACAAAATCGTCTCCGCTTTTGACAAACAGTGTTGCTGTGCCGCCCATGTAGGATTTGACGAAATCCACCAGCGCGAAATTATTACTTTGCTCTTGAAAGCCAAAACGCAGCATTGGCGGGGTTTCTGTGGCAACTTGTGTAGGCTCACCCAGCGACGGCATACCGATTTTTTTTCCTTCGGACATAAGCATTGTCATTGCGGAGCGCACACGTTCCAGCATGAGGGATTCGGTAACGCCGAGTTCGGATGTTACGAGTTGAATGACGTTTTGGGTTTGTTGCTTGGCATCGCGCTCAATGCGCTCACTGACGGCAAAGCGTAATGCAATCACCACCAAAGCAATGACCACGAGAATAGTAAGGGTAATCGGGACAAAAATACGGAAGGCTATCGTGTCGGTGCGTTTCATCGCAAACCCCATGAATAGTTGAAGGACGAAAATGCTTACGGTTTTGATTTCGGATTGTTCTTGCTCAGAATTTTCTATTGCTGCTTGAATAAAAAAATATGGCAAAATATGTGCCTAATTCGCAATTTTTCTACCTACATTACAAAAATTAAAATCTACATAAAATTCTTTTTTGCACACAAGTTTTTTTTCTATCGCATAAATTCTTGCCTCTCGTCATAAATTCTTGTCTCTGGTGCTAAACATTTGTATCTTTGTAGCTTGATAGTAGTAACTTTTTTTGACCACAATTTGTGTAAGTTTTTACTGATTCCCAAATACATGAACGAAGAACAATTCTCAACTTCCCCAGACAAAGCAAGTAATGATGAGGCTTCGGAAACAACATCTTGGTTGTCGGGCTTTGTAGATATTATCACCGCTCCGGCAGAACTTGCTTTGCGGCACGTGGTCTATCCGGCACGAGTTATCGTGTTTGCAGCATTGCTTTCGACATTTGCGGCAACATTTGTGCAATTTCTCTATTCAAAAAACGATGCCATTCAAGACCAAATGTACGCAATGCAAGCACGTGGATTCGAGAAAATGGCGCAAAAACAAGGCGTAGCAGAGGGACAAATCGAAGAACAGTTAGACAAACTTCGCAAAGAACAAGAATTTTCGTTGCCCAAAACCTTAGGCGTGAGCCTAATTTTCACGCTTTTGTCGGTGTTTCTTTATGGCTTGCTGTTCTGGATTTTGCAGCGCCTTTTTAACAGCGAACCGCCTCCGGTCAGTGTTATTGTAGCACTGACGAACTACACTGCTTCTATTAGCGTTATTGGTTTTATCATCACGGCTTTTATGCAATATGCCGCAAATTCTATTGCGACATCGCCTTCGCCGACGCTGTTCATCAATGCTACCGAAAATCCCTATATGTTGCAGTTTTTGGGACGAATCAATCCCTTTACGATTTGGGAATACTTGATTGCCGGATTTGTCGTAGCGCGGCACGTCGGAATGTCGAAAACGCAAGGATACGCCATTGGTGCAACGGCTCTGGTTATTACGCTTATGCTGACAGGCGGTTTTGCGTTTGCTATGGCAAGTTTTCTGGGATAATTTGCTCAAGAAACCGTTTTCGTTCAAATGCACATTCAACCAATAGAGTTTATCCAAGTTAAGAGTCAAGGAATTTCTTCGTAGCACAGACATTCTTGTCTGTGTCCTTAACGCCGAGAGGCGTAATGACGTAAATTGCTGAAAAATATAAAATTTGAAGATTATCCGCTTCGCTCATTTCGGACACAGACAAGAATATCTGTGCTACGTTGACGAGGTCTATAACGCTAACGTTGATAATGTCTATTGCTATTCAATATTGTAACACACTCATTGTAACACACCACACGTTGGAATGATAACGCATATAACCTTGTAACAATGCGGCTTCCGGCGTTCTTTTTCTTCTTATATTTTTCGAGAGTTTAGTATGACAACCACACTTTCTAATATCTTGGGCTTACGGCAAAGTGCCGACCTGAGGACGATGTTCTATATGTCGGTAACAACGGCACTGCTTGTGCTTCAGTGGACGTTGGGGTTTAACATTGCGCTGTTCCTTTTGTCGTTGTTCATGGCGACGGCAGTTGCTGTTATTGCGCACAATCACAATCACGTCCCGACGTTCAAAAGCAAAGGGATGAACACATTTTTTGACTATTGGATTACGCTATTTTACGGCTTTCCTGCCTTTGCATGGATTCCGACGCATAACCGCAATCACCACCAACTAAACAACCGCGAAGGCGACCACACCATTACCTATCGTGTGAGTGAGCGTAATAACCTCTTTACGTTGGTGATTTACCCGACTATCAGCGCCTTTTACCAACAACAAGCGATTTTTTCTTACCTCAAAGACCTTCGCCAGCGCAATCCTTCACGCTTCTGGGAATCGGTTTTGCAGTACGTCGCTTTGGGCGTGTTTGTAGGCGGAGCGCTGTTTTTGGATTGGCAAAAAGCTGTGCTGTATATTATTATTCCCCAGCAAGTTGCGTTGTATTTTATTATGATTTTTAACTATGTCCAGCACGTTCACGCCGACGAAGAATCAGAGTGGAATCACTCACGGAATTTTGTAGGAGCGGGCTTGAATACATTGCTGTTCAACAATGGTTTTCACACCATTCACCACGACCGCGCAAACATCCATTGGAGCCAAACTCCCGAAGCACACCGCAACATTGTGGAAAAGATTGACCCCGTGCTGAATGAGCGTAGTTTTTGGTGGTACATGGTTCGTGTGTACTTCCTCGCACCGTTATTCCCGCGCTTTGCAACCCATTCAATGCGTTTAGACCGCAAAGAAGCGGAAAAGTATGCTACTACGACCGTAAAGCCGATGGAAATGAGTGTCGCTTCCTAAGGTTGCTATCCGTCCTGATTTTTGAGACGTATGATTTCGCTGACGTATCGTAACATTTTGTGTTTGTATTGCGTAGAGACATTGCAAGTGCAGTGTCTCTACGTTTTTTTTAGGTATGCAGAGGCAATGCACGGATTTTTTGTAATTTCGTTTTTTCCCATTTTTTGCTACAACCGCTATGCGCCGTTCCAAAGTTATTTTCCCGAACATCAGCCCCCGTGCGTGGGAGCATCCCGCCGACCGTGCGGCACTTTCCACGTTGCAATCGGTTCCGGGCTTGGACACACTTTTGCAAAAAATGATTGGTGCAACCACAGAACGTTCCTTGCGTTTAGTGGCATTGTCGTCGGCGGTGCGCGTTTCGGAGCGGCAGTTCGCCAAAGTGAATACGCTCTTCCGCGAAGCCTGCCACATCCTTGATGTCAAGCAAACGCCGGAACTCTACGTCTCGGCAAGTCCTTTTGTCAATGCCCGTGCTGTCGGTATGGAACGCCCGTTTATTATGCTGAACTCTTCGCTTTTGGAGACGCTTTCGGAAGAAGAATTGCTGGCGGTGATAGCGCATGAATTGGGGCATTGTTTGTCGGGACATTTGTTGTATTCTACGCTTTTGGTCTTGCTGACAAACTTTACCATGCCAATTTTGTCGAGTATTCCGCTTGGAGGTGCAGCAGTGATGGCTGTCCGCATGGCGCTTATGGAATGGTACCGAAAAAGCGAACTTTCCTGTGACCGTGCGGGTTTGCTGGTCGTGCAAGACCCCGATGTTTGCTATACCTTGGAGATGAAATTGGCGGGCGGGCGACAGGTTTCGGAAATGAACATCAACGAATTTTTTGCGCAGGCTTACGAGTATGAATCCGGTGGAACTATGGTTGATAGTGTTCATAAAATCTTAAACTTGCTGGGTGAAACGCATCCTTTTCCCGTGTTGCGCTTGGTGGAACTTAAAAAGTGGGTGGATTCCGGCGAATACGCCCGCATATTGAGCGGGGGCTTTGCTCAAGGCAATGACGCTTCACCACGTGCTTTCAACGCGCCGCATTACGCCACGCCTGAGGATGCAAAGCAGGAAAGCGTGATGGATAATATCAAATCCGCCGCGAAAAAATACAAAGAAGAATTAGCAAATTCGAGCGACCCGCTTGCCGCGAAAGTCAGTGGCATTGCGGATTCTGCGGCAGATACGGCAAAGACGATTGCGGAGAATTTGAAGAAACGCCTAGAGAATAAGCAATGAAGTATGTTCTGGCGAAGTTTTGATGAAATCTTGGTAAAATCGCAGAATATTTGCAATTTTCGTTTGTGTAATCACTGTTCATCTGCATCTTTTTTCTTGGCAATTATGCTCACATCGCACGATTCTCTCATAGAAACTTCACCTCTTGCACAGACAGAACGTGCGGGTGGTGTTTCTGCCGATGATTCGGCATCAGATTTGCAATATTCGGCGCGTTCAAAAAAGCAGCCTTCTTATGCTGACAAATGGGATGAAACCTTGATGTCGGAAGATTCCATTGCGCTTTTGGCATTGCTTGGCGACGAAGCTGAACGCGAGTATCGTGCAGGGAAGACGCACAAAGGAGGCTGGGGTGATTGAATCCCATAGTATTGAATCCCACGTCTCTGCAAATTTTCGTAAATGTTTTGCAAAATTGCCACCCGCCAAGCAAAAGCAAGCCCGCGCAAACTACAAACTCTGGTCTGCTGAACCGTTTAATCCTACCACGAACTTTGAGAACAAATTCGGGAACATTTGGAGTGCTGAGATTGGCAGAACGCACCGAACTCTTGGTAAAATGGTGGAGAAAAAGGTGATTGTTTGGTTTTGGATTGGCACTCACGAAGAATACAACAAACTTCTCAATCAATACCGAAAACTTGTCGGGCGTGCATGAGATATTTTATACCCTTATCACTCTCGCAGCCGCATAAAACCTACACTCAATGACATTGTTCTCAAACGAAAAAAAAACTATAACCTCTAACCCATAACCTAAGACCTCCTCCATGAGCAACAAAGCCGCCCTTCCCAAACGCAGTGAAAACTACTCCGAATGGTACAACGACCTTGTGAAACGCGCCGATTTAGCAGAAAACTCCGCCGTGCGCGGTTGCATGGTCATTAAGCCTTACGGCTATTCGATTTGGGAAAAAATGCAGCAATCGCTGGACAAAATGTTCAAAGACACCGGACACACTAACGCATATTTCCCGCTCTTTGTTCCGAAAAGTTTTTTGGAAAAAGAAGAAGGTCATGCCGAAGGGTTTGCAAAAGAATGTGCGGTGGTAACGCATTACCGCTTAAAAACTGACCCGAATAAAAAAGGTGCGCTTATCGTAGATCCCGAATCCCGCTTGGAAGAAGAACTCATCGTGCGTCCGACATCGGAAGCCGTGATTTGGAACACGTACAAAAATTGGATTCAGTCCTACCGTGATTTGCCGCTTCTTATCAACCAATGGGCAAATGTCGTGCGCTGGGAAATGCGGACGCGCCTCTTTTTGCGCACAACGGAATTTCTCTGGCAAGAAGGGCATACCGCCCACGCAAGTGCTGAGGAGGCAATGGCAGAAACCAAACAAATGTTGGAAGTTTATGCAGAATTTGCTGAAAATGTTATGGCTGTACCTGTTATCAAAGGCGCAAAAACAGCGAATGAGCGCTTTGCCGGAGCCGAAGAAACCCTTTGCATCGAAGCGATGATGCAAGACGGGAAGGCGCTTCAAGCGGGAACGTCGCACTTTTTGGGACAGAATTTTGCGAAGGCGTTTGATGTGCAGTTCTCCAATAAAGAAAACAAGCTCGAATACGTCTGGGGAACGTCATGGGGCGTAAGTACGCGCCTTATGGGAGCGCTCATTATGGCGCATTCCGACGATAACGGCTTGGTGCTGCCGCCGCGCCTTGCGCCGATTCAAGCGGTCATTGTGCCGATTTACAAAAACGAGGAACAGCTAAAGGCAATTTCTGTAAAGGTAGAAGAAATTCAAAAAGCGCTTCGCAGCAAGGGAATATCGGTGAAGTACGATTTGCGCGACAGTCTCACACCGGGCTTTAAGTTTGCGGATTGGGAAATGCGCGGCGTTCCGGTGCGCTTGGCGCTGGGTGAGCGAGATTTGCAAAACGGTACGATTGAGGTTTCGCGCCGCGACAAAGAGCGTGGTGAAGATGGTGCAAAGACCGTTGCACAGATTGATGGCATCGAAAACACTGTTCATGGGCTCTTGGAAGAAATCCAACAGAATATGTACAACAAAGCACTGAATTTCCGCACAGCAAACACACGCACCGTAGATTCTTACGATGACTTCAAAGCGATGATGGAGCAAAAAGGCGGCTTTGCGCTGGCGCATTGGGACGGCACAACCGAAACGGAACTGAAAATCAAAGAAGAAACCAAAGCCACGATTCGCTGCATCCCGTTTGATTCTGCTGAAGAAGACGGGAAGTGTATTTATTCGGGCAAACCCTCGAAGCAGCGTGTGTTGTTTGCGGTGGCGTATTAATTGATTGCGCCAAATAGAAGAAATGAAACAGACCGTATCACAAGATTCCAAAAAGCAAGGTTTTGTACCTTGTTGCAGGGGCTTTGTGGTACGGTTTTGTCAATTATTGAAGTCTTTTTCTTTTTATGGGCAAACATTATGCTGCGCCACATACTTGAATGGCTGCTGATAGCGGCAATAAATATTTTTTTGTTGAGTTCATTGCCGCTTCGTTCTGAAGAATTGCAATGGAAGATTATGGGGCATTTGTTGGAAAAGCGCTTTCTTTTTCAGTCAGCAGTGATTGGAGATGAGAAGATATTGGTTTTTGGTGGTTTTTCTGGTCAATTAGGGGAGCAGTTGCACCGCCGTAGAGGTAGTGTTCTTTCTACTTGCGAAATCGTTGATGTAAAAAAACGCCAAGTGTATAAAACCGGAAGTTTGAATGTACCACGTGCTATGACCGCTTTTGTACAAACTCCAGACTCCAATATTATTGTTGTAAGTGGATTAAATACTGACAGTACCACGACTCGATTGTGTGAACTGTATGACAGAAAATCTCATACATGGAAAAAAATTGGTTCACTGCAAATAGGCCGCCATGATCATATTGTTTTGCTACTTGGTTCGGATAAAATTCTCGTTGTTGGCGGATATGCTGAGGCAAACTATGGTGCGATAACAGCAGAGGCGGAAATTTTTGATATTCGTACCGGACAAAGTACATTTGTTAATAATTTTCCATGTACAATAGTAGATGGAATCGCATTTCAAAGCAATATTTGGAAGCCTAAGCAGCAACTCCTCATGAGTGGGCGTACAGATGGTCAGGGAACTCATATGCTTTCCCGTATTTATTCTTTTGATATTATCTCCTACCAATGGAAATATGAAGGAGAAATGCCAACTGCTGTTCATGCTATGGGCATTGGTTTGTTTCCAAGGAGCAATGCAATGGTATGTGTTGGCGGTAGAGGAAAATTGAATTATGCGATTACGAATTCTAGAGAACATTTTATTTCAAGAGATATAAGTATTGAAACAGAAGATGGATTTTTGAGCATTGGGAAAATGCTCATAGGGCGTTATCAAGCAAAAGTGCAACCTTGGAATGAAGAGGTATGTTTGATTATAGGAGGTGGGAACGGCTATGATACTTTTTATCAAACGGAGTGGTTTGACACAAGAGCGGGACTGGGTTGCGTCGGACCCGCTTTGAATGAAGCACGTAGAAAAATGGAGGCGTACTCATTCTACAATTATGATAAATTTGGCAAGCAATCGGGTGTCCGCATTGTGGTTATAGGCGGGATTGGAGCTAATGACATAGATCTCGGAAGCATTGAGATATTGGAAGCAAGTAATCCGACGTTTATTCAAACTCCAAGCGAAGAAATTTCCGTGTTGCGCTGGAAAAAGATTTTTTCGTCAGCGCAGTTTATCGGTATCCTTTCAGCATTTATTATTGCGCTGATACTTTCGTTGATATATCTCTTGTACCAAGTCATACAGATACGAAGAAAATCACGAAAAACATCATTGCCTTTGAGTAACGGTATTTGACCGAAGCGGAGCTGAAGTCAAAGCACCGAAAAAACAAGATTTTATGCCTTGTTACAGAGGCTTTGTGGTACGGTTTTGTCAATTATTAACGTATCCTCTTACAAGTAAATGCTATGTCGCACTGCACATCTAAATGGCTGCCGATAGCAGTAATATCTATGCTGCTGCTGTGTTCATTGCCGCTTCGTTCTGAAGAATTGCAATGGAAGATTATGGGGCATTTACTGGAAAAGCGTTTTCTTTTTCGGTCGGCGGTTATTGGAGATGAAAAGGTATTGGTGTTTGGTGGGTTTGGAGAGCAATTAGGGGAGCAGTCCAGTCGTCGCAGGGGCAGCGTTCTTCAAACTTGTGAAATCATTGATGTGAAAAAACGCCAAGTATATAAAACCGGAAGTTTGAATGTGCCGTGTGCCAAGACTGCTTATATACAAACTGCGGATTCAAATATTATTGTTGTAAGCGGCTTAAATACTGACAGCACCACAACTCGAGTGTGTGAAATGTATGATAGAAAATCTCGTACATGGAAAGAAATTGGCTCGTTACAAATAGGTCGCCATGATCATAGTGTTGCACTTCTCGATTCTGACAAAATCCTTGTTGTTGGTGGATATGCTGAGGTAAACTATGGTGCGATAACTGCTGAGGCAGAAATTTTTAATATCCGTACAGGTAAAAGTAAAGTTGTACAAGATTTTCCCGTAAAGATTTCTGGCGGGATTACCGTAGAAAGTAAGGTTTGGAAAAAAGGCAAACACTTGTTTCTCGGTGGGCGTACCGGCGGCGGCGGTGCATACAGGCTTTCAGGAGTGTACTCGTTTGACAACTTGTCAAATCAATGGAAATATGAAGGTGAAATGCCGATAGCGTCGCATGGATTTGGTGTATGCACGTTATTGGACAATCAAGCTACGCTTTCTGTTGGCGGTGGCAGATCGTATTATTTTCAAACAAACAATTACCCAAGAAATAATACCTTAAAAGCAATTTGCCTTGAAACAGAGCAAGGGATGGTTGTCGCGGGGAATTCATTGATTGCGCGTACGAATTGCGGTGTACAGTCGTGGAATAGTGAAATATCGTTGATTGTCGGCGGTACTGATAATTATGAAGTATATAACCAAACCGAATGGTTCGACAGAAGAACGGGTATGTGTTCATATGGTCCGCCTTTGCGAGAGGCGCGGCGTACTATGGCTCTCCATTCATTTCCCCGTTATGACAAACATGGCAAACAGGTGAGCGCCTGTGCTGTGGTGTTGGGTGGACTTGGCGCTAATGACGTAACTCTCGGAAGCATTGAGATATTAGAGGCAAATAACCCAACGTTTGTCCAAACTCCAAGCGAAGAAATTTCCGTGTTGCGCTGGAAAAAGATTTTTTCGTCGGCGCAGTTTATCGGTATCCTTTCAGCATTTATTATTGCGCTGATACTTTCGTTGATATATCTCTTGTACCAAGTCGTACAGATACGAAGAAAATCACGAAACATACTCCGAAACTAAGTTTCAAGCGCTTTTCTTTCCCAATCGGATTATTGCAATGCCCAACAACACCTTATTCTCCAGAAGCATTGTGTTCATTGTCGCTACAATGGTTCTACACAGTGCTTATCTCTGTGGTAATGCACAGCAAGACTTACTCCAGCAACAGCGCCGATGGGAGGCTGTCGGGCAAATGAAATTTCATCATCTTCGCGGAAATGTAGCAATTATCAATGCTCATCAAGTGCTTGTTATTGGCGGTTATCATCACGATTCGCTCGGTCGCGCCGTGCCGATACAACACTGCGAAGTTATTGATGTCAAGCAGCATACGGTTCAGAGTGCATTGCCACTGAACGTTCCTCATGCAGAGGCGGCACTGGTGCAAAACGGTGATTCAAACCTCGTTGTTATTGGCGGTGTCAGCAGTGGCAATAAACCAACGGACATTTGTGAGTATTATGACCGATTTTACCGCTCGTGGCGGCAAATCGGGAAAATACGTGTTCCCCGCATTAAGCCGCTTGCTACATTTATCAGCAATGAAGAAATACTTATTTGCGGAGGCAACAATCCCGACGGTGCGGCTATTGCTTCCTGTGAAGTCCTGAATATCAAGACAGGTCAGAGTACGATGGTTGCTCCATTACCTTCGCCTGTTTTGAATGCAATTTGTTTTGTCTCGACGGTTTTTCAATTTCCTAAACCCGTGATTATCGCTTCGGAGTGCGGGAATCCCAATGGAAAATGCCTTATCTATGCGTACAATGAGAAAAAAAAGTCTTGGGAAAGCCCTGATGCTGTTCTTCCACGCTTAGACGCGCTTCGGTACTTACGTCTTTATGACCAGCGCACCGTCGTTTGGGGCAACCATAAGCCTACTGATTCGCTGAGTTCAGCGCCGAATGTGTTTATTGAGAATTTTACCGGATATCGCCCTGTTTCCGGCATTGCTCTTGAGCGAACAGCTTTTGGTGTCGGACAATGGAATAATGATACACTGCTTGTTGTTGGCGGTGTTAATAACCACGGGCAGTGCGATTCGGCAACGGTATGGATAGATATGCTGTCACAAAAGCATACACAAGGTCCCGTGCTTGCTTCCCCGCGCAAAGAGCCGCTCGTGCTGGCGTTGCCTGTTTTTTCGGAATCCGGTACGTTGGCGGAGAAATGTTTGGTGATTTTGGGTGGTAAAAACGGTGATAATTCGCCAAATACGACCGTAGAAATATTACGGGAAATTATTCCCGTTGCTTCCAACGTTGATGCCAACGAAATACTTTTTTTTAGCCGCTATTCGCCTCTGGTAACGTTTCCGATTGTCCTCTCCATCACCGCCGGTACTGTGGGCTGCTTCGTTTTAGCATTGCTGTATCTGGTACGGACACTGCGCGTACAACTTCAGCGTGAGCAAGAGTATGTGCGCACGGAGCAGGAAAAAAAATCGCTGGATGCACAAATTGCAACCTTGCGCTTACAAACCTTGCAATTACAAATGAAGCCGCACTTTGTCTATAATTCCCTTGCGGCGGTGGAATCCTTAGTGATGGACAATAAAGTGGAACAGGCTTCTTACTACATCCGCATTCTGGCGAAACTGTTCAGAATCGTCTTGGAGCATAGCGACCACAGTACGGTAAAAATTCTTGATGCAATTGAATTTCTCAAAGTGTATATTGCGCTTGAACAACTGAGAATGGATTACACGTTTGATTACGACATCACGCATAGCCTTTCGACAAGCCAAATTCAGTTGTACATCCCTTCTATGCTGATTCAGCCTTACATTGAGAACTCGGTCAAATACGGTCTGGGGCTTTTGCAGGATTTTAATGCAATGAATCCTGACAGAAGAAGGCAGGGAAGGTTGCTGGTTGATTTTTCCATCACGCAGATTGAAGGGAAGGAATTTCTTTTGTGTGTGGTCGAAGATAACGGTGTCGGGCGTGTCAAAGCAAAAGCGGTGTATTCAAAAAGCACTTTCTACCAAGGTTTATCACGTTCTACCCGCGTTAATGAGGAGCGTTTGTCGCTTCTTTCAAAGCTCCATTTGCAAATACAGAATGTTCAGTATGTTGATTTGCACGATGATAATGGTGTTCCCGTTGGGACAAGAGTTATTCTCCACATTCCCCTTTTTGTACAGCAACATCACGAATAATCTAGGGAGGTACTGAAATGGTCTTACGAGCAGTTGTGGTTGATGATGAAACCGCGCAACGTTCAATTCTCAAGCGGAAAATTGGGGAAAGTTTCCCTGAGCGCATTGCTATTGTCGGCGAGGCGTTTTCTGTAGATACAGCCATTGCTGTTATTAACGAGCAGAATCCCGATATTGTCTTTCTGGACATTGAATTGATTGGCGGGACGGGATTTGATGTTTTGGATGCTTTCGAGGAGATTGATTTTGAGGTGATTTTTGTTACCAGCTATCCGGAATTTGGCGCAAAAGCATTTCGGTATGAAGCTATTGATTATATTTTGAAGCCGGTGGAGCCGCAAGATTTGAAAGATGCCGTCGAAAGGGTGTTCAAAGCAAGATATGCTGGTAGTAATGGGCAAATAACATCGAATTATCTTTCTGCACGAATGCGAGAAGGGGGCGTAGTTGCTATTGAAACGCAGAGTATTGTGTATTGCGAAGCCTTTAACGGCTATGTGAAAGTAGCATTGGAAGATAACACTTCCTATCTCATACAAAACACTCTGTCAGAATGTGCGGAATCCCTCCAAAAAGTTGGCGGAATAGAGATTGAACGCGGAACGGTTATCAATTGTGCCTACTGTATAGGTTGGGAACCAAATGGTCGAGGAGCAGTTGCGATTATGAAAAATGGGGAGCGTTTCTCCGTGTCAAAGCGCATGAAACCTACGTTTGTTGCAATTATGAGTAGAAAATTAGGCATTTTAGGTGCGTAAGTCTTGATGTAACAAACGATTATTGCAAAAAACAGCGACCTCCTTCAAGCAAATTCTTTTCATTTACACCTTCAAAAGCGGGGCATTTCTCTCTCATTTTTGAGAGAAATGTCCCGCTCAGCGCTTTATATGTCCCGTTCAGCGCTTTTTGGGGGGCAGAGTGTTTTTTGTTTGGATAATTAGAAATAGTTTTGAAGTGAAATTTTTAATTTCAAATACGTTACTTTCCAAAATGTTTAGAGGAGTTATTGATTATGGCAATAAGTATGCAATTAGTACGATTGCGGATTGCTAGGTTATTTGTCATCATGCTGTTGATAGCTTTGGATTTCGTCCAAGGTAATGCTCAAAGTTATCAGGTTACAACAATAGCAGGTGGTGTGCAAGGGTCGGTAGATGGGATAGGTGCACTGGCACAATTTAATTTCCCAACAGGTATTACCACTAACAATTCGGGTGTATTATATATCGGTGATTGGATGAATTGTAGAATTCGCTCTGTTGCAAGCGGGGCAAATGTTCAAACTCTAGCTGGTTCGGGTTTCCCGGGTTATCAGGATGGGAATGGATTAAATGTTAGGTTTCAATATCCAAATGGATTAGCTATTGATCCTACAACAGGTAACATCTATGTTGCTGACAGGATGAATCAACTTATTAGAAAGATAACCCCTGCGGGTGATGTAACCACTTTTGCTGGGACGTACGGTGTACCCGGATTTGCCGATGGTATCGGAACGTCTGCCAGATTTAATCGTCCAAGCGATGTTGCTGTGGATGCACTAGGCAACGTTTATGTTGCCGATGACTTCAATAATCGGATTAGAAAGATAACGCCCTTAGGAGAAGTTACAACATTGGCAGGGAGTGGTGCTTCCGGTTTTACAAATGGTCATAGTGTGTCTGCATCGTTTAATAGACCGGTTGGTATTGCTATTGATGGAAGTGGATTTATTTACGTTGCAGATTATGAAAACAATTGTATAAGAAAAATCACGCCTTCGGGGTCGGTAACAACACATGCCGGGGGTATTAATGGCAATCGGGATGGTAACGGAACATCGGCAAGGTTTTCACTACCTACCGGGCTTGATGTAGATTTTGGTGGTACCGTTTATGTTGCAGACCGAGGTAATAACCGAATTCGTAAGATTATGCCAAATGGTGACGTAACAACGATTGCCGGTTCTGTCCTTGGTTATCAAGATGGTACCAATGCTTTGTTCAACCAGCCGTATTCTGTAGCTGTGGATTCACAGGGGAATGTCTATGTGGTTGATACTGGCAATCACCGCATTCGTCGAATTTCGCCGATTCAAGTTTTGATACCTTCTGCTGCCATTTCCGGTACAGGATTTAATGAGAGTGCTGCGAACAATGGTGGTGTGCTTTCCACGAATATTATCACATTAAGCGACGCATCGTGGACTTCTTCTGTGTCGAATGGAGCAACACTGACTCCAGGCGCACACTTCTTGGCAGCAAACGTGCCGTCAGGTTTGACTCTTGTGATGACAAAATTGTCCGATTCACAAGTTCAGATCAGCTTCACAGGCAATGCTCTCCAGCACCAAGCCTCAAACAATGTAGCCAATGTCCAACTGACTTTCACCGATGCCGCATTAAACGGTACTCCGGCGGCAAGTGTTACAGGACTAAACGGCACGAACCTCGCTATTACCTTCTTGGACAACCCAAGAGCAATCTATTCCGGCACAACATTCCCGGAAGCTACTGCAAACAATGGTACAATCACCACAAAACGCACTATCACCCTTGCTTTTGATACCTTTGTGCCGACGGGTGCATTTGTTCAAGGCGTACACTTTACCGCAAGCGGCGTTCCGACTGGTTTGACGATGACCGTTACCCGTGCTTCGCAGACCTCGGCGGAAATTGGGTTTACGGGAACTGCTGCGGCTCACGAAAGCGCTAATGATGCAAATGTTACGCTGACGTTTCTCAATGCAGCACTTGCTTCCGGCAATGCAGGAGCAGTTCTGGGTTTGACACCAAAATCGCTTGCTATTGATTTTGATGATACACCGATTGTCGGTGCAGCGCAGTATTCCGATTCGGTCTTTACCGAAGCGCCGATTAACAACGGAACAATCAGCATTAAGCGTACATTGACACTCACAGATGTCTCTTTTACAAATGTGGGGACATTTGTGCAAGGAACGCATTTCACAGCGATAGGTGTTCCGCAAGGTCTCACGCTAGTGATAACACGCCTTACACCGACAATGGCGGAACTGTCATTGACAGGCGTTGCACAACTCCATCAAAATGCGAATGATGCAACACTTCTTCTCGCCTTTACTGCTGCTGCTTTGAATGGCGTGAATCCTGCATCTGTTCAGGGATTAAGCCCAAAAAATCTTCATATTGATTTTAGGGATATTGTTTGTAACGAGGTGACAACATTTGCAGGCAATGGCACAAGCGGACTCGACGACGGTATCGGAACAGAAGCGTCCTTCGGTTCACCGTACTCTGTAACCACCGATAAACAAGGTAATGTCTATATCGGCGATGAGGGCAGATTGCGGAAAATTACTCCGGGTGGCGTAGTAACTACCATTGCCGGACAAAACGGTGGGTTTGGCTCCATTAACGGCGTGGCGATTGATTTTTCCGGTAATCTCTACACCATTGAACTGACAGAAATTAAGAAGGTTACGCCTAACGGCACCGTGACCAATATCCCTATTCCCGGCGTATCAATGAGATCGGGAAGTGATATTGCTGTGGATGCTTTCGGCAGAATCTATTTCACCGATGGCGAAAATTGGATTTACAAAATTATGCCTGATGGTGGCGTGAGCAGAGTGAATAACGAACCGGTAGTGGCTTCAGGCATTGCTGTTGATGCCGTTGGTAATGTTTATGTTGGTGGTTACAACAGGCATAGAGTCTATAAAGTCTCAACAAATGGCACATTGTCTGTCGTTGCCGGGACCGGTATTGCGGGGCATAATGACGGCAATGCTGCACAAGCACAATTTAATGAACCAGTCGGGCTTACGTTGGATGCATCGGGTAATATCTATGTTGTTGATTATGTCGGCGGATATATCCGCAAAATCAGTACCGACGGCATGGTTTCGACTGTTGCAGGGTCAGGGTCGTTAGGTTGGGTTGATGGGATTGCAAATCAAGCCTCCTTCAACTATCCTTTGCATATTGCCCTTGATACAAACGGCACGATGTACGTTACAGACCGCTTGAATTATAGGATTCGCAGCATCAATGTTTGCGGTGGCGGTGGTTCGATAGCCGGAGCGGCAGAGTACAACAATACCATTTTCCGTGAAGCTGCCGCCAATAACGGCACTATTGCTACTTCAACGCATACAATTACACTTGGTGGTACATCATGGTCGCAGGCTGTTTTGAGTGCGAATGTTTTTAGAGCAGGTATTGATTACACTATTACGAATGTTCCGCCCGGATTATCGTTCAATCTTGTACCAATATCGCCGACGACTGCACAGATGTTCTTTACAGGCGTTGCGACCAATCATGCCAATATCAACGATGCAATGCTTACACTGACCTTTACCAATGCTGCTGTAAGCGGTGGTAATGTTTCGGCAGTTCTGGGTTTGTCTCCCAAAGTATTAACCGTTGATTTCAACGACCCGCCACAGGGCGCGTTTGCGCTGTACAGCGACACACTCTTCACCGAGACCACCGCTAATGCAGGGCAAATCACCACTACGCGCACAGTTACTTTGACAGGAGCAAGTTTTGTTTCCGGTGCATTGACAAATGGTACACACTTCACCGCAAGTAATGTTCCCGCAGGCTTGACGCTGACGGTTACGCGCCTTTCTGCAACACAGGTACGACTTGGATTTAGCGGCACGGCTTCGGCGCACACTGCGGCAAACAGTACCGATGCTCTTCTTACGTTCCTTCCTGCGGCAATTCAAGTTGGTAATGTTGGCATCATTACGAATCTTTCGCCCAGACCGCTTCGCGTAAACTTCCTCGACCCTTATACTGCAACCTATTCCGATACGCTCTTCACCGAAGCAATCGCCAATGACGGTACAGTCCCGACAACCCGCACCATTACTCTTACAGGAACAACCTTTACAACAACCGCAACCACGTTTGTTCAAGGAACGCACTTCAACGTTTCCGGCGTTCCTGCGGGACTGACACTAACCGTGACCAAAGTTTCGCCCACTGTTGCTCGTCTTGCTTTCACCGGCACGGCGGCAGCACACGTGAACGATGCTTTGAACATCAATTTGAGTTTCCTCAATGCAGCATTATCGGTAGGTTCGGCTGCAAATGTGGTCGGTCTTACGCCGCGTCGTTTGGCGATTGATTTTCTCCCGCCGTATTCTGCTGTGTATTCGGGAACAACCTTCGTGGAAGCACCTGCGAATGACGGTACAGTCCCGACAATTCGGACGCTCACTATCGTTGGCGGCGATACGCTTATGGGGAGCGGAATTCTTACCTCCGGTGTCCATTTTCAGGCAACGGGCGTTCCTGCGGGTTTAACGTTTGTTCTACAAAAAACTTCCGCAACAACAGCCCAAATGTACTTCACAGGTACGGCGGTATCACACACCAACGCAGATGATGTTTCTTTCACGCTCAATATTCTTCCGGCGGCATTGGCAAGCGGGAATCCTTCGGCGGTCTTAGACCTTACGCCGCGAGTGATGATGCTTGATTTTATGAGTCCGAACACACCGCCGCCTTCATCGCCGAATATTCTTGGCTTTACGCCGCAAGTCGGCACGACGGGAACAGTCGTTACTGTTAGCGGTTTCGGCTTCACAGGCGCACAAAATGTTCTCTTTGGTGGCACTCCGGCTTCAAGTTTTACCGTTGTGTCGGATTCGGTTGTAACGGCGGTTGTGGAGAATGGCTCAACGGGTGATGTAACGCTTGTTACGGCAAACGGTTTGGGTATTCTGCCCGGTTTCACCTACGTTCCGCGTCCGACGATTTCGTCTTTCACGCCCACAAGCGGCAATGCGGGACAAGTTGTCACTATTAATGGTGCGAACTTCAAAGGAACGGCGCTGAACGGCACGAATTGGACAACAACCAGCGTGTATTTTGGCGGCACTCCGGCGACATCGTTTACGGTGATTTCCGCAACACAAATCCAAGCAACCGTTGGCGCAGGTGCAACGGGCGCTGTCCGCGTGGAAACGCTTCCGGGCAATGTTGGTGTTCGCAATGGCTTCTGCTACATGGCTCCGATTATCACGGCATTTGCTCCTACAAGCGCCAGCACGGGAACGCAAGTCGTTATCACCGGAAGCAACTTTACGGGCGCAACGGCTGTTCGTTTTAACGGGCGCGCTGCGGCATCGTTTACGGTCATTTCCGACACGGAAATTCGCGCATTTGCTGCGGCAAACACTCCTGAAACAGGCAACATCAGCGTTACAACGCCGCAGTGTACCGATGATTTAGGCACATTCACTTTCATCCCTGCGCCTGTTATCTACGGTTTCTGGCTTTCCGGCGGTACAAACGGTGACGTTATCACGATTGACGGTATCAATTTCACGGGAGCAACAGGCGTAAAATTTGGCGATACGGTTGCTGCCTCCTACACGGTTGTCTCGCCAACCCGCATTACGGCTGTTGTCGGTAACGGTAAAACAGGCGCTGTCAGCGTAATTGGTCCGGGCGGCGTTGGTTCGCGCTCGAAGTTCATTTACTACGCTCCGGGCGCAGGTCGCCCGAATCCGCCAATTATCACATCCTTCAGCCCGACCGAAGGACCGGACGGCACAGTGGTAACGATTAACGGCTTCAATTTCCAAGGCGCTGATTGGTTCACAACGGCAGTACGCATCGGTGACGCGCCCGACGGACCGCGCACGGCAATCATCCAATCCATGACCTCAACGCGCCTTGTGGTGCGGGTGAATGGAGGTGCAACAGGTTTGATTCGTGTTTATACTCCGGCTGGTGTAACCACATCAACCCAGACCTTTACCTACTTCCCCCCGCCGACCATCACGGCATTTTCGCCCACAACAGGCGGCGCAGGGACGACGGTAACGATTTTGGGAACAAGTTTCAACGGTGTTACGGCAGTGCGCATCGGTGGCGTGGCAGTGGCATCCTACACGGTGGATTCCCCGACGCAGATTAGCGCGGTTGTTGGTTCCGGCGCGACAGGCAGAGTAACGGTTGTCGCAAATGGTGGCACGGCTACATCGGCAAGCAATTTCACTTTCCCGACACCGCCTCCGGCTCCGGTGATTACGTCCTTCACGCCCGCTATTGCTACAAGCGGCACGGTGATAACGATTAACGGCAGCAACTTCACCGCAGCAACGCAAGTCAGCTTCGGTGGCACGGCAGCGCAGTCATTTACGGTGGTGAATGCAAGCCGCATTACGGCTGTTGTTGGCGCGGGTGCATCGGGCAATGTGAGCGTTACTACGCCAAGCGGCACGGCAACCAAAGCAGGGTTCACCTACCTGCTGCGTCCGCTTCCGACAATTACGTCGTTCTCACCTGCTTCGGCATCGGTGGGGCAGACTGTAACGATTTTCGGCACATATTTCACGGGTGCAACTGCGGTCTTTATGGGCAGTGCGTCGGTGCCGTTCACGGTGCATCATTCGGGCAGAATTACCGTCGAAGTGCCGTCCAATGCGGCTTCGGGTGTGATTCGTGTCGTTACGCCGAATGGTGTGGCAATGCGCCCCGGCTTTACGCTTATCACCACATTGATTGCATTTGAACGCGGCTCGGCAAACCTGACTTCATTCCAGAGCGCTGTACCGTCGGCGTTTGTGGCTGAGAGTGCAGAATTACAAGAATCACTGTCGTTGGGCGTGTATCCGAATCCTGCAATCGAAGCGGCAACGCTGAGAGCGACGGGGTTTGGTGAGAGCCGCGAGGTGAATATCACTGTACTCAATGCCTTGGGGCAAGTGGTGATGCGCCTTTCGCAGCCTGCTCTTCACGGTACTGTTCAAGCGCGATTGGATGTGCGGACATTGGCAACAGGCAGCTACACGGCTGTTTTGAGCGATGGTACTGTGCGGCAAACAGTTCGTTTGATGAAACAATGATAGGGGCATAATCAGCCCCGGGTCTCCTTCGTTGGGTTCTTCCTTCTCTTGGTGTTGTGCTAAAAAGCCCTGCAAGCAAGCATTCGTGCTGGCTGCAGGGCTTTCTTTTTCTTTATTGCCCAGCCTGTTCACCGCGCTCAGTCTGTGCTGCGAAGAAATCTTCAATTTTTTTAGGACTTTTGCGAAAGTCCTATTTTTTCTTGAATAAACTTTATTGGATAATGAAGCGCCCCCTTTGCTGATTGCTAGAAAAATCAAGCATTTACTCCTCTCACTATGACTTTTGGTCATGGAACAAAATTACTTTCGGTAACTTTGCAGGAATCCAAACAAAGTGTATATTTGCGCTACCCTAATGAACAACACCCCATACAAGCAAGCATTATTCACCGCAAGCATCTGACTTGCGTTTCTTGTACTTTTGAGATCTTTTCCTTGATACAAGCGGTTATTACAAGCATAACAACATTAACATTATCAATACGTTCCACAAAAGGCATTGTTCTTTGTGCGGAAGTTTCGTTGCAAGATTTTGTGCCCATATTTTGCTCCGAACACGCACCTACCCATGATTTTTCCCGCTTTTTTTGATTGTATCTTTATCTTTGCCAACTCAATCAATACCCTAAACTCAATGACTTTTCGTCATTAAAAAAACATACTTTCAGGCACTACCGCTTTATTCAATTTTTTATCATTTTTGTTCCCAGAGTTATTCGTTCAGTATTTCAAGCAACTACAAAAACATAGCACACTTGCCTTGCAAAACTTCACGATTTGTGAGGAAATAGAGAGTAACAACAAAAAATCCTTTTTTGTATGTCGAAGTCTTTTTGTAATTTGCGAGACTTTATTGTGTTTTCTTGCGTACAATCTACGCCCCAGATGGCACAATCGTATCAACAGACCCCATAACAGCAAGCATTTAATTCACAAACAAATGTTTATTCACAAATTTCTGGGAGGTTGTATGTAACCCCGTTGTACAGCGCTCACATCGCGGCTTTTGCGGCAAAACCCCATAGACGAGACCCTATAGACAAGCAAGCACACGCAAAAAAGCCCCTTGATGAACGAAGCGCACGAGGTTCACGCACATAATGTCAGCGCAGGATATACAAGCATGACAACACTCCCATAACGACCCCCTTCGTTATCCTGCACGCTTCGCTGTCCACTGTTGCACGTTCTTTGACCAAAGTTCTTGAATAACATGAATACCCCCCATTTGGTTACATGTTGTGCATAAAATTATACGTTATGCATCAATACCGCTAACCGCAAGAACAACCCGTCATACCCTGCAACTCCGCTTCGGTTATTTTTTTACAATGGTTACAAATCACAAACCATTTTACTTCATAATTCAAAGGTTTCTATGAAAAGACTTTCTTCCATACTGTTTGCTTGCTTGCTTGGGGCGCTGACACTCGTCGGTAACCTGAGTGCGCAAACATATGTTGGTGGCGCAGGACCAGTGGATTGGCAAGACCCGCTTCAGTGGGGGATTCCCAATTACTGGCCCGGTCGGTTAAATGACAATTCTGTCGCTACATTGCGCCCGACAGCAGCTGTAACAATAAATAACTCTGCTGTTCAATTCCGCGTAAAACAACTTGTACTTGAGACTGCATTTGGTGTTACACTGAATGGTACAGGTACTCTTGTTATCGGCGCTCTTAACCTTAATACTGCTTCAGCTTTGACAATTGGACCTGGTCTTAATGTCGTCGTTGATAGTATTATTGATGGTGCTGCTGGTAGTACAATTGTTGTTTTGGCTGGTGGTACTTTGACATTGCGAAAAGGTGCTGGTGCGCCCAATGTGCAGATTGTTGAAGGTGGTACAGTTATTGCCGCTGGTACAGTTGCTCAAGGTTCTGCGAATAGCTTCCTTGTTATCGAAAACGGCTTCAATAATGGTATTTTCCCGACAGGTTTAGCGGGTGCGTTTATTAACAACTACCCGGGTGAAATTCAAGTTAATGGCAATTTTGTTGTAAACGACGTATTTAATCGTCCTGCGGTCAACCCGGCAGGTCAAAACGTTGCTCCGTTGAACTTGGTGAGCGGTACCTTGACGGTAACAGCAGGTGTTACTATGACATTGAACCCGACCTCACCGAACAGCCTTATTGGTAATGGTGTAATTCAAAGTCAAGTCGGTGGTATTGTTGCGTTAAACGTTGGTTTTAATGCAGGTATTACCCCTGGTGCGCGTTTTGCTAGTCCGTTTATTGGGCAAATCCAATATACAGGCGCAAACAATAACTCGACGATTAACTCAAGCATGACACTTGGGGTGGCGAATGGTACTACATCGCAGCAAGGTACAATGAACATTGTTGGTGCTACATCAACGATCACCGTTCCTGCTGGTGTTACCTTGACATTGAACGGTAGTATTGCAAACTCATTGCAAGGTGGTGCTGTTACAAGTCTTTTGACTGCCGCAGCTGGTGGCACGATTGTTCTTGGCCCAGGATTTAATGCCGGTACCGTTCCCGCACGTTTTGCTACGATTGCCGGAACCCTCCGTACTGAAGGCGCTCTTCAGTGGAACGTAACGGGCAATATTGATGCGTTCTCAACTACCGGTACATTGGATATCGGTGGTAACTTGGCACTTATTGGTGCAGGTACATTTAGGTTTACGCCCACTGCTCCAAACAGTCTTAACGCACGGAATGGTGCGCGTATTTCTGCTCAAGGTTTGAACACATTTTTCCAGTTCCTTCCGAACGCAAATAATGGTGTTATTCCCGGTCGCGTATTCGCAAATCCGTGGGATGGTGGTTTTGTTGTCAATAGCGCATTCAAATTAGTTGATACGCTCGTAATGAGTGCAAGTTCAGGTCCTTGGGCATTTGCTAATCATGGATCAGTTCTTACGATTCAAGCAAATTCTGAGCTTCAGCTTGGCCGTACCTTGCCTGGTGCAGTTGTCGGCTTGCCGGCAATGACGACGGCTGGTGGTCCTGGTATTGTCTATAGCTCATATTTCCAAGGTCTATCACCGACATCTGTTCTGCGTCTTGGTGCAGGTTTTAACGGTGGTAACGCTCCTTCCGGTGATTACAATGCTAACGGTAGTACGCTTGCTGCTGCTACAAACGTTGGTGTAAACCCGTTCTTGCCGCTTCCATTCTTTAATACTACAACCAGCACCATCGAAGGATTTAATGGTCGCCTTATTCTTGAAGGCTCCATTAATTTTAATCGCGATGTACGCTTTGGTGCATCGGGTATTTTGGATATGAAAGGTGGTAATTACACAGTAGGTGCCAATCGTGCATTGCAATTGTACAACACAGGCTCTAACTCTGTTATCGGTACAGGCTTTATTCAGGGTAATTCACCGACGCGTCGTTCATGGGCGCCGACCAATACAAACGTTGCTGCTCAAATCACGGCACACGGCTCAATTATTGAGATTGGTCCTGGTTTTAACGGTGCTATTGTTCCTGCTGCCCGTTTTGCAAATCCACTTCAAAGTAACCTTTGCGTCTCCTCCGCTGGTAACATCAGCATTCAAGGTGACTTGACGCTTGGTATTCCGGGTGGTTTGGCATACTTGAACTTCAATCAATCATTGAATACTGACGTTACTATTAATAACGTCTTAACACGTATTACAACGACAAGCACAACCCGTCTTACCATCAATCCGAACTCCTCGCTTCGTTTGAACGGTACTGCGGTTGGAACAGTGTTTGGTGCTACGGCGACACGCCCCGGTGTCTCTCCGGTAAACACCATTCAGGGTACAAATATTACGTCACGTCTTATCATCGGTTCAGGTCACGGTAGCAACAATAACGTCTATGCTATCACAACAAATGCTACATTCCTTGCTTCGCCGTTTAACGGTTCCTTGGAGTTTGATAGCTTTGCTTACCTTGCTACCGATGCTACGGTTGGTGTAAATTCCCAACTCGTTTTGGGTGGTACGCTTATCATGACGGAAGCTACTATCCGTAATGCTCCGCCGTATTACACAGGTGCTGCTCCGGTTGGTGGTGGTGATCGCGAACTTAACGGCATCACACTAACACTCTTGAACCAAGGTGCAAACTCTATCACTGGTCTTGGCGATATGCAAGCCGGTACGGGTAACACCATCGTTTTGGGTGCTAACGCCAACGCTGGTATTCTTCCTGCTGCACGTTTCCAAAGCCCGTTCTATGGCACAATCGCAACGGTTGGCGCTATGACCTTGAACGGCTTCTTGCAAATGGGCGCACAACGTGATGGTCGTGTAAACGGTACAAACGGTTTCCACGTATCTTCACCGTTCCTTGCATTAGGCGGTAAACTTACCGTCGGTGCAGGTTCAGTTTTGACGGTATCAAATGCTACAGCGAATCCGTTTGTTGTCTATAATCCTCTTACCTTCTCATTTGGTGAGCGGTTCTTTACTGTATCAACAGCTGGTAATTTGGATGCTGCTGTAGGCGGTGAAATTCGTCTTGGTGATGGTTTTGCTGCCATGTATAACCGCTCCTATAACGGTGGCAATGCTACCGGTGGTTTGGCGTTTGACCCGACATTCCAGACACCAACGCGTTCACACATCCGTGGTGATAACTTTGCCTCACCGTTTAACGGTCGTTTGACCCTTGGTTTCTCCATCGGTACAGGCACTGCTTCCGGTGGTCGCAGCCGTTTCTTTATGACAACCGGTACACTCACCATCGGACAGACAGGTTCATTGAGCCTTGTTAGCCCGTTGTATGTCACGGCAGCAAACCTTCCGATTCTTAACACTGGTAGCAACGGTTTGCCCGTTCTTGTCTTGAATAACACGGGTGCAGGTTCGTTGATTACCTCAACAACCGGTAGCTTTATTCAGTCATCCGTTGGTACGGCTGCATTGTATTTTACAGCTGGTAACGAAACAACCCTCACCACTGGTGGTACGGTTCTTTTGGGTACAGGCTTTAATGGCGGTACTATCCAAGGTACCCAATTTGGTGACCAATACGGTTTCTCCGGTCGTTTACGTTTGCCTGCTTCCGGTAACCTTAGCTTGGCAAGCAATTTAACGATGCTCGCAGCATCATATATTGCTGCTGCTGCGCCCGGTGTGAAACCTCTTAACTACGGTATTTTGGACTTGGGTGGTTCATCGGGTAATGGTGTTTTGACCATTGCTGACGGTATTACCCTCAGCCTTGGTACAACAGCAACAGCACAATTCGCTGGTACAGGTCTTGCATTGCAAGGTGCGGGTAAAATTCAAGGTGCTACCAATAATTCCCGTTTGCAATTCAACGGTACACACGGTGCCCCGAATCCTGGAACAGGTGGCGCTCCGAATCCGCAAGTTGTAGCTGCTCGCTCTATGACCGTCACTGCTGCAAATATTACTTCACCGTTTGTTGGTCGTTTGGTATTCAACACGAGCGGTACAGCTTCGGTTGTTGGTAACATCGTTCTCGGCGCTCCCGGCTCTGCAAACGGTATTTTGGAACTCAGTCGTTTGGACGGTACAGCAGGTGTGACCAACAGCCCGACATTCGTTCCAGTTGGTAACAACAGTAGCTTGACCATCAACAATACATCTCCGATTGCGGCGGTATTGCCGGGTACAGGTATTATTTCTGCTACGACAAACTTTGGCTCAATCATCTTGGGTCCGAATGCGTTGGCAAATATTGTTCCTGCTGCTCAGTTGCAAAATCCGTTTATCGGTCGTTTGATTGTTACAACCGGTTCAGCTGCATTTACGCTTGGTGCTGATTTGCGCCTTACAAATGATCCGACTAGCGCTCTTCGTAACACTCCTGGCGCTCAAAACGGTTATTTGCACGCATTCTCTCCGATTAACATCAATAGCGGTATTACGCTGAGTGTTCATAACACATCATTAGAAGCGCTTCGTGGTACAGGTCCTATCCAAGGTGCAGACGGTAACGCCGTTGTTCGCTTCTTGGCAGAATCACACACAGGCACGAATGCTATCGGTGCAAACGGTAACGTTGTACCGGGCGCAGTTTTTGCAAGCCCCTACAATGGTCGTGTTTCCTTAGAATCTATTGCTGCCGGTCCTGGCGCAAGCACAGTGGGTTATCACCTCTACGGTGGTTTGACACTCGGTGGTGTTGGTACATCGAACGGTTTCTTGAACGTTTCCGGTGCTACATTGTACCTTGCTGCTTCAACAGGCGGTACGGTTACAGGTACAGAAGCAACACTTACCATCAACAACACACTTCCGGTAGAACAAACATTGCCTGGTGGCGGTGCTATTTACCCGAAAGGTGAAACAGGCGGTAATGCAAATGGTCGTAACTCACGCTGGATCTTTGGTACGGGTTCATTGGCGGGTATCTTGCCATTGCACAAAGCAACCACCGGTACAGTTGCTGCAACAGGTCTTGCTGCAACAACATTGCCTGTGACTTCGCATTGGAACACTATCGGTGTTTACGGTACAATCATCACTCCGAACTCTTCGGTATCGGTGTCGAACGCTAACTACATTTCATTCAACAACGGTGGCTCTTTGGTTATTGGTGGTACAGGTACTGCATCAACGACAGCAGAGATTGTCTTGAACAATGCAATGCGCGTCGGTATTAATAGCCAGCATGCAAATGCTTTGAGTGGTATCGGTGCAATTCGCGCTACGGTAACAAATGCTATCGTATCGTTCGGTCCGGCTGACGCGGCTACGTTTGCCAATGGTGGTATTGTTCCGGGTGCAAACTTTGCGCAGAACTACTTAGGTTCTATCATCTACCAAAGCAACATGACCCAAACAGGTCTTCTGCGCTTGGGTGATGGTTCCGGTACAACTGGTCGTATTATCGCAGCAGCAGCAGCAGGTACATCATTGTACACCGTTGCAGCAGGCGCTACGCTCGACCTCCGCACATTAACAGGCGGTATCGGTAACACATCGGCAACAGTCGCAACAGGCTTGTTGGCAGGTATTGACTCAACATCACGTGTCATCTTGCATCCCGGCTTTGAAACTGCGCCGAACAACATTGGCACTTCGGCACGTGTTAACCAAAGCCGTGCGCTCTTCAACTCACCGTTCTTGGGTGCTATCTTCACCTCCACAGGTACAACCACCTTGTTCGGCACAGCTCCGGTAACGCTTACCATTGGTAACGGCACAGGCGCTCGCACAACAGGCGCGTTGGAAATGGGTGGCGACTTTATCGTTCCGGAAACGCACACATTGGTGATGAATCAGGTTGGTGCAAACAGCTTCCGTCGCACAGTAGGTTCAACAGGCTTGCTCTTGGCAAACCCGACGAATGCTGTTGGTGTAGCGACTGTTCGCCTTGGTGCTGAGTTCAACAACAGCATCTTGCCTGTCAATCAATTGGGTAGCGCAACGGGTGTTCCGAATGCATTTGGTAATCCAACCGTTCCGACGGCTGCACAAACAGCACTTCTCGAAATCAACGGTGGTCCGTTCTTGACCTTGAGCGGTGCAAGCGGTTCGGCAACAACGCCGGCAAACTTGACCATCAACCAAGATTTGAACTTCACCAACTTGGGCGGTGGTATCCACATTCCGGCTAGCTCAACCTTGCGCGTACTCCAAGGCTTTACGGCTGCTCCTACGGTTGCTCCGGTGAGCCGTGGTTACATTCAAGGTACAACAGGCTTTGGTACAACGCAATCTGTCCTTGCAATTGGTCAAGGTACACGCAACGCAGGTAACGCAATTTCTGCGACAACTCCGGTAATTGGTAGCATTCGTGCTGCTTCAGTTGCTGGTGTTCCGGCATTTACCGGTCTCTTGCGTTTTGAGGGCAATGGTATCATCAATGGTGTTGCCGTAACAATCGGTACAACCAGCGCGTTGGATCTGCCTTTCTTAGGTGGTGATTTGACCGTTCAAGCTAACTCAACATTGAACTTGCTCAACCAAGGTGCAAACTCTTATATCTTCAATCCTACTGTTGGTAACAACGCTTGGATTCAAGGTACAGGTGCTACATCAACCATTAACCTCGGAGCTGGCTTCAACGGCGGCTTCATCAATGGTACTGGTTTTGAGAATGGCTTGCAAGCAACATTGAGTCTTGGTGGTGTAAACAATCCTCAGTCCCTCGGTCAGCCCGCAGGTGCAAACAGCCCTGCTGTTCCGGGTGGCACACTCACTTTGAGCAACCCGCTTACCATCGGTAACAACGGTGTATTCGACTTTACCGGTAACGGTAATGACCTTATTCTTGCTGCTAATAACATGACGGTAAACGGAACCATCCGTAACCAAAGCGCAACACAGTTCTTTATCACAAACGGTACAGGCGAATTGCGTTTGGCAAATGTTGGTAGCTCCAGCTACTTCATCGGTCCGAGTGCAACAACGTTTACTCCTGCAACCATTACCAATAACGGTACGCCGGCTACCTTCGGTATCCGTGCGTTGGCAGCAGTTGCACAGGTTCCCGCATTGGCAACCGGTAGCACAACGCTCCGTATGTCTATCGTGAACCAACAATGGAACGTTACGCAAGTAAACAACATTGTCGCAGGTTCTTCCGTTACTATTGCTCCGTCGTGGCTTGCAACGCAAGAAGGTCCGGGCTTTAACCGCACTATCGCTGTAACAACAGCATATCCGGCTACTCCGGTTTCCTCACCGGCAGCTACGGCTATTACCGACCCGTCGTTTGCAAACTACTTCCGCTCGGCTGTAACGCTGACACAATCAGCAACGGCTTTGAACGGTACTCCGGTGCTTGTTACTTCGCAGCCGCGTCCTGCTATCTTGTCCTTCACTCCGACAGCGCAGTCTTCGGGTAATACGATTCGTATTATCGGTAACCGCTTTGTTTCGGGTGCAGCAGTTAGCTTGGGTGGTGTGAACGTTCCTGCCGCGAACATTACGCTTCGTGCAGGTTCTTCCGCAGGTGTTGCTGATACGTTGGTTGTTGTTGTTCCGTCAAACGCAGTTTCCGGTGATGTTGTTGTTACCCAAGTGGGTGGCAATAGCACATTGGGCACATTCACGATGCTTGGCGCTCCTGCTCAACAGCCGACCATCTTCCGTGTACTCCCGAGTCCGGTTCCGGCAGGTATTGGTGATGTTATCACCACAATCACCGGTGCGGCTTTCGGTACAAACACACCGCGCGTTGTGGCAGTTGGTAATGGTTTGACAGCAACATTGGTTCCGACGGCAAGCTCGCAGACTTCTATCACGGTCAATGTACCGGCTGAAGTTGTCCGCAACCCCGGCACCTTGCAACTCACCATTACAAGTGTCGAGCGCTTGCCTGTTTCAACAAACGTTACCATCATCGTTGCTCCGGCGATTGCACTTAACAGTCTCTCACCGTCTTCAACGACCGGAAACTTGAATCCGTTTGCCATCGAAGTTCGCGGTAGCAACTTCTCGGCTCAATCTGCTTTCACCTTGGGTACAGCACGCCTCCGCGTTTTGGGTGTAACTCAAAATGCTGACGGTACGCTTACGGCTCGCGTAGAAGCTCCTGTTGGTGTTCAAACAGGTAACCTCACCGTTACCAACATCAATGGTCAAACCGCTTCCTTGCCGTTCCAAGTGAACGCTCTTCCGCGTCCGGTTATTACCAGCGTTAATCCGCCTATCGTTCCGCCGGGTTCACCCGATGTAGTCGTTACCATTCGTGGTCGCTTCCTCATCCCGGGTGCTTCGGTGACCTTTAGCGGTCAGCCGCTTTCCGGTGCTGTTCTCATGGGTGATTCCGTGATTACTGTTACCATTCCGGCTGCATTGCTCGTAAACCCTGACCTCGCTGTTCTCACCGTTACTAACCCTGACGGTCAGTCCATTGGTTATCGCTTGCCGATCTCGACAGGCGCTCCGGGTGCAGTTAGCTTGGATACCCGCCCCGGTATTGGTCTTACACCGAGCACAACAACTGCTACAGGTTCTGCATTCACCATTACCATTAACGGTACCGGTTTTGCAGGCGCACCGCGCGTGTTTGTTGGTGGTCAGGCTGTTACGGTTACAAGCACCAGCGACACTCGCCTCACCGCGACTGTTCCGGGTACGCTTAACTCAACTGGTCTTACACCGACTGTGTACGCTGTTCAAGTTGTGAATCCGTCCGGTGTTTCGTCGAACGCTTTGATGCTCACCATCAACCCGAACTCGACAACACCTGCTCCGGCGATCACACGTGTTACAGGTGTTGAAAACAACCTTACCATTCTTGGTAGCGGTTTTGTAACAGGCGCACGTGTATCACTTGGTAATACACCATTGACGGTTGTATCAGTAAATGCTGGGCAAATCGTGGTAGGTGTTCCGACCACTTTGGCTGAAGGCACTTACACGTTGGTAGTAACCAATCCTGACGGTCAGTCAGCTACTCAGCTTTACACGTTCCGTCGTTCAAGCGTTTCTTCTGAACCTCTCGCAGGTGTTCGTGTTTATCCGAACCCCGTTGTAGAGTTGGTAACAGTGAACGCGAACATTGAGCGTGCAGCGAAAGTTGTTATCACGGTAACAAACTCGCTCGGTCAGCGTGTGATTGTTGAGGAGCATAATGCAGCAGCTGGATTCTTCAGCCGCAACCTCAACATTGGCAACTTGCCGACTGGCGCGTATATGGTTGAAATCACCGACGGCGCTCGCCGCTCGGTTGAGAAAATTGTTAAGAACTAATTGGTAAGCAAGTGAGGCTTTGCTGAGGCTTTGCCTCGCTTGGTCGCTCAATTAGACGGTATTTCAAACAAACGCCGCTCGTTCTTCGGAACGGGCGGCGTTTTTTTTGTAGCAAGGTTTTCGCTAAGAGCGTATTTTTGTGCCGTTCTTTCATAGTTCATCATTTATACTTCATACATTTCTTCGTTATTTCCCATGACCAACCACCAATGGCTGCACGTCGCCGAAACAGCGCTTGTTTCGCGGCGGATTGACACGATAGAAGAAACAGAACTTGTTCCGGCAGGAAAAATCACGTATCAATTTTCCGCCAAAGGGCATGAACTCCCACAGGCGGTATTTTCCGCGTTGCTGAATCACCCGCACGACGGCGCAACGGTTTACTACCGCTCCCGTCCTTTTGTCGTGGGCGCGGGGATGAGTATTCGTCAGGCATTTGCGGGACCGCTTGGCAAAGCCACAGGGCGCAGCGCAGGGCGTGATATTGGTGTGGTGCATCATCTCCCCGCAGGAAAGCACGGTTTGGCGGTCTTGCCCGCAAGCGGCGATGTGGGTGCGCAATTCACCCCTGCTGTGGGCTGGGCGCAAGCGGCGGTGTACCGGGCGGAAGTAATGAAGGAAACCGCGTGGAAAGGAGCGTGTGCGGTGGCATTTTCGGGCGAAGGCGCAACGGCGACAAGCGGCTTTTGGGCGGCACTCGTGATAGCGACGACGCAAAATTTACCGATGATTTTTTGTGTGGAAGACAATGGCTATGGCATTTCCGTGCCGTCGGTCTATCAAACGCCCGGGCGGAACATCGCGGCGAATTTGGCAAGTTTCGGCAATTTACTCGTGCTGGACGGTGACGGGACGAATCCCGAAGAAACAGTAAAGTTAGCAGAACAAGCACTGGAATCGGTGCGGAAGCGCAAAAAACCTGTGCTGTTGCGATTGACCGTGCCGCGTCTATGTGGTCATTCGGGCGCGGACAATCAATCCTACAAATCGCCCGAAGAGCGCCAAAGCGAGGAATCACGCGACCCCTTGCCGAAATTGCAGGCGTTTTTAGCGAAAAAGAAGATACTCTCCAAAACCGAGTGGGCGGCGTTGGAGCAAGATGTGGAGCGCCGCGTGAGGGAAGAACTCGCGCAAGCGCTCGCCGACGCTGACCCGAATCCTACTGATGCACAGCGTTACGCATTTTTCGACGGTAAAACGCCTCTGCGCGGCGGAATGAGAGCAGAGGGTATAAGTTCAGGGGTTGAGCAAAAAAACGCAGCAGAAGCCTTGCAAAGGGCAAATTCCGCAAATTCTTCACAAGGTGATTCCTCTCAGCCGGAGCCGCGTGTGAATTTGATTGAAGCCGTCAAACGGGTTTTGGATGAAGAATTGGAAACGAACAACCGTTTGGTGGTTTTTGGGGAGGATGTCGGCGTGAAGGGCGGGGTGCATGGTGCAACGGTGGATTTGCAGCGTAAATACGGCGTTCAGCGCGTGTTCGACACGTCGCTTTCGGAAGAGGGCATCATCGGGCGAGCAGTCGGCATGGCGCTTGCGGGCTTGGTTCCGGTGCCGGAGATACAATTCCGCAAATATGCCGACCCCGCAACGGAGCAGTTGAACGATTGTGGAACGTTGCGCTGGCGCACTAATGGGGATTACGCCGCGCCAATGGTGGTGCGGATTCCCGTGGGCTACGGCAAGCGCACGGGCGACCCTTGGCACAGCGTCAGCGGCGAAGCGGTGTTTGCGCATTCGGTTGGTTGGCGGATTGCGTTTCCCTCCAATGCGCGAGACGCTGCGGGGCTGCTCAGAACGGCGCTCAGGGGCGATGACCCGACGTTTTTTTTGGAACACCGCGCGTTGCTGGACACCGCACAAGGCAGAGCCGCATATCCGCTTGATAGCGGGTTTTCGCTCCCGTTTGGTGTGGCGAATGTGGTGGCAAGCGGCGAAAAAGCAACGATTGTAACATGGGGCGAAATGGTGTATAGAGCGCTGGAAGCAGCACAGGAACTTGGCGGGAATGTGGAAGTGTTGGATTTACGTACCATCATTCCTTGGGACAAAAACGCCGTTATTGCATCGGTGCGAAAAACAGGACGCTGTTTGGTGCTGCACGAAGACACGCATACGGCGGGATTTGGCGGGGAAATTGCGGCATTTGTGGCGCAGGAATGTTTTACGCACTTGGATGCGCCCGTGATGCGGCTTTCAACGGCAGACTGCCCGATACCCTACAGCCCGCATTTGATTGACGGCGTTGTGCCGTCGGTTGCCGTTATTGCGGAGCGATTGAAGGGGTTGATAGCGTTTTGAGGTTTTTGTTCGGAACTTTTCCGGGTAACCCGTTCTACCGCCGCCCCGAAGACGTGGCGAAGCGGTAGGACGGTTTTTTTTACTCCCCGTCCTACGCCTTCGTAGGCGTAGAACGGGTTATCCGGCGTTACATTATACCAATTTACGTTGAGGATTGTGCATTATTTTTTCAATACTTTTCTCTGGAATTGAGGATTGTGCATTATTTTTTCAATACTTTTCTCTGGAAGCAGCATAAATACTCGCACAGACAAGAATGTCCGTGCCACTGAAGCCGGATTTTTTTTTGCACAGTTATCAACTCAAATTGGTATTACCCGGCACGACAAAATTTTTGTGGCGCATCGTCAGGGCTTCGGGCGCTCCGGTGTTTTCGTTGAATCCGGCGGGGGACTTGAGGGGGCAACATTTTCAAGTGGTACACCGCCTTCCAACTCACCTTCTTCTCCTTCTTGACTCATGCTTCCTGCACCGATATTTTCCACGCCTTTGAAACGGCGCTTGGAGTCGTATTGCAAAAGCGGGTCTTTATAGACTTTTTGCATAAATCGTCCCCAAATTGGCGCTGCTGCGCTACCGCCTTGCCCATACCACCCTGTAAATTTCACGCGCTGGTCGTCGAAACCTGTCCACACTCCCGCGACAAGTTGCGGCGTGAAGCCTACAAACCACGCATCGGCGAAATCGTTGGTTGTACCCGTTTTTCCGGCTGCTTCGTAAGGAAACCAATTCCGCACCCGCGAAGCCGTGCCGCCATTGACCACATTCCGCATCATGCCTGTCATCTGCTTTGCAACGCGAGGATTCATCGCGTCGCTGATGGTTAAGCCTTGTTTTGCGTGGTCGTAAAGAACATTGCCAAAGCGGTCTTCGATGCGCTCAATCGCGTAGGGTTCAACCGACATCCCTTCGTTGGGAAAAACCGTGAAGGCAGAAATCATCTCCATTGGAGAGACTTCGCCCGAACCCAGCGCCAGCGACGGTACTGCCATAAGCCCTGATTTGATGCCGCATCGCTTGGCAAGGCGGATAACTTCGTTTGGTGTGGTGAAATCAATGATAAGCCGCGCAGCGACGGTGTTAATGGAGAATTTTAGTGCTGTTGCCAAGGACATCGGACCGCCCGTTTTGCTGCCGACAACATCCCATGTTTTGCCCGTCGGGAGTTTGTGCGATAACCAACCGCTTTCCACACTGGAGTAGGGCGAAAGCCCTTTGTCGAGCGCAGAAGCATACACAAAGGGTTTGAAGGACGAGCCGGGCTGACGGTGAATTTGTGTGACGCGGTTGAGGGTGTAGCGGGATTGTTTGCCGAAAATAGACGACCCGACCATCGCACGGATTTCGCCCGTGCCGGCTTCAATCGCGGAAAAACCAACTTGAATCCTTGTGGCTTCTTGTTTGACGGAATCCACAAACTCAGCATTTTTCTTGAGTTTTGCCATGATGGTTTTGCGGTCTGCGGGACTTGCCGCAAGGTAGCTGGGGCGATTTTTCACGGCTTTTTCTACGAGTTCATTGAGCAAACTTTCTTTGCCTTCCCAGCGCCACGAGCGCAGAAAATCCTTCTGAAACTGCTTCAAATGGTCTTCGGTGGCTTGGTTGGCGTAGCCTTGCATCCGTGCGTTGAGGGTGGTGTAAATCACCAAGCCGTCACGGAAAAGGTCGAAACGCCGCACTACGGCTAATGCTTTATTGTCTTCGCGGGTGAGTTGCTGACGAATCATTTCCACAAAATGTGGTGCAATGCTCCGTTCAATGGTGGCTTCTTCGGGTTGCGTCAGCACAATGGGCGTTCCTTTGAAGCTGTTGTACTGCGCGTCGCTGATAAAACCTTCCTCCATCATCGAATACAATACCACGTTGCGGCGGTTCATTGAGGCTTGGTAGTATTTCAAATTTTCATGGAGCGCCGGACGCTGCAAAATGCCCACCAAAAATGCGGATTCAGGCAAACTGAGTTCTTGTGGGGATTTGTTGAAATACATCTCGGCGGCAACCTGCAAGCCGTGTGCGCCGCGCCCGAAGTAAACGGTGTTGATGTACAGTTCCAAAATTTCGTTTTTTGTGTAGGTACGCTCAATCTGAATCGCGGTCACTGCCTCACGGATTTTTCGGCTCAAAGTGCGTTCCAAACCGATGTTGGTGTAAAGATTCCGCGCCAACTGCTGCGTAATTGTCGAAGCGCCCTGACTGAGCCGTCCACGCAGGATATTTTTCACCACCGCTTTGACAATCCGCACCGCGTGAATGCCCCAATGGTTGTAAAATTCGCGGTCTTCAGTGGCAATAAGCCCGTTGATGAAGGATTTGGGAATGCTGTCAAACGGCATATACGTTCGGCGTTTGAGGTAAAACTCGTCAATCACCTCGCCGTCCGCCGAAAGGATGCGTGTGGCGAGTTCCGGCTTGGGGTTTTCCAATTCTTCCAGCGAGGGCAAACCTTCGGAAAGGACGTAAATGCTGAAGATGACAAGAAAAAGGGCAATCCCCGCCAAACCAAAAAGGATTGCGCGAAAAAGTGTGCGGGGTTTGAGGGGAAATTCGGCAAGGGAAAGTTTTTTCATAATGTGCAGAAATCTACGCAGAAATCAAGGCGCGATGCGCTGTGCGATGCACCTTTTGAGCGGATGAACAAAACATCATCAACAATAACAAAGGTCATCAACTGTTCGTTTCCGATGACCGTGCAGAAGGGAGCAAGATACGACTTTTGGGGATTTTGGAGAGAAGAAATTTTCGTTGTCGGTGTGGCGGTGGTTTTTGCTTCACCGTTAATATTCACTCTGTGGAACTCTTTGGCGGGAAAAATTCCTGCCAATATTGCAAGAGTATTTCCGCAAGAACGGGGAATTTTGATAGTGCTATCACCGATTGTACTGTATCATTGGGCGAGCGGTCTCGTGCCAGATTGTACATCGTTAGACTCGTCTTTGTGAGTTCCTCCGTCATTTCACGATGCGCGAATATCTCCTTCACCGTGCAAGCACCTATCAGCGATGTGTGCTTGAATTCACACGAACTCGGCACAAATTCAAGATGTTCTTCGGCGTTGTCAAATGTTGGTTCCAGAATCCTCTCTGATGCTGCTTTGTGGGGCAGATACCGCGCATCAAGGACGAAGTCATGCGGCGTGGTAGTGTTTGCTTCGGGTGGAATGATTGTTTTGTCCCGCAGTGCTTCCGGCACAAAATCCCATTTTGCGCGATTACATGGCTTACACGACGGCAACAGGTTATACCAACAGTCTTGGAGTTCGGGAAAAGATTCTTGAGGTAAGTAATGGTCTGCTTCCCAGCCTTGTTCTAAGCGCACGGTGCAGTAAGCGCAAAGCCCGCCGCTCATGGTGAACAAAGTCTCTCGCCAATCTTTTTTCAGTGAAGGTGCAGGCGGACGCTTCAATGTTCTCATGCCACCAAACCTTTCAGCAAATCCAACGAGCGGCGGCGCGGGTCTGTGTCGGGAACGCTTGGTACAATGTTGTTGTAGAGCGCAAAAATTTCTTCGCGCAGTTCGGGGCGCTGTTCTGCTTGATATTCCTTGACCTTAAAACTGAAATCCTGCATCATATCAAGCACCGTAGGCTCTTTTGTACCATCTGTGCCGTTTTTCATAATGCCGGTAATATCCACGTCAAAGCCCTTTTCATAGACATCCGCAAGATACCAATTACGCGGATTGCCGAGTTTTTTTGCTACGACAAACGTCCCGTCCTCGCGCACTTCGGGAACAAGTTGGTATGCCTCGTCTTGCTCTGTTGTCGAGACAATAAGCGGCGAGTGCGTGGCAATAAAAAACGTTGTTTTGGGAAACGATTTTTTGAGAATTGGGATAATTTTCGATTGCCATTCGGCGTGGAGGTGTGATTCTATCTCGTCTATGAAAACGATGCCTTCGACGTTGCGGAGGTCGTCAGCATTCGTCCACGCACCGTATCCGGCAACAATCTCTTGAAAGATTTTAAGGATAGAAGCGTATCCGGTGGAGAGATGTTCAAAAGCTATGCCCTGAAGCAAGATTTTACCTTCGTTGTAAATAATGCTGAGTGTCAGATGATTCTCTTTTCTCTGCACAAGTTTAAGTGAAGGCTCAAGATTTTCAAGGAGTTCCAAAACAGTTGCAACCTCGCTCCCACGCACAGCATTACCAATGACGAAAGCAGGATTGATAAGCAAACGTTCGATAAACCATTGTGCTACGGAAGTGCTTTCAACAGCTTGACTTTTGAGACCTGTGAGTAACATTTCAAAATTTTGTACAAAGCGTTCATCAACATTACCAAGCAAGCGTAATTGGTCTTTGTTTGGTGTTTGAAGATAGCCTCGGTTTTTCGCGCTGATATAGACAAGCGGTTGTGAAATTTTATGTTGTTTGTAATATTGGTGTCGAGCAATTCTGTCCAGTTGTGTAACGCCCCATGCCTCTGTTTCGCTTTTTTTGTTTTTGATGTTCGTACTTTCAAGGGTAATTCCTGGCGGAACTCCCAAATCTTTATCTTTTAGTTTTAACTGCACTGCTGCACCAGCCCAAAAATTGCGATGCGGATTTTCTTTTGGGCTAAAAAGCGTATGGCACAGCAACAACGACTGCCCCAATCCCTCCAACATCTTCGTTTTCCCAACACCATTTTTCCCGATAAAGCAATACACACGCTTGTTTGGCTCAAGTTCTACATCGAAGTTTAAGCCGGGGACAACATCCTCTAATCGAAATTGCGAAATCATAGTTTTGCGAAAAAAGTGGAGAAAAACACTTGCAAATCTACATTTTGGAACGCTGCTATCAAAATCCTTTTCCCTCCGCTCACCCCCACATTTCCGCCATTCACCGCCCGTTTCCGCAACTCGTCGAAACGGGTGCAACACCTTCAAAAGCCTCGCCGTATCTTGCGTACAGGCAATACCACAACAACGCTTTTGGAGAATATTCATGCGAGCAGCGATTCCACTTTTCACACTTGCAATGCTTTTTGGCACAAATATGTTCCTCCGCGCCCAAGCCCCAAGTTCAGAACAACTAAAAACCAATAACCAAAAACTAAAAACTATCCTCGGCGTTGTTCTGAATGAGCGCGGCGATTCGCTCGGCTACATCAGCGTTAAAATCAAAGGGTCAAAGGATGGCGGAGTAACAAACTCACGCGGTGTTTTTACCATTGCAACAACGCTGAAAGGCGCACAAAATCACGCTGTAACGCTTGCCGTGAAGAATCTCGCGTATGAGCCGTTTGAGCAAGAAATCACCCTCGAAGGCGATACAACCCGCATCACGATTCAGCTTTTGACTAAAGTCGTGAATTTGAAAGGCGCAACCGTCTCGGCAAGCGCATTTACGTCGGGCGAAGTGGAAGGCGTTACGCTGAAACCGCTTGAAATCTTGACCACGCCCGGCGCGGCAGCAGATATTTTCCGCGCTTTGCAGACCTTTCCGGGCGTAACGTCGCCGGATGAAGGCTCAGGGCTGATTGTACGAGGCGGCGATATTACCGAAACCGTTACGCTGATTGACCAAGCAAGCGTTGCTGCACCCTACCGCGCTCAAGCACCGAATGGTGGCACCTTTGGCTTTATTCCGCCTTTTTTTGTGAGCGGCACATTCTTCTCAAGCGGCGGTATGCCTGCCCGCTACGGCAATGCGCTTTCGGGCGTAGTTGCGCTGGAAAGCCAAAATATGCCGCAGGGAAACCAATTCAACGCAACGCTTTCCACCGGTGGAATTTCGCTGGGAGGCGCATCGGAACTTGTTCCGGGAACGCTCGGCATTCGTGCTTCGGGGAATTACTCGAATACCGATATTTTATTTCGTCTGAACGGCTTGCGTGAGCGTTTTATTCAGCCGCCCGTGTCGGTGGATGCAAATGTAAGCCTTGTGTGGAAATATTCCGCCACAGGCAAAATCAAGTTCTTCAATTACGGCTCAGAGAACGGTTTGCAGACCTTTTACGGCTTTGGCAATCAGCAAAATACCTTTGCGACAAAGCAGCGTAATTCCGTTCACAACCTCCAACTCACCGACGTTTGGCAAGATTGGGTGATAAAATCCAGCATTTCCGCCAACAGTGTGCGCTCAGAATTTTCCGAAGCAGAGTTTGCCATTATTTCAGAACAACTCAACCTCAAAACCCGCACCGATGCTGAAAAAGACCTCTCCGATTGGGTGCGTGTTTTAGCGGGTGTGGAAGCGGAATACGACGACCTCACGGCATCAAAACTTGTCAGCGAAGGTGGGCAGAACCTACGATTTTCCTCGCGTGGCGACGGTTTACGTGTGGGTGGGTATGCGGAAACGGAGTGGAAAATGACACGCAATCTTTTGGCAGGAATCGGCGCAAGAGCCGATTACCACACGCTTTCCCGTGAATTAGTTTTCGACCCGCGCATTTCCTTGAAGTACGTCTTTACGCCAAGTTTCAACGTCCGTGCTGCGTGGGGCATTTTTCACCAATTCGGTCGCCCAGAGCAGCTAAATACAGCTCTCGGAGGCAATCCTGATTTGAAAGCACAACAGGCAACGCACTATATTTTGGGTGCGGAATACAACGAAGGCGACGCGCAAATTCGCGCCGAAGCATACAACAAAACATACGCAAACCTGATTCTACCGACTACTTCCGGCATACCGCAAAACCTTGGTTACGGCTATGCGCGTGGTCTGGACTTCTTTGCGAAATATGGCGAGTATCTCAAAACCGATTTCAACGGCTGGCTTTCCTACTCGTTTTTGGAGACGAATCGCCTGCAAGCACGGCGCACAGAGCAAGGTATCATCTACGAAGAAGGCGCAACACCCTTCGACATTCGGCATAATATCGTGCTTGTGGGAAAAGTTCGTGTTTGGGAAGGCTTGAGCATTGGCACAACGGCGCGGTATTCGACGGGGCGAGCGCTTACGCCGATTGTGGGCGGTGCTTTGAGGCGGGAAGGGATGTATTCTTGGTATGAGCCACTTGACGGAAACGTAGGCGCAGAGCGGCTTCCCGACCAAATGCGTTTCGATGTGGATGTGTCGTATTTTCTCCCCTTGAATGACAAAGCCTTTATCGTCATTTTTGCCTCACTTTCCAATGCCACCGGACGCGCAAACGTGCTTGGTTACACGTATTCCGCCGATTATTCACAGCGAGAACCAAATGTGAGTTTGAATAGGCAGTTTATTTTTATTGGTGCGACGGCGACGGTGAGGATGTAGGTTTGTCGGTCATTGGTTTTTGGTTTTGTGCGGGTTTGGGAGAAAATTGCCGTCGGTGAGGTACTTGCGAACTTCAGCCACAAGGAGTTTTGCTTCTTGTAATTGTAGCTCACAATCTTCGCGTGTATAGTTTGCAAGATAGGAATAATCAGCATTCTGGCGTTCTTTGAATAGTCGGTTTAGAGACCGATTCAATCCCGGCGGCATAATTCCTGTATGAATAAATTCACGATTAAACAGCACAATAATTGATTTATGCGAAACGGTTGTGATGTCTCGTGTAATTAGTGCTGCTTCAATGGCATAGAAAGCCGCATAATAAGCTCTTGAGACCGCAAATTCAAACAAGCCATCATCTATGAGATTAGCTGAACCAATCAAGGATTTATCAGCTTTTTCGAGAATGAGTAGTAGATGCTCCGGTGTGTTGGATAGAGTGTTCACAGTTCAATTCCTTCTCTCCGAATGTTCATAAACATCGGCTCAAATGGGTAGCGTTCAAGGCTATCCGCCGCAAAAGAGAAGAGAGATAAAGCGACTTCAAACTCTAAAAGCCCGGCAACAGCAATATCTATGAGCGTTTCATTATCTGCTTTCGTACAATTCTCAAGCAAAACCAGCACATCATAATCCGAATCCTCGTCCGCATCGCCCCGCGCACGAGAACCAAAAAGAATCACCTTCTTCAAACGCTCACCAAATGAGGCTTGAAGCTGTATGCGAAGGAAATCGGTTATGGTTTTATCGTAGCTCATACCACCAAAATACTGATTTTTCATCTGGCAATCAATCATGTTTTTCGTTGAAATTTTCAAACCATTTTTTACCATTTTTCGGAGTTTTACCAATGCGTATTTCCCTCACAACCCTCGTATTGATGCTGTGTTCAGCATTTGTTTTGTTCGCTCAAAACGATGAAGCGGTGCTAAAAGCAAAGTCCACCGTCCAAGAAGCTGCCGTTTCAGGCGATGCAAACGCCCTCAAAGCAGCACGAGATCTTGCGTTGGTGGCTGTCTCACAAGCAACACAGTCAAGTAAAAAAGCTCATGCGCTCTACTTCGTCGGCTATGCAAATTATAGCCTTGTAAACCTCCCAAGCGAGAAATCATCAAGCGAGCAGAATGCCGATGCAGGAATTGCTGCACTGGAAGAGGCTGTCAAACTCGAACCTGCTTTTGCTGATGCACACGCGCTTTTGGGAAGTCTCTACGGGCAAAAGGCTGCGGGCGGCATGATGGCTGGCATGAAATACGGGCAAAAATCCGCCGTTACGATGGAACGCGCTATCACGCTTCAACCCAAAAACCCGCGTATTCTCTTGCTTGAAGGCGTGTCGCTCTTTTTCAAACCCGCAATGTGGGGTGGCGACAAACAAAAAGCACTCGGCAATCTCCAACGCGCTTGCGACCTTGCTGAAAAAGGCGCGTGTGCTGCAAAAGAAGCAACCATGCCCGATTGGGGACACGCCGACGTTTTTGCATGGAAAGGCGTGATGTTTGCAAAAAGCGACGAAGCCGACACCGATAACGCCAAAGCCGCATATGAGCGTGCCTTGCAACTTCAACCGAATTACGCTTGGGTAAAATATGTCTTGCTTCCGAAACTGAGCGCAAAATAAGAATGTATGCACAAAAGGAGTATAACCATGAAAGTCGCATCATCACTCGCTTCTCGTTGCGCATTGTTTTTTCTCCTCACTATGACGATAGCTTTCAACAGCATCCAATCGTATGCTGAGGCAGATTCTACCAGCATTTCCGGCGACGCACCTGAAAACAAAGTCCTCGCCGGAACACGCTGGGCACCCTTTATTTCCTCGTCGCCGGAAACAAGTCTGATTCTGGGCGCACAGGCAACGCACTTTTGGCGACCGATTTTGCAGCCCGATTCCGAACGCCCCTCAAGCGTAGCACTGACGGGGCTTGTGAGCCTTCGTGGGCAATGGCGCGTCGGCGCACAATACGACCTCTATTTCAATAATTTCACGTGGCGAATCTTTGGAAATGTAGGTTTTGAGCGGTTCCCGTTGGATTTTTTTGGTATCGGTGTGCAATCGCTCAATAGCCCCAGTGAACGCTATACACCCGAAACATGGCGTGGCAGCGTGAATGCAGCATATCGTCTCCTGAGTACGCCGCAAGGTGCGGGTTTGAGCGCAGGTGTACGGTATGAAGTCCGTGCAGACCGCATTCTGAGCCGCGTGGCGCAAGGAATGTTGGAAAGTGAGGATATCGAGGGTGCAAATGGCGGCGTGATGAGCGGTGCAGGCGGTTTTCTCGTCTTGGACACGCGAGATAACGTCTTTTCATCGTGGAGCGGTGCGTATATTGAAGCGCAAAGCACAGTGTTTTCGCCACTTGTGGGGTCGTCGTTTTCGTTTGTGCGGCACAGCCTGGATGCACGGTATTTTCAGCCTTTGAGCCTTTTTTCTATAACGCATATTCTCGCGCTGCAAGGCGGTTTGACGGTTATTGATGAGAGAATCGGCAGCAGCAATTCTGCTCTCAACGCACCATTTTACGCGCTTCCGTCGTTATCGCCTTTACGCGGTATTTTGATTGGACAGTTCGCAGACCGCACCACTGCTTTTGTTCAGGCAGAATATCGTGTTCCATTTTTGGAGGTATTTGAAGCCGTTGCTTTTGTGGGAGCAGGCGCAAGCAGCCCCAACCTTGAAACGCTGACCACAAAAGGCTTGCAGGCAATAGTAGGCGGCGGTATTCGGTTCTTTTTCGACCCGAATGAACGGCTGGGAATCCGCATGGATATTGGTGTTCCGACTGCTTTGGGCGGGCTGCCGCGTTTCTATTTTACGTTTGGTGAGGCGTTTTGATGCCACTTGAATTCAAGCCATAAGCAAAAGGCATATATTTCCATAGTTTTATACCCGTAAACTCAAGTCCTGATTTTATTCCTTGGTATAAGCCGCAATTAACCTTTTGAGCAGCCCTGCAAGTGCAGTCAGTCCAACAATTCCTGCACTTGTCCATTTGAGCGACGTGAACAAACTTCCCCAAACAACGATATTGTCAGGCATTACCGGATAATTCCTGAGCAAAACAACGATGCAGATATTTTCCAACAAATCAAAAATAAACGTGGTCAAAGGCAAGAGCAGAAGCCAGTATTGAGGCGGTTGAGCAAGAATGACTTTTTTCCATCCAAACCCGATAAGAGAACACATAAACAGCGTGTACACAACGGGGTAGGCGGTGTCGGCTGCCAATTCAAAGAGGGCGTAAAATGCTCTTCCTTTTTCATTCAGTTCCGTAAACAAGGCGTGGACTTGTTCAGAAGTGTAGGAAAAATGCAGGTCTAAGGGTTGTATTGTCTTGCCTGCCAGGGCGTTCATGGTGTTTGAGCCGTAGTTCATAACAACCAACGCCATAAAAAGATACACCCCCAAAAGCACAACACTTGTGCGACCGTGGGTTAAAAAGCGGATAATGTGCTGTTGCATTGGTTTAGTATCAAAAAAGTGGTGTGGAATGCTGTTGCTGGATTGGCTGACAGATTCGGATACTTTGACTGCCCTCAAACCCATATTACGTCTTGCTTCAAAGGCATTTTTTGCGAAACTGCCCTTCTGATGCAAAAACCCTGTACGCCTTACTTAGTCTGCTGTACAAGGTTTTTTTCTGCAAAGGTGCGTTGGTAAATGTGTTTTTTATGATGTGGGAATAGGTCTTTTACGATACCACTCTTCGATAAAGCGGGTGGCATTTTCCGTTCCTTTTTCGCGTGAAATGCTTTTCCCAAGTTCTTTCGCCTGCTTGATAACGTGCGGCTTTTGGAGATGCAAGACTGCTTTCTCCAATGTTTCAGCACTGAACTTGGTGTAAGGAGTGTGTCCGCCAATTCCAAGGTTTTGGACACGCGACCCCCAAAAAGGTTGGTCTAAAAACAGCGAAAATACCCATGTCGGGCAACCGGCAGTCGCACTTGTGGCGGTAGAACCTGAGCCGCCGTGATGCAGCACCCCTGCACACCGCTCAAAAAGCCACTCGTGATTGACCGCTTCCGAAAGAAAATAGATTGCATCGGAGTACGTGTGCCGAAAAGCCCGAATATCGTTCCACCCTGCACCGAAAATAATCCGAACCTTGTGTTTGCGCGTTATTTCAAGGCAGGCTTGGACAACATTTTCGGGGTCAAGCAGAGGCATACTGCCAAAACTAAAGAAAAACGGAGCGTCACCCGCATCAAGCCATTGGACAAGTTTGGGTGGGGCTTCGTGGTCGCCGATGGATGTTCTGACGCTCTCAGGCAGCCGCCATGCGCCCGTAACAAGTTTTTCCGAACCCCAATCGCCGGGCTGCGGGAAAAGTTGCGGACTCCAAGCACCCAAAAACGGAATAGATTGTGTTTGAATCCGCTTAAAGAGCGATGAACGCACTTCCGGCAAGCCCAACGACCGCCGAACACCGTTAATATCGTCTTTTTTGCCGTTCCAATTCACAAGCTCTTGTATCGCTTGCGTTGCAGTATTGAGGAAGGAAAACCCTAGATTTTTTCTTGTAACAAGAATACCCGGAACACTGCTCGACGGCACAAATGGCGCAAAATTTGACGCGATAAATGGAATCTTATCCCGTTCCGCAATCGCAATCGCAATTTCATCCACCAAAAAGCCTGAAATAATCAGGTCTGCGCCTTTGCAGCCGTTGATAATGCCGTTGGTGAGTTCGTGTAACTCTTTGCGAAACCATGCGTTTCCGGCTTTTAAGAGTTCGGCAAAATTCCCTGTGCGCAAAAAGTTTTTCCCTTCTTCCGAAGCGTACAGCACTTGCGTATCAACGTGAATTGGCACAAAGCGGATGCCTCCTTGTTCCACCATTGTTTTCATGTTGATATTCGAGCAAATTGTCGGCGAATGTCCCCGTTGTTGCAAGTGCAACGCCAATGCAAGAAATGGCTGTACATCACCGCGTGTTCCGATAGTAACAAAGCTAATGTTCATGGTTAGATGAGTTCCCAAAAAAAGTAAAAAATTCTGTTGATATATGTAGTTCAAGAAAATTATTCTACAAACGGCTTCAAACGCTGAAGAATATTTTGCTTTTGGCGCTTGCGAGCGGTGAGCAATTCCTGTTCTGCTGCAAAGGTTTTTGACCAGAGTTCTCCGGCAGAAACGGGCTTCCAGCCAAGTTCCCGTTTGGCTTTGTCGCTGGAATATGCAAAATTGAGTGAACCCGATGCAATCACTGTTTCGCGGGAAATAAATGCCGGAAGTCCCATCATCCGCAACAAAGGAGCCATCGGTGCGAATGTAAGCGCGGCAAGCGTCGTCGGCAACCAAACACGTGGTGCAAATCCGCCTTTTTGGTGTTTCCACTCGGAGAGGATTTCCCGAAATGTGCGGATTTCGCCGTTAAAATGGTACATTTCGCCATATTGTTCTTTCTCAATGGCAAGTGCTATTCCTTCAGCGACATCTTCTACACTGACGCAACCAAAGAGTACATCGGGCGACCACGCGAGAGGCGGCATGATACCGTTCACGTACATTCGCTGAAAATATCCCCATGCCGAATGGTCATTCACCCCGATAACCGCATTGGGGCAGGCGATAATAAGCGGTAATCCCCTCTGACGGAAGCCTTCTGCAACGCTGTGTCCATCGGTTTTGGATTGTTCATAGACGGAGCGGAACTCGGATTGTCGCCTAAATGTCTCATCGCGTGTTACCCTGCCTGAATCGCCAAAAGCAAGAACTGACGAGACGTAGAGCGTTTTTTTATTACCGCATTGGTGCGCAAGTTCAAGCACATTTTTTGTCCCTTGTACGTTCACAGTCGCCATTTTCCGCGCTTCTTGCTTGGTAACACCGTATTCATACCAGCCCGCATTATGCAAGACCACATCGGCTTTTTCGATGGAAGGGCGCATAGATGCAGGGTTCAGTATATCGCCCGGCACGATTTCTGCGCCTAAGTGCCGAAGATAGTGGGCTTGTGGGCTGTTTGTTGTTCGGACAAGTGCTTGAACGCTCCAGCCGCGTTGTAGCAGGGCTTTCGCAATATGCTGCCCGATAAATCCTGTACCGCCGGTGAGAAATATCTTCATGGTGGACGTTGGGAAATGTTGATTTTACAAGGATTCTACAAGGATTATACAACGTTGAATGATATGTGTTGTATCGAAGGTTGCAAAAATAGGCTGCACCCGTATCAAATTCATCAGTAGTACTACGGAATTTATTTTATCCGTATTTTACGCAATTATTTTACCTTTTGTCCCAAAACAATTATGCTGAAACCCCGCACACTTACGCTCTTCTGGCTTGGACTCATGCTCTATGCGGCTCTCCAAGCCTTGCTTGTGGCGCGTTCAGGTTCTGCGCCGTTTTGGGGCGTGTTTATCTATAATCTCATTTCGGAAAACCTCCGCTTTGCCTCCGTGATAGCAATGGTGCTGTTTGCACGACGCATTATGTCCGATTGGCAGATGTGGCGACAAGTGGCTGTGTACGTGTTGTGGGTTGCGCTGACTTCTGTGATACTTATTGGTGCGAATCTTGTTGTAGTCTGGGCGTGGGTCAAGAATGCAGCATTTACGAGCATTTGGGGCAACAAACATTGGATTTTTCTGCAAAATGTGCTGGAAAATGCGCTCATCATTGCGGGCTTTGTTGTGGCGCAGTATCGGCGTGAAATCAAGCAGCGTGAGGAACGCGAGCGCGAGTTACGCTACCTCAATACCCAAATGGAACTCGCTGCGCTCCGCGCTCAACTGAATCCGCACTTTCTTTTTAATGCGCTCAACGCAGTGAACGCGCTTGTGGGCGCACACCCGGAGCAAGCGCGGCGTGTGTTGGAGATGTTGGCAGATTTGCTACGGTACACGTTGGAGAGTGACAAGCGAGAATTTGTGCCGCTTCGTGAGGAATTAGACTTCGTACGGAAATACTGCGCTATTGAGCAGGAGCGTTTCGGAAAACGTCTCCAAACCCGCATTGATGCTGATGAATCGCTGCTGGATGTGGCTATTCCGCCGATGCTTTTGCAACCGCTCGTGGAGAATGCCGTCAAACACGGTATTGCCCCAAAAGCAAGTGGTGGTGAGGTCTCGGTGAGGTTGTCGCACGATGAAGCATTGAAACGGCTTGTAGTGGAGGTGCGTGATAACGGCGTGGGGTTCAAGAATGGCGTAAACACTCATTCCACAGGCATTGGTTTGTCTAATGTAGATGCACGATTGCAAAAACTCTATGGTACGGAATCGGCTCTGCACATCAAAAGCACGGAAAATGGCGTAACGGTGAGATTTTCTATTGCCGTTACGCCAAGGTATGATAAGCATTTAGTAAAATAACTTTGGCAGACTGTGGTTGAATACTGCATAAAAGTTCATGCTGTGCGTCATGAACTTGCCGCAGTCCTGTTAATGGTCGTCCGGTCGCACAATATTCCAGTGAAAACACGCATAGAATGTACGGTCAATAAGTTTTGCCGTGATGTAGCCGCTCGTAATTGCTTCGACAGCCGAAATACCAAAACTTGCTCCAACAATTTCTGCGCAATTAGAAAGCCCTATACCATTGCCGCCGTCAGTGATACCGCCCCTGAAAAGAGATGACATATCCTCACCGACGGTTGTCTGTAACCATTCTACAGCTTCAGGACGCACGGTGTTTTCAATGACCCACCGCAGAATATCGCCAACGGGGAAAATAGTCAGGGTAATCATCTCTCCGTCGGCAAATCGCAAGGCATTATTCATCAGGTTATACAACACGCGGTCAAGCGCCGATGCCTCCAAGCAACAGGTTGTAACATTACCTTCAAACAGGCATTGGACGTTCACTTTGATAATGCGTTGATTGTGATGATACTCAAAATCACCCCATTTTTTGATGTAATCATAAATGGAGTGGATACGTAAGCGCTCATCGGCAGTGCGTGTCGGGACATCAATATCGTAAATGGCGTTTCTCATCATCTTCGCTTGGTCGCGTGCAAGAAAAACAAAACTCCGCATCACATCAACTTTGTGATATAAATTCAGTGTTGCTATGCGTGTTGCGTAACTGACCATTGACATAAGCGCACCACCGCGAACATCATGGATAACTTTCTTGATATCCTGCGAATTATAGTCTGCCTCTGTACCCAAATCTTTACCGATGGTGACAAATGCGTCCGACATCAGCCATTGAACGCTTTCTTCCAGAATCGCATAGTTCGGGGCTTCCTTCATGTACAGCCACAAATCGTACACAGCTTTGATATTTTGGTAAATGGTTGTAACTGTCGCCCTGTCTTGTGGCGTAAAATCATCTATAGAGACGCTGAAACCCTTGCCGTCATAACGTTGGAGGCGTTTATTCGGCAGATTTGTCGGTGCGAGTGAAAAATATCGCTGATCCATAGTATTCCGATAATAAAGTTGTGGATATAAGGTGTTGCGGGCAGTTGTTGTTTCAAAATGTTGAGGGTGGCTTTTGTCTGTGGTCTGGTACAATCTTTAGCCGAAGTCTGGCGAGAGATTTTGTGGAATCTATTGCTGTCCACACCCTTAAACACAGAATATGGAATTTTAGTTTTCATGATGATATTTTTTCTGCACAATTGTACTTTCAGTATTCAAATAAATTTTGTAGTAACCACAACATTACCTTTATGATACGCCTCATCATTGCAGATGACGAACCACCGGCACGAATGTTGCTCCGCGAGTATTTGAGCGGTATGCAGGATATTGTGCTGATTGCCGAAGCAGAAAACGGCACAGATGCTGTGCGGCTTATCAACGAACACAAGCCCGATGCGGTGATATTGGATGTGGAAATGCCGGAATTGACGGGCTTTGAGGTCTTAGAACGGCTTGAAACCGTGCCGCACGTGATTTTTTCGACGGCGTATAATGAGTTTGCCGTGAGAGCATTTGAGGAAAATGCGGTAGATTATTTGCTGAAACCCTATACCAAAGAGCGTTTCCAAAAAGCAATCGGAAAACTGCAAGAGCGCGTCAATACTGCTTCAGCAAACCTTTCACATCTGGAAGCATTATCGCGCCTCCTGACTACATTTCCCCAAGCAATTTCTTCAAGTAACCAAGCCCCAAGTAACCAAGTCCCAAGTAACCAAGCTCCTCTCTCCCGTCTCATGGTACGCTCCGGGAACCGCATCATTCCTTTGCTTGCGGAGAGTATTGTGTGGATAGAAGCGGCGGAAGATTATGCTCTTTTGCACACGGCGGAAGGGAAATTTACGGCAAGCACGGGCATCGGGGAATTAGAAAAACGGCTCGACGGGCAAGTATTTATGCGTGTTCACCGATCGGCGATAGTAAATGTGCAGTGCATCAAACACGCTGAAAGCGATGCCAACGGGAATTTGACACTCACAATGACAAACGGTGCAAAAGTGAAAGTGAGCCGCTCGTACACGGCACAAATACGGGGTTTGATAGTGTAGTGGTGTTTTGGAGGAGGTTTTGTGCATTCCGCCCCAAATAGCGGTCATTTCGCCCCAAAGTACTTCAGAATAGCATATTTTTTCTGTACTTTGGTGGTTTCCTAACAGACTCCGTTTGTTCCACCTCTCTATAGTTTACAATTATGTTTTATCGGGGAATACGCTCCTTGTTATGCGCTTTGGCGCTGGTTTTCTGCGGACAACCTTTGTTTGCTCAAGCAGTGTGGACAGGGGCATTAAACAATGATTGGTCTATTGCGGCGAATTGGTTCGGAGGCATAGCGCCGTCGCCCGGTGGGGATGTTATTATTTCGGGAAGTACGAACTTGAATATTATGAACGTTCCTTCCATGACGCTCAATAATTTTACCATCAATGCTACCGGAATGACAACGTTGAACGGTGCAGGTACTATTATTACTAACACTTCCTTTAATGTTTTAAGTGACCTCACTATTGCAAATAATACCGCTGTTGATGTCATTGGTACAGGCAATGTTGCAATGGGCGTAACCCTAGCATTATCAGGCGGCACTGCACCCAAAGTAACGAATTTGGGAGGCAGTTTTACGGTAAACGGAACTATTCTCGTACTTGGAAATACCGCCGCCGCCGTCGTGCAAGGGTCTGACCTCCAATACAGCATCAATTCTACGTTGCATTATCAATTTGGCGGCATTGCGACACAGCAGGAAGGCGCTGAACTGCCCGCCATGATGGACGGAAACGTGATTTTTGATATGGCGACGACGATTGACCTGCGTATGCAAGCCAACGTAACTATCAACGGCACATTTACTTTTCAGCAAGGCGCATTTAATCTTAACGGCAATTCACTCGTTTTCAACGGCGCAGTTAATATCCTCTCGGCAATGACGGAGTTTCGGGGGTTTAATGGGAATTTGACTATTGGCGGTGCCGGCGCTGTCACAGGTACGTGGAATTTTCCCACAAGCGGCGTATTTGCTGATTTGACGATGAATCGCATGGGGGCTACGCTTGTCGCGGGACACGCAATGACCGTGAATAATACTCTCAACCTCAGTGCTGGGAAAATAGATTGTGCGACAAACAATGCCCTTCTTATGGTCTTCAACACCGCTCCCACAGCCATTGTGGGCGGTAATGCTGATTCTTACGTTATCACCAATGGTACAGGATTTTTGCGGCGCGAGATTCCAAATGGAACGCCCGGAGGTGTCTATTTGATGCCCGTCGGCACTGCGGCGGGGTATTTGGGATATGCTGCGGTGAATCCAACATTTTCCACGACGGGACCGGCGTATTTAATGGCTTTTGCCCTAGATGTCACCCCTTCCGCGCCGATTACTTCCACGCAAGTTGTCTATAATCGAGCAGCAGGAATGTTGATGTCGGCGAGCGCAGGTTTACGCTTGTATTCGTCGTCTTTGGCTGTCGCGGGGGCGAGTGTGGCATCAGCAAATGCACAACTGCCGCTTTCGGCATATTCTTCGCTTGGTACGATGAATGTGAGCATTGGTCAGTTCGTTGAAACGATAAATCTCCCTTTTACCATGTTTACGCAATGGCTTGGATTGACCGGTATGCCCACACCGCCCTACATCTGGGCAGGCGCTCTCGGCGCAAACTGGCAAGCGCCTTCCTCGTGGTCGCCCGCACGGAACAATCCCGCCGTTACCGATGAACTCATCTTTCCTGCCGGAACACACACACCGACGAACATTCCGCACCAAACCATAGCCAAACTTACCATTCAAAATGGCGCAACTGTTACTTTTTCCGCCTCGAATCCGACAAATTGGCTCACTACAACGGCAATGCCCGACGGCGTTGTCATTGAAAGCGGCGGAACGCTGGATTTAGGCGCTCCGGCGACGAATATTGCGTTAGATATTGCGGCGGGAAGTCGCTGCTTGGTGCAAGGTACATTGCAAACGCAACACAGCGCCGTTATTGGCGCGGGCATTTTCCGACTTGACGCTAACGGACTTTTAGCGACCATGCGCGACGACGGCATCAACGGCGCAAGCGTAAGTGGTGGCGCGGTGCAGACGGCATCCGCAAACTACGACCCACAAGGCTCATATGAATTTACGTCCGCAAGCCCCGGAGCAGAGCGCGATATGAATTTTCGCCAGCAAGGTGGGAAAAACAGTATTTTCCAAATGCTTGGTTTGTACATTGGGGCAAGTGCCGGAACACGGCGCTTAAACTCGAACATCTCTATTGCTCAGAGCGGAGAAGTTATCATCAAAGGGCGAACAACGCTGCACAGCGCACTCAATTCGCAAATAGTATTCCCTTTCCCATTTCCCCGATGTACGCTCTTGGTGAGAGACGGCGCGGAACTGTGGAACAACGGCTCAATTTTCACTGGCGACGGAGCGGATATTATTGTCGAAAATGCGTTTTTCACGATGGTCGGTCCGAATGGCGGCGGTGGCACGGGAAGCGGCAATATTGCTGGCTCTACGCGAATGATATACTCCGGTGCTTCGATGCTGTCCTACACCGGAGGTGGGACGTTTACAACGGATGACGAAATTTTACCAATCTCAATGCCTGTACCCGTCTGGGTTTCCAATGCGACGGTTGTTTCGCTGAACAGTAACAAAACGCTGCAAATGCCGCTCACGCTTAGTTCCGGCGGAAAACTTGCGCTGAATGATTACAATTTGACCATAAACGGCATGAATACGAGCTCAGGCGGTGCATTGCGCGGTGCAACACTTTCGGCACTAACACTGAACGGCGCTTTGCAAGGCGGTTTGGTGCTGGAAAGTGGTTTTGGAACGTTGAACTCGCTCACGCTGAATCATGCCGGAGCGCCTATTCCCGCGCTTTCGGGACAGGTGAACATCCTTGGTACGCTTACGCTACAAAGTGGTATCCTTGCTGTTGCGCAGCCGAATACCTTGACTCTTGGCAATTCGTCTCCGTCAGCAATTTCCGGCGGAAGCGTAAACAGCTACATTCAAGGCGCACTCCGCCGCACGATGCAAGCAGGAATCACCTCTGATGGGCTATCGTACGCCTTTCCCGTCGGCGATAATGTGTACCGCCCCTTTACGCTGGCAAACGTGCGCACAGGCGGTGTGCAGCCTGTCGTTCAAGGACAATCCTTCGCAAGCGGCGCTGCTTCGTGGTCGCAACCCTTAACCGCAGGGCAGCCGCAAAATTGGCTTGCGCAGACGCTTTCGGGGAATTTTCTCACGGGAACATTTCAAACAAGTACGCCGCAAAGCCCGATTCCAAGCGGTCTGCGGGTTGCCACGGCGGCAGCGCAAAATGGCCCCTACGGCGACATTGGTGCGGATGATGTCTCGCAGCCGCGTTCTTCCTTGCCCCAAGCGGCTAGCGTCAGCAACGGCGGCACGTATTTTTCGCTCGCCGGAGCAGTGCCGTCCATCATCAGTTTTACGCCGCGTGTAGCGCGTCCGGGGCAGACGATAACTATCACGGGGCAGTTTTTGGCAAGCGTTACGGGCGTAAGTTTTGGCGGTATTCCGGCAGCAAGTTTCACGATTGTTTCTCCGACGCAAATTACCGCCGTAGTGGGTAATAGCGGTGCGACAGGAGCGCTAACAGTACAAAGCCCGCTTGGAACTGCTGTTGCGCCGCTTCCTTTTACGTGGACAGGGCAGCCGACAATTTCATCTGTTACACCGCAACTGCTCACTCTTGGGCAGGTGCTGACCATTCGCGGCACGGAATACCACACTACGCCGTTTGTAACTATCGGCGGTTTGGGCGCTGCATCGGTAACGGCGGCTTCGCTGACGGAATTGCGTGTGGTTTTCACGCAAGCAACGGCGGGTATTTTGACGATTGTGGCAAGCGGCGGAACGGTTTCGTGGCAGCAGCCCTTTACGGTGCTTGCGCCGCCGCGTATCAGTACCGTTTCGACGCTTCAGCCCTTGCCCGGAGCGGTGTTCACGATTTCCGGCAGCAATTTTGTACCGAACCTTACACAAGTTAGTATCGGCGGTGTGCAAGTTCCCGCAACGGTTAATTCTCCGACACAAATCAGTGTTGTAGCACCGCAGAGCGCCAATGCGCCGCTCGTCATCACCACGCCTGCGGGAACGGTGCTGTCGTCATCGGCGATTGTCGTTATTCCACCGCCCACCATCAGTGCCGTTACGCCTCTTTCCGCGCTAGTCGGCGATGCTCTGACGATAACGGGAACAAACTATATTAACACCCAAAGCGTCAGTATCGGCGGCATTTTGACGACATTTGTTGCTCATTCGCCCACAAGCATCACTGCTATTGCGCCGTTTATTTCCACGCCGACAAGTCAAGCGACTGTGAGCGTTACAACCCGCTCCGGTACTGCTATTTTCAGCCGTCAAGTGCTGCTCCGCCAAGCCCCTGACCCTGTGATGACGCTTACCGCCTTCACTCCGGCGGAAGTTTTAGAAGGGCAGGAAGTCCTTGTGTCGGGTGTGAATGTGCCAAACACGGCTGTCGTGCGCTTGCAGAGCCGTTTCGCGAGCGTTGGTGTCTTGGCAAATATTCGGCAAGCAAGCACGGGAACAGTGGGTAATACCCCTGCCGAAGTCCGTTTTATCACGCCTTCAGGCTTGATTCCGCAGAATATGACCTCCACGCTGGCGACGGTTATTGCAGAGGCAAATTTTTCAAGTGGCGCTCAAACAGCCCAAACAGCGCTTCCCATCAAGATTCTTGCGCCGGATGCGCCCGGTATTCTGGGGTTTTCGCCGACCGTTGGCGGTTCTTCTGCGACGGTTATTGTGTCGGGCGTGAATTTTGGCATTTCCACGCGGAGCAGTATTCAAGCGGTGTTCATCGGTGGTCTGCCTGTGCATTCCTTTACCGTTCTTTCGCCGACGCAAATTCGGCTTCAAGTGGGGCGTGTGCAATCGGGCGCTCTGTCAATTCAGACGGGAAGCGGCTTGATGACGACAACGGCTTCGTTTACGTTTAACCCGCTTTTTGATGCCGAGCCTGTTTTACCAAGTGATTCTTTGGCGCTGAATGCCCTCTACGCCGTAACAAAAGGTGCTTCGTGGACAACTTCGACGAATTGGACGAATGGCTTTCCTGTTGCACTGCGCTTTGGTGTGAAAGTGGAGCGCGGGCGGGTTGTCGAAATTAGTCTTCCAGCGAACAACCTTGATTCTACGCTGCCTTGGGTAGCATTAGCACAACTAACGGCACTTCGCACCTTACGCATTGCGGGTAACGTGCTGGGCGGTAGCATTGCACACAATATCTGTTCGATGACCGCTTTGCAAACGCTAGATTTATCGGGGAATCGTTTTGAAGGTGGCGTGGAGGCGCTTTGTTGCTTGCCTGCGGGACTGCAACAGTTGAATATCAGCAACAACCGTTTAACGGGGTTCATTTCCGATTGTCTCCGCCAAATCACGGCGTTGCAGGATTTTGATGCAAGTGGAAATCAGTTTATTGGCGGCTTTCCGAGTTTTCTTGTGCAGATGCCGCAAATGCAATCGTTGAATCTGCGTGGTAACAGGCTTTCCGGCTCATTGCCGTCGGCGATTGGGCAAAATGTCGGGCAAAATGCGTTATTGCATGGAAGCAACAAACTTGCGCAAACAAGTGCTGTTCAGGGTTTGCAGCGCTTGGATATTAGCAGGAATTTATTCACGGGAACGCTTCCGCAGGAACTTGGAAATCTCACTGCACTGAGAGAATTGGCGCTGGACAGCAATGCGTTTGCGGGCGCAGTGCCGGAGGCGCTGGGAAATATCACAGGTTTGCAGACAATGACTATAGCAGGAAACAGTTTTACAGCAATTCCAAATCTCGCACGCACCGCGCCACGTCTTACCCGACTGGATGTTCGCGGGAATCGTCTGCTGCTTGCAGATTTGGAGCGGCTTGCGGGTGTGCCGTCGTTTGACTATGCTCCGCAGCGCATCACTCCGCCTCTTTTGAATGATACGATTGCTGTTATTGATGCTCCTTTTGTTCTTCGTGCGCCGCTTGAAGGCGCGTTCAACCGTTTTCGGTGGGTGCGAAATGGCAGTGAAATTCGTTCACAAGCGGCTTCGGGGGATGTGCTGGAGTTTGCGGCGTTTGCGGCGGCGGATTCAGGCTTGTACCGTTGCGAAATTACGAACACACGGCTTCCGCTTTTGACCGTTTCGACAGCAACGGTGCGTGTTCGGGCGGTTTTGCCGAATGATGTTCCGGGCGCAGTTGTCATTATTGCACCGCAGCGCGGAGAGATAGATGTTCCCACATTGCCGCTTTTGCAATGGACATCCGTGCGCGGCGCGGCGCAGTACCGCATGGAGTTTTCGCGCACAGAAGATTTCGCCTCGCTACTGACAATGGTAACGGTCGTACAAACGACAACAGCGCTTGTAACGGGGCGCATCGAAGTAGATACGCGGTTTTTGAACGGCTTTCCGCTTCAGCCCGAAGTGCGCTATTTTTGGCGAGTTCGGGCGGAAAATGTGCGTGGAGGCGGCGTGTGGGCGGTAAGCAATTTTACGACAGCACCAAACAGCACGCTGGGCGCACAGCAACTGGATTTCGGCAAAGTGCCGCGCTATGATACGGCGTTTGCCATTCTGACCGTGCGGAATTTGTCCAATGTACGCATCCGCTTTGTGGATGACGCAACAACGAGCCTTCCGGCGTTTGTCTGCGAAAGTCTGCGTGGACGAGAACTTGCCGCAGGGGAAAGTTTGCCGCTCAGAGTGCGCTTTATTCCTACAACCCTAAACGACGTTATTGCTTCTCTGACGCTTCGTTTTCTTCCCGAAAATTCTGCACAGATGCCGCAGCCGCAAGTGCAATCACAAACGCTCACAAGCCGCCTTTTGGGGCGCGGGGGCGCATTAAAACTGATTCCTCCGGCGATTGACACGAGCCTTATCGGTATGATAAAACTGTTTGCCGTGCAAGTGGTGAATGTCGGCGACCGCGAAGCGGAACTGCTTCGGGTGAGTTTGGTTCGCGGAGCGCGTGAATACACCTACCGCGCCGATGTGGACGGTGCAAAGCCGATTGGCGTTGGCGATACGACGGCGGTGCTGCTGAAATTTGTTGCAGAGCGCACTGGTGCTGCTTCGCAAGAAATGATTCTTTGCCAGGCAGACGTGGACACCGTTACAGCACCTTTGACGCAATTCGGGCGCACAAGGCGCACAGGTGATGTTGTTGCAGGAATTGGTCTTCGCACCATTCCGCCGCAAGCGCCTCCGGGAGCGGCAGTCATGCTGGAATTATACCTTACGGGCATGAACACCGAAGACCGCGATGCGCTTTTTAGAGCATCAGTGCCGTTTTTCACAGCTTCGGTGCGATTTCATCGCCAAGTGCTTGTTCCCGATGCAAGTGGTAATGCGCTTTTGCGGGCTGTTCGCACAAGTGCGATTCGCAGCACGATGCAGACGTATTCCATTCCTACAACGTTCTGGAACGGTCGTGATTCGGTGCTTTTGCGTGTGCCGTGCCGAGCGGTTGCGGGAAGCACGGATGTCACTCCGCTTGTCATAGAGCAGTTGCAATGGAGCAATGGCGCTGTTCAACTGAGTGATGTGTTTACGGGAGCATTTCGATTGCAGACTTCCAATGCAGGCGGGAAGAGGCTTATCGGCAGTGCAGGTGGAAAAATTTTGGCTTCGGTGAGAATGGGTCAAAACCCTGCCCGCGATGATGCACAGATGACGTACACGCTATTGCAGGAAGCACCTGTCGAAATTGTGCTTCTTGACTCTCGTGGTTCTGTTATTTCCCGATACGTTTCTGAGTTGCAATCGGCGGGAGAATATCAGTGGCAAGCAAGTGTTCACGGGCTTTCGAGTGGGGCGTATATGCTCTCTATTCGGGCAGGGAGTGAGGAAGTGGCGCGTCGCGTGGAAATTGTACGGTAGATGTTGTTATACAGCAGTTCGTCTGTTGTTTGTGGGATATTTGCAGTCTGGTCAAAATATATTTTGGGAGTGTAAGGTCTGTATTGTAGTTTAGCGATGCAGAGTTATTTGCCTTTTCAACAGTTGCCTTTATTTGCGCGTGTGTATGCAACGAATTGTCATATCTGACGACCACTCAATGCTTTCGATGATGTTCAAAATCTGGTTCCAACAGTTGGGGCTGGATGTGGAAGTTGTTGCTACGCCAACAAACGGCAAAGCCACATTGGAAGCTGTGCGCAAGTATCAGCCGGATGTGCTGGTACAAGACATGATGCTGCACGACATGGACGGAGTGAGTATTATTCAGCATTTGCGGGTAGATTTCCCCAAACTCCGCATATTTGCTATGTCCGCAAAGCCGGCATACGCTAAAGCTGCTTTAGATGCGGGTGCTGATGGGTGTATGTTGAAAGAAGACCACCCGCAAGTGATTCGGCAAGCGTTAGAATGGGATTTGTCCAAAGGCAAATGGGTAAGTCCGCTTTTACAGGACAAAATTCTGAATGCCGTAGCAAATATGCGCAAATACGATTTTACGCAAAGCGAAATGAATGTTTTGCGTTTGGCTCATCTTCCGAATTTGGACATTGCGAGTGCGCTTGGTCTCTCGGAAGGAACTGTACGCAACCTGTTTACGGTGGTGTACCAGAAGACAGGAACGACCATTCGTGCCGAACTTGCCGATTTAGCACACAACGTGCTGCTGCTGAATCCTTCACCTGATGCAAGGTAATGATGGTAAAAGCGCTTCGATTGCTACCCACAATCGAAAAAATGACAAAAACCTCAAAAATCGCTGCACCCTCCTCACTATTTTAGAGCATTTCTTTTCCGTAGATTTGCATTGAGTACAACAATGCTCAAGAACAATTCTTTTGAATGCTATTACGCTTGGTTCTACGCTAAACTTGGTAGTTATTTACATCCTCAATGCTTCACGTTTATTTTATCCACATTATGCATACGTTTACCTCTCTGTGCAGTAGGCAGACACTGCGCTCTTCTCGTGTATGCTTTGATTTACAAGCCCTTTGGAGTGTTGTACAAAGCAGTAAAAACCTCGCTCTTCCCTTTGTTATGCTGATGCTTATGTTACTGGGGCATCCTTTCGCGCAAGCACAGGTATTAGAAAACCCGCCAACCTTTACTTTCCAAACGGGTGCAGATTTAGGCTTCGACGGCGAAGTCCGCGACGTGCTGCAACTTGGCAGTGGGCAACTTATCGTTGTCGGAGACTTTGAAAATTATCGTGGTGCGCCCGCAAATCGTGTTGCTCGCTTGAATGCGGACGGTACGCTTGATGGAACGTTTACTTCCTTGCCCGCAGCCTATACCAACGTTGTCAATTCTGTCCAGCTCACTGGTGGCGGGCAACTCATCATCGGCGGTGCGTTCAATGTGGCGAACACCCGACGTGTGGCACGCTTAAATGCTGATGGCACAATTGATGGAGCATTCGTCCAAAATACTGCTCTGGGGGGTGCCGTCAATGCTGTCGCTGTGGATGCAAGCGGAAACGTGGTAGCCGTTGGTGATTTTACCACTCCGACAAGCCGTGTTATTCGCTTTACAAATACCGGAGCTTTGGATGCTACGTTTAATACGAATATTGGCACTGGTTTGACTGGTACATCGCTTGGCGCACAATCTGTCTTGATTGACGGGTCGAACCGTATTTTGATTGGAGGCAATTTTACGCTGTTCAACGGCACGGCGCGTTCGGGCATTGTACGACTGACCAGTACAGGCACCAATGACGGAACGTTCACCATTGGTACCGGCTCAAACAATATGATTTTTACAATCGCCCTTGATGCGATGAGTCGAATTATGATTGGAGGGGATTTTACGACGTTTAATGGTACAGCACGGAATCGTATTGCGCGTTTGACGGCTGCTGGTGCATTAGATGTCGGATTTAATCCGGGAGCGGGCTTTAATAATACGGTCAATACGATAGCTATGGAGCCGACGACACAGAATATCATCGTTGGTGGCGGTTTTTCTACCTACAACGGCGCGGCTCGCAATAATATCGTTCGTATCCTTCCGGCAGGCACAACGGATTTTCGGTTTAACCCCGGTACGGGCTTTACCGGTGGTGTTATTAAAGTCATGGTTCAAGCCGATAGAAAATTGGTCGTTGGTGGTCAGTTTACGGCGTTTAACAATCCCACGCCAAATCGTAATCGTCTTGCACGCTTTTTCTATGCTTCCTCGGCGTTTGCAGCCTCCAGAACATTTGTGGAAGTGCCTGCTAACGACGGCACCACTACGACCGCTTTGACTATTCAACTCGGTCCCGCAGCACCGACCGCTCCCGATGACTTTGAAGAATGGACGGCTTCGGTGGCAATGGGTGGAACCTTCACACTCGGCACACATTACACTGTTGCTAACGTGCCGCCGGGCATGACAGTGAATATCGTCAAAACCACCAATAAAATTGCAACTGTTACTCTAACAGGAACGGCTACGAATCACGCCAATATCAACGATGTGAACAATATGCGCATCACGTGGCAAAATGCCGCGCTGCTTGGGAATAACGCCGTTGGTGTGGAAAATTTGAATAACGACCCCACAACGGGCAATCCGCTTGATTGGATTGTGGATTTCCGCGACCCGGGAACGGCGATGTATTCCGGCACAACCTTCCCCGAAGACGCTGCAAATAACGGGACGATAACAACCGTGCGCACTATCACTCTCACGAACGTTACCTTTAATGCAGGTATTGCCAACGGCACTGTTCTCACCGCAGGCGGTACGCATTACACTGTTGCCGGAGGACCGATTCCCGCAGGAATGACGCTCGTTGTGACCAAAACAGGTGCAAACACCGCAACAATCGCACTCACAGGAACAGCTACCGCACACACAATGGCAAACAATGTATCGTTTAACCTTGTCTTTGCCAATGCTGCTATGGAGGCAGGCGCAGTTGCCGCAAGTGTTACGGGATTAAACGGCACAGCGCTTCCGATTCAATTCCTTGATCCCGGCACTGCGGCATATTCTGGCACAACCTTTCCTGAAGCGGCTGCTAATGACGGCTCCGTCACACAGACGCGCACCATCACCCTCACCGGTGAGCAGTGGACAACAGGTGTAGCGATTGGCACACCGCTCACAGGCGGTGGTGTGCATTACAGCGTGGTAAACGTACCGCTGGGTTTAACGGCTGTTGTAACGAAAACGGCTGCAAATACCGCCGACATAAGTTTCACAGGCAATGCCGCAGCCCACGCCGCAGCAAATAGTGTTCCCAATGTGCAGTTTAACTTTACCGGTGCTGCAATCCAGAGTGGAAGTATTGCGACGGGCTTAAACGCTGTCAATCATGCTATCAATTTTAACAACCCGGGTTCTGCTGCGTATTCAGGGACAGATTTCCCCGAAGCGGCAGCCAATGACGGTTCTATCACGCAAACTCGCACGATCACTCTTACCAACGAACTTTGGACAACGGGCGTTGCGATTGGTGCAAATCTCATGGTGGGTGTGCATTACAACGTGGTAAACGTTCCGGCGGGCTTGACGGCAGTTGTAACGAAAACGTCGGCAAATGTTGCGACTATTAGCTTGACGGGCAATGCAACAGCGCACCTTCCCGCAAACAGTATTACCAATATGGAGTTTGCCTTTCTTGATGCTGCCCTTGCAAGCGGTTCTGTTACAGGGGTGACGGGCTTAAACAGTCAGATGCTTTCGGTAACATATGGCGGTGCCGGTTCGGCAACATACAGCGGAACAACCTTCCCCGAAGCCGGAGCAAATAACGGTACGGTTACGCAAACCCGCACTATTACGCTCATGGGTGAGCAGTGGACGAATGGGGTTGCGATTGGTGGAAACCTTGTGGCAGGTACCCATTACAACGTTGTCAATGTTCCGCCGGGTTTGACGGCAGTTGTTACGAAAACATCCGCCGGAGTAGGAACAATCTCGTTTACAGGTGCTGCTACGGCTCATGCCAATGCGAATGATGTGGCAAATGTGGAGTTCTCTTTTCTCAATGCTGCAATGCAAAGCGGCTCGGCTGTTGGCGTTACGGGCTTAAACTTACAAATGCTGTCTGTCGATTTTAACGACCCTGGTGCAGGCGGTACCTACGGCGGTACGGTGTTCACCGAAGCGGGAGTGAATAACGGTTCGGTAACAATGACCAACACCATCACCCTTGCAGGCGAGGAATGGCGAACTGCCGTGCCAATTGGCGGCACTTTGACAGCCGGAGCGGATTACACAGTTGTGAACGTTCCTCCGGGCTTGACAATGGTTATCACCAAAACTTCTGCAAACGTTGGTACTATCAGCTTTACAGGTAATGCGGCAACGCACCTTGCCGCAAATAGCGTCAATAACGTGCAAATCACGTTTAACCCAGCAGCAGTGGCAAGCGGCAATCTTGCGGGCTTGAACGGGCAGAATTTGGATATCAATTTTAACAACCCTGCGGCGGGTTCGGCGGCATACTCCGGGACAACATTTCCCGAAGTAGCTCTGAATAACGGGACGATTACCACAACCCGTACCATTACGCTGACAGGTGACACGTGGGTTACGGCGGTTGGTGTTGGGATGCCGCTTGTGGCGGGTACGCATTACTCAGCAGTAAACGTGCCGCCGGGTATGACGGCAGTTTTGACCAAAACGGCTGCAAATGTCGTTACGATTGCGCTTACAGGCACGGCAACCAATCACGCCGTCGCTAATAGTGTAGCAAATATGGAGTTTACGTTCACCAATGCGGCAGTCAATAGTCTGGATGCAGCAGCAACAACAGGATTGAATGGGCAGAATTTAGCGGTAAACTTTAACGACCCCGCTTCTGCTGCTTATTCAGGAACGACATTCTCGGAATCGGTTGCTAATGACGGCTCGATTGCAAATTCCCGTACAATCACGCTGACCGCCGAAACTTGGACGGCAGGCGTTCCCGTTGGTGGTGCGCTGGTAAATGGTACGCATTACAACGTTGTGAATCTTCCGGCAGGCTTAACGCCGGTCTTGGTGAAAACATCTCCCACACAAGTAACAGTGCTGCTTACGGGTAATGCTGCTCCGCACTTGGCAGCAAACAGCGTAAATAATATGCAGTTTGCCTTCTTGAACGCTGCTGTTACGGGGGGCGTTCCCGCATCGGTAACGGGGTTGAACGGGCAGAATCTCAATGTTAATTTCTTGGATGTTCCGCCGACAGGCTCGGCGGTGTGGTCAGGATTAACGTTCAATGAAGCTGCCGCGAACGACGGCTCAATCACCCAAACCCGTACCGTTACTTTAACGGGCGAAACATGGGCTGCGGCAATTCCCGTCGGCAATACACTAACCGCAGGTGTCCATTTCAACGCTGTAAACGTTCCTGCGGGTTTGGCGATGGTCGTTACTAAAACATCAGCAAACGTAGCAACTGTCAGCTTTACGGGCAATGCTGCCGCTCACGCCGCAGCCAACAGTGTTACCAACGTTCAGCCGACATTCCTCAATGCTTCCTTACAAGGCGGAGTTGCAGGGGCAATCACGGATTTGAACGGGCAGAACTTGTCTATTACGTTTGTTAATTCTCCGCCGCCCTCGGCAGTCTATTCCGGCACTGTGTTCAACGAAAACGGCTCAAATAACGGTACTGTCCCCACCACACAAAACATCACGCTCAGTAACGACCTCTGGACAGCAGGCGTAGCAAACGGTTCGCCACTTGTTGCCGGAACGCATTACAACGTGGCGAATGTTCCGGCGGGTTTGACGATGGTGATTACGAAAAACTCACCATCGCAAGCAACTATCTCGTTTACCGGCACGGCAACCAATCACACCACCGCAGATAACGTCGGCAATGTGCTGATTACGTTCTTGAACGCAAGTGTTCAAGGCGCTAATGCGCCAGCAGTTACGGGCTTAAACGGACAAAATTTGTCCATTACCTATATAACCGGAACGGCTACATTTGCCTCAGGAACAACGCTTACAGGTACACCTTCGGGCGGGGTAACGGGTAATTTACCCATTGATATCACCGGCGACACGTTCACGGCAGGTGTTCCAAACGGCTCAACGTTTACCCCCGGCGTACATTTCAACATCACGGGTGTTCCGCCCGGACTAACACCAATTGTTACAAAGGTATCGCCGACGCAAGCAGTTGTTACTTTTGTCGGCACAGCAAATCCCGTCCCTGATGGTCCCGTCAATGGTATTCAAATTTCCTTTACTCCAGCAGCGCTGACAAGCGGTAATCCGGGTTCAATCGTTGGTTTGAACGGACAAAATCTTGGCATTTCGTTCCCCGTTATTCCTGCCGTTCCCACAACACCTCGTATTAACGGTGTCAATCCAAGTTGCGGATGGGGCGGTGTGCAGGTGCGGATTGGCGGCTCGGGCTTCATAGGCGCAACGGCAGTTCGTTTCGGCACTATCCCTGCACGCTCTTTTACGGTATTGAACAATAATTTTATCCTTGCTGTGGTTGATACTACCGATGGAGGAACGGTCGAGGTCATTACCCCGACTGGTGCTGTGCAGGCATTTGGTTTTACTGCTTGTGCTCAACCGCCTCAAACAGCAGTTGTAACAAGTATTTCTCCGCAGCGCTTCTCGTTTGGTACGGAAGTTGTCTTGTCGGGTGTCAATCTTGAAGGCGCGACGCAGGTACTAATTGGCGGCGTTCCAGTACAAAGTTTCACACAAGACCCTGATGGAACAATCCGTGCAATCGTTGGCGGCGTGCCACTTAGTGACCAAATTCAGGTTATTACCAACAGACCGGGTATTGTTTCTGTCCCAACAACCTTTGGCGGTCTTGGTGGTGAGTATATTCGCCCGCAAGCACCAAATATTATTGCTGTTGTTCCGAGTCCCTTGCGTTCTTCGGGCAATGACACAACGCTGGTGTTGCGCGGATTTAATTTCAGCCCACAAGCACGGGTAATGATTGACGGCAATGCACCATTGCCCGTAATTTCGATTGTAGGCGGAACACAAGCAACCGTAACACTTCCTGCGGGTTTGCGTTTTCCGGGTGACCGCCGCATTACATTGACCAATCCCGACAATCAATCATCAAGCATCGGCTTGCGCATCGAGCCGGGCCCGTCACCAACGCTTTCGGTTGTTCCCGCTATTTCAACCATGGCAACAGGCAGCCCCTTCACAGTGCGCTTAACGGGCAGCAATTTCTTCCCGACATCGCAATTTACGCTTGATGGCATACCGCTTCGTGGGCAAGTCGTTTCGCCGCAACTTGCACTGGTCGAAATTCCGGGCGTACTGAATACAACCTCACGTCAAGGAACGTTGCGTGTTCTCAATACCGATGGTCAAAGTGCTTCAGTTCCGGTAACGATTACCCGCCGTCCGCCGCCGTTTATCAGCACTGCGGAATCTACCCCGACGCAAGGCAATTGGCAAATTATCTTGCGCGGACGGAACTTCCAGCAAGGTGCTACGGTCAATTTGGGTGGCACTCCGTTAGGAATTTTAGCTTCAAGCCCCGATTCCATAATTTATGCTTTGGCTCCGTTGAACTATTCCATTCCAAGCAATTCAACAGCATCTATTATTGTTACCAACCCTGACGGGCAATCGTATGGTATTGTTTTGCCGCCATTTATGTTCCAAAATCGTGGCGGCATAACCAACGGTCTTGTTCCCGATGGCAATCAACCTGAAATGCGGGAATTGCGCGTGAATGTACCGCAAGCAATTGTAACAACTTCAACATTGCAACCGTTTAGTGTTACGATTTATGGTACAGGCTTTTTGCCGATGACGCAGCTAACGCTGGACGGTGTGCCTGTACCGATAACGCGCTATATCTCGCCGCGTGAAATGATTGTGGAAATTCCCGCTTCGGTCAATACACCGCGCACAACCACGCTTCGTATGCTGAATCCCGACGGGCAGACTGCATCAGTTCCCGTGCGGATTGACAACCGTCCGCTTCCTGAGATGTGGACGATTACCACACTGCCGACACCGATGGGAATGCAAGTGGTAGTTTACGGTGCAAATTTCGGTCCTTCGCCGACACTGACCATTGCAGGGCTTCCGGCGCGAATTATCGGTAATAATGATTCGACGATTGTTGCCTTCGCCCAAACGCCTCCGGGCGGCTTTGACTGCCGTATTCCTACGCCGTGTGCCTTGACCAATCCGGCAGGCGCTCGCGCAACGGCATCAGTTGATGCGGGTAAATTCTGTAATCCTTGCGGTAGCACAACCCAAGTTCCTGTTTCGAGAGCGAGCTTCTCGACGGCAAGCGCTCCGAAAGACGCTTCACTGACCACTTCACACACTGCATCACAAACTTCCTCGCAAGCCTCATCACACCAGTCTTCGGCAACGGAACAGTTGGCACAGATGATTTTTGCTAACGAAGTGGCTGCAAAAGAAATGTTCGGCAGCGTCCGTATTTCGCCGAATCCGACGAGCGATATGGTGAATATTGACGGGCTGAAAGAACTGACCAGCGAACCCGTAACTGTGCGCTTTTTGGATGCAAAAGGTGCTGTTATCAAGGAATCACGCGGTGAACGGAGCATTGATGTTAGTACAATGGCTTCCGGTGTCTATTGCGTTGAACTTTCGACAGAGCGCGGTAAACGCTGGGTTACACGGGTGGTGATTCGGCATTAAGAACGCTCAACAAAAAACACGACGGCGTAGAGCTTGATTGCTGTACGCCGTTTTTGTTTATTTCCAAAATCAGCAGGATTGTGTATCTTGGGCTTCCAACCACATTTATTGACCTTCGTAAAAATTGTATGCAATACATTCAACTCGCCACCAAGCAAGAATCCACGCTCTTCGACGGCTTTTTTGCGAAATTCGTTCACAGTGAACGCATGACGATGACTTTCGTCCGCATCGAAGCAGGGAAGACGCTTCCCGAACATTCCCACCCAAACGAACAAATCACCACCGTTCTGGAAGGCTCACTAGAACTCACTATCGGCGGGGAGACTGTTGTAGTGCGCTCCGGCGAGGTTGTTGTGATTCCACCTGATGCTCTTCACTCCGGCAAGGCACTGACGGAGTGCCGCGTGATTGACGTATTTGCGCCACATCGGGAAGATTTTAAGCAAAAATTCTCATAAAAATTCTCGGAAAATTTTCATCATTGATTTCGCAGCACCATGATTACACTTGACCTTACGGGCAAACGCGCCCTCGTTTGCGGCAGCACACAAGGCATCGGCAGGGCTATTGCTCAGAAATTTGCCGAGGCAGGAGCATCGGTTATTTTAGCAGCAAGGAATGAAGCGGCTTTGCAAAAAACTGCGCAAGAACTTTCCCATGTAGGAAATGCCCAGCACACAAGCATTTGTGCGGACTTCGGGCGGTTTGAGGATGTCGAAAAAGCACTTGCTTCATTTTTGGCACAAGAGCCGAATACGACCATCCACATTCTGGTCAATAATACCGGTGGACCTTCACCCGGGCGTATCGCAGAAGCAACGAGCGAACAATTTGCGGCAACATTTTCGCAGCATATTTTGGTGAGTCAAATGCTGGTGCAGCGACTTCTTTCCGGCATGAAACAAGCACAGTACGGGCGCGTCATCAACATCATTTCCACATCCGTCAAACAGCCTATTCCGAACCTTGGCGTTTCCAACACGATTCGCGGAGCAATGGCGAGTTGGGCAAAAACGCTTTCGATGGAAGTGGCTACCGACGGCATCACCGTAAACAATATCTTGCCGGGCTTTATCAAAACAGGACGCTTGGATTCTTTAACCACAACCACCGCAAAAAATCAGGGCAAGAGCGCAGAAGAAGTCGCCACTTCGATGCTACAAACCATTCCCGCAGGACGCTTCGGCGAGCCGGAAGAATTGGGCAATCTGGCAACATTTCTCGCTTCGCCGCTTGCTGCCTACATTACAGGCACAAGTATTGCGGTGGACGGTGGGCGCACAAGTGCTTTGTGACGGGCGTTCTGCTTGAACGATGATATGTTGTTGATGAAAGGTAACTGTTTAGGTCATAAATTTTTGACGCAGATTTTCATGATTTAACAGATATTCATGATTGTGCAAATACAAACTGGCAACCCGAAATCTCTCCCAAAAGCCTTTCAAAATCAGCGAAATCAGTGCAATCATGATAATCTGCGTCGAAGAGCTAAACAGTTACGATAAAAGCAACAAAAAAAACCTCACAAGAACAAGCCTTGCGAGGTTTTTTCTTTTGAGGCACTAAACCACCCATCGTGGTTTGAAGCGCATCAAACGGAGTGTGGAGTGTGTGTGAATTTCCCCTTGAATCAATCGTCTGAATGTGTCTATTCTGAAGCAGGAGGTGAAAAGAATGAAGTTTTTACATACCGCTTCAAGCCTTGATTTTTGATACTTCATACTTCTCTTCAAGAATCTGCTTCTTCGGAAACCAATGCGCGAACTTTCTCCATAAGTGTATCGTCGGTGTCGTTCATTGTTTCGCCGTGTTGGCTCATGTCGAGACCGAGTTCTTCTTGGTCTTCACTGACGCGGAGCGGTACAATTACATCCACGAGTTTGTACAGCAAGAACGAGCCGCCAAACGAGAATGTGCCAACGATAGCAAGTGCCGCAAGGTGCATGAGGAAGGTTTGCGTTTGACCGGTCATCAAGCCTACGCCGGAAGCAAATACGCCCGTTGCAAGCATACCAAATGCGCCGCCGATACCATGACACGGGAATACGTCGAGCGTATCGTCCAAACTGGATTGCGACTTGAAATACACCGCGATATTGCTCACCACTGCTGCCAACGAACCGATGAGAATACTTGCACCAACGCTGACATACCCAGCCGCCGGAGTAATCGCCACCAAGCCGACAACCGCACCAATACAAGCGCCGAGTGCTGAAGGTTTACGACCGCGCAAGCCGTCAAAAAATACCCATGAAAGCGCTGCTGCTGCTGAAGCGGTGTTGGTTGTTGTAAACGCCATTGCTGCGGTTTCGTTTGCAGCCAGCGCCGAACCAGCGTTGAAGCCAAACCACCCGAACCAAAGCATCCCCGTACCTAGCAGCACAAACGGGATGTTTGCGGGAGAATGTTGCTCGCTGTTTACGTGCGCTTTGCGGCGACCAAGCACCAATGCGCCTGCCAACGCTGCAAACCCTGCCGACATATGCACGACTGTTCCGCCGGCAAAATCCAGAACACCCCATTTGCGGAGGAAGCCGTCAGGATGCCATGTCCAGTGTGCAAGCGGCGCATAAACAAAGAGCGAAAAAAGACAAATAAAGAGCAGATAGCTCGAAAAGCGCACCCGCTCTGCAAATGAGCCGGTAATAAGTGCAGGAGTAATAATCGCAAATTTTAGTTGAAACATCGAAAACAGGACAAGCGGAATCGTCGGCGACAATGTTGGATGCGTCGCGCCGCCAACATGATGAAACATAAAAAATGTCATCGGATTGCCAATCAAGCCGCCGATGCTGTCGCCAAACGACATACTGAAGCCAACCATCACCCACAACACACTAATCACACCCATCGCAATAAAGCTCTGGAGCATGGTCGAAATCACGTTTTGGCGGCGAACCATACCGCCGTAAAAAAATGCCAGACCGGGAGTCATAAACAAAACCAAACCCGATGCTGCCAGCATCCATGCCACATCGCCCGTGTTGATTGCTCCGCCTTGGACAAGCGGTGTAGAAGGCGGTGCAAATACGCCCATCACGCTCACGAGCATGAGCAACACAAAGGGGACAAGCCACTTTTTGTTAAAGGATGTTACCATGACAATACCCTAAATAAATGAAACAAATTGTATATCTCTCTGAAAATTATTCTGAATAAGGCGGAATAATGTGATAATTGTTTAAGTATTCTGCCATTCGGGTACAAATAAAGTAAAAAAATTAACTAATGTCAATAAAAAAATAAAAATGTAATGTTTTTATCTGAAAAACTTAAAAACTTAATTCGCTAGGAGCGAAATAATAAACATATCGTGATGTTGATGTCGAGTGTAGCAAACAAGCTACAAAAGCGCAGAACCCTGATAACAACAGGAAATATGAGGGTTTTTTGCCGATAATCGGCACTCTCATAGAATGAGGAAGAGAATTGTGGAGGTATGCTGATGACTTTGGGCAAAAAGTATAAAAAAAGCCTTGCAGCAACTGAATACAGTGTGCTGCAAGGCTGAATGAAGTATGTGCGGTCAAACGCCGCAACAAACGTGTTTAACGCTCTTATACCAATTTACGTTGAGGATTGTGCTGCTTTTCTCTGGAAGCAGCATAAATACTCGCATAGACAAGAATGTCTGTGCCAGTGAAGCCGAATTTTTTTTGCACAGTTATCAACTCAAATTGGTATTATTTTTTCTCCATAAGCACGAAGTTCTGCACTAAGCCCGCCAGAACGCCACCGACAATCGGTCCCACCCAATACACAATGTGATTCGACCACATTCCCGAAGCTATTGCCGGACCGAAGGTGCGTGCCGGATTCAATGCCCCTCCTGTGAGCGGTGCGATTGCCATCATATCCACCGCAACCGTGAAGCCGATAGCCAGTGGATAGATATTTTTTGGTGCCCGGTCATCAACCGCAGTACCGAACACAACCAGCACCAGAAAAAACGTTGCTACTGCCTCAAGAATGATGCCTGTTGTGGGTGATACTTGCGGGGCGAGCGCAGGAGTACCGCTTCCAGCTGCTTGCAACGAAAATAGCCCACTAATGAGAAAACCTGCGAGACTTGCTCCTGCCAACTGTGCCGCGACGTATAGTGCGCCCGTAATAGGCGCTATGCGCCCAGTTGCCATAAATGCTGATGTTACGGCGGGATTAAAATGTCCACCCGACACTGCGCCCAATGCTGCAACCATGACGGCGATAGTCAAACCATGTGCAAGCCCTATGGAAGCGAGGTTTGCAAGCCCGTTTGGTGCTTGCACAATATTCACGGATTGAACTGCCAACACGCCGATAAAAACTAAGGCAAATGTGCCGATAAACTCGGCAATAAGCGGTTTTACGGGTAAATTCATGTACTTTTTTCCCAAATGATATTTGTAAAAAAATGATTGTTGTGCTATTGAATGGCAAAATTACACGCCATTTCGTTTCGTACAAGGTTTTTTCGTATTTTTCCTACTGCTCTCCTCAAAATACTTTGTCCACCTTTACGGTTCGTTATGAAATCCACCATGAATTTTGGTCAGCGTCTGTACTCGTTTTATGCGGCATTGAGCCTTGAAGCCAGCTTCCCAAGCGGTGTTCAGGTGATGAATCCTTATCAGCGCCCAGAAACGTTACAGTGCGTCCGCGCTTTTTGTGAACGGTATTACGGCGATGAAAACCAGCGTGTTTCGATTTGGGGAATCAATCCCGGGCGCTTCGGGGGCGGATTGACGGGACTTTCCTTTACCGACCCTGTGATTTTACGCGATGTGTGCGGTATTGAAACGCCCTTCGGCACAAAACAGGAACTTTCGGCGGAATATGTCTGGAGTGTCATTCGGGAATTTGGCGGAGCAGAGCGATTTTTTAGCAGTTTTTTTCTTACGGCGCTGTGTCCGCTTGGGTTTGTTCAGGAAAAAGAACAAGGCAAGGTAAATTACAATTTTTACGACGACCCGCAACTTTTCCGTGCTGTCAAGCCCTTTATGATTGAGACAATGCAGCAGCAACTCGCACTGGGACTGCGCCGAGATGTGGCAATTTGCTTTGGTGCGGGAAAACTCCAAAAGGCTTTCGAGGCAATCAACAAAGAACACAGTTTTTTTGAGCGTATTGTTGCGCTGGAACACCCGCGTTTCATTATGCAATACCGCCGCAAACAGCTTCAGGACTATCGCCGGAAGTATTGTTCAACACTAGAAAATGTGCTGTTATAGCACAAAGAGTATCATGCAAAGACAAATAAAAATAAAAAGATATTTTTCTACGATTTTAATTTGATGTTAATGTCAGATTAAATATATTGCGGCGTAAATATTCTGAACATTTGCATTTGAATATCTCATTACAACCCTGAAACGGCTTTATCACAAAGGGGACTTGGATAAAGCCGTTATTTTTTTGCCTCAATCTACCAACAACGTGCAAGCGCCACTACTCCGCAAGCAAGTCTTGAAGCGCCTTTTTAAGTTTGGGAATCTCATTTTCATCTAACCCCTCGAAATATCCGCGAATCACACCGCGTTTATCAATCGCAACAAACCGTGTGCTGTGTAAATTCGGGTCATCCTCCGCACCTTGAGCCAGCATAAAACCTTGTACCGCGATAGATTTCACCGAATCAAGAGGCATTTGCACCATTGTCCAACGCGAAGCGTCTGCGTGATACCGTGCAGCGTAGGCAGCAAGCGCTTTGGGCGTATCGGTCTCCGGGTCCACACTTATACCCACAAATTTCAGATTTGGCGAAGCGAATTCCTTTTGAAGCGCTTCCACTCTTGCGTTCATGGCAGGACACGGACCGCCGCAGGAGGTAAAGAAAAAGTATGCAAGCCAGACAGAACCTTGCATGGAAGCACTTTGAAATTGTGTGTCCGTTTGAGAACGTCCTGAAAACTGGGGTACAGCTTTGATTTCAGGCAGCGAAGCACGTTGTTGGGCGGAAGTTTGGTTGTCGGAAGCAGGTTTTTCCGATTTCGTGCAGGCATTTACAAAAAAAACTATTAATGGAAATGCCGCGACAAGCGCGTATTTGCTAGGCCGAAAGGATGTGTGCATAAATAGGATAAAACGGTGAGAGAGTTACAATCTTCTCAAAAATACAAGGCTTTTTGCAGCAATCCAAGTATTCCTTGAAGAAGAATTATCCACGAATCGCACGAATCCTCACGAATGAAGAACGTGAATAATGCTAAGGCAGGGGGTAACACAAGGATTCGTGCAATTCGTGGACAAATTCGGAATTATTCTGATGCCCCATCGTAGCGATTCGGACGCAAATGCTCCAAACGCCTCTTCAAATCTTGTTCTTTACCCATAGCGGTTGGGCGGTAAAAAACTCGCTCATGGTCGGGGAAATAGTTCTCTTCAACAAAATGATTCGGAAAATCATGCGGATACTTGTACTCGCGCCCGTATCCTTCCTGTTTCATCAGTTTAGTGGGAGCATTGCGCAAATGCAACGGCACACGCGTATCCGCACCGGAGCGCACATCCCGCAATGCCGCTTCCACAGCCACGTAGGAGGCATTAGACTTGGGGCATGATGCCAAAAACGTAACGCCCTGTGCAAGATTGATGCGGCATTCCGGCATACCGATAACATCCACTGCTTGAAACACCGCCAATGCAAGTTGCAGAGCCATTGGCGAGGCATTCCCAATGTCTTCGCTGGCAAAAATCACCATGCGCCGCGCTATAAACCGTGCATCCTCGCCTGCTTCAAGCATAACTGCCAGCCAAAACAAGGCTGCATCGGGGTCAGAGCCGCGCAATGACTTAATAAACGCCGAAATTGTGTCGTAATGTCCTTCACCTTTTTTGTCGTAGCGAGGAGTTTTTTGCTGCAACGCCGCTTCAATGCTTGTTTGAGAGAGAATAATATCCTCTGACGCATCCAAAGAAGATTGCCCCAAAACTAGGTTGGAAGCGCTTTCCAGCACATTCAGTATGCCTCGTGCATCACCGCCTGTGAGCCTGTGCAAAAGCGGCGCCAAGGTTTCCGTATCATCCAATAGCACACGTTTGTCCAAATCTTCCGAAAGCCTCCGCAATGCTCGTTGCACAAGCGTTTCGGTATGCTCTTCGGTAAGCGACTGAAGCGTATAAACACGGCAGCGCGAAAGTAGTGCGGGATTCACTTCAAAGGATGGGTTTTCGGTCGTAGCGCCGATAAGTGTGATAATTCCTTGCTCCACCGCATGAAGCAAGGCATCTTGCTGGTTTTTATTAAAACGGTGGATTTCGTCAATAAACAGCACCGTTGCCAAATTACGCTGATGCCGTTTTTCTGCTTTTGCAAGCACTTCCCGCACGTCTTTTACTCCCGCTTCCACAGCAGAAAGCCGCACAAAATCTGCCTTGACAGACTGTGCGATAATGAGCGCCAGCGTGGTTTTTCCAATGCCCGGCGCTCCCCAAAGAATCATGGACGGAATCAAGCCTTTCTCTGCAAACACCCGTATTGGTGCGCCTTTCGAGACAAGATGTTCCTGTCCTAAGACTTCATCGAATGTTTGTGGTCTCATGCGCTCGGCAAGGGGAACCGAAGGGTTGTGACGCTCTTTTGTGGCAGAAAGGTTGCCGTTTTCAGAGGTTTCTTCTGAGTCAAAAAGTGTTTCCATTTGTGAAAAAGCGTAAGGCTTGAAAGGAGAGTGTTCTGCAAAATTTATATGCCGGTAAAGCAAGATGTGAAGAGCTTTTGAGCAATTATCGCCCTTCTGTAACACGCTTTGCAATTATTTCTTTTGTTCCCTTCAAAATGCTGAGAATCGCGTAAATATCCTGCTGCTGCGTTGCGTCGTAAGCGAGGCTCGTGGAATAGCGCTTCCCGCGAAGCATCACAAAAAACCACATTCGCCCAATGACATAACAGCCGTAAAGCGGCTCAGAATCTGCATCGGATAATTATTCGTTGAGTTCTTGCGCGGCAATCATTTCCACCAACAACTGTGCAAGCGGTTCGCTGTCCGGTGCAAAGGTGCGTTTGTATTCGTGGAGAAAAAAGAAGGGCGAAATAGGCTTCGATTTCTCCGTAGCCACGATAAAATCTACTCTTCCGGAAAGTTCAATGTCATTGACAATCGCCGAAAGCGTGCGTTGCGTGAAAACCGATGTTTGCTGCGTTTCAAAGCGTACCAAACTCACGAAAGGCGCAATAAACTTAAATTTGAGTTCATCTTCGTTCCACAAATCAATTCTGCGGAACAAATCTTCCTGCAAATCAGCAATAGTCTCGCGTTCACGCACGGACACAGGAGAATCAGAGCGTAGCCACTCGTCAAAAAGCGGCTCATACGCTTCAAAATCAAGGCTGAATGTTTGTTCTACGTCGTCTATATTCCAACCTTCAAAGGTTGCTTTTCTCATAGTGTTGATGCAATATATGTTCGGCAAAATACCAGTGCCACAAACTTACAAATTTTCTTGCGGATATACGTGGTTTTGGTGCGCTCATGGTATGGTCAATGTTTTCGCTAGATTCATAAGGGAAAAACACGTGCAGAACACGGAGAAAATGCTATATTTGCATCCGACAAAACCTCACAAAATCGCCGTTTTGTGAGGTTTTGGTGTGTATTCGCCAGTCTTCATTTTATTGTTCAAACCTCATGAAACCTCATTCCCGCGCACCACAACGCTCCAAAAGCACCATATCGCCGCAACAAAAACCGACAGCAAAGCCGGAAATACTCTACGACGATGAGCATATCGTCGTTTTGGCGAAACCCGCAGGATTGCTGACACTTCCTGACCGCTTCGATGAAACGTTGCAAAATTTGCGCACAATACTCAAAGAAAAGTACGGTGAAATCTACGTTGTTCACCGCATTGACCGCGAAACGAGTGGTGTGATGATATTTTGCAAGACCGCCGAAGCGCATAAAACCTTGAGTGAGCAGTTCGAGACGCGCTCAATTCGGAAAATATACCACGCAATCGCGCAAGGGCGCTTTGAGCAGGATGAATTGGCGATTGATATTCCGCTCCAAGCAGACCCGGCGCGTCCGGGCTTGATGTCGCCGTCGGTGCGCGGGAAAGAATCGCTGACGAAGGTTCGGGTTGTGAAGCGTTTTCGTATGGCGACGCTTTTGGAATGTGAGCTTATAACGGGGAGGCAACATCAAATCCGCGTCCACACTGCCGCAATCGGGCATCCGCTTTTGATTGACAAGGATTATGGCGGTTTGGAAGAATTTCTGCTTTCGTCGGTGAAGCGCAAATACAATGTGGGGAAACATCAGGAAGAAAAGCCACTTATGAGCCGCACAACGCTTCACGCCTTCAGTTTAGAGTTTCAGCACCCCGCAACACAAGAATCCATGCGCTTTGAAGCACCCTATCCGAAAGATTTTAAGGCACTGTTGCAAACATTGGAAAAATACGCTTCCTACAAACAATTTGCCTTCGAGAAAAGCGCTACAAACGAGGAAACACGAGATTGGGAAGAGTTTTTGTAACAATCTTTTTTTGCCACTGCGGTCAAACCAACGTGAAATATTTGGTATTAAAACACATCGGTATTGAAACACATCGGTATTGAAACACATCGGTATTGAAACTCAAAAGGCTCACAATATGCGCACTGTCCAGATTGTTTTTCTCATTTTGCCACACACGCATTTGCTTGATTTAGCCGGTCCCGACCAAGTTTTTCTCGAAGCGCGTGATTATGGTGCGCCGCTAGACGTGCGGTACTGCTCTTTTACGGACGACCTGCACACCTCACAGCATCTGCCCTTTGGCGTACTGCGCCCCTATCACGACCTTAATCTTCAACGCGGAGATTACCTCATCATTCCGGGCGCAGAAATGAAGTATCTTACCTCGAAGGCATTTCGGGCGCAAAAGCCGCTTTTTCGCTGGGTTCGTGAGCAATATGCCAAGGGTGTGAATATCTGTTCGGTCTGCACAGGTGCATTTTTTCTCGGTGAAGTGGGATTACTGGCGGGAAAACGCTGCACGACGCACTGGAAGCGGGTTCGTGAGTTACAGGAACGTTTTTTGAGTGCCGAAGTGCAAGAAAATATCCTGTTTACCGAAGATGACGGAATTTTTACCAGTGCCGGTGTCGCATCGGGGATAGATTTGGCGCTGCATATCGTGGGAAAACTAACGAATGATTACACATCCTTCCAAGTCGCGCGGGAGATTGTTGTTTATACGCGCCGCTCTGCACATCAAGCGCAACAAAGCGTTTTTATGGCATATCGCAATCATATCCACGCCGGAGTTCATGCCGTCCAAGATTGGCTTCAACACAACCTTCACCAAAAATCCACGCTGGAAGAGTTAGCCGAAATTGCGTGTATGAGTTCCCGCTCACTAACGCGCATTTTCAAGCAAGAGACCGGAGTTACGGTGAACGAATACATCACGCTGTTGCGCAAAGAGCGCATCGAAAAACTTCTCAAAAATCCCAATATCTCGAAGGCGGAAATCGCGCAGCAGTGTGGCTTACGGAGCGAACGGCACGTTGCACGACTGATAGCGCGGGAGAAATAGCCGCTTTGACTCGTGTTTGTCTGATTGATAAGATGTTTGTAGCTTTGCATCTTGTTTTTTGCCACTTTTTACTACTCACTATGGCAGCTCCTGTCCACTTTATTTCCAAAATTATCATCAATGGTCTGTGGGATAAATACGACCTTGAATGGAATCTCAATCCCGATGTAAATATCCTTTCCGGCGTGAACGGGAGTGGAAAATCTACGGTGTTGCAGTGTGTGTATAGTTTGTTGCAGGGGCATTTAGACGACACGCCACCATCAAGGCATATTGATAAAATTCAACGATTGCGCATCACTTTTGATAACGATGAAGCGTGGATAGAGCGAATTCTTGAGAAGAAAAATGTAGAAGATATACAGGACTTTTTGGCAAAAAATAAACTTCTGACCCCTGAAGTTGAAGCCGATTATTGGCAGGGAAAAAAAATGCAAGTGCTTGCTTTTGACAGGGTAAGTGCCATATTGACAAATGAAGGAATATTGGTCTTTGTTGATTTAATCCACGTCCTCGACAACGATTTTAACACCACAGAAACTATTCAAAAACTCAAAGAAGACGGCGTTCACACAGAATTAGACCTGCAAATAGCATTGCTGCAAAAAGAGTATCTGAATTTTCAAGTAAACTTGTCAAAAGAAGTTGAGCAAATTTTAACACACAATGGCGCGAATGCTGCTTCGGAAGCCCGTGAAGTACGAAAAACATTCAATCGTTTTTTAGATATTCTCGACACGCTTTTCGCTTCCAGTGAAAAAAAAGTACACCGTGCAAGCAATGAAATTACGTTCCAAAGTGGCGATAAAATCTTGTCTGCATACCAGCTTTCATCAGGGGAAAAGCACCTGCTCGTGATTCTTTTAACGGTGCTTTTGCAACATCAAAAGCCTGCAATCCTCATGCTTGATGAGCCGGAACTATCCCTGCATTTTGACTGGGAGCGCCAGTGTATCGGCTTTTTACGGGAATTGAATCCCAATGCTCAGTTGATTATCGCTACACATTCACCCGCAATTATCATGGACGGCTGGCTGGATAAAGTTACCGATATGCACGATATATTGAAGCCCAAGGCACACGATATTGTCGTAAAAGCGGGGTAATGAATGCAAAAAGGCAACATTGTTCAAAACCTCAACTCAAGGTATTTGCAGGCTGCGAATGCCAAACGCAGTACATCGCTATCGCCTGAAGTGCAAGTGTTTGTGGAAGGGCATGAGGACATTGCATTTTGGCGTACCACCTTGCAGCAATACGAGCATACAGCAAATATCCGCTTTCGCATTACACAGCCTTCCAACACTGGTAAAATCTCAGTTCTCGACCTTCAAGACCAAGCAGGAAAATTTCTTATTCTTTGTGTTGATAGTGATTTCGATTTTCTCTTGAATGGGAAAACTCCCACTTCCCATCTTGTTCTGACGCATCCTTATATTTTTCATACCTACGCATACTCCATCGAAAATTACCAGTGCTACGCCCAGAGCCTTCACCAAGTCTGTGTTCAAGCGACATTGAATGATGATGTTCGCCTTGATTTTGTTGCTGTTCTGGAACAATACTCGGCGATTGTTTATGATGTATTGTCATGGGTGATATATTTTCAAAGCACTGGCAAGCCTTACCATTTCTCGCTTTCGGACTGCAATAGCATTATCGGCTTTCCAAGCACTCCTGACGTTGAGCAGCAATGCAAAGAAGCATTGAGTAATCTAAAAAGCCGCGTGGATAAAAAGGTAGCGGAACTTCGTACAAGATTTCCGAATGAAGCTAATGAAGTGAAAACGTTGCAGGCAGAAATGCAGGCGCTAGGCTACATCCCAGCATCAACGTATTTGTTCATGCAAGGTCATACCTTGAAAAACAATGTTGTGCTGATGATGCTCAAAGAGGTGTTTTTGCGGCTTGTACGGGCAAAATCTGCATCCTTACAGGAAGGTACGACTACGGAAGAAGGAAATCAGAGAGTGCAAGAGTATAGAAATCAACGAAAAACAAAAACAGTAGAGGGCGTACTTGACATGAATACAGACTTTCGCCAGTGCTTCCTGTACCAAAAAATTCAACATGATATTGAGGAGTACATCAAGCAATTTCGATAGATGCGACGGGGGCGCAATCTTTCCTCACTCTTTGGCTCAAAATGTCCTGTTATTGGCTGATAACCCACAACGTGAATGGGTAAATTTGACGGTGTAAACAAGCAAACACCAACACTTTTAACCATTTTCACAAGACCGTCATGCGTTTCCACCAACGACTTCTTCTCATGCTTTTGTGTGTCCTTTTCTGCGAACAACTTTCTGCGCAGCAAGTCTTTGGACAACAAGTTTTTGGACAGCAAAGCGACAGCACCGCAAAAAAACTTCCGCCCACGCTCCCACCTACCCAGTGGCAACGCGCCCGCACCCTTGATGTGAAACACATTGCGCTCAATCTCCGTTTTGATTGGCAAAAAAAACAGGCTTTCGGTACGGCAAAAATTACGCTTGCGCCGCTTTCTCCTGTCTCCGCAACGCAAGCAATCACGCTGGATGCAGCCATGATGACCATCAATGCCATCACGCTTTCTGATGGGAAATCTCTGAAATTCGACTACGAAAACTCCGACAAAAACAACAACCTCAAAATCTACGCAAACCGCACCATTGCTGAGGGCGAAGACATTACGCTCACGATTGATTACCACACAAATTGGGTGAATATCCCCGACCCGAACAGCTTGGGCGGAAGTACGGGAAAAGGCTTGCGGTTCTACGACAAAACATCCGTCGAGCCTCGCAAACGCCGCCATTGCTGGTCTATGGCGGAGTTGAACTCAAATCGCTATTGGTTTCCCGGCTACGACGATTTGGGCGACACGCGCACAAGCGAAATAACCGCAACCGTCCCCAAACCACTCTCGGTTATTTCCAATGGTAAACTTCTTGAAACCCTTACCAATGCTGACGGAACACGCACTTTTCACTGGAAAATGGACACGCCACACGCGAATTACCAAACCTCCATTGCCGTTGGGGAATTTCTCGACATCCCGCGTACAGCCTCGCTTGGCACGCAAGGCAAGATAGAGTTGCACACCTACGGTTTCCCCGACGAAAAAGCCGCAACCGAAGCAAGTACCGAGCGTTTGGCGGATATGGTGAAATTTTTTAGCGAAAAAACGGGCGTGAAATATCCCTTTGCCGCATACAATCAAGTCGTTGCGCACGACCTTCCTTGGGGAATGGCGGGAATAGGCACTTCTACACTTTCGGAAAATATGATTGACGATTTCGGCACACACGCCGATTTTCTCTACCTCTGGGACTGGCTTGAAGGCGAGGCTCTGGCGCATCAGTGGTTCGGAAACGCAATCACCGTGCGGGATTGGAGTGATATTTGGCTGCATCGCGCATTCTCGCTGTATTTCTCAAATCTTTACTGCGAATACAAAAACGGACGCGAGGAATTTCTGCTCTACAACCACGGTGTTTTCTCGCTTGGCAGCACTTTCGGCGATTGGAATGGCGGCTTGCGTCGCCCCGTTGTAACGAAGCATTACGAAAGCGCACAGGCGATTGCAACGGATAATTTCACGTATTTTCGCGGCGCAGTGATGCTAAATACGCTACGGCAGCAACTTGGTGAACGCAAGTGGTGGCAGGTGATTCAGGGCTATGCAAAAGCAAACACAGGTAAACAAGTAACGACCGAAGATTTCCGCAAAGCCTGTGAGGATGCGGCAGGTGAGCCGTTAGATTGGTTTTTCGACCAGTGGATTTATGGCATCGGTCATCCGAAATTTGTCGTGAACAAAAGCTATGATGAGGCTTCCAAGCGATTGACGCTTTCACTCAAACAAACCCAAACCCGCGACAGCGCAAGCGCGTACCCGCAAACGGCGTATTTTCAGGGCAAAATGGCAATCGAACTGGACGGGCGCGTGGAAACGGTTTGGCTAGAACCCAAAGCGGAAAACACCTTCACCTTTGCCGCCGAAGCCGCACCAAAGCTGGTGAATGTGGATTACGAAAATGCGTGGTTGAAGGAAATCACGTTTGAAAAATCGCTGGACGAACTCTTGTATCAACTGCAAAACGACAACGACATCACAGGCAGACGCTGGGCAATGGGTGAACTTTCCAAACTGGCAAAAAATGAAAAAACGACGAGTGCCGACAAAGAGCGTATTTATGCGGGATTCAGAGCAGTGGCAACGGGAAAATCCTATTGGCGATTGAAATATATGGCTATTCTGGGTTTGCAAGGTCTGCTTGCGCCCGGCTCTCTGTCTGCCCTGTCGCCGTCTGCACCTCCGACAAAAAGTGAAGCGGTTCGGTTCGACGACGCGACGATTTCCATGCTTTTAACGGTCATCAAAAACGAGAAAGCCTGGACGCGGGCTGCTGCTATCAACTTTCTGGGACTTACCTGCGACCCAAAATTTGCCGACCTCTACATTGGTTTTCTGACAAACGAAAGCGACCGCGTTGTGAACGCTGCCGCAAATGCGCTTGGTAAGTGCAAAAGCCCCAAAGCCTTCGACGCGCTGGTGAAATTGAAGGACAAACCATCGTGGAAAAATCAAAGCCTGATAAGCACACTGAACGGTTTGAAGGCACTGAAAGACCCACGCGGCGTGGAGCTTGCCCTTACTGCGTTCAAAGACCTTGCTTCGCCGCGCTGGACGCTTGCCGTGCCGATTTGGGATTATCGCATAGCAGCCGCAGAAACGCTCGTCGCGCTCGGCAAGGCTGATTCCGCCTATCCTTTCGCGCTGGACTGCCTCAAAAAAGCGATTGCCGACGACGATATGAACGACATTTTTAACACGATTCTGCTTATCTCCACTCTCGCCGACCCGCGTGGCGACGAGGCTTTCGCGCTCACCAAGGCGAAACTCAAGGATGACGCGAATGCGATGACGGCGTTGGGGCAGTTTGAGGAGCAGTTTAAGCAAGCAGTCAAAAAGAAATAGGTTTTATGCTGCCTGTAAACCGTTTTTGCCAACCAAACGAAAGCCCAAGTACACCGAAGGCAAAAAGAGCAGTAAACCAATGACCGTAAACCACATCGGTTGCGGCAGGGAGAAAATATTAGCAACGCCGGAGGCAGTCAGAATGCCGCCTGCAACGAGTGGAAGAAGGATTTTCTCACTTTTGCTGATGAGTTTGATAATCGCGCCACAAGCAAAAGAGCCAATCGCCCAGACAAGCAGGGCGATAAGCCAGTATGCAAGCGGTTGATTATCGTAAAATGTCTTGACGGCGGCAGTATTGCTGAAGTCGAAGCCTGTCGGTGTGGGGTAGAGCGAATGATTTATCTGCTCGCCGATGAGGAAGATGGCGATTGCCGCAGCAAGACCTGCAAGCACGGAAAGAGTAGATTTTATCATGGTTTTGCGGTAAAAGAATTTGAACAATCTGACAATTACACCGCAAAAATGCACTACTTTTCTGCTAGAACATTGGAAAAATGTTACCCAGCTTCTTCAGAAAAATGTTTTGGAATGAAATGAGGAATAATGCGGAGGCTGGGGATTGTTTGCACGAGTTTGACATATTCGGTAGGCGTTACGCCTGTAAACCGCTTAAAATCATTGTTGAAATGGGCTTGGTCAAAATATTCCCAATCATAAGAAAATTCCGTGAGTTTATCAGGTTTGGCGGTACTCATTGCCATCAAAATGCGCTGTAAACGGTGCAGCGAGGACAAGAATTTCGGTGAAACGCCGACATATTCTTTGAAAAGGTGATTGAGGTGCTTCCGCGAAATATCGTATTCGCTACAAATAGCTTCAATAGGCGCATTGGAAGGTTTTTGGAGAAATGTATTGATGGACTGAAGCAAGTCTTGATGAGGTGTTTGGGCGGTGAGAAGTTTTCGATATAAAAAGTTTTCCGTAATGAGAAATTTTACCTCAACTGCTGATGTTTCCTTCAGTTGCAGCCATGTTTCCTCAGCATCACGCGGGCAAAAAACAGCGTCAAGTGGGATATACTCATTGGAAAATTGATGCAATGCCTCGCCGAGCAGCATATATGCCCCAATGGTGCGGAATTGTACGACAATCATTGAGCTTTGTCCATAGCTTTCCACAAAACGGGGCTGCACTTGCAAGCCCGCTAACCAGTATTGTTTGTAATCAGTAAACGATGTAAACGTATGATCAGTAAAGAGCTTAAAGCTGTCGCCAAGGTTAAAAACCAAACTCATGTTTGTTTTTGGCAAGCCCGCACCGATGTTGTTTCCTGCAAGATAAAGAATGCTCTCAACGTAGTTTTGAAGCGGTTCTTTGGGGATATGTTTGCGGACAGTCATAGTGCGCCTTATTGTACAATATCGTTCCTAAAGCTCATAAATACTGGATTTCGGTTATCAAGTCTATAGAAAATAGAAATTTTTACCGTTGTAAACAACCTTATTTCATCACCAAATCTTTACTCAAACCATGAAAAAAAACATCGCCATTTTCATTTTCGACGACGCGGAGGTTCTGGATTTCGCCGGACCTTTTGAAGTATTCTCTGTTACCTCTGAACTCAGTAATCACGAGCTTTTCAACGTTTTTACCGTAGCAAAAGACAAGAAACCTGTCCGTGCGGTCAATGGCTTGTCGGTGAATCCCGATGCGGATTTTGCGTCCTGCCCCAAAGTGGACATTCTGATTATTGCCGGTGGCTCTGGAACACGAGCTGTGATGGGGGATGTAGAGGTTTTGTCGTGGATCAAAACAACGACGGAGAACACCGAACTCACGCTTTCTATCTACTCCGGCGCACGGTTACTGGGCGCGTTGGGTTTGCTGGATGGCAAGCCGTATTGCACACATCACGAAGTGTATCCGCATCTCGCAGAAATCGCACCATTAGGCGTTCCGCAGCCGGAAAAGCGATTTGTGCAAGCGGGAAAAATATTCACCTCCGGTGGGATTTCGGCAGGAATTGATTTGTCGTTTCACGTGGTGGAAATACTCTGCGGAGAAGATGTGGCGCGGGGTACGGCGAAGTATATGGAGTACAGGAGGGAGGAATGAACGCAGAGATTACGGCAATGACCAATCCACCAATGACGAATGTACCAATGACCAATCCACCAATGACTATCCTCCACCCCTACAAGCCTCGTCCCATCAGGTTTCTGGGCATTCACACGCACAGCGACGCTCAGAATGGCACGTGGCAAATAAAACTCTACGGAATCTCGGTGCGAAACGGATTTTAGCTCAACATCGGAAACACTGCAATAAGCAATGGCGAATTTACGGCACGGAAGGGATATGAGGCTCAGTTTAAGGAGACGGCGAAGAAGGGGCAGGGAGGGAAGTAATGAATTATTTTGAAGAATAATTCTCTTTTTTTACTTGTGTCCAATTCTGCATAGAAGTGATAATATCACTAAACGTAAGGGCATGAATGTCGTTGGGATTATGCCCTTTTTGAGTAAGAATTTGCTGATAAAATACCGTAAATTCATTGTAGGCAAGCCAAATTGTCTTATAGTCTTCCACATTATCGTTCATGGTACGAAACCAATCGCGTACGGCTTTGACAATTTGCTCCGACTCGTTATGATGAGCATAAATATCATTGCCAGAAATATCGGAAATTACTTTTTGATAACGGTGAGCTTCTTTTTCGAGAATCAAGAATTTTTTCTCACCATACTTTGCTTCATCAGACATCTTCAGACCAAAGTCAATACCACATTCAAAAGGCATATTAAAGCGCGGATACTCTTTCTTCTTGATGGGATCCATACGTGATAGGTCATGAATTGAGTATTGCGATACAGACATAAGTTGTTGTATTTTTTTGAGGCGAATTTCACCAGAATCTCGTGTCTCAGAAATTTTTGGCTTGAAATCAAGATAAATAAGGGTAAAAAGCAATGATTTGAGTAATGGAAAATAGTCGTTGTCAAATGGACAGTTGATGAAGACATTCTCTGAGTGCATCATTTTTTTGCGGTATTGGTATGAATTGTACCATCTTTTTTGTGAACAATAATTCTTGTCCCAGATTGTAGATTACGAGCGACTTGTACGGCTTCTTCTTTTGTCTTTCTCACTGCACTGGATTTAAGAGAGCCTTCTTTTTTAACAGACCAGCCGCTCTTACTTGGAACAACATGAATATAACCATGATTGGTCATTGCAGCTTTGCGAAATTCTGCTGCTAAATCGGAAGAAGCACCTGTTTTAGCCATACAAATCACCGTAGAAATGATAATGATAAAGAGAAAAATTTGGTGCTATAAAACCGTTTGAGGCTTCACCATTGCTTGGTTCATAGCAACACAGTCATCGTACAAAAATTACGAAAAAATCTATCAAGATACAAGTTTTTACCATTTTGCACTTTTGAATTCCATGACTATCCTCCACCCCTACAAGCCGCGCCCCATCAGGTTTCTGGGCATTCACACGCATAGCGACGCTCAGAATGGCACGTGGCAAATAAAACTCTACGGAATCTCGGTGCGAAGCGAGTTCCAGCCCAGCGACATGGCAGCGCTTCTCGAACACGCCAAAAAGCACCTTCCCGTATGGCTGGCTGAAAGCCGCAACTATGCGCTTCAAACCTACAACATCGCCACCTTGATTTTGCATGAAGGCAAAGAAGGCTATTTCGCTATCATCAACTGGTGGATTGACGAGAATATGCTCCAAAACCACGTTTATCTTTCCACCTTCGCCAAGCCCGATGAATTCACGCTTTTCTCCGGCGGCGGCATGATGACGTGTGTGTGGGAATTAGCGGTGATATGGTTTGAGCGCGAAGCGTGGGTGGAACACATTTTGAAACAAGCTGGAAAGCCAGATGTAGAGGGCTATTTGAACGCTTCTTTCAACGACGATGTTTGATGCATTCTCTGGGATTATTGCGTCATTTCTTCTTTGAGGTTTTCGATAAAATCGAGCAGATGTTTCTTTGATTTGTCTTCCGTACGAATCGCAGCAAAATGTGTTCGACTCAGCCCTTTTTTTCCGATTTTCACAAAGCAAATGTCGGATGAAAGCGAAAAGGGTTTTAACGCCCACTCTGGCATACACGTTATGCCCATGCCAGCTTTGACGATTTCAAGCGTGGCTTCGGTTAATGGAACCGCCGTTATCTCAGGAAGTTCTTGGTCGTACTGCTGCAGAAAGTGGCGATAAACGGTAACACTTTCCAACGGATACGAATGGATAATGAGTTTTTGCCCAACAAAATCTCCATGGGAAATGTATTTCTTCTTTGCCCAAGGATGTACCCTGCTTACTACAGCTTTCACTTCATCGGTAAAAAGTTCGGTATAGTGCAAATTTTTGTCCTCAATGGGGTCTGAGGTGATGGCAAGGTCGAGCGTCTTATCAAGCAGCTTCGGCAAGGGCTTGTGTGTGGCTTCCATGATGATTTGAATATCCAAGCGCGGGTACAAAATCTGCATTTTTCGCATAAAGGATGGCAGCCAGTGGTAGGTGGTGTAACACTCTATACTGAGGCGTATCGTGCCTTGATGCCCATTGCGCATCTCTTGAATAGTCGCTACGGCTGTATCGACTTCCGTTAGGACTTTCACCGCCGTTGCATACAGTACAGTGCCTTCCTCCGTCAGTTTCCATTGATTTTTGCCGCGATGAAACACCTTTGTTCCGATGCGCTCTTCAATGTCTTTCAACTGATGGCTGACGGCGGATTGTGTCAGGTACAGGCGTTCCAGTGATTTGGTAATGCCACCTTCTTCCGCAAGAATTTTGATAAGTCGTAAATGTCGTAGTTCCATAGCGCAAAACTAACGAAAAGACTCTCCACTTGTGCATGATTTTTTTTCATATACACTTGTTCAATATCGCATTTGTGCTGCATCGGTGAGCGGTGTAGATTTGTAGCGTTACCATCACCTTTTTCATTTTCATATTGGAGAAAATTTATGGACGCTCAAATCAAACACTACGAAGACAAACTTGCTTTTGAAATGGATCCATCGGATTTGTTTACTGCCTTGAACAATGGCGAAAACATCGTTCCGCTTGATGCTCGGCAAGTGCATGGCTACGAACAAGAGCATATCCCTGGTGCAATCAACATCCCGCACCGTACTATGAATCCCGATACGACAGGGCATTTGGACCGCGAGACGCTGTATGTGGTCTATTGCGACGGTATCGGCTGCAATGGTTCCACTAAAGGTGCGCTCAATATGACCAAACTAGGCTTTCGCGTCAAAGAACTTATTGGAGGAATTGAGTGGTGGAAAATTGATGGCTATGCGACTGAAGGAAATTCCGCAAAAGTGGGAGAAAGGGTGATTCAATGCGCTTGTTGATAGAAGCAGATGCGTTTGCAGCTTTGGCTCAAAATGTCTTTAACTTGGCTTCATATATCGTGAATTCTCTGGTATCTTTACGTCGTATTCTTTCATCCAGCCTGCTTTGGCTCTCTGCCATCGAAGCATTTTCTTTTTCAAAAATTCTACCTATTCTTGACTATTATGACCGCTATCATCCGCCTCGCTTTGCCCCAAGACATCGAAGAAATCATCAGGCTTTGCGTCGAACACGCCGAATACGAAAAAGCAAGCTATTCCGCCGAAGGCAAGGCGGAAAAACTTGCACAATATTTATTCGGTGAGCATCCGCGTTTGTATTGCTTCGTTGCCCAAAGAGCCGATGAAATCGTCGGTTATACGACAGTGATGCAAGAATTTTCAACGTGGGATGCCGCATATTATCTGAATATGGATTGTCTTTATGTGCGCTCACACGCGAGAAGCAGAGGTATTGGTGAATTGCTCATGCAGCAGGTCGTACAACTCGCACAAGTGCTGGGTTTGGAGCAAATTCAATGGCACACGCCGGATTGGAACGAGCGGGCAATCGCGTTTTATCAACGCATTGGTGCGAGTTCTAAGGCAAAATGTCGGTTGTATCTTGCTCCTGCGGAATTTATTCAAACCAATATCAACACTCAACCGTGATGAAAAGAATGCTGTACGCCGCATTATTCCTTGCGCTCAATCTTTGTTGCTTTGTGGCAGCAAGCAGGGCGCAAACTCCTGAACAGCCGATGATTCCACGCATTGACAAGCGCGTGGAGTTTTTGACCATCGCTTATCATCTCGCTAAGTCAGGTGCAGTGCCCGATTCTGTCAATACGAACTACGCTCGTGCAATCAACAAGCACTTTGCACCATACCGTGAACACCAGTTTTTACGCCATTTTCGGGCTGCTATTGACAGTTTGGAAACAATCAACGGCAACATCAGCGCGTGGGAAATTCCGTCGTTGGCGGTGCATTTGTCGCCGATGCCGCGTTGTTCCTCACTGGTGAGGTTTGATGCGCCTTTAGAGGTCTTGGACGGTTGGGATAATCGTGCGCTGCTTACGCCCGAAACAGTCAAATTACTGAATCAATTTTACGATGAAGCCCGTGCTGAAGATTTCTTTGCGGCGCAAATGCCCTATTACAAACGCATTGAAGCACACTATCGTAAGAATCATTCCGCCTTGCAACCACGCTGGGTTCGGGACTTTTTCGGCACAAAACCAACCGAAGAACATTTTCCCATTCTTGCTTTAGGAATCCGCGAAGGCTCGTATTTGCGGGTAAACTTTGACAAAAGTCGCCGTCATACCGCGACGATTTATGCAGCCGAAACATTCGACCAAAACGGCTTCCCTACTCGTCTGAACGACACGATGATTACCCAACTCATGCTGCACGAAGTCATTCACTGCTACGCCAATCACCTTGCCGACATGGACAGTACGGCTCTGAAGCCTCATGCTGTGCGGCTTCTGGCGATTCCGGCGGTGTTTGAAAAAATGAAAAACACATTTTACGGCAATCCGCAATATCTTGTCTATGAATCACTTGTCAGAGCGGTGAGCATCCGCTACAATATGCAAAGCAAGGAATTTCGCGGCATGGTGGAGAAAAATTTTGCACAACAAGACAAAGCAGGATTCTTCTGGATGCGAGATGTGGTGGGGCTTTTGGGGGAATATGAGCGCAATCGTAAGCAATATCCGTCGTTTGACACATTTCTGCCCAGATTTCGTGCGCTGTTTGGGGAGATTGCAAGTAAGGCTACAAAGTGAATTATGCTGATGATGTTTTGCTGGTGTTTGTGAAAGTGGCGTATTTGTTTGGATTGTGCAAAGGTAAAAAGGTCTTGCATACTAAAGTTGGCGTTGGTATATTTGAATATCGTTTTTTATACCAAATTACCCAAGACAAATGCACGATTTTGAACAGATTATTGCTACACTCGGAGAACCCTTTTATCGAAATGAATGGACTGCGCTTTACAATATGGATTGTCGGCAGGGACTTGAAGCGATGAGAGTAAAACAAGTCTTTGTCCATTCTACCATTACCAGTCCGCCGTATAATATCGGAAAAGAATACGAAAAGCCGCTTTCTACCGAAGAATACATTCATTGGCTCTCTGGCGTGTGTTCACTCATCTACGATGTAACCCATCCATCTGGCTCGTATCTCCTGAATTTAGGATACCTTCCATTGGAACAAACTGGTAGGGCTGTGCCAATTCCATATCTTCTGTGGGACAAAATCAAGTTTTATTTGCAGCAAGAAATTGTCTGGAACTATGGTGCTGGCGTGGCTTGCAAGAATTATTTATCGCCTCGGAACGAAAAAATTTTATGGTATGTGAAAAATGCCGAATCCTACACGTTTAATTTAGATGCAATTCGAGACCCCGATGTAAAATACCCAAACTCTAAGAAAAATGGACGTTTGCGGACAAACACTCTTGGTAAAAATCCCTCAGATGTATGGCAAATTGCGAAAGTAACAACAGGTGCAAATCGCTCGTCCACCGAGAGAACTCCACACCCCGCACAATTCCCCGAAGATCTGGTAGTACGTGCTGTTGCGGGTTTCACTAATGCAGGTGAAATTATTCTTGACCCGTTTTTGGGGAGTGGCACGACTGCAATTGTTGCGATGAAACACAAACGATATTCAATTGGGTTTGAGATTAATGAGGAGTATTGTCATCTCATCAAAAAGCGTGTACAGCAATATGAGCAAGAGTGCTTTTCTACAACACAGGCACTGTTTGAGGCATCGGAAAACTACTCCTGAACGAACAATCTATGCAGCAGAATAGAGAGTGAGCAATTTGGTGTTATATGTGATGGGTAGTAATCGTGCTTGTTGCCCTGTTTGTGCGGCTTGTCCCTGCCAATCGGTATGCTCCAAATATCCGAAGCGAATGAGCGTGATTGCTGGTGTTGAGCTGGGAATGCCTTCAACAAACTTTTCAAAATTAATCGTCAGATAGTAACCAGATTTGGATTTTCGCGTGAGCGAGGTTTCGGCTTGAGCATAGCTGCGGTTACCGAAAATGTGCTTTTTATCAGACGACGCTTTGATTTCAAATGAATACGTTTCATCGCTACGGCACACAACGTCTTTTTCGTTTTTGGCAATGCCCTTGCGCCACGTGCGGGGATGGCGTTGTTGGAGATTGAGGGCAACAAGTTCGTGCAGAAGGAAACTCATAATTTGTGGAGCAGGGAAAATATCTTGACCGATAATGAAGCCGCCTAAAGACGATGCGAAAATGGACTGCCAACTTTCCAAGACGATTTCAACAAGTTCTTGTGCTTTGATTTTGTGTTCTTGAACAAGGCGTGTTGTGATAGAAAGCCATTCTGATTCTGGTCTGTTTGCGTAGGGAGAAGGCATTTACAATCCTTGAGTTAAGTCCGAAATGCTGATATTGAGCGCCTGAGCGATTTTTGCAATGTTGAGCAAGGTGATATTCTTTTCGGCTCGTTCTATCATGCCAATATATGTGCGGTGTACGCCGACCAAATCCGCAAATTCTTCTTGCGATAGGTGCTGTGCTTGTCGCTTTGAACGCACAATCTCGCCAAAAGAAGTAAGTATTTGCTGGTTGTGTGTGCGCATTGATATAGATTTACCATGATGAAATAATTTTATCAAAATTACCTTTCTGCTAACTAAAAATCTACATAGTATAGTTAGCACTTTTAATCGGCGTTTTGGTCTATAAAGGTACACGAAGGCTTGCCGCACTTGCAGAGCCAGTATGTGTGGGATTCGTGGCAAATCTTTGTGAATGTGGCTTACATGCTACGGTATTGAGTACGAATTGAACTTTTCCCCCAAAAGCAGCCTGACAAAACACCAACAACAAGACGAAACAGGCAAGTAAATTTTTCGTAATTTCGAGGAGTTCTGCGCCATTGGAACATTCTCAAGCGGCGCAATGTCTAACTCTTCCACCTGACAGCCTTGACCTCCACCCTCACCTCCCAGATACTTTTCTTTTTCAGCGCATTAGGTACGTTCAACGGCATCATGCTGTGCCTGTATTTTATGATGTTGAAAAAAGAGAAAACCGTTGCCGATATTGTTTTGGGGGCGTTGCTGCTGGCGTTATCAGTCAGAGTTGGAAAATCGGTTGTGTTTTACTTCAACAATCAATTACCGAAAATATACTTGCAAATCGGCTTATCGGCGTGTTTTTTCATCGGACCGTTGTTGTACTTTTTTGTGCGAGCAACATTGCGAAGCATCAATCTCGCCGTTGCAAAGTATAGTCTTGCCGCTCTCCTTTTGCTGACCATTATTTTTGGTGTTCTTTTCCCGTATCAAGATTACCCGTGGTTGTGGGGGAATCTCGTGTATCGTATCATCAATTTTCAGTGGCTCATTTTCATTCTTTTGTCGGCTTTCGTTACCAAATCTGTTTTTCGTAAACTGTTCACATCGCGCAACCTCATTACAAACGATGATGTTTGGGTGATAACCATTCTATGCGGGGTTTCAGCGATTTGGCTCTCCTACTTTTTGAGCAAATATACGTCGTACATTTCGGGCGCATTGACGTTTTCCTTCGGCTTTTACGTCTCGTTTCTTCTTCTTTTTTTTATGCGGGATAAGTTGAGCATTTCAATAACGACCAACAATAAATACATCAATAAGATAGACGAAAAATTGGCAAGTGAAATTCACGAAAAAATCATCACGCTCTTTGAGGTCAAAAAAATTTATACCACACCAAACCTTACCTTGCCTACATTAGCAGAAGATCTGAACATTCGACCTCAGTTGCTCTCGCAGTTTCTCAATGATAACGTCAAAAAAAGTTTTACCCAGTTCATCAATGAGTACCGCGTCGAAGAAGCGAAACGACTCTTAAAGGAAAACACCGACCTCAAAATAGATGCTGTCGGAATGGAGTGCGGGTTCAATTCGAGCAGTACCTTTTACAGTGCATTCAAAAAAATGACCGGAACCACGCCTGCGGCATTCCAAAAATCCTAAATTCTACTCCTGTTTTATACATTCGGACTTCATTTTCATAGACTTGGAGTGATAGAACATTCCCGTAAAGTATCTTTGCGGAGCATTTTTTTTATCACAAAACCCCCACAATGTTTATGAAAATGTTCATGAAAAAATTCGTTTTTGCATCCGCTCTCGCAATCATTCTTGCACTCCAAGCAGGCACATCCTTTGCACAATCTGAACAGATACGAACTGAACAGGCATTGATTCAGAAATGCCTCCAAAACTACCTCGACGGCACCTCTTACAACAAGCCCGATAGCATCAGCAAGGCGTTTTACCCCGAAGCAAATCTTTTCCTCAGCCACAAAGATAAACCCCTCTGGATAGTGCCTATTGTCGAATACACAACATGGTTTCAAAAAGGCGTACAGGGCGCGTTTAATGGTCGCTTGGGGCGGACTGTTTCGATTGACGTTTATGGGGATATTGCTCTGGCAAAGGCGGAAATCCTCATGCCCGAAAGAAAGCAGGAATTTATGGATATGTTTTTGCTGAAAAAGATTCAGGGCGAGTGGAAAATTATTAGCAAATCAGCCGCAAGCAAACCCTCGAACAAATCAGGAAAACGCATCTTGTTTATCGCCTCGAATGCCCATTTTTACGGTACTTCCGCTCTGGCAACGGGGAATAGTTACGCCGAAATTGTTAATGCCTATCATACTTTTGTAACGCGGGGCTACACGGTGGATTTTGTCAGCCCCAAAGGTGGTGCCGTCCCGCTTGCCTACATCAATACGTCCGACACGCTGCAAAAATCCTATTTGTACAACCAAGATTTCATGTACGCCGTCGGAAACACCAAAACGCCAAAGGAAATTGACGTGAAGAACTACAAAGCCGTTCATTACATCGGTGGCGGAAGTGCGATGTTTGAAGTGCCTGACAATGCCGACATTCAGCGTATTGCCTTGCAGGTCTATGAAGAAAACAACGGTATTATTTCTTCGGTATGCCACGGCACGGCGGGCATTGCGCACTTAAAAACAAAAGACGGGAAATTTTTAGTTGCCGGAAAAACGGTGAGTGGCTGGCCCGATGGGTATGAAGACATGAGTGCCGAATACTTCAAACAGTTTCCCTTTCTCATTCAGAAAACAATCGAAGAGCGCGGCGGTAAATTCACGTTTTCGGGCAGAAGCGACGCGCACGTGGAACAAGACGGGAGAATTATCACGGGGCAAAATTTTCAATCGTCGAGAGGTGTTGCGCTGAAAATTATTGAGGCACTTGAAAACATGAAGCAGTAGTTTTACCATGAACAACAAACAACTTCAAAATACTGACAAACATTATGAACACTACGTTAGCATTCATCCTTGCCTTTTTTTGCGGAATATCTTCTGCTTTTGCTCAAACAAACGAAGAAGCGGCGAGAAAAATTGATTCTTTGTTTGCTTCTTACAACGAGAAAACACCTGGTGTTGCCGTTGCCGTTGTCCACAACGGAAAGGTAGTTTTTTCAAAGGGTTATGGCATGGCGAACCTTAGCCATAACATTCCCATAACACCACAAACCGTATTTAATCTCGCTTCGGTGTCAAAACAATTCACGGCTTTTACGATATACCTTTTAGAAAGTGAAGGGCGGCTTTCCTTCGAGGACGATGTGCGAAAATACATACCGGAATTGCCCGTGTATGAAGCCCCTATAAAAATCAAATATTTGCTTGCGCATATAAGCGGGCTTCGAGACCACGGGGCATTGGCATCAATCGCCGGTGAATATTACCTTGCTGACCTACGCACAACTGAGCAGAATTTGAAGCTGCTCGTGAAGCAAAAAGCACTTAATTTTAAGCCCGGTACTGCTTTTGGCTATTGTAATTCAAACTATACGCTGCTGGCAGAAATTGTGCATCGAATAACAGGAAAAACGTTTGCTGATTATACAAATGAGAAGATATTCGCGCCTCTCGGCATGAAAAACACACAGGTTGCAGATACATATGAAACGGTTGTGAACAATATGGCGGAGTCATATCATCGGCGCAATGGTAAATATTTCCGTACACCTCTCATGGAATCAAATCCCGGTCCTTCCAATCTGCTGACCACCATTGAAGACCTCAGCAAATGGGTCTTGAATTTTGAAAATCCAGTCGTTGGCAATGCTCAACTTATCAAGGCATTTAATGAGCCTTCATATTTGGATAATGGCAAAAAAGTTATTGTACGATTGATTGACGGAGATACAATTTTTCATGCGAAAGGTCAAAATGTTTGGAAGCATAAGGGCGCGAATATACTTTCACATGGAGGGCATACTGCGGCTTTTAGAACGCATCTGGGACGCTTCCCAGACCAGCGTGTATCCATTATTCAACTGAGCAATGATGAGGATCATGAAGACCTTGGCGGGGCATGGGACATTGCCGATTATTACCCGAACAAGTACGTTGCCCCACAACAGCGCGTCGTTACTACTTCTGCCAATGCTCCCGCAAGTACAACAACGGCAAGCTATACACTTGCTCTCACGGCGTTTGCAGGAGAGTATGCAAATGATGAACTCGAAACGAAATATCGGCTTGAAGTCAAGGACAATGCAGTTATCATGAAGCATAGAAGGCTGTATGATATTCCCCTAAAGCGAACAGGAGAAAGTAAATTTACAGGCTTCGGTCCCAACACATTTGCGTTTACAATGAATTTCGTACAAGACCAAACGGGAGCAGTCGTCGGATTTGATATTTCAAATTATGGGGTTACGAATTTGCGATTTTGGCGGCGGAAGTAAAATTGGAAATTCCTCGCGTTTGATGCTTTAGCACAAACACAAGAGTTTTTGCATACAAATCCCCAAAAATTCCGTAATTTACTGTTCTTTATTACAACAGTTGTTTCACCTTTTTTCCCAACGGACATGGGGCGTATTTTTGAAAAGCGCAAACACAAGATGTTTGCACGGTTCGACAAAATGGCAAAAACCTTTACCCGCATCGGTAAAGAAATTGCGATTGCGGTTAAACAAGGCGGTGCAAACCCTGATTCTAACCCGCGTTTGAGAGCGGCAATGCAAAACGCTAAAGCAAACGCAATGCCCAAAGACCGCGTAGAAGCGGCAATCAAACGTGCGTCCGGCAAAGACGCGGAGGATTTACAAGAAGCCGTCTATGAGGGCTACGGACCGCACGGCGTGGCGCTTGTCATTGAGACCGCTACTGATAATCCCACACGCACCGTTGCCAACATTCGCAGTTATTTCAACAAACTCGGCGGTTCGCTTGCAACGGCGGGCGCGTTGGAGTTCATGTTTCAACGCAAAGGCGTGTTCAAAATCAGTCCCGCAGGAAAGCCGTTGGATGAATTAGAATTAGATTTGATAGATGCCGGAGCGGACGATGTCGAGGTGGATGAAGAAGAAGGCTTGATTATTGCTTATACGGAGTTCGAGGGATTTGCAAAAATGCAGCGCACACTGGAGGAAAAAGGCTTGGATGTGAAAAGTGCGGAATTACAACGTATCCCGAACACCGCAACCAGCCTCAGCGAAGAACAAATGGATGAAGTCGGCAAACTCATTGACCGCTTGGAAGAGGACGATGACGTGCAGAATGTGTTTCACAATATCGCGTAGATTTGGTCATTCGTTACTTGGTCATTAGTCATTAGACATTATCAAAGTTTAGCGTATAACCCTCTTCAACGTAGCACAGACATTCTTGTCTGTGTCCGAAATGAGGAAATGAGCGAAGCGAATAATCTTTAAGCTGTATATTTTTAACAGCTTACGTCATTACGCCTGTCGGCGTTAAGGACACAGACAAGAATGTCTGTGCTATGAAGAAATTCCCAGACTCTTAACTTGGATAAACTCTATTGGTCTTGCGTATAGCCTCATTACTTGCTTCTTCTCGAATGACTAAGCACTAATGACCAAGTAACCAATGACAATCCGCTACTCCTTCCCACCCCGCGCCACAAGCCACACCGCTAAGGCTATTTCTCCGATTGCCATTGGTGCGGCAAGAAATTTCTCCACAAGCGGCTTGTATGCGGCGTACTGCGCGAAAAGCAGATTAGCGCTGTCATTCACCAAGTAGCACAGTCCTGCGAACATCACCAAGCCTCCCAACCACTTGGGCATAAAACCTGACGTAACGACCAAGTAACCCACCAACAACAAGTGGAAAGCAAACACAATCAAACTGAGTGACCACATTGCCTGAAAACTCTGCACAAAGAGCAAAATGTGTGCCGTGAGCGGCTCCGCACCTAGTGTGACGGGTAATGACGCTCCGCCGACAAACTGCAACATGATAATCAAATTCAAAAAAGCAATACCGAAAATCGCCGCATAAACAAGGCGCAACAATGCCGCCAGAAGGGACAGACTTTTGCTGACAGGCTGCAACACGTGGTACAATGCCCATGCTGCGACAACATCCAAGAGCAGCACCACCACAAAACCAAAGATTCCTGCGCGGAACAATCCTTCTGAAGCCCTGATATTTGCTGCTGTTGTGGCGGCATTACCACTCACAAAAAGGTTGCTGAATACATACCCAAAACTGAAGCCTGCAAAAACAGCCATACAAAGCAGCGCCAGCCCCGCGCAAAGAGCCATGCCTCGCGGTGATATATGAATTGATTGGTCGTGAGTCATAGTGTTGCTTGGAAAAATGTTTCGTTATGCGCCTTGTCGTCTGTACTTTGCTGTAATAACGAGGCTCAAAAGCATAAAACCAATGGCAATGCCTTTCATAAGACCGTCAAAAGCGTCACTGACAGGTGCATAACGTTGAAGAATAAAACTTGAACTCATAAGCAGGATACCGATAACAAACAGTATCAACGATTTAGGCTGAATGCGATTCATAACGACCTTTGTAGAAAAAAGAAAAAAATAGATTCAGGTCATTATGACGCAAAGATACGACGCTTGTTTCACTCAAACCATTAACAAACGGTAAGAAATGCACGAATCCGCGTCAAAACTTATTGAACATTTCTCGCGCATCACACCTCTTTCCGACGAGGAAATACGCGCTATTGAAGCAAGTTTACTGGTCAAAACCTTTCCCAAAGGCTCAGTATTGCTGGAAGCGGGACAAATTGCCACCGAAGCATATTTTGTGCTGGAAGGCTGTGTGCGGCAGTATTACTTGATTGAAGGCGAAGAGCGTATTGTGAATTTTTTCACCGAAGGCGATTGGATTGTCGCGCCGGAAAGTATGTCGGGCGGAGTTCCCGCTCGGCATTACCTTGAAACCTGCGAGAAAACACGCTTTGTTGTGGGGACGGCAGAGCGCGAGCAAATGCTCTACAAGCAATTTCCGCGCTTTGAGAGTATTTCCCGCACTATCATGGAAACGATGTTGGGCGCACAGCAAGCATTAACGGCATCCTACCACACCGACACCCCTGAAGAACGCTACAAAAAGTTGCTGGAGCGCCGCCCTGATATTCCTCAGCGTGTACCGCAATACCAGATTGCAAGCTATATCGGCGTGAAACCCGAATCCCTGAGTAGGATTCGCAAACGGCTTGCGGAGAAAAGTATGACGAACATCAGTAGCGCCAAAACGCAGTAATTACGGGGCTTAGGGCATATTTAATCCCTTCACCACAAGCCAAGCGCCAAAGCCAATCTCACACAATCCTCCCGGCACAGAGAGCATCACGCCTACATTATAGCCGAACATCTCAAACACTGCACCGACAAATAGCAGCACATATCCTACAAGCAGCATGAATGCTAGGGTTGTGGAAACAAGGTTTGTGCGCCACAGTACCACACAAAACCCAAAACTTCCCGTACACAGCGCCAGCATTGCCGTTTGGAAGCACCAATAGTTTACTTTTTGCAGCAGTGCTGCAAGCGTTTCGTGTGAAATTATCCCGGAAGGCGCATGATTGCTATATCCGTCGGCAAGATGCACCAGACACAAAAGTGCAACAACACCAACGGCAAGCAATACTGCCTCTGCCAAGCGCCCTGCAAAATAGCCGTATCCAAGCGCTTTACCGTGTTCCTGAACGATTGGTAAGAGCAGCACACCAAGTGCTGCCACATTGAACGAATTGAGCAGCATCAGTATTGCGCCGATGATAAACGTGAACTTGTCGGCAGGCAGCGAAGCAAGGAAATGTGCGGTGTTGGAGGAGGTCAGGACGGAATCAATGAGAGCATTGCCGCCGCCGTAGAAGAAAAACGGTGTTATGAAGAGGATGCCAATAAGCCTAGTTGTTGTGCGTGTTGTAGCCATTGCAGTCGAAAAAAAAATGTTGAAAAAATAATTGTACTCGACAGCAAAACTACGGTGAATTGTTGAAGCGTGCATTGACTTGGGTTAAGAATGTTCTGAAAAATTGTTCCTCAACACCACAGCATAAAACTTGGCTTGAAGTAATCTTTTTTGCAGATTGTGCAACAACTCATCGCAAATTTCATTCACTTTTTTCTTTCGGCAACCATGCGCATAACCGCTCCAATCCTCGCTCTGGCTTGCTTTCTATTTGCGTGTTCGCAAAAAGAGCCAGCCAATACCAAGCAACAAAGTCCTTCGGTGGCAGAATATTTCCGTTACAACGCACAAAACAGTGATTCCGTAGAATCCGCCGGAGTCCGCATGATTCCTATCACAACGCCCGTCGGTACGTTTAAGGTCTGGACGAAACGTTTCGGTACCAATCCCCGAATCAAAGTGCTGCTGCTGCACGGCGGACCCGCCATGACGCATGAATACATGGAGTGTTTCGAGACATTTTTTCAACGCGAAGGCTTTGAGTTTTACGAGTACGACCAACTTGGTTCGTATTACAGCGACCAACCCAAAGACAGCAGCCTTTGGACAACGGAGCGGTTTGTGGAGGAAGTCGAACAAGTGCGCAAAGCAATCGGCGCAAGCAAGGACAATTTCTACGTTCTTGGCAATTCATGGGGCGGTATTTTAGCGATGGAATACGCTCTGAAATATCAACAACACCTGAAAGGGCTGATTGTTGCCAACATGATGGCGAGTGTGCCGGAGTATGGGAATTATGCCAACACTGTTCTTGCAAAGCAGATGAAACCTGAGGTTTTGGCGGAAATTCGTGCAATCGAAGCAAAAAAAGATTATGCTAATCCGCGCTATATGGAACTCCTTCTGCCGAACTTCTACCGTGAGCATTTATGTCGCTTACCGGAATGGCCCGACGGCTTTAATCGCACTATGAAGCACGTAAACAACGAGATTTACACGATGATGCAAGGACCAAGTGAGTTCGGCGTGAGCGGGCGTTTGGAGAAGTGGGATGTGAAAAATCGCCTGAAAGAAATTGCCGTGCCAACGCTGATGATTGGTGCAAAGCACGATACGATGGACCCGAACGCCATGGAAGAACAAAGTAAACTCGTCCAAAAAGGGCGCTATCTCTACTGTCCGAATGGAAGTCACTTGGCAATGTGGGACGACCAACAAGTCTTTATGCAAGGTGTGGTGCGCTTTGTGAAGGATGTGGATGCGGGAGGAATGTAAAGGATGCGAAAAGAAGGCGAGAATGTGCGCAATGTACGCTACAACATTTCTTCTTCCGTAGCACAGACGTGAGAGTTGCTTTCCCACGTCTGCGCTACGGAAGATTGATTGCAAGAGCAGCGCCGTTTACGCCACTTGCTGCACCGAAGCAAGTTCATCCTCGCTCAGAAAGCGTTCGATGTTGAGTAAAATTTTCACGCCATCGCCAATTTTCCCCATGCCTTGAATATAGCGTCCACTCGTGCCTTTATTGGTGCGCGGCGGCTCGGAAACGTTCTCTTCGGCGATATTGACCACTTCCAGCACTTCATCCACAATCAGCCCGATAGCAGTGCCGTTCACATCCACAACGACAATACACGTGCGGTCGCTGTGCGCCAATTCCTCCATGCCGAAACGCAAGCGTACATCCACAACGGGGATGATTTTCCCGCGCAAATTTATCACGCCTTTCAGATATTCCGGGGTGTCGGGGACTTCCGTAATTTTTTGAACGCCGATAATTTCCGTGATGTGCCGAATTTCGATGCCATACTCTTCAGCAGCAATGCGGAAGGTCAAATAACGGTCTTTCTGGGTATCTTCTTCAATGTCGAGGTCATCCTCGTCGAAAGAATCATACTGTGCCATAGATACAGCAAAAAAAGTGAAAAGATGAGGAAGAATCAGGCTTGCAAGGTTAGGTGCGTGATTACAAGAACGGAACTTACAAAAAGTTTCCGAATTGCGCCACACCGAAAGAACATACAACGCGAAAAAAACGCAAAAATTCCTTCCGGCTTGCGTATTTTCGTGGGCGAAGAGACCTTCTGTGAAATTGTTCTACATTTTTGCATCATCCATGACCAAAACCAATGCCTGCCGTATTCTCGACCAGCACAACATTCCCTACGAAGTCCGTGAATATGCGGTGAACGAGGACGAATTAGACGCTGTTACCGTCGCGCACAAAATTGGGCTTCCGCCGGAACAGGTTTTCAAAACACTGGTGCTGACCGGAGACACGCATAAATACTTCGTTGCCGTCATTCCGGGCAACGCGGAATTGGATTTGAAGCAGACCGCACGGGTTACGGGCAATAAAGCCTGCGCAATGCTCCCGATGAAAGAACTGCTGCCGCTTACGGGCTACATTCGCGGTGGATGCTCGCCAATCGGCATGAAAAAAGCCTTCCCGACGTTTTTGGATGAAACCGCAGAGTTGTTTGACCACATCAGCATCAGTCCGGGCAAGCGCGGAATGCAAATTCTTCTCGCTCCAAAAGATTTGGTGAGGGTTTGCGAGGCAAATATTGTGGAGTTGTGCAAATGAGCAATGTTTCCAAAATATCCCCAAACACCGCTTCCTATCAGCCTTCTACGAGTATGCCGCGAAGGATGGTGTTTGCGCTCTTGATGGTGATTGTGCTTGCCGGAACGTTCTTTCGCTTTGCAGACATCGGCACGGAATCGTTGTGGGTGGATGAAATCTACTCCTATAGGCAAGCACTGAAGGGCATTGCAATGATTATCGCTAATGCGCCGTCGGATGTGCATCCGCCCACGTACTACGTTTTGCTACATTGGTGGACGCTCATTTTCGGCACCAGTGAAGCGGGTTTGCGGAGTGTTTCGGCGGTGTGCGCCATTCTGACAATTCCTCTCATGTTCGTCTTGGGACGCGCAATGTTCTCGGAGCGAATTGGCTTGTATGCCGCACTACTGCTTGCGTTGTCGCATTTTCATATTCATTACGCCCAAGAAGCACGGAATTATTCGTACACGGTGCTTGTCGTTGTTGTGGGAATGATAGGTTTTGTGCGGTATTTGAAGCTATTCGAGACACAACAGGAAGAGGAGTATTCACAATCCTTTTCGCAATTCCTCCGAATATCGTGGAAACCGCTTCTTATCTACGTTCTCACCACAACGCTTGTGCTGTATTCGCACTTTTTCGCACTCTTTGTGATTGTGGCGCAAAATGCCCTTGTTGCAAGTTTTGTAGTGTTGAGAAAACAAGCGTGGAAGCGCCTTTGGCGCTCGTGGATAGCCTTACAAATGCTTCTGTTGGTAATATTTTCTCCTTGGCTGAATATCTTGTATAGGCAGATAAACACCGTCCGAAGCGGCTTCTGGATTGACCGCCCGAATATTGGGACACTGCTTGAGACGCTCGTCGAATATGCCGGTTCGCTTTCGGCAGCACTGATTATCGTGCCGTTGTGCCTACTTGCGCTCGTGCAAGTACGAAAGCAGCTTCAGAGCGACACAATCAATGAAAATTCGCTCTCGGAGGACAACTTTTCCACCGTGTTTTGGTGGGACTATCGCTTGGGATTGTTGGTATTGTGGTTGCTTGCTCCCGTGCTGCTTCCGTACATTCTTTCGCTTGAATCCACACCGATTTACTACGTGAAATACACTATTCCTGCGCTGCCGGCATTGTTGTTGCTTGCCGCAAAAGGTTTGGATGCGTTTGATATGCGGGTGCGGTGGATGCAGGGGCTTGTTGTTGGCATCATTGCCTCATTGGGCGTGATTGCTTGGCGCGACAACCGCAATGATTGGAACGCTCTCGAAAAAGAAATCTGGAAAGAAGCCGTGCAGTATATTGATTCCTGCGCAGCAAGTAATGACGCGGTCTTTGTGCATGATTGGTACTGCGTTCATAACTGCACCTATTATACCAAACGCCCCGATGTGCAGTTTCAAGCGCTGCCGCCGGAGCGCTTCTCCATTACTCCGGCAACGATTGAGCGCTTTTATGCGCCCTTGGCAACAGGGCGTGAACGCTTGTGGCTCGTGCTGTCACACAAAACTTCCGGCACGGAAAAAATTCTCCAACGCATTGAGCGGGATTTTATCCAAGTCCACGATAGTATCTTCCCTTCGCGCTACCGTAAATACATGGTTGTGGACACGTTCCCGCTTCAAACGCAAGGTTTGTTCCTGATGAAAACCTATTTGTCGAATGATATTCGCGTTTTGCGATTTGAGCGGAAACGGTAGAAATATATTGCCCATTCTACCGAAAAACCGCATCAATAGACAGTTTGAAGCCATATCATTTTCCCTTATCCCTCTTTCTTTTCCCCTTATCCCTTAAACACTATGGTTGGTTTTGGTTATGATATTCACCGCTTGGCAGAAGGCGAAAGCCTGATTCTAGGAGGCGTTGCAATACCCTCAAGTTTTGGCACTGTTGCCCACAGCGACGGCGATGTTCTGCTCCACGCCTTGTGTGATGCGCTCTTGGGCGCTGCCGGATTAGGCGACATCGGCGAACATTTTCCCGATACCGACGCGCAATATCGTGGTATTTCTAGCATTGAGCTATTGAAGCGCGTTATGGCACTGCTGGAACAAGAAGGGTATCGGCTCATCAACGTAGATTGTACGCTGGTTTTGGAGCGTCCGAAGATTTTACCCTACAAACCCGCTATGCGAGAACGCATCGCCGAAGCCTGCGGACTGCCGTTGAAGCGTGTTTCGCTGAAAGCAACAACAAGCGAAAAACTTGGTTTTGTCGGCTCCGGTGAAGGAATTGAGGCGTATGCTGCTTGCCAAATTGAAGAGCGTTTGCTCTAAAATAATCTCCCATAATTGCCACTTGACATTAGAGTTTATCTAAGTTAAGAGTCAAGGAATTTCTTCGTAGCACAGACATTCCTGTCTGTGCCCTTAACGCCGAGAGGCGTAATGACGTAAATTTTTGAAAAATATAAAACTTAAAGATTATTCGCTTCGCTCATTTCGGACACAGACAAGAATGTCTGTGCTACGTTGAAGAGGTCTATAACGCTAACTTTGATAATGTCTATTATGCTTCTCTCCCAAAAACCGCTTCATTCCTTGCTTTTGAGGATAGTGTTTGCATGGGTATTAAGCCTTATTTTGATGCCGTCTGCAAGACTTTCCGCACAGGAACGTTTTCAAAGCGACGTGCGAAATTTTGAATATCGCCTAAGGCAAATTCAGGAAATACGCGGCGCTGAAGTGATAATGTGCCAAACAGGAAGCACACCGCCCCTTTTTTTTGAGTTCAAACCGCGTGCTTACGGCGTTGCCGCTTCCGATGTAGCAGCGATTTGGCGCGGTACAGAGCGGTCAGATGTACGAAGGGGAACGCTAGAAGGCGCATCAGTCTTTGCGGCGACGGCAGCGAGTGATTCTTCCTGTGTGGTGTTGTTGGAGCGTCGGGACACACTGTTTGTCGCGGAAATTGGTACGGAACTCCGTCCTTATCGGCTTTACGCCTTGCCTGCACCAACGACAAGTGCGAGTGTTTCCGGCACACCCCCCGCGTACAGCACGCTGCTTAGTATTCTCCACACCGAAACCTTTGCCGGAGCAGTATCTGTGAGGTTTTTGCGTTTGGCAGACGGCGAAGCCTTTGCACTGACGGTTGGGAATTATCTCTATTGGTTAGATTGGCGTAAGACTGAGGTTTTATCAAGCGCGGATTCGTCAAGTGCAGATTCGTCAAGCGCGGATTCGTCAAGTGCGGAATCATCAGGTGCGGATTCGTCACCGATTCGGTATTGTGCCGAGTATTCGCCCGCCGATGTGTTGGTACTGAACCCTTACACCCGCGACGACAAAGACCCCGCGCTGGCGCTGTTGCGCGAATCCGGCTTGCGAAAAGATGTTATGTTGCTTTCACCGCGAGGGCGAGAACTTTGGATGCAGTCCTTGGATGTGCAGCAACGCACGATTTTACGACGTGTGAGCAATTATTCGGTTGCGGCTTGCACTGAGCGCGGTTCTCAGGCGTACATAACGCTGCTGAAAATGGGTGCGCAGCCCGTCAGCACTGGGATTGCGGCAAAAATAGAGTGTTTGGCTTTTGCCGAAGAGCAGACACGATTTTCCGTCTTTGCCATCGCAAACGACAACGTAAGCAATCGCCATGTCTGGACGGCTGTGCGACTGTCCTTCAACGGCGAAAAATCCTTCAGCGATAATCTCCAATTATTCCCGGAACGGCTTGTTGCTCCTCTTTCAGTGACAGTCTATGGCGATGAATATTTCTGTTTATTTGGCAATGCACTGGTGATAATGGGCTTCAACGGCGAAATACTGAGCATGACAGCAAATGCAACCGCTCTGCGCATTGCCGCCAATACCGGACTGCAAGCGGGGTTTGCCGTTATGGGAAATGCCGACAATTCGCTGTATTTGGTACGAATCGGGCGTGATTACACACTCTTTCAGCGAGAGCGTGTCCCCTTTTGGTGGTTGCGTAATCTTGTCCGTGATGTGTGGTTGTACGCCGTTGCGCTCAGTGTTTTCGGTATTATTATTTCACTTTTGACCATTGTTCGCTATCAACGGCGCTTGCTTACAACACTGTTTGGTGTTCCGGAAGCAGATGTGATGCTGATTGTTGATTCGGAAGGGAAACTGCTTTCACTCAATGATTCCGCACGAACGGTACTGGGCATTGCATTGGAGGCTCCCATGCGACGTTTGTTTCAATTTTACTGCACCGACGACAGCACACGTGTTTTGGCGGGATTTGTGCGCGAGGCAGTGAAAAATCGGCGTTCCGCACAGACGACTATTACCTTTCGCCGTGCCGTTCAGAACAGCATCGAAGGCACAGAGCCGCATGATTACTTGTTTTCCGCAGTACCTATTCAAACCCGCTTCGGTGCTGCAAAGGGAACGATGTTTATCGGGAAAGACATCACCGAAGAATTAGGTAAAAAGAAGCTGGGAAGCTGGTCACAGCTTGGACATGACTTGCAAACGAACCTCGCTGCCATTCGCCTTAATGCCGAAAAACTCAGCGAAGCAGGCAGTCTCGAAGGGAAAAGTATTGTGTATCAGGCACGGCTTGTGCAGCAGCGCATCAAAGACATTATCACGATTGGAAAGTCCGAACAATTAGAAATGAAGCAGGCTGACGCAGCCGATATTTGCCGCAATGTCTGCAAGGAATTTGATAAAACCTTGTATCCAAATGTCGCTTTTCACATCGAAGCCCAACACGTCCAATTTTCTTGCGCACAACCGCAGTTGGAACGAGCATTGCGCAATGCGGTTGAAAACGGCATCAAACGGGGGTTACGAGATAATACGGGCGTGATAAAACTCACGGCGGAATTGCACACCGAAAGTGGTCAGGTGCGCTTCACCGTGAGCGACAACGGCAGAGGCATGAACGATGCCGTTCTCAAAAAAATGATGCAAAAAGGCTTCACCACCTTTGAAAGTACGGGCGGTTCAGGCTTGGGAACGATGATTATGCAGTATATTGTGAGGGCGCACGAGGGAGAAATTCTTGTGGAATCAGAAGAAGGCAAAGGCACACGTGTTGCGTTTCATCTTCCGGCGCGAGGCGTGAGACTTTTGGCTCACAAACCGCTTCGTATCTTGCCGGGCGAGGTGTTGGATGCGTGAGGTTTTTCTTATTCAGACTGTCTATTTCTTGTTGTAAGATTGGCTCGAAATAACGCTTCAATGTCAGCAATCAGCAGCACACTTCATTGTCGTCTGTGCGAGATTGCTCAATACCAGACTAAATACTCGCACAGGAATGGCAACAAAATAAATTCGCCTTTCAAGAAAATAAGTGGCACAGACATTTTTGTCTGTGCGTGTGTTGGCGCTGTTTAGATCAACCTCGCACAGACAAAAATGTCTGTGCCACTACAATCTTTTGGACACTTTAATTCTCAGGTGTTCCACAGGCAAAAATGCCTGTGCCACTGAATCATTCCGACATGGAATGTACTGAGCAAAACTCTTTTGTACAAAACATTCGTGTCATTACGGCAGTTTATCAAACTCCCGCTTTGACAACGATTGGCTTTTGTTTCAGCCCCAATGCTTGACGATTTTTCCAGAGTGTGCCTTCAATCGTAGATTTTGCCAATAACGGGTCAATATAGGAGCCGGAGCGCAAGCGATAGTACGACTGACCAAATTTGTCAATAAACACTTCCACCCGCGCATCACGAATGCCGTTGCGCATAAGGAATGACCGTGCTTGTAAGGCATCTTCCTGACTTTTGAGTGAACAGTATTGAATCACATAATAATTCGGATTGCTCATCGAAGAGGTGATGTTTCCAAGCGGTTTTGCGGGAATCTGCGAAGAAGCAGGGCTGGTCGTCGGAAAAGGTTTGGGAAATGCACTTGGGGGAATGGTCGTGCGTGTGCCAAGTTCCCGCGAAGTCGCATTACTGCTACCTTGACGGCTATTCAAGACAAATTTTCGTTCAAACATCACATCATCATCACCGACACTGCGCGGAGTGCGTAAAACCTGCGTTTGCGGTCCGGCAAGCCGTGTCGTCATGCCGTAACTTTGCGGAATTTCGGGCAGAAAGATAAAATAAGTTTTCCGTGCCTGCAAAGGAACGGTTTCGCCCGAATGAACACTGACAGAGCGATTTGTGGCACTGTCAATGACCTGTATTTCAATATCGGAACGGAATTTTTCTTTCCCGATTTCCGCGCCCGAACCATTGTATTGATGTTCAACTACATCCAGCGAAAGCCAGATTTTGCCGTCTTGCGGGGCAGCCGTTGCGGGAGATACCGCAGCAGGATTGGGCTTTTTCACCGGTGCTTTCTGTGCAAAACTTGCCGTGAGGTTTGTGCCGAGAAAGGTTAAAGAACAAAGTGCCACAAACGCAGTATTGGTCAGCGTTTGGCGCACTTGCAGATGATATGATTGAGGGGTAGTCATAGCAAAAGGCAAAAACAATAGCCGAAATCTGTTTTGGAAGCCTACAAATAACACAAAATGCGTATCAAATTGCGTATATTGTGCTTTCGGTTTTACACATTCAATTTCAGTGCCAATTTTTTGAAACGACATCACCTGCATTTATGAACGATACCCTCGGTTTGGATTGGGACGGCGTAATATCGCACTTCCCACAGGAAATACGCCTTTTGGCGGGAAAATTTTCTACCATTGTTATTATCACACTCAACAAAAGTATTACTCCGCAACAAGCGCATGAAATCTTGGGGCGCGAGGTTCTTGTCGAAATCTGTCCCGACAAAGAGCGCAATAATCACGGGCTTTGGAAGGCAAAAACCTGTCTCCGGCATAATGTCGCTTTGATGATTGATGATGACAGTTTTGTTATTGTGGAATGTCGCTCACTCGGCGTTCCGGCGTTGGCTGTGAACGCGATGTTTTTTCAGACGATGTTGTATGAGTTTTAACCGCGTGACGGGCTTAACCGAGCAAAGGGCGCTTGTTTTATTGCCGAACAACACGTAAATTCGGCTTCCGTGTTGATTGTTCTTTTTGCACAAGTCCTTGTCCGCTTTTTTGTTTTTAAGCACGTTATGAAGCAAGCACCCAAACCGACTTTCCCCAAAATGCCGTCTGAAGCCACGTTACGCAAACGCGCCGCAGAACAAGCCGCAGCAGGAGTGGTTATTCTCGCGCTTTCCGACGGTGAAACCGAAGCAACACCAGCAAAGACATCCATTCTCTTCACCAATACTGCATTTGCGCGTATTTTGGAGCAAGAACAATCATCCCTACTCGGAAAAGATGTGCTGGATTATACCGATTTCCCGCACAAAACTGAACTCGCCACTGCTCTCCGTACTGTGGCTTTGAATGACACGGAGCCGCAAGTTTTGTACATCGCCTACAAACAATCATCGGGGCAGCAGGTCTTTACGCACGTACATTGCAAGGCGCTTGAAATCTCAACACCCCGCAAAAACTCAGTAGCGCACAAAACCTCAAAGCCTCATAAAACTTCGGCTGAACATCAAATTATCTGCACCTTTACCGATGTTACCGACCTTGTGCAGTCGAATGAGTCCTTGAGTACAGAGATAAAAAGTCTCGAAGACAATATGCACCGCCGCACCAATGAACTTCAAGAATTTATTGATGAAATTCGTAATGAATTGCAGCAGCGTGGCGTTTTGGAGCGTGAATTGCAACGGGCGGAAAAACGCTACCGCTCGCTTGCAGAAAATTTTCCCAACGGCGCGGTTATTATGCTCGACAAACAGCGTCAATGCTTGCTTGTTGAGGGGACGCAAGCAGAGCGTATTCCTGTGCAGACCCGTGAAGATTCCCGCACGTTGGCGGAACCGCTTGCTTCTCTTGCCGAAGCACTCATCGTGCAGGCATTCGACGGCAAACATTCGTCGTTGGAAATTGCGCTTGGCGGAGAGCCGTATTTACTTCATGCCGTGCCACTTGCGGCAGAGCGTCAGGCGATTGAAGCGGTGATGCTGGTTTGTCAAAATATCACCGATTTCAAAACGCGGCAGCACCTTGAGAAAGAACAGGAAATGACCGAACTCAAATACCGCTTTGTGACGATTGCCTCGCATGAACTCCGCACACCGCTTGCAGGAATGATGCTGGCTGCCGGCATTTTGCGGCGGTATTGGGAGACCACCAGCGACGATGAAAAATGGGATGCACTGCAAGATATTACCAGAGGATTAGATAGAATGTCGAGTTTGCTGGATAATATCTTGGTTGTCGGGAAATCCGATTCCGGTAAACTGCCCTTTGAGCCGCAAGATATTGACCTTGTGCAGTTTTGCCGCGAACTTGTCCACGAACACGAAAAAAGTTTAGGGCAAACTCACATCACCCTTGCAACCTACAACACCGAATCACTGCCGTTTTTGGGTGACCCGAAATTGCTCCGGCTTATTTTCGGTAACCTCCTTTCCAATGCCTACAAATACTCGCCCGATACGACAACGGTACGCTTTTCGCTCCGCGTTGGCGAAACAGAGGTTTCGATTACCGTACAGGATAGCGGTATTGGTATTCCCGCAGAAGATTTACCGCAACTTTTTGTAAGTTTTCACAGAGGGAAAAATGTCGGGGAAATTCAAGGAACGGGCTTGGGGCTTGCGATTGTGGAGCGCTCGGTGAAAATGCACGGAGGCACAATTACCGTCGAAAGCACCGTAAACGTCGGCACAACCTTCCGCGTAACGCTGCCGCTTGGCGCAGATTTATCAGCAGAATCATTGTCATCGTAAAGAATAATAGTTCGGACATTTGTTCAAAATCTCGCACAGGCAAGAATGAACTGTGCCACCGAAGCCTGATTTCATGCCGTAGCACAGACGTTCCTGCGTATGCAGAGCAAAGAACATCCGAATTATTTCATACTTCATCATTGATACTTCATACTTCCCTCAACCACCACTTTTGTCCCCGAATTCATGTCGCAATCTCCGCAAGAATCTTCCTTCCGCTCCCATTTTACGCGCTATGCAGCGCATTACTCCGCGACAATTATGCTTGCAGTTCCCGTGATGTTCACACAAATCGGGCATATGATTGTCCAGATTACCGACAACATCATGGTCGGGCGCTTAGGCACGGTGCCGCTTGCAGCATCGTCGTTTGGGCATAATGTGTTTATTGCCGGATTGCTTTTTTGCATCGGTTTTTCTGCTGCAATGACTCCCTTTGTCGGTGCGGCAAAAGGCAAAGGGGATAGTCGGGAAGCCGCTTCGTGGCTTAAAAACGGCTTCCTTGCGAATATCCTCATGGCAACGCTTGTTACAGGTCTGATGGCGATAGTCGGGCTTTTTCTGGACAATATGGGCCAAAAGCCTGATGTAGTCAGGCTTGCACGACCATTTTATTTGTGGATGATATTGTCTATTTTGCCCGTTGCTGTGTTTCAATCCTTCAAGCAATTCTCCGAAGGCTTAGGAAACACACGGGTTGCAGCAATGATTACGGTACAGGAAATTATCATCAACATTGGGCTGAATTACGTCCTTATCAACGGTAAATTTGGCTTTCCGGCGCTTGGCGTGACGGGTTCAGGCGTGGCGACGTTTGTAGCGCGGTGTTCAATGATGCTCACATTTAGCCTGATTTTCCTGCGAAGCGAATTTTATGCGCCTTACCGTGCCGCAATGCGCGAAGTGGGCTTTGATAAAACCTTGATTCTGCGGTATATTCGCTTGGGTATTCCGCTCGGCGGTCAGACGATTTTGGAAGTGGCGGCGTTTGCACTCGGAGCAATTATGATGGGCTGGCTGGGCGCAACAGAACTCGCTGCACATCAAATAGCCATGGGCGCAGCCGCACTGACGTTTATGGGCGCAACGGGCATTTCTGCTGCTGCAACAATTCGTGTGAGCCAATTTTACGGCGCGAAAGACCGCGTTAATATGCGCTCGGCAGGCTTTGCCGCTTCGCACGTGGTTCTGGCGTATATGAGCCTTAGCGCACTAGCGTTTGTTATGTTTCGGTATTGGATTCCGACGATATACATTCAGGACGCGGCAGTAATTCAGATGGCTGCGGGATTGCTGATGATTGCTGCTTTGTTCCAAATTTTCGACGGTTTGCAAACGGTCATGCTCGGTACACTTCGCGCATTAGCAGATGCGCGGATTCCGACGATTATTGCGTTTGTGGCATATATTGTTGTTTCGTTGCCCATAAGCTACGGAGCGGCATTTCTTCTGGGCTGGCGGGAAATAGGCATTTGGACGGGATATTTAGCGGGGCTGACTGTCGCCTCAACGTTTTTTTACCTCCGTTTTTACCGCCGAAGTCGCACCATTCCTTTTGTGTAAACAACCTTGCCAAAGGAAAGAGAATCTGCGTATATTTGCTGCGAACAACCGTACCATCATTGAGCATTTGTGCCGAGTACGGTACTTGCCGTTAAGCGATTTCGCTACTGCCATACCCTTCATCACATTCTTGGAGAATCTTGTATGTTCAACCATTTGACCATTTCCACGAGACTTGCTGCGAGTTTCGGATTATTGCTGGTGTTTTTGCTTATCACGGCGGGAATTGGCGTGTATTCGTTGGACAGCGTTGCTGATGACGTGCAGGATTTGGCGCAAGATAAGTTGTACAAAGTGAATCTATTGGCACAAATTACACAGCGCGTTCAAGCAAATGCCGAATCGGTCTTGCTGATAGGCGTTTTGGATGCTACCATGCCGTCGGAAAAAGCCATGATTGACGAAGCTGCGGCAGAGATTGACAAACGCTTTTCCCTCAATTCAGAAGCATTGAAACAAATTGAAGCTAAAATTACCACCGATGAGGGCAAAAGCAAGATGGCGGCTTTGAATGTCATTCGCGCCGAGTATCGAGAATCCTTAAACAGAATGGTAAAAACATCTCGCGTTACCGCGAGTTTTGATGCTACTGTGAAAAAACAATATTTGGAAGAGTACAAAATTATTAAAGACCGATATATCAAAGTGTTTCGGGAATTTATTGACTATCAATCCGAACTCGCTAAGGCTACGGGCGAACAAGCGCAATTAGCAAACACTGTCTCACGGAGTTCCGTTGTAATGGTAAGTGTTTTAGCTCTGGGAATAGCTTTATTGCTGGGTTGGCGGACACGCCGTGCTATTGTGCTTCCGTTGGAAGAGTGTTTGACCGCAGCGAAAAGCATTGCGAAAGGCTCGTTTGGCACGGCAATCACCAGCGAGGCACGGAATGAAACAGGCGAACTGCTCCGTGCTATGGCGGAGATGCAGCGCACGATCCAAGAAATTATCGGCGAAGTTGCTGTTTTGACCAATGCCGCCAAGCAAGGAAACCTCAGTGTGTCGGCGGACAGCGCGAAGTTTCAGGGTGAATATCGCTCGTTGCTGAGTGGCGTAAATGGGCTTTTGAGCGAGGTTGTGCGCCCGATTCGTGAAGCGATTGCCGTCTTGAACGAAGTTGCGAAAAATCGTTTGGATGTCAGCATGAAAGGCACATACAACGGGGATTTTGCAACAATGGCACAAACGCTGAACACAACGATTGCAACGATGAACAGTGTTATTCATGAGGTTTCAAGCGCTGCACAGCAGGTAAACGAAGGTTCGTCGTATCTCGCAGACGCAAGTTCGGCGCTTTCGAGCGGTGCGACTGAACAGGCTGCATCGTTGGAAGAAATTAGTGCATCGCTTCAGGAAATCAGTAATCAAGCTATGCAGAGCGCACGGCAGGCGGGTGAAGCAGAAAAACTCAGTTTGAAATCCGAACACGCAGCCGAAAGCGGTGTTGCGCAAGTCGGGGCGCTTGTGGCGGCGATTCAGGAATTAAGCCATTCGAGTCGCAATATCAGCAAAGTCATCAAAGTTATTGACGAAATCGCCTTCCAAACAAATCTGCTTGCGCTGAACGCCGCCGTGGAAGCCGCCCGTGCGGGTCGGCACGGCAAGGGCTTTGCCGTTGTTGCCGAAGAAGTGCGCAATCTCGCCAATCGCAGCGCAAAAGCCGCACGGGAAAGTTCGGCGATGATTGACGAAGCACTGGCACAGATTTCTTCGAGCGAGGCACTCACAACCCAGACTGCATCAGCACTTCAGGAAATTCAACATTCTTCCACGCAAGTGCGCACGGTCGTTGGTGAAATTTCCGTGTCTGCAAAAGAGCAATCATCAGGCATTGCGCAAATCAATATCGGCATGGGGCAAATTTCGCAAGTCGTCCAAAACACCAGCGCTAACGCGGAAGAATCAGCCTCCGCGTCGCACGAACTTTCGGGCTATGCGGCAAATATGCAAGAGTTGGTCGAGCGTTTCCAACTCGCCAATACTCATTCCGGCGTAGGTCTGGGAATGCAAATGCGGAAATCGCTGGGGTAATACCAATTTACGTTGAGGATTGTCTTTTCTCTGGAAACAGCATAAATACTCGCACAGACAAGAATGTCTGTGCCACTGAAGCCGGATTTTTTTTGCACAGTTATCAACTCAAATTGGTATAAGTTGTTCAGAAAAGAACTTGAAAGGCTCATCAACACTCTTGTTCACACGATTTGACCAAACATTCATGCAAGATTTCTCAACTATCATCATTGATTTTGATTCAACGTTAGTGCAGGTTGAATCCCTCGAAGACCTCGCCGCGATTGCTCTGGCAGATGCCCCAGACCGTGCAGAGCGTGTGCAGGCAATCACGGATTTGACCAATCAGGCAATGTCCGGCGCACTGCGGTTTGACGAAGCACTTGCGCGACGCATACCCCTTTTAGGCGCACGGAAAGAGCATATATCGGCATTGGTGCAGGTATTGAACGGAAAAATTACACCGTCGCTTTTGCAGAATCTCACATGGTTTCAAGCGAATCGTGAGCGTTTGTACGTGGTTTCCGGCGGCTTTCGGGAGTTTATCGTGCCTGTCATGGAACCGCTTGGATTCAAGCCGGAACATATTTTTGCCAACACGTTTTTGTTCGATGAGCAAGGAAACATCACGGGTGCAGACCAAACAAATTTCCTTTCCCAAGAGGACGGTAAAACAGCATTGCTCAAACACCTGAATCTACCACGTCCGCGCCTCATTATCGGCGACGGCTTCAGCGACTATCAACTTCGTGCAAGCGGCGAATGTGAAGCATTTTATGTGCTGACCGAAAACGTGCATCGCCTCAAAGTTGTCGAGTGCGCAGACCGCGTACTAACAAGTTTTGATGCGCTGTTGCAAGAACTTCCGCCCGCTCAATCCTGAAATACTCGTGCTTGTTGAGCAGTCTGTGTGGTATTTTCGGCTTTCGCCGTCCACGCGCAAAATTTCTCTGGTAAAACGTCGTTGCTTTCGTATTTTTGCAAGTTATTTTTTGACAAAACTGCACACATCGTAACTGTTTAGATCATAAAATTTTGACGCAGATTTTCAAGATTCAACAGATTTTCATGATTGTTTCAATACAAACGACAATCCGAAAACCATCTCGAAAGCCGCTCAAAATCAGCGCAATCAGTTAAATCATGATAATCTGCGTCGAAGAGATTAATAGTTACCACAAATCTTTCTTGCAAATTCCTCCTTTGGTCATTTCAATCACAACCAAACCATGATTATCATTTTCTTTGGCGCTCCCGGCGTTGGCAAAGGCACACAAGCGGCTCTCTTTGCAGAGCGTATGGGCTATGGGCATCTTTCGACCGGCGAAGCGCTTCGCAATGCGATTGCAGCACAAACGGACATCGGCAAACTTGCCAAACAAATCGTTGATGAAGGCAAACTCGTTTCAGACGAAATTGTTACCAAAATTGTCGAAGAAACCTTGGTTTTACCGAAGTTTCAAGCCGGAACAATTTTGGACGGCTATCCGCGCACACTTGGGCAAGCCGAAGCGCTGGAAAACATCCTTGCCGCAAAAGGTCAAAAGGTTGCCGTTGTTGTCAATATCACCGTGAACCAAGAAACCCTCGTACAGCGCTTGCTTGCTCGTGGGCGCAAAGATGACAACGAAACAACGATTCGTGAGCGTTTTGCCGTCTATGAGAAAGAAACCGCACCATTACTGGATTTCTACGCCAAAACGCCGAATCTTATCAAAACTATTGACGGCGAGGCGGAAGTGGAAGAGGTTTACAAGCGCGTCAAAGCTGCGGTCGAAGCACGGTAATATCCGCCGCAAAACCTCGTACCAATGCCAATCTATGCGAAGCCCGATGATTCTTGTATCGTCGGGCTTTTCTTTTTCGTAAAGTTCGTAATCGCTCAGGTTTCACAAAAATTTATCCACGAATCACGCGAATTAACACGAATCCCAGCGCAGCACTCATTGTTTGGTTTGAGTAACAATTTTATTTTTTTAATTATTTAGCTCTTCGACGCAGATTATCATGATTAAACTGACTACGCTGATTTTGAGCGGCTTTCGGGATAGTTTTCGGGTTGTAGTTTGTACTTGTACAATCATGAAAATCTGTTGAATCATGGAAATCTGCGTCAAAAATTTGTGACCTCAACAGTTACTTTATTTTTATCGTTATTGGTGAGGATTCGTGCGATTCGTGGACAATTATTCTCGAAAGGGCTTACCAGTTAGCAAAATGCTTGGTAATCTCGTGCGTTGTGCGTAGAATTGTGAAATTTCGTGTTTCCACATTTGAACGTTGTTGTATGCGAGGCTTTGTTTGTGTGATTCTTCGGTTTTGCTGCGTTGCCGCCACTTTGGGGGTTGCAAGGGCTGATTCTATGCCTGTTGGCAACGATGCTTCTTTGAAAGGCTCACCAATACTTGCACCGCAAGCGATATTCCCCGCAACGCCCGTTATTGCGCTCACGCCGAAAAAACCGGCTGTTTCGGCAGGCTTATTGTGCTATTACCTTGCAGATACCGCAAAAAACCTCACACTCAAGGACATCCTTCAACCGCAGATTGCATCTGGCTTCCGTGCTTCCACACAGGAAATACCGAGTTTTGGGCTTGTTCAGCCGACGTATTGGTTTGTGCTGAAGGTCAAAAACACCGTGCCGCGTGTTGATGATTGGCTTTTGGAAATAGCCTATCCGCCGCTTGACAGCATTGAAATTTTCACCCATGACAGCGCGGGTGTGTGGTCATCGCGTGTGGTTGGTGATTTAATGCCGTTTTCTGAGCGTATTGTTCAAACCCGCACATTTGCTTTTCCGCTCGAACTTCACGATACCTTGGCGCATCTCATCATTCTTCGTGTCAATTCGCAAAGTTCAATGCTCGTGCCGATGGTGCTTCGGCACAGCACGGAGTTTGCGGAAAATACGGCGCTTGGGAGCATTGCCTACGGACTGTTTTTCGGAGCGATGATTGCTTTGGCGCTTTACAACGGCTTTTTGTTTGTCAGCCTGCAATCACCGTTTTATGCGCTCTACACGCTCTATGTCCTTGCCGGAACGCTCTATTTGGCAGTATTGAACGGTTTTGCGTCGCAGTATTTTTGGAGCGATTCGCCGCGTTTTGTCAATTACCTGAACGCCGGAACAATCGGGCTTATCATCTTTTGCCTGTCGCTTTTTGCCAGAGAGTTCCTCCGCACCAAGCGTTATGCGCCTTTCATGGCAAAGGCTTTATTGGTAACAATGCTCGGCGGCGCGGCGGTGTCGCTTTTGGCAATAGTGCTGCCCTATCAAGTTGGGGTTCGGCTTGGCGTGGTTGCGAATTTTATCACGATTTCGGTTGTCGTTGTTGCCGGAGCGCTTGTGTGGAAGCGGGGCAACACCAGTGCGCGGTACTTTTTTGTGGCGGTATCGCTCTTTTTAACGGGAAATATCATTTTTGTCTTAAAAACCGTCGGTATTCTGCCAAGTACGCCGTTTACGAATCATATTGTTGAAATTGGCTTGGCTGTGGAGGGCTTGCTGTTTGCCTTTGCATTGGCGGAGCGGTACAGGCAGTTGCGTTTGGAAAAAGAAACCGCACAGCAAGACGCGCTGCGCATCGAACACGAGGCAAAGACACAGCTTGAGCGCAAAGTGCAGGAGCGCACCAACGAACTCGAATTGACCAACAACGAGATGCAGCGCCAGATGATTATTTTGAACAATCAGGCGGTCGAAATCGAAATGACGAATGTGGAATTGAACGAAAAAAATATCCTTTTGGAAGGGCTGAACCGTGAGAAAAACGAGTTTCTGGGCGTTGCTGCGCATGATTTGAAAAATCCGCTTCAGACTATCATTATGAATACCTCCATGATGCGGCGCTATGCCGAAAAACTTGATGGAGACAAGCGTAACGAAATTTTAGACCGTATTGAAAGCACTTCGCGGCGGATGCACGACATTATCGAAAAACTCTTGGATTCCAATGCGATTGAGTCGGGAAAATTGGAATTGCGCATAGAATCTGTGCCGCTTGCAGAGGACATTCGCCACTTAGCGCAGGATTACGGACAAAAAGCGGCTGCGAAAAATATTATGGTGCATTTTGCCGCAGAGAGCGAGCATTTATGCGCCTTAGCGGACAAACACCGTATATTGCAGGTCGTGGAAAATCTGCTTTCTAATGCGATTAAGTTTTCTCCGGCAAACAAGAATGTTCACGTGAATTTGACAACCGCTCACGAACCAAGTACCAATGCGGCTTACAGCCATTCTTCCGCAATGCCTTCGGTCTTTATTCTTGTCCGCGACGAAGGTCCGGGCTTGTCGGAAGAGGACAAAAGCAAACTCTTCGGGAAATTCGCTCGTCTTTCCGCTCGACCGACAGCAGGCGAACACTCAACGGGCTTAGGGTTGTCCATTGTCAAAAAATTAGTGGAAGCCATGCATGGCGAGATTTGGTGCGAGTCCGAACTTGGTCAAGGAGCGATGTTTGTCGTGAAATTGCCTGCTGCATTGTGATATTCTTTTCAAGCGAGTATGTACTTCTAGTTATGAGTGCATCGGTCATTGGTCATTGGTGCATTGGTCATTGGTGCATCGGTCATTGGTGCATCGGTCATTGGTGCATCGGTCATTGGTGCATTGGTCATTGGTGCATTGGTCATTGGTGGTTGCTAAAGGCAAGTAGATAAGCCATCCACAAGCCTAATGACCAAGTAACCACTGACCAAGCAACCACTGACCAAGTAACCACTGACCAAGTAACCACTGACCAAGTAACCAAGTAACCAAGTAACCACTGACCAACCAACTAATGACTAATCCATATGCTTCACAACATTGACAGTTACTGGCTTACGTGGTCAATTATTCTCACGTTTTTGACCGTGCGTTATGGCGTTATTGCAGGGGTGTTTTTTGTGTGGTGGTATATCGTGAAACGGGAGCGTTATGCTCCGCAAAAAATTCAGATGAAATACCCCGCAAAGCAGGATTACAAGCGGGAAATCGGCTATTCCGCCGCTACGTTTTTTATCTTTACAACAGTTGCTTCGACGGTTTATATGCCGCAAATACGCCCTTTGACGCAATTACACCGCGACGTGAGCGAAATTGTCGGCATAAATCCCGCTTGGCAAGCCGCGTATTGGATTGGCGGAGTGCTGCTCATGCTGGTCATTCACGATGCGTATTTTTACTTCATGCACCGCGCTGTACATCACAAAAAACTTTACCCGATTGTCCACAAAGTGCATCATCTCTCCTACAACCCCACACCGTGGGCAGCATTTGCGTTTCACCCGTTTGAAGCGCTGACGGAGTTTCTCATTTTTCCGATTGTTGCCTTCACAATACCGCATACAATCGGCATGATTGCTACGTGGTTGGGCTTTATGACGCTTTACAATGCCTACGGACATTTGGGGTTTGAACTCTACCCGAAGGGCTTCAGTTCGCACGCTGTGGGGAAGTGGATAAATACATCGGTCAATCACAATATGCACCACAAGTACGCCACAAGCAACTACGGGCTTTACACGCTGGTCTGGGACAGGCTTTTCGGCACGGTTCATGCGAAGTATGATGAGACGTTTGAGGAGGTGAAAAGGCGGACGTTTGACGGAAGGCAATAGATGAAATAATGATGAACAGCAACAAAGTCCGCCAAATTGTGTTGTACAAAAATTACTTCAAAGAATTTTATGGCAAGCAAAATCAGAATGTCAAAGACAAAATAACGTGGACATTGCGGTTGATAGAGACTCAGCAGCGCGTTTCGGAAGAGTATTTGAAACACATTGAAGGCACTGATGGTCTCTACGAAATTAGAGTGCAAAGTGGTGGTAATATTTTTCGTATATTTTGTTTTTTCGATGAAGGAAAGTTGATTGTCTTGGCGAACGGATTTCAGAAAAAAACTCGTAAAACGCCTCAAAACCAAATTCACAAAGCACAACGCATTAAACAGGAATATGAGCAAGAACACGCAAACAAACCTTCAGCCTCTTGATGAATTTATTGAAGAGCAGTATGGTCTCCCGGGTACGCCGCGAAGAGAAGCATTTGAACGTGGTTACGAAGCCTTCCGTGTTGGCGCTTTGATTCAACAAGCTCGCCGTGAAAAAGGGATGACACAAGAAGAACTTGCCGAAAAATGCGGGACGCATAAAGGTTATATCTCAAAAATTGAGAACGATTTACAAGAAGTTCGTATTTCAACTCTTCAAAAAATTGTGGAAGTTGGTTTGGGTGGACATCTGGAACTTTCGATAAAACTCTGAATGTTTTGTACGATAAATTTGTACGATAAATGTTTGCAAAAGTCCCGCAGAACAACGATTTTGCGGGACTTTCCGTTTCTGTTACCCGCCGAAGCACAAAAGGTTTGCTGCCGATGTTTCGGTTATGTCGTGAGATTTCATGCGCTTTATCAGCACGTTTTGTTCGTTCTTCCGTTGTTCTGTTTGGTGTGGAATACTTGTTTTCGCGCCAATCGTTGTGCTATCGTGTGTGCAGCCGCTTGCGGCACAATCATTTTTTCACGTTTCCCCCGACACAACAGAGTATTCGCTCAATGGTGCGTTGGAAATTTTGGAAGACAAACAGGGAAATATAACGTTGGAGGATATTCGCTCAGAGCGCTACAACCAAGCATTTACGCGCTATACAGGCAAAAATGACCCGAATTTCGGGCATACGCGAGTGGTGTATTGGGTGAGGATTCGTTTGGTGCTGCCGCAGGAAGCCGCACAGCACGACAAGATGCATGACGACTGGTTTTTGGAGATAAATTACCCGCAGTTGGATAATATCCGCTTTTTTGCACCGAATCTTGATTCTCTCACCCCTGAAAACCTCACAAATACTCGCCTCGCCGACCTTCCTTACGCCGAAAAACAGTCCGGCGATATGTTCCCTTTTGCCATGCGTGATTTGTCGTACAGAATGCCGACATTTCGTCTGCCAATGCAGAAACTCTCAACGTCCGAGAAGGCATCGGTGAATACTGATTCGGTTTTGACAGTCTATTTTCGTTTGGAATCGCAAGGCTCTATGACCTTCCCGATAATGTTGCGTTCCGGCGCAGCGATGAGCCGCCACATCGTAAATGAGCAGTTTTTGCTGGGAATGTTCTACGGTATTTTGGCGATAATGCTGGGCTACAACCTCTTTGTGTATTTCTCGCTGCGCGACATCAGCTACCTCTACTATGTGGCGTACATTGCGACCTACGGACTGTTTCTGTTTATTTGGAACGGGCTTGCCTTCCAGTATTTGTGGAGTGAATCGCCGTTATGGCATAACCGCTCCATCATCGTATTTATGGGGCTTTCGGGGTTAAGCGTTTTTGCTTTTTCGCAAAATTACCTCGACACGCGGCATCTTGCGCCACGAGCGCACAAATTTATGAACGTCGTCATGGGGTATTTTATCGTGGGAATGGCTCTGGCGTTTGTGTTGCCGTATATGACTGCTATTCGGATAATGTACGGAGCGCCAATTATCACGCTGCCGATTATTGTTACGGTGTCGGTGATTGCTATTCGCAAAAACTACCGTCCGGCGCGGTATTTCTTGTTTGCGTGGATTTTGCTTTTGACCTCGATTGCGTCAGCGGCACTCAGGAACATCAATTTGCTGCCATCCGGTCCGCTCACGATTTACGGGTTGCAGATTGGTTCGGCGTTGGAGATATTTTTGTTGTCATTGGGGCTTGCAGACCGCATCAACATTATGAGGGAAGAAAAACGTGTTGCTGAAGCCGAGACGTTGCGCAGCACAGAACTTCTTATCGAAACGCTGAAGCAGTCGGAACAAGAATTGGAGCGGAAAGTCCGTGAGCGCACCGCCGAACTTGAGGAAGCAAACGAGGAAATATCCCGCCAGTTGGAGGTGCAAGCAGAACAATCCCGCGAAATTGAACTCGCAAACACGGCGCTTCAGGAAAAAAATCTTCTCATTGAACAAGAACGTGAGCGCTCGGAACTGCTCTTGCTTAATGTACTGCCAAGCAGCATTGCTGCACGGCTTATGGGCGGGGAAAAACTCATTGCCGACCGCTTTGAGAGTGTAACGGTACTGTTTGCCGATATTTCGGGTTTTACGACGCTTTCATCAAGTATTCCGCCGGAAGAACTTGTCGGGCTGCTGGACACGGTGTTTACGGAGTTTGATGCAATTTCGGAGCGTTTCGGCTTGGAAAAAATCAAGACCATTGGCGATTGTTTTATGGCGGTAAGTGGCTTACCTACCCCGCAAAATGACCACGCGGAACGCGCTGCAAATGCCGCTATTGCAATGATGCAGGAATTGGAACGTCTTAACGGGATGTTGGATATGAATTTATCCATGCGTATCGGATTGCACACCGGAGCAGTTGTGGCGGGCGTTATCGGGCAGAAAAAATTTGCCTACGACCTTTGGGGCGACACCGTGAATACGGCTTCACGCATGGAAGCGCAAGGTGTGGCAGGGAAAATTCACGTCAGCGAAGCGGTCTATCGCGCACTTGTTCCGCACAGCGCACACTACCGCTTTGAAGCGCGTGGAATGGTGGAAGTGAAGGGCAAAGGGCAGATGCAGACGTGGTTTTTGGCAGGTATTTGATGGAGGGAATTGGAGAAGTTGATATTACGAATTGCTAATATGCAGTGTTCATGCGGGTTATGAATTGGTAATGTGAAGAAAAGTATGTATGACAGTCCTACGAAATTCGTTTTTTCGTAGGACTTTGTTTTTTGCACGGTCAGCATTTGTTTACTCACCATTTCTTTCACGTATTTTCCTGCATTATGAACCGTCGTTTCTTTCTTTGGTGCTGCATTGGATTGTTGGCACTGGAATTCGCCTCAAGCACATCCGCTTTGGCACAAGCACCGCAATTACGCTTTTTGTCGCGTTGGCAAAACGCTCTTCCGCCGCAAGGTGGGGGCGGTTTGTGTGAATCTATCGCTTTTGAACCGCAAACACGGCGTTTGTTTGTGGCAAATAGTCTCGTAACAGGCGGTCAGCGCTATGTTCGCGTGGAAGTTGTCAATCTCGACAATCCTTTGCAGCCCGTTACCGAAGCCTCGTTAGATTTTTCGGCGTTTGGCGCTGATGTTTCCAGTATTGCCGTGAGCAACGGAGTTCTGGCTGCGGCAATGATTCAAACTGTCAAAACCGATAGCGGGCGAGTGGTGTTTGTGGATGTGAGCGGAGCAGACCTCCGCACGGCACTGATGAGCGCTCGCAGCGTCGTTGTCGGAGCGCAGCCGGACATGATTACCTTTACCCCCGACGGACGGCGTGTTTTGACGGCAAACGAAGGCGAGCCGACGGAAACAGGCTCGTATCTGCCCGACCCCGAAGGCTCGGTGAGCATTATCACCTTGCCGTTTTTCGCTAACGGGCGCATCAATGTCAGTGCTATCAGCCAAGCAAATGTGGGCTTTGTGCGGTTTAACGATTTCAATTTCGGTGCGCCGCGCCGCCGTGAATTGGTAGATTCCGCATTGTTCCATCTTCCTTCACCAATGACGACGGCAAGCGTTCCGGGAGCAGTTCCGGGGCGGCTTGTAACCTTTGCGCAAGACGTTGAGCCGGAGTATATCGCCATTTCGTCGGATTCTCGCACGGCATACGTGACGCTTCAGGAAAATAATGCGTGGGCAATTATTGACATTGACGCTGCGAGAGTGATTTCCATTCGTGATATGGGCTTAAAACTGCACGCTCTTCGAGGAAACGGCATTGATGCCAGCGACAGAGGGACGAATATCAACATCGCACAATATCCTGTCTTGGGAATGTATCAGCCCGATGCCGTGCAAGCCTTTACCGTTGGCGGCAGCACGTTTATTGCGAGTGTGAATGAAGGCGACACACGGGGTTATGCAACATTCAACGAAGAGGCTCGTGTAGGCTCATTGCGCCTTGATTCTGCGCGGTTTCCGAACCGTGCTGTGTTGCAAAACGACACGCTCTTGGGGCGCTTAACCGTTACTCGCGCACGTGGCGATATTGACGGTGATGGTGATTATGATGCGTTGTATGTGCCGGGCGGACGCTCTATTTCAATTTGGGAAGGCAGCGGGGCTATGGTGTGGGATAGCGGCGATGATATTGAGCAAATCACCGCTCGTGCTTTGCCCAATGTATTCAACGCAAGTCGTGACAACGTTACGCGGAAAAATCGGAGCGACGACAAAGGTCCTGAGCCGGAAGGCATTACCGTCGGGACGGTTGGCGACAGCACGTATATTTTTGCGGGATTAGAGCGCACAAGCGGCATTATGGTCTATAACGCTACAAACCCCTTGAATCCGCGCTTTTCGCAGTTTATCACTACTCGTGCAATCGGCGGTGATGTCAGCACTGAAGCGCTTTTGTTCATCCCTGCTTCGCAAAACCGCTTGAATATGCCCTTGGTTATCGCGGCGCATGAAGTGAGCGGCACAGTGGCGGTCTTTGCGTTTGAAACCCCGCAAGCCGCTCCACGTCAGGCTTCGGCGGATATTGGCGTTCGCACATCCTATCTCACCTCGTCGCGTGTGCTGCTGGATATTCCAACGCTGGGCGCTGACGCAGTGAGCATTGCCGTAACAGATGTTCAAGGCAGAATGGTGGAAAATCGCGTCGTTACCGGCACACAGGCACAAGAACGCATAAGCCAAGAACTTCGTTTCGACGGCAAGCAATCGGGCGCGTACGTGATTACGCTTGGCATTGGCGGAAAAACCTACACCGAGCGGGTGATGATTACGCGGTAAATCTTGTCACCAATGTTTGGCACGAGAGGAAATATGCAAATAATACCAACTTGAGTTGATAATTGTGCAAAAAAATCCGGCTTCAGTGGCACAGACATTCTTGTCTGTGCGAGTATTTATGCTGCTTCCAGAGAAAAGCATTGAAAAAATAATGCACAATCT
>JALONG010000058.1 GCA_025455065.1 Candidatus Kapaibacterium sp. | reverse complement strand
CAATGTAAAAAACTCTCGCCCAGCGTCTTTGCCAAAACTATCAAAGAACTCTTTCAAAACCTCTGGAAAACCTAGCAAAATCCGTTAGGTACTAAAGCCGTCAGTCAAAAACTTTTGGACGCGCACCCTTAAAAATATGGGTGGTGAGTTTGTCGCAATGGCAGCATTACCGGAACATCCATCGGTTAATTAAGTGATTGATTTTTTCTTTTTTCACATTGTAGCATTATGGTCAATATCCACATCGAATACGAAGGCGACTTGCATTGCCGCCTTGAGCATGATCCTTCCAAAACGGTTATTTCTACCGATGCTCCGGTGGATAATAACGGACGCGGTGAAAGTTTTTCCCCTACAGATCTTGTTGCATCGGGCTTGGGTGCTTGTATGGCGACGATTATGGCAATGGCGGCTCGCAATCGTAACATCGAACTCAAAGGAATGACCGTTCATGTGCAGAAAGAAATGGTCGCAAACCCTCGCCGAATCGGGCGTTTAGGGGTGGAAATCTCACTCCCGCCCACTGTCAGCGAAGCCGATGTGAAATTTTTGGAAAACGCAGCGCGGACGTGTCCCGTGCATCAATCCTTGCACCCAAGCATTCAAATTGATTTGAAAATGACGTTGGCGGAAGAAGTTGAAACTGCATAAAATCACTGTTTTCTGACATTTTTTGAACTACATTCCATGAGAAAAGTTATTTCCACAACAAACGCTCCGGCAGCGCTTGGTCCGTATTCGCAAGGCATCGAAACACAAGGAACGATGCTCTTTTTGGCAGGACAAATTCCGCTTACGCCCGCAGGGGAAATCGTTGCAGGCGGCATTACCGAGCAGACAACACAGGTGCTGGAAAATATCAGTGCAATTTTGAAAGATGCCGGCTATGAATTTTCCAATATTGCCAAGGCAACGGTCTTTTTGAAAGATATGAACAATTTCGCGGCAATGAACGAAGTGTATGCAAAATACTTGGGCGACGCAAAACCGGCACGTTCAACGATAGAAGTGGCGCGGTTGCCAAAAGATGTGCAGGTAGAAATTGAAGTTGTTGCGGTGAAATAATCGTTTTGCCGCATAGCCCCGATATCATCATGGTTTTCAGACTTTTTCATACAAACCATTTCCGCGCAGTCCGCTCCGAGCAGGTTTTCTCAAGCGGGCTGCGTCTGTTTTGTGCGCTCTTTGTGGTCATTTGTTGTGCGGCTATGCCCACATTCGCGCAAAACCGTGATACTGCTGCGTCTGCAAGGGCATTTCAACCTGTCGAAACGATGTTGCAACAACCAATTTCTACCAGCGCCACACGTACAACCGCAGCAACGATGACCAAAGATCCCGTTCTGGCAGTTGCATTGTCGCTTATTCCGGGTTTAGGACAAATATACGTGGAAAGCTATTGGAAAGCCCCGATTTTCCTTGCGGGATTCGGAACGGCGATTGGCTTTACCATTTACAATGCTAATCTTGTTGCGCTTGCAGATTCAATTTTAGCAGTATCCGACAGCACACGGTCAAGTACGTTTCTCAGCAGTATCACGCGCCAACGCGAGATTTTCCGCGATTTACGGGATATTTCGATTGTTGCGATTGTTGGTGTTATCGGTCTTGCCGCGATTGATGCTTACGTCGGAGCGCATTTGTTTGACTTCGATGTCAGCGATGAATTTAAGGCTGCTTTGCGCGTAAACCCACTGCAAGGGCGCATCAATCTTACGATTCGCCACGAAACGCAGGAAAATTGGCAAGAACGCGCAATTCGTGAAGAACTCTCGCGCACAAAGCCGTGATGAGGTGCTTGGTCATTGGTGGTTAGTCATTGGTCATTGGGCTTACGAACCGCTTCTGCACTTGTTTTCCATACGAACTATCCTCAACGAATGACCAATAACAAATGGCTAATGACCAATGAATAATGACCCAAAAACCAAAAACTACCAACTAAAAACTAAAAACCAACCACCGTGTTATCATCCATTTATCACGACAACCAGCCCGTTACTATCGGGATTTTAGGCGGCGGACAACTTGCGAAAATGAGCGCCCAAGCGGCATACAGGCTTGGTTTGCGTGTTGCAGTTATTGAGCCTGCCGAAAATTCGCCTGCGGGTATGATGACCAAAGCGGATTTTCCCCTTGGGTGGTATGACAGCACAGAATTGGAGCGGTTTGTCGAAGTAAGCGATATTATTACGCTGGAAAATGAGTTTATTGCGCCGGAAATTTTGGATGGGATGACGGACAAACGTTTAGTGTTTCCTACGCCTGACACGCTTCGCCAAGTGCAGGATAAATTCATCCAAAAACAGACAATGCAACGCGCCGGAATCCCTGTTCCCGTCTTTGCTGCAATCAACAGCGTCGAAGAGGCATACACATTTGGCAAGGAACACGGCTATCCTTACGTGATGAAAACGCGAACGCTGGGCTACGACGGTTACGGCAATGCAACGGTCGGGCGCGATAATCAAGCAATGGTAGCATTCATGCGCTTTACAAGTGACCCCGATGTTCCGCGCCAAATGATGGCGGAAAAATTTGTGAAGTTTCGCAAGGAACTTGCTGTCATGGTTGCACGGAATCGTCGCGGCGAAACGGCGGTCTATCCTTGCGTGGAGACCGTGCAGGAAAATCACATCTGCCGTTATGTGCTTGCTCCGGCACCCGATATTGACGACGGCATACGCAAGAAAGCGCAAGAAATAGCCGTTGCGGCGGTAGAAGCGGTTGAAGGAGTAGGAGTTTTTGGTGTGGAGATGTTTTTGACCGACACAGACAAACTGCTGTATAACGAAATAGCTCCGCGCCCGCATAATTCCGGGCATTACACGATAGAAGGCTGCTACACGTCGCAATTCGAGAATCATATTCGCGCAATTTGTAATTTGCCGCTTGGTTCGCCGGATTTGATTGTTCCGGCGGCGGTCATGGCAAATGTGCTTGGAAAGCGTATCGGCTCCGGTGTGCCGGATACCGTTGTAGGCTTGATGCGGCACGGGCGCGTGAGTTTTCATCTTTACGGCAAAGCCACGAGCCGTGTAGGGCGTAAAATGGGACATCTGACAGCATTGGGCGCATCGGTGCAAGAAGCGCTGGCACTTGTCAAAGCGGCAGAAGAGGATTTACTGTGGTAACATTTTGCCTCAAAGTTCGGCAATCACGTGCAGAATCTGCATTTTCTTGATTTCACACTTCATCAATTCAGCATGAACATTTTCAAACTGCTCCTTCGCTTTTTCCAACAACGCACAGTACCAAACGCCTTGACCGTGCTGGCTGTGGCTGTGGGTGTGGCTCTTACGGCATCAATTTTGACGCTTCGCACGGAAACAGAGCGCTCGTTTTCGCAGAAAGATACGGGGTTTGAGATTATTGTCGGTGCGAAGGGAAGCCCGTTACAACTTGTGTTGAACACGATGTATCACCTAGGCGCTCCGGTAGGCAATTTTCCGCTTGCCGATTGTGAGCGTATTCAAGCCGACAAGCGCATTAAATCAAGCCTTCCGATGGTCTTTGGTGATAATGTCGGCGGGTACAAGGTTGTCGGCACAACGACAGATTTTTTTACGAAATTTGAATATCGCAAAGGTCTTCGCATTGGTATTGCACAAGGAAAACCATTTGACGAAAACTTTGAAGCGGTGCTGGGTGCAGAAGTTGCTCAACAATTAGGTTTGAAACTGAACGATTCCCTCACCGTCCGGCACGGCTTGGAAACAAACGAGCAAGGCGCTCACGACCATGGAAAAATGCCTGTGGTTGGTATTCTTGCCCCGACGGGAACAGCGATTGACAGAGGCGTGTATATGACCATGCGCACCGTCTGGGACACGCATTACCACGAATACGAGGAAGCACGGGAAGCAGCCGAAAAAGCGCTTGGGACGGCTGAACCGGACCACAAGAAGGGTGAAGCAGACCACGACGGGGAGCATCATCACGACCACGACGGGGAACATCATCATGACCATGATGCAGAGCATAAGCACGACCACGACGCGGAGCATAAGCACGAGGAACATCCTATTCCGCCGGAATTTACGAGCGTTACAGCACTTGCCGTTAAACTCAAAAGTCCGGTATTTTACGACAGTTTTATGCGCAATGTGAATGACGGCACGTCGGCACAAGCAGCTGTGCCGATTCGAGAGATTGCGGGATTGTTTCAGATTGTCGGTAATGTAAGCGGTGTGCTGTTGGGAATTTCGTACATGGTCATTGTGCTGGGTGCGATTTCGATTATCGTGGCGCTTTATACCTCGCTGAATGAACGTCGGCGGGAGATAGCAATTTTGCGTTCTCTGGGTGCGCATAAACGCTCAGTAGTCGGGCTTATTCTTGCCGAAGCCTCGCTTATCGGCTTTGTTGGGAGTGTTGTAGGGCTTGGTACGGCGCGTTTGGCGTTGCGCTTGGCGGAGCCGACGGTGCAAGCGCAAATAGGTACAACGCTGACCTTCGGTTGGTGGTATAATTATGATGCACTGTTGCTGGGCGGCGTTGTTGTGCTGACGGGGCTTGTTTCCTTGCTTCCGGCGCTGACGGCATACCGCACGGATGTGGCGGAAAACCTCGCTCCGATGAGCTAAATTGCGGAAAACCTCAGAAGAATACTTGCATTTTCCATAAAATTCGTGCATATTTGCGCTCCGTTTTGGCTCACGACAAAGCATTGAGGCATCCATTCCGCCCGGGTGGCGAAATCGGCAGACGCACAGGACTTAAAATCCTGGGTCTTGTAAAAGACGTGCGGGTTCAAGTCCCGCCCCGGGCACATACTCTTTGTTCTCCCTTGTTTTTATTTTCCGTTAGAAAACAAAGATTCAGATTTGAAGCCGCTTTCAGAAGAAGCGGCTTTTTTATTTGCTATTATTTCCTTCCTTATCCTAGAACAATACAGCGTTGTCATTACGGCAGATGTCATCGTCGCAGAATCGTCACTGATTATCAAAGCCGCCTTCTTCGGTCGAGCCATTGCGGTAATCTTCGTGTGCTTGCTCCGACAAGCGTTGCAAGAAAGCGTCCGATTCGGCGGTCTTCAAGATTTCATCCCAACGTTCATCACCACTTTTCTTGTGTTGCTGTGTAGATTGGTCTTGAACTTTGGATTTTGCTGGTGTTTCTATCGTGGTTGAGTACGATTGTTGCCGAGTATTCATCGTTGTTTCAAGGAGGGAAGAAAGGTCAGTATGAAGAAGATTATTCTCTCTTTTTTTGCTTTGTCCATGGTAGCAAGAGCCGATGTTTTCTTGCTTTTGCGAGAAGAAGCTGGAAATTTCATTGCAAATCATTCATTGCAAATCATTCATTGCAAATCATCCATTGCAGCGACAATCGCCGTTGGTAACATCAGTAAAAACGGGATGCACTTGCTAAAATCAAGTGTTTCAGGGCTTGAGCCTAAAGCGGCGAGATTCGCATAATACATGGGACGCATCTGCTCGTAATAGGCTTCACCGGTTACTTTCCATGCTAATTTCCCGCAATGCTGCGCTAAAAACCATTTTTCCAGCAAACGCCCCATTCTTCCGTTCCCGTCGGCAAAAGGATGAATTTTCTCAAAAACGAGATGCACAAGCGAAGCGTGATACAAAGCCATTGCCGGAGATAGCGGTGTTTTTATGAGAACTTTCATATCATGCCAAAATTCCTGCGTTGCTTCCTCAACCTTTTCCGGCGCTAAGGCGCGATACACAATCTTCGAGCGACTGCCAATGACCACCGGAACACGCCTGTATGCGCCGCGTTCACGATGATTGTCCATGAACTTGGAAATCATAAAATGCACTTTGAGAAAATTTTTCTCGTTCAAAACGTGCTTCTCCGCAAACGCATAACCATCCTCCAATGCCCGCACCCAATCAAGCGTTGTTCGTGTTTCCGCTTTGATTCCTTTGGCATTCGTTAAACGAGAATTAAGGTAGAAATTCAGGTCAATTTCGACACCTTCAATGCGTGAGGAAAAGACGGCGGAGGACTGCCGCGCAAAGGCAATAGTCGGGTATTCCTCCAACGATGCAAACCTTTTCCAGACTGCTGAGGGAGAAGGTGAGCATTGTTTTTGGTAGGACGGAAAGTACATGGTATCGTTGATGCTGAGTATGCTCATTATTGCGCGGGAAGTGGGTGAAGAAAACATTCAGCAAAATACGAACTTTTTCGTGCTTGCCACAAATACGACATCATAATTGTTCTGCGTTTTTGCTCCACAAACACAGCACAAGCAAAAAACCTCGTGAAGCCGATACAGCCACACCTGATACATGGTTGCACTTCCTTAACCGCCTCGCTGTGAAATACAAGCGCCGCCGCCCTGACTATCTCGTGAGTTTGCGGGTGTTTGGTGCGAAAACAATGCGGGAATTGCGCTATTCTGTGGCAATGTAAATGAAGGAATTTTTGCCTCTGACAATCAACACAAAAACAGTATTTTTGCTCAAAGCTGCTGAAGCCACAAAAAAAGCATACATTATCACGGCATATCAGCCTTCGTTAGAAATTTTTGAACCGGATTTTATCACACGGAAAAAGAAATGACGACACCACATCACACATCCTGCCCGCTTTGCGGCGGCACGGTCGAAAAGGGTTTCACCACATTCAGCGCAGATATTCAAGGGCGCTTGTTTGTGGCGCGGCACGTTCCGGCAAACGTCTGCGGGCAATGCGGCGAAGAGTGGATTGAGAATAGCACCGCACAAGAATTGGAGCGGCTGGCAATGACGGCTCTGGAAGCACGGCGGGAAGTGGAAATTGTGTCCTTAGCTGCGTAAAAAAATGCCTTTCAAGTGCCAGAAATCCTTTGCTTTTTCGTTTGGGTGCTGTATCTTGGAAAATGAGTTATCACGCTGCAAATAGTATCTTCCCGACACGATGCGGGAAGTATTGTCGGCAGCGTTTTTTTTGAGGCAAAAAAGCAAAAAGCCGTTCTTCTAAGTGCATATTCAACTTTTATTTGTTTATTACAATGACCTTCAACAGCATTCTTGAAATCTACCGCACCGAAGCCTTTTCCGAGCGCGACAAAGGCGACCGCTTTGAACGCCTTATGTGCCTGTATTTGCAAACCGACCCGCTCTATGCCGTGCAATTCCGCCATGTTTGGCTATGGAGCGAATTTTTTGCCAAAGACGAACTTGGCGGCGTTGATACGGGAATTGACCTCGTTGCCATGACGCACGACGGTGAGTATTGGGCGGTGCAGTGCAAATGCTACCAAGAGTCTGCAACCATTGACAAAGCCTCCGTTGATTCCTTCCTTTCCACTTCAAGCCGAGAGTTTACCTTGCCCGACGGCAAAAAAACAGGTTTCGTACACAGGCTTTGGATTTCCACGACCAACAAATGGACTTCCAACGCTACCGAAGCCATTCAAAACCAGCATCCGCCTGTGTCGCGTATTCATTTGACGGATTTGGAAGCCTCCGGCGTTGATTGGGCAAAACTTCACGACGGATTGAGCGGGAATGCGGCTCGCACGGCAAAAAAAGAATTGCGTGAGCATCAAATCCACGCCCTTGAGCGCACACACGAACACTTCAAAACCGCAGACAGAGGCAAGCTCATCATGGCGTGTGGCACAGGCAAAACCTTTACCGCGCTCAAAATTGCCGAAAAAGAAACCTCTGAAAAAGAAACAAGCGTATCTTCGGGAAAACAAGGTTTTGTGCTGTTTCTCGTGCCGTCGATTGCGCTTCTGGGGCAAACCCTCCGCGAATGGGCGCAGGAAGCAGAACAGCCCTTGAACGCAGTCTGCATCTGCTCCGACCCCGCTATTTCGCAGACAAGTTCAAGCACACGGCGAAGAAACTCCGCTTCCAATTCCGACACTGACCCTGATTCTTTCAGCACTGTGGATTTGGCTCTTCCTGCTTCGACCGACGTGAAGAACATTTTGCGGCAGTTTGAGCATATTCGCAAGCACCAAAAAACCAATGACCAAGCAACTAACGCACCAATGACTTCTTCCGGCATGACGGTTGTTTTTTCCACGTATCAATCGTTGGAAGTTGTCCACAAGGCGCAGCAAGCCTTGATGGAAGCGGGTTCGCCCCTTGGTGAGTTCGACCTCGTTATCTGCGACGAAGCACATCGCACAACGGGCGTAACGCTTGCAGACGAAGCAGAATCAGCCTTTGTGCGCATTCACGACAACGAGTTCATTCGCGCAAAAAAACGGCTCTACATGACCGCCACGCCGCGCCTGTACAGCGACGACAGCAAAAGCAAAGCCGCGCAATCAAGTGCCGTCCTGTGTTCGATGGACGACGAAAAATTGTACGGACAAGAAATTTACCGCATTGGTTTTGGTGAGGCAGTAGAGAAGGGGCTTCTGACCGATTACAAAGTATTGATTTTGACCGTCAGTGAAAGTGATATTTCTCCCGCCTTGCAAAAAAGCATTGCCGATAGCAACACCGAAATTAAGACCGACGATGCCGCAAAACTCATCGGTTGCGTAAACGCGCTGTCCAAACTTATCATTGGCGACAACGGGGCAACCAAAGCCCACGACCCAGCACCAATGCGCCGTGCGGTGGCATTTTGCCAAAATATCAAAACCTCAAAAGCAATTACCGATATTTACAACACCTTCGCACAATCCTATCTCGACGACCTGCCAAGCGAACAACGTCAGCAAATGGTTTCGGTGCAGTCCGACCACATAGACGGCTCTATGGCTGCTCCCCTGCGCGATGAAAAACTCTCGTGGCTCAAAGCCGAAACCGACGACGGTACGTGCCGTATGCTCACGAATGTCCGATGCCTCAGCGAGGGCGTAGATGTGCCGTCGTTGGATGCCGTGCTGTTCCTTTCGCCGCGCAACTCGCAAATAGACGTGGTGCAGTCCGTTGGGCGCGTGATGCGACGCTCTCCAGGCAAAAAATTTGGCTACATCATCATTCCCATTGTTATTCCTGCGAATGTGGAAGCGGAAAAAGCACTCGACGATAACGAGCGTTACGCCGTTGTGTGGTCGGTCTTAAACGCGCTTAAATCCCACGATGACCGCTTTAATGCGACCGTGAACAAAATTGAACTCAACCAGCAACGCCCCGCAAATATCGTCGTTGGTGCGCCCGGCGCTGCTTTGGGCGACGACGATAGCGCAAGCGGTGCGCCTCCTCGTGGAGATGCTACCGGTGCAAAGGCAGATGCAAGTACGGGAAAGAGCGCGGGAGACCGCCTTGCAGACCAAATACTCATGCGCTTCGACGAACTCCAAAACGCCATTTTTGCCCGCATGGTGCTGAAAGTCGGCAACCGCCAATACTGGGAGCAGTGGGCAAAAAATATCGCCGAAATTGCCGAACGCCAAACCGAGCGCATCACGCGGCTCGTCAATGACGACGGGGCGCACAAGCAAGTTTTCATGCGCTTTGTGGAAGGCTTGCGCCAAAACATCAATCCCGCCGTTTCCGAAACCGAAGCCGTCGAAATGCTTGCACAGCACATCATCACCAAACCCGTTTTCGACGCGCTCTTTGAGGGATATTCCTTTGTGCAAAACAATCCCGTTTCCGTTTCCATGCAGCAGATGATGGAGCTTCTGGAAGCGCAGGCTCTCGAAAAAGATACCGAAACGCTGAACAAATTCTACGAATCCGTGAAAATGCGTGCCTCCGGCATTGACAACGCCGAGGGCAAACAGCGCATCATTATTGAATTGTACGACAAATTTTTCAAAACCGCGTTTCCCAAAATGGTCGAAAAATTGGGCATTGTCTATACGCCCGTCGAAGTCGTGGATTTTATCGTGCAGTCCGTTGATGATGTTCTGCAAAAGGAGTTCGGACGCTCGCTCTCCGACGAAAATATCCACATCCTCGACCCGTTCACGGGAACGGGGACGTTCCTTGTGCGCCTTTTGCAAAGCGGACGCATTCGTCCCGAAGACCTTGAACGCAAGTATTCGTCGGAACTTCACGCCAACGAAATCGTGCTTTTGGCGTATTACATCGCGGCGGTGAACATTGAAAATGCCTTCCACGACGCGCTGCAAGCCGCACCTCAAGTAACCAATGACCAAGTAACCAATGACCAAGTAACCAACACCCAAGCCTACCAATCCTTCGGCGGAATCTGCCTTACGGACACCTTCCAACTCGCCGAAACAGGTGCTGCCGACGAACTGTTCTCCGATGTATTCCGCCAAAATTCCGAGCGCGTCGAACGCCAGAAACACGCGCCGCTCCGCGTCATTATCGGCAATCCGCCCTATTCCGTCGGGCAAACTTCTGCCAACGACAACGCCCAAAATCAGGACTATCCCAAGCTGAACAGCCGCATTGCCGCTACCTACGCAGCCCGCACCAATGCGACCAACAAAAACTCACTCTACGATTCCTATTTCAAAGCATTTCGCTGGAGCAGCGACCGCCTGAATACCGAACACGGCGGCATCGTTGCCTTTGTCTCCAACGGTGCATGGTTGGACGGCAATGCCCAAGACGGCTTCCGCAAATGCCTTCAAGAAGAGTTTTCCGCCGTTTACGTGTTCAATTTGCGAGGAAATCAGCGTACAAGCGGCGAATTGAGCCGCAAAGAAGGCGGAAAAATTTTCGGAAGCGGCTCCCGCACTCCGATTGCGATAACGATTTTGGTGAAAAAGCCGCAGGATAGCCATTTGTCATTAGCCATTGGTCGGGAAGATAGTCATTTGTCATTAGCCATTGGTCATTTGTCAGACGACGCAGGCACACGACTAATGACCAATGACCAATCAACTAATGACCAAGTAACCAATGACCAATCAACTAATGACCAAGCACCCAATGACCAAGCACCCAAGCCGCTCGCAACCATCTACTACCACGACATCGGCGATTACCTCTCGCGGGAGGAAAAACTAAAGCTGCTCCGGCAATTCCGCTCCGCAGGAAACCCCGATTTCCCTTGGAAGGAACTCACTCCAAACGAGCATGGCGACTGGATTTCGCAACGCAAGGATGTGTTTGCGACCTTCATTCCTTTGGGCGACAAAGATGACACGACGAACCGCAAAACGGTGTTTGTGCCGTTTTATTCTAATGGGCTGAAAACGCAGCGCGATGCGTGGTGCTACAATTCTTCCCAAACCGCACTGGAGGCAAATATCCGCCGTTTGCTGGGCTTTTACAACGAGCAGCGAACACAGTTTCAAACTGCCAAAGCAAGTACACCAAACCTTGATGTGAAGCGGTTTTTGAGTTATGATACGACGCAAATTAGTTGGACACGTGCGCTGGAAGCCGATGTTGTGCGGAATCGTGAGCATCACTACGATTCCGGCTGGATAACCGATAGTGTTTATCGCCCATTCTTCAAGCAAAAGCTGTATTTCTCCCGTGCTGTGAATGAAATGGTCTATCAAATCCCCAAACTCTTCCCCGCAGGCAAGGAAAATCGCGTGATTTGTGTGCAAGCACCAGGCGGAAACAAAGAAATGACGGCACTTATGAGCGATTGTATTCCTGATTTGCACTTTAATGGCGATACCCAATGTTTCCCACTCTACTACTACGAAGAGCGTGAAAGCAAGGCAGCAACACTCTTTGGGGCAGAGACCACGCGAGAAATGGTGCGGCGGGACGGCGTGAGCGACTACGCACTGGAAGAAGCGCGGAAGCGGTATGGAAAGATTGTCACGAAAGAAGATGTGTTTTACTACGTGTATGGTTTGTTGCACAGTCCCGAATATCGCGCCGCCTTTGGAGCAGACTTGAAGAAAATGTTGCCGCGCCTTCCGTGGGTGAGTTTGGAAGATTTTTGGAAGTTTGCCGGAGCGGGGCGAAAGCTGGGGGATTTGCATTGCAATTACGAAAAGGTTCCGGCTGCGGACGTTGAAGTTGAAGGCGCGGAGAGCGAAATGTTTACGGTCGAAAAAATGCGCTTTCCCGCGAAAGACCGCAAAGATACGATACACTTCAACAGCCGCATCACGATAAGCAATATCCCCGACGAAGCGTACGAGTACATTGTGAACGGGAAAAGCGCGATAGAATGGGTGATGGAGCGATATGCAGTAACAACGCACAAAGAAAGCGGCATCAGGAACGACCCGAACGATTGGGCGGCAGAACACTACAACCCGCGCTATATCTTGGATGTGCTGTTGTCGGTGATAAACGTGAGTGTGCAGACGGTCGAAATCGTGCGGGGTTTACCGAAGCTGCAATGGTAAGCGGAAATATTGCTATTGGAACAATAGTGCAACGCACCGTTGCACAAAGCACATACCACGTGTCGAAGACCATGCGTATATCGCAGAAGTGCCGGAACTTCCGGGCTGTATGGCGGATGGCGACACCTACGCCGCCCCACGCTTCAGAATGCCGAAATTATCATCCGTGAGCGCCTAGAGACACACAAGAACTTGGTCGTACTGTGCCGAAGCCTAAAGGACGACGATTGATGTTTGCGTGAAATAGCAGAAGCCCATATTTTAGAAAAACGCCTTTTCTTAAAATATAAAAAGTTATATTTTAGATTTCGGCAGAAAACTGAAATATAAACAGCCTTGGTAAGAAAATATATGGACATGAGCGACTTCATTGCGGGCAATGCACTTGCGCAACATCCCGGAACGGCATACCAATACAAAAGTTTTGTGCCGGAGAGCATTTGCCATTCCGCCCGTGAGTATTTGCCGGAAAAATGGGGCAGATGATTCATTGGATGACTACACGCCGATTTGAGGAGGATGCTTTACTGCGGTTTTGCACGGGGAGCATTTGGGGGAAAGTGCGGGCGGGGAAGAGTGAGAATACGGGGAAAATACAAAAAGTTCTTTTGAGCAAATACGCCGAGTACCGTATATTTGTGGCAACAATACTCGCCACGCTTCCCACGTGTTATGCACGGTGAACAGCGCACCCGGGCGAGTTTTCTTTGTTTTTGCCCTTTCTGCATTTTCTCGAATGACCATGACTGATAATGATTGACCTTTCCAAAATAGGACTATACCGCATTACACACCGCGACAATCTTGAGCATATTTTCAAGATTGAGAAACTAACCGCACCGAATCACCCCAAAGCAAATCAATCATATATTGGCATTGGCGATGGGACGCTTATTTCAACACGGGGCAAGCGCACTATTGTCGTAGAGCCGTCGGGCAGTGTTGCGGGCAGTTTCCAAGAGTATGTATCCTTCTATTTCGGCACACGTTCGCCGATGCTATACCAGATTTGGAGAGGTGGAGAGAATGTTCTCGCACAACCGCAGCGCGATATTGTCTATTTGGTGAGTAGTGTCGAAAAAGTGCGTGAGAGCGGTCAGGGCTTTGTCTTTAGCGATGGTCATGGTATTCATCGTCTGACAAAATTCTATGACAATCTTGAGAATTTGACCGAAGTGGATTTTGAAATGGTTAAAGAGCAACATTGGTCTGATACAGTAACCGATTCCGACAGAAAACGGCGTAAACAAGCTGAATTTCTGGTAAAGAGTGAATTGGGAGTAGAATATCTTCTCGGCATTGGCGTTTTTGACGAGGAAACTCGTATATTTGCCGACTCACTTGCAACCAAGTACGGAAGCAGGCTGCCCGCCAAAGTTTATCGCAACTGGTACTACTAAACAACGATGACCTTCACGCAAGGAAATATCTTAGAAATCCACGCAGAAGCGTTGGTGAATACCGTCAATCTTCAAGGGGTGATGGGCAAGGGCATTGCTTTGGCGTTTAAGAAGCAGTTTCCCAAAAATTTCAAATTGTACAAAGCCGCCGCCGAAGCAGGTGAGCTTGCTATGGGCAAAATGTTCGTTACCGAGACCGACGAACTGACACCGCACTACATCATCAATTTCCCCACAAAAGACCATTGGCGGTATCCGTCCAAATTGTCGTACATCGAAGAAGGTCTGCAAGATTTGGTGCGCATCATCCGAGAAAAGAACATTCGTTCAATCGTTGTACCACCTTTGGGCTGTGGCAACGGAAAATTGCGCTGGAGCGATGTTCATCCGCTTATTGAGCAATATCTGTCGCCCTTAGCAGCCGAGTGTACGATTACGGTCTTGGAGCCGGGATTTGAAGCAGTTCGGGAAGAAGTGGCAGAACTGGTTCCGCTCACGCCTGCACGGGCAATGCTGGTGTATGTGCTGCATCGGTATCGTGTTTTGGGCTATGACATCAATCTTCTCGTAGCACAGAAAACGGCGTATTTCCTTCAGCGTTTTGGGGAACATCTCCGACTGAACTTCGAGAAAGGAATGTACGGACCGTTTGCTGCCAATCTGAATAAGGTTTTGCAGCTTTTGAACGGTTCATTTCTCCATTATAACGAAACCCGCAACAATCCTGATACGGAAATAACCATCATAGAGCCGAACTTGAGCATTGTCGAGGAATATGTTGCCAATAATCTTCAGCCTGAGCAGCGAGAGCGTATGCAGCAGGTATTGGATTTTATTGAAGGCTTTGAATCTCCCTATGGTTTGGAGTTGCTGGCAACGGTAGATTTCGCGCTTCTTGAGCAGCCTGATTATTCCCTAAACGACGTGCAAGAGCATATTGCAAACTGGACGGAGCGCAAGCGAGAGATAATGAAACCTGCTCATATTCAGATTGCATATCGGCACATTCGGGAATCGCAACTGAACACCGTGACCGCATAATTGCGGGATGTGTCAGAATTTTCTGCCCAATACCTCAGCATGAACATCGCCTGTTCCTTCTTTTCCCAAGATACAGCGAAAGTGGCTGTTTGGCGTGTGGAGCGGTCGGGCAGAGTAGATTTTCTTGTGAAATATGTCCGCCCCGATAAGCAAGACGGTCTGTATTTGCCCCAAACACATGGCGTAAAACCTGTGTGGAATTGGCAACCATAAGCAAAAGCCACTTTTGGGAAGAGAAATTTTTCGGGGCTTTTCTCTGGAAACAGCATAAATACTCGCACAGACAAGAATGTCTGTGCCACTGAAGCCGGATTTTTTTGCACAGTTATCAACTCAAATTGGTATTACTTGTAGAGTTCATTTCCCGCCCCGCACATACACAAACAGCAAAGCCGCATGATTTCTCATACTGCGATAGTTACTGCTAACCTTTTTTGTTGTGAAGCCAATACCCTAATTGTCCGGACATTTTTGCCACAAGCCCAAAGAATACAGATTGTGAGCAAATTTCCACTATGCCATTTCCTGCCCAATATCCTCCAATTCCCGCATCCACAGTGCCGCAGAAGCATCGCTCGGCATTCGCCAATCGCCACGCGGCGAGAGTGCTACCGTGCCGACTTTCGGACCGTCCGGCATGGGAGAGCGCTTGAATTGTTGCGTGAAAAAGCGTCGGAAGAAGGTGGTAAGCCACTTGTGGAGCGTTTCGCGGTCGTATTTACCGCCAAAAGCGTGCGCGGCGAGAAACATGATTTTACGCGGTGTGGCTTGGAAGCGCACGAAATGGTAGAGGAAAAAATCGTGCAGTTCGTAGGGACCAATCGTCTTTTCGGTTTCCTGCGCCTGTGTGCCGCCGTCTTGAAGCGGGAGCAGTTCCGGCGAAACGGGCGTTGCGCAGATGTCGTGCAGAACATCCGCCGTTTTTCCCGAAAACTCGTGTTCGGCGCACCATTCCACGATAAAGCGCACAAGCGTCTTCGGAATACTCGCATTCACACCGTACATAGACATTTGGTCGGCGTTGTAGGTACACCAGCCTAGCGCAAGTTCCGATAAATCACCCGTGCCAATCACCAAGCCGCCCACTTGATTCGCCACATCCATTAAAATCTGCGTCCGCTCTCTCGCCTGCGCATTTTCGTAGGTGATGTCGTGCAGCGCTTCATCATGCCCGATGTCGCGGAAATGCTGGCGTACAGACTCTTGTATGGGAATAATCCGCAGCGTCGTTCCTAAAAATTCTGCCAAATGCTCGGCATTGCCGCGTGTCCGCTCGGTTGTGCCGAAACCCGGCATGGTAATAGAAACGATGCCGCTTCTGGACAATCCCAGCATATCAAACGCCTTTGCGCAGACAAGCAGCGCTAAGGTCGAATCCAAACCGCCCGAAACGCCGATAACGACGGTCTTTGTGTTGGTATGCTTCAGACGCTTTGCCAAGCCTGTGGTTTGAATAGAAAACACCTCGTGGCAATGCGCCTCACGAAGCGAGGTTGCAAGCGGCACAAAGGGCGTTGGAGAAAGCGGATGATAAAGTTTTGTTGCAGCCTCGCCTTCAGGACGAGAAAAATCCTCAAACTCGAAATTGATATACCGCGCTTGATGATTTGCACGAGAAGCCCCAAAGGTGTTGTTTTTAAGCCGCTCTGCGGTGAGGCGCTGGACATCCACATCGGCAACGGCAATTTGCGTATCGAAGCGAAAACGCTCGGTTTCAGCCAGCAACGCACCATTTTCCGCGATGAGCGAATGTCCCGAAAACACGAGGTCGGTACTGGATTCGCCCGCTCCGGCTGCCGCATAGCAATACGCCGCCAAGCACCGAGCCGAATGGCTTTGCACCAGCATTTTGCGGTATTCGTACTTGCCTAAAACTTCATTGCTTGCTGAAAGATTAACCAGAACTGTTGCGCCATTGAGTGCCTGATTCACGCTGGGCGGAGCAGCTGCCCACACATCTTCGCAAATCTCAATGCCAATCGTGCAGTCGGGCATGATTTCAGGGCGAAACAGCAAATCCGTACCAAAGGGAATATCACGCCAGCCCAGCAAAACCGACGTTCTTGCGGTGTCTCGCGCAGAGGAAAACCAGCGCTCTTCGTAAAATTCACCCGTACCGGGTAGAAAGGTTTTGGGAACAATCCCTTTGATTTCTCCCCGCGAAATAAACGCCGCGCAGTTGAAGTGCTTCCCGTCCAGCGACATCGGCAGACCGACTACCAAAGCAGCATCCATGCGCTTTGCGTAACTTGCTTCGGCAATGCGAATAAGCGCTTTTGCTGCTTCATCCACAAGCAGTTTTTGATACAACAAATCCCCGCAGGAATAGCCCGTGATGCAGAGTTCGGGAAACACAACAAGGTCTGTGCCAAGGTTTTCTGCGCGTTCTGCGGCTTCCAAAATGCGCTCGGTATTGAACGCAACATCGGCAACGCGCAATTCCGGCGACGACACTGCCACACGCACAAATCCAAACTGTTTTGCGGGACTACTCATGGAAGGGATAAGGGAAAAAGGGATGGGGGATAGGGGAAAAGGGATAAGGGATACGGTGATAAGGGAATTGGAGGCGTACTTGATTGCCCCTATCCCTCAGCCTCTATCCCTCAGCCCTTCTTAGGCGATTTCTTTCAAGAGTTGTTCAATAATTGCAACGGTTGAAACATTATCCGCTTCGGCGTTGAAGTTCGCAACGATGCGGTGTCGCAGCACAGGTGCAGCAACAGCGCGAACATCATCCATGTCCGGCGTGGGCTTGCCAAGCAAGGCAGCGCGGGTTTTTGCGCCTAGAATGAGATACTGCGACGCTCTCGGACCCGCACCGTAACTGAGGAAATCCTTCACGACTTTGATGGTGCTTTCAGGCGAAGGGCGCGTTGCGTGAACAAGCTTTACGGCATATTCCACGACGTTATCTGCCACCGGCACACGCCGCACCAAATCTTGATACTGCATAATTTCGGTAGCATTCAAAACAGGCTTCACATCAGGCTTGTAGCCCGATGTGGTATTTTTGACAATCGTTACTTCGTCTTGGAAAGACGGATAATCCAGCCAAAGATTGAACATAAAGCGGTCAAGCTGTGCTTCGGGAAGCGGGTATGTACCTTCTTGCTCAATGGGATTTTGCGTGGCAAGCACGAAAAATGGCGTGTCGAGTTTGTAGGTCTGACCGCCCGCCGTTACGTTGCCTTCTTGCATTGCTTCCAAGAGTGCGGCTTGCGTTTTGGGCGGAGTACGGTTGATTTCATCTGCCAAAACGATATTCGCAAAAATCGGTCCTTTGATGAAACGAAAATCTTTATGCCCTGTGGAAACGTTTTCTTCGATGATTTCCGTTCCCGTAATGTCGCTCGGCATAAGGTCGGGCGTGAATTGGACGCGGTTAAATTTGAGGTCGAGTGCTTCGGAAAGCGTGCGAATAAGCAGTGTTTTTGCCAGTCCGGGAACGCCGACAAGCAAGCAATGACCACGCGCAAAGAGCGTGATAAGAAGCTGTTCGACGATAATGTCTTGCCCGACGATAACTTTGCCGATTTCTGCGCGGATAGATTTAATGCTGCCTGCGAGGTTTTCGAGTGCTTTGAGGTCGCTCATGGTGGGTAGAATGATGATAAAAATGCTATCGAAATATTTCAAAGATAATGTTACCGTGCGCCCTTCAGCACCATTTGTGCTTTGTAAGGGTGGTCGGGGTGAATAATAAGTTTCTGCTCGTTCAAATCAACAACCAAGTCCATATCTTCAATCGGAATCGCTCCCAAGAGGCATTCCGCCTCGCCCGGAAGCACGATTGCTCGTGTGGTGCATTGCCGATTGCCGAAGCGAATATCTACGGGACCCGCCACATCTAATTCCACAAGTGAGCCGTCGGCAAGTGCATCGGTGCGCTTTTCGAGGATGTCCAAATCAAGCTGCGTACGAATGCTTTCGTTGATGGAAAGCATGATTGCTCCAGTATCCACGAGTGCTTGCACCTTCAAGCGGCGAACATCTTTTGCAGCGAGTTTTTTCTTGCGATGAAATGCTAAATCATCGGAATTGATAAGTTCAATTTTCGCTTTGAGTAAGCCCATAATTCCTCCGTGAAAGCAGTGAAAATCTATGAAGCAAAACACAAATCAACGACAAAAATACTGACGAACAAAGAAGTTTTTTCGCGCTTGTGCGCTACAATGATTAGTCTGGTAAACGGCATCTTGACGGCTTGGTTGCAATGGTGGTGCAGTATTTTCGCAGTTTGAGATGTGTGCCGTTACAAGCAAGCATTTATGCGCTTGTCAGAGCCGCCAGCAAACGCTCATTTTCAAACGGCGTTCCGACGGTAATGCGCAAACAATCCTCGCACAGCGTTACGCCGGAGCGGTCGCGGACAACAATGCCTTTTTCGACTAAACGCTCATAGACCGCACGGGCACTGGTGAAGTGCGCTAAAATAAAATTCGCATCCGACGGAAACACGTGCTGAACGTCGTGCAACGCCGAAAGTTCGTGCATAAGTGCTTCGCGTTCTTCCAAAATATCCCGCACAACGCGCTCTTTCCAATCCGTATGCTGAAGCGCTTTCAGGGCGGTTTCTTGGGTGAGAATGTTGATGTTGTAGGGCGGTTTAATTTTGTTCAGCACTTCGATTATACTGCTATCCGCAAACGCCATTCCCAGCCGCAATGCCGCCATTCCCCACGCTTTGGAGAAGGTTTGCAAAATGACCAGATTCGGAAATTCCGCCAAACGCGGTAAAAAACTGTGCGCTTCGGCAAAGTCAATGTATGCTTCGTCTAAAACCACAATGCCGTCAAAGCCGGTAATGATGCGCTCTAGCGCAGCTCTCTCGAAGACGTTTGCCGTGGGATTATTTGGCGAACATAAAAATATGAGCTTTGTACGCGGCGTAATTGCTTGTTTGATGCCGTCTTCATCCAAACAAAATGTTCCTGTTTTGCCCTCAAACGTTCGCACAAGCGGCACACGCTTCACTGCAACATGATGAATCGCCGCACTGACTTCGTACATTCCGTAGGTGGGCGGCGTGATAATCATTGCATCGCCTTCGGTAATTTCTCCTGAAGCCGCATGAACGCTTGGTTCGCAGAAAGCACGGATTATGAGGTCTATCGGCTCGTCGCTGCCATTGCCCAGAAAGATAGTGCCGATGCGGCTTTCGGGTATCTGCTTGATTTCACAAATACGGCGTTTGAGCGCCATTTGAAGCGGGTCGGGATAACGATTGACCGTTATTTCCGAAGGCGAACCAAACGCATTTTCATTAGCATCCAGAAACGTTTTCGATGACGCTTGATTTGATGAGGTGTTCGCGGTAGGGTATTCGGAACGCGCTGAAGAATAGGGCTTGACGGTAAGGATGTGTTTTCGGAGAAGGTCGCTGAGTGGGCGCATGAAATCTACAAAGTCAGGTGATACAGTTGGGTGAAAAAGAAACAATGCAATCTACAACCTTTCGCTAAACAAAGCAATATGTGGCACAAAAGAACCCAATTATGACGCAGCGAACGGTGAATTTTTTGCAACACTTTTGCACTTTTCGCGTCTTGTTTTTGTGTGCTTGTCCTTTACTTTTTATCATCCGCAAGCCATTCAATTCTCAGAAAACATCGTCCACGAATTTCACGAATCAGCACGAAATTCATCTGAACGAATCTCCTTGATATGTTCATTCGTGAGGATTCGTGCGATTCGTGGACATTATCACACGCAAATTCAGTTCACCAAATTTTCAATTAATGTTGTTTTGTCTATGGAACTCCGTATTGACAACCTTACCAAAACATATCCCAATGGAACACAAGCGCTGAAGGGCGTTTCGCTGACCTTGGGACAAGGAATGTTCGGGCTTTTGGGACCGAACGGCGCAGGGAAATCCTCGCTTATGCGCACTCTCGCCACGCTTCAGGAAGCTGATAGCGGTTCGGCAACGCTCATCACAGGCGATAGCACAACTGACGACGGCACAATCAACGTCCTCACGGACAAAGATGCCGTCCGAAGAACGCTTGGATACTTGCCGCAAGAGTTTGGCGTCTATCCGAAAGTGGCGGCAGAAGAGATGTTGAACCATTTTGCTGCGCTCAAAGGTCTGAGCAACGCAAAAGAGCGTAAAGAAACGGTTGAATATTTGCTGAATATGACCAATCTTTGGGACGCACGGAAGAAGAATCTGGGCGGGTTTTCGGGCGGTATGCGCCAGCGATTTGGCATTGCCGTTGCACTTTTGGGTAATCCGAAATTGATTATCGTGGACGAACCCACAGCAGGGCTTGACCCCGCAGAGCGCAACCGTTTTCATAACGTGTTGGCGGAAGTTGGCGAAAAGAGCATCGTTATTCTTTCCACGCACATCGTCGAGGATGTGAGCGAACTGTGCAGTAATATGGCAATCATTAACAAGGGCGAAATCTTGCTCCAAGGCGACCCGCAATTTGCGATGGAATCGCTGCGCGGGTCTATCTGGAAAAAAACCATTGACAAACACTCGCTTCAAGATTATCAAGCGCGATTCCACGTGATTTCTAACCGCCTCGTGCTTGGAAAAACGCTTATTCACGTGCTTTCCGACGTGCAGCCCGAAGATGGTTTCGCGGAAGTGGAGCCGGATTTGGAAGATGTGTATTTCTCCACTATCAATGCCCGCGAAGAAGCGGCTGCATAAGCACGAAAGGAGCAAATACGCTATGTTCATGGAATTTTTTCGCTATGAAATTCGCTACAATCTCGCTCGCCCCGTGACGTGGGTGTATTTCGGGATGATGTTTCTTTTTGGTGCGCTCATTACTTCCTTTGCCGGAGGCGGCTTTGCGGACATCAACGTCTCGCTGGGCGGCATGAACAGTGGTGGTATCGTGTATGTGAATGCCGCTACGCCGATTGCTTTTGCCACGATTTTGCTGACATCACTGATGGGCTTGAGCATTATTTCGGCGCTTTATTCTACCTCTGTGCAACGGGATTTCGAGAACAATACGCACTCGCTGTTTTACACCTCGCCAATTAGCAAAACGGGCTATTTGGGTGGGCGCTTTGCCGCAGTAACGCTGATTGTGCTGGTGATTATGTTCGGATGTTCGCTGGGGCTGCTCTTTCCAACGCTGATTCCGAATTTTCTCAAGCCGGAAAAAGTCGGTCCGGTCAATATCATGTTTTATCTGCACCCGCTTTTGTGCTTCACGCTGCCGAATATTTTATTTACGGGCGGTGTGTTTTTTATGGTTAGTTCGCTTACGCGCAAGGCAAATTCTGCTAACTACTTAGCAACATTTATGCTGCTGGGATACTTATTGGCGACAAATCTTGTCAGTGACCTTGAAAATCAAACCATCGCTTCGCTTCTCGACCCTTTCGGACTTATTACCTACGGCATTGCGACGCGCTATTGGACGGCTGTGGAACGCAACACCACGCTCTTACCGCTTGTCGGCACGGTGCTGGCGAATCGCGCCCTGTGGCTGGCTGTGGGTGCGGCATTTGCGGCATTTGCCTACAACCGTTTCAAATTCCAACACGTCGTGCCGGACAAGCAGAAAAAGCAGGAAACAAGCGCTCCCGAAGGCAGTATTTTCACGCTCAATCTTCCTCACGCAACACGCGATTTTTCCTCCGGTTCGGTCTGGCGCGTCTTTTCGACGTTTGTGCAGGTCTATGTGCGCGGGATTGTGCGCGAGAAGTCCTTTTTGGGCATTATTATCGGGATGGCGGTGTTTCTGTTCATTTTGCTGCGGAATGTCGGTTCTATCTATGGCACAGAAACCTATCCCGTAACCTACAACGTGCTTGAAATCTTGATTGGCAGCCTTGCGCTGTATCTGCTGTACATCATCACGTACTATGCGGGAGATTTGGTTTTCCACGAGCGTGAAATGAAGGTGGACAATATCACCGACACGCTTCCAGTGCCAACGTGGGTGCTGTTTGTGGCGAAACTTGCGGCGCTGACTATCGTAATCGCCCTCTTTTGCGCGGCGCTCATTCCGATTGGCATGATGACGCAAGCCTTTAGCGGCTACACGAACTTCGAGGTTGGTTTGTATGTAAAGGAAATTTTCGGGCTGCGATTCCTCGAATTTGTGATGATTGCTGCTTTGGCGCTCTTTGTGCATACGGTTGCCAATAACAAATACGTCGGTTATGTGGTGATTGGTATCTACTATCTGGGCATGAGTTTTTCCTCGCGGTTAGGTATTGAACATAATCTCTGGAAATTCGGCTCTGACCCCGGAATTACCTACTCCGACATGAACGAGTATGGACATTTTCTCGCACCGTTTTTCTGGTATAAACTCTATTGGGGTGCGTTTTCGCTGCTGTTGGCGGGCGCAACCTATCTGCTTTGGATGCGCGGCACGGAACACGATTGGGCAACACGTTTTGCCTTGCTCAAAAGCCGCTTCACATCTCGCGTTGGAGCATTTATCGGATGTAGCGCACTTATATTTGCCGGAACAGGCGGTTGGATTTTCTACAACAACAACGTTCTGAATACCTATCGCACCGAGAAGGAAACAACGCTCTTGCAGGTGGATTACGAGAAAAATTTCAAGAAATATGAGCGTCTGCCGCAGCCGAAAGTTACCGATGTTCGCATTGAAGCAGATATTTTTCCCGAAGCGCGTAATCTGGTCATTCGTGGACAATATACGCTGCAAAACAAGTCACAGTCAGCGATTCAAGAAATTCACGTTAATTACACCAACGAATTTAAGTCCCGCGAAATCACGCTGGCGTTTTCTCGTGCTGCGTCGGTGAAACTTGCCGACAAACGGCTTGGTTACAGCATTTACAGATTTGCCGTGCCGCTTCAGCCCGGTGATACTTTGACGATGAACTTCACGACAACCGTGCAGTCACGCGGCTTTTCGGAGAGCGAGTCTGGCGGCGAAAATGTACGCATTGCGAAAAACGGCACGTTTGTCAGCAATGATGCGTATTTCCCGTCCATCGGCTATGAACCCGGTAGTGAGATGACCGACAAAGACGAACGCAAAAAATACGGCTTGCCGCCGCGCCCCGAAGGTCTTCCTGCTGCTTCAGAGGCGTTTTATCGCAATCGGAATCTTTTCACCCGCGATGCCGATTGGGTGAGCTTTGAAGCTACTCTCAGCACCTCGCCCGACCAAATCGCCATTGCACCCGGCTATTTGCAAAAAACGTGGGAGCAGAATGGGCGCAAATACTTCCGCTACACGATGGATTCCAAAATGGCGCACTTTTTCGCGCTGATTTCGGGGCGTTTTGAAGTGAAGCGCGATGTGTGGTACGATTCTTTACAGCAGCGCCCCGTCGCAATCGAAGTATTCTACCACAAAGCGCATGAATACAACGTTTTGACGATGATTAACGCAACGAAAAAAGCACTGGCATATTACTCGAAAAACTTTGGTCCTTACCAGCACAAACAACTTCGCATCATCGAATTTCCGCGCTTTGCGTCCTTCGCGCAGTCTTTCCCGAATACCGTTCCCTACTCGGAAAGTATCGGTTTTATCGCACGGGTGAAGGATGAGGAAGATGACATTAACTATCCCTTTTACGTGACGGCGCACGAAGTGGCGCACCAATGGTGGGGGCATCAGGTTATAGGCGGCTTTGTGGAAGGTTCGCAAGTAATGTCCGAGACAATGGCGCAGTATTCGGCGCTCATGGTCATGGAGAAAGAATATGGGCAAGAGAAAATGCGGCGTTTTTTGAAGTATGAATTGGACGATTACTTGTCGGGACGCGGCTTTGCAACGCAGGAACGTCCCCTTGCAAAAATTGCTCTCAGTGACCAGCATATTCACTACAACAAAGGCTCGCTCGTGATGTATTCGCTGCGTGACTATATTGGCGAAGAGCGCTTAAATGCTGCGCTCAAGAGCTACGTGGAAAAAGTACGTTTTCAAGAAGCACCTTTCACGACGTGCGAGGAATTTGTCAGCGCCCTGCGCCCTGCGGTGCCGGATTCTTTGCAATACCTCATCACCGACCTTTTTGAAACGATTACGCTGTACAACAATCGTGCTGTGAAAGCAGTCGCCAAGCCGCAAGGCAACGGCACATACAGTCTTGCTCTCACACTGAATTGCGACAAAGTTCGCGCTGACAGCGTTGGCAACGAAAAGCCTGCGCCGCTCAACGATTGGGTAGATATTGGCGTTTTCGGCAAAACCAAAGGTAAGGACGGCAAAGACCGCGACACGCTCTTGCTCACGGAACGGCATCAAATCAAGCGCGGTGAACAGACGATAACGCTGCTTGTGCGCGGCGAGCCGAAAAAAGCCGGATTCGACCCCCAGAGCAAACTTCTCGACCGGAAGCCGTCAGATAATCTGAAGGATGTGGAAATTGAAAAAGCACTCGAAATAAAGTAAGTAGCCCCGAAAAGTGAACAAGGCTCTTGATTTCATGCGATGTTGCAGGAATTAAGAGCCTTGTTTATTTTGCGTCAAAAGACGATTGTTTTTGCAGCTATTGCTTATACCAATTTGAGTTGATAACTGTGCAAAAAAATCCGGCTTCAGTGGCACAGATATTCTTGTCTGTGCGAGTATTTATGCTGTTTCCAGAGAAAAGCATTAAAAAAACAATGCACAATCCTCAACGTAAATTGGTATTACTTCCGCGCCGGAAGTGCCTTGAAAATTGCGGGGTCCTCCTGCCCCAAACGCCAGCAGGAAATTCCTCGTAAATTGTACTTCTTCACAAGCTCCAATCGTGCTTGGAAGGAGCGTGCATCCTCGAAATAAATGTGTTCGTAAATTTCATCGCGTTCAAAAACCGAAACGTACATTTTATCCCGCTCGTGCCATTCCTGCTTGCCTCCGGCGCTTTCCATAATGCCAATGGCATCGGTATATTTGAGCGCACGTCCCCACGCATTGACGGTTTGCGGGTTGGTGAAGGACGGATACCAATAGTCGGAATAGAGCGCCAGACCCAGTGAAATCTTTTCTTTAGGAACTTGTTGCAAAATATAATTCAAGCAGCGTTCCATCCACGTATAACCCGCCACCGGACCCGGCGTAGTGCGGCGTGTGTGCTGGTCGTAGCTCATAAACGAAATAAAATCGGCGATTGCGCCGAGTGCTTTGTAGTCATAGCCGCCGCGCCAATACTCATACATCCATTTTTGATAATCGCCCTCACCCGCATAATCACTCGCTCTTGGAACTACCGCAATACTAATGGAAAAACCGTATTTTTTCAACGAATCCGCCGCAAGTTTGAAAAATGCCGTAAATGCTGCTTTGTCGGAAATATGAATGTTTTCAAAATCGTACTGAATACCATACCAGCCTTCTTTTTTGCACAGTTCCAACAGCGTGGAAACGCAGCGTTCTTGCGCTTCGCGGGAGGTTAAAACTTTGTGCAGCATTTCTTGATTAAACCCGGGATTGACCAACAACGGCATAATTTTCACACCGTATTTTTTTGCAATATCTTTCATACGTTTGTCCACGCCACCCCAGACGATGCCGTCTTCATCCACTTTGAGGCACTGCGGACCAACGATGTCAATGTACTGCGCATAGCGCTCGAAACTGCGCTGCGAATCTTCGCCGCCGTCGGTGTAGAAAATGCGCTCGCCTGTTTGTTGAGCGGACAATGGCAAATGAGCAAACACGACGACAAGTGCAACTAGGAAGGAAAAGTAACTGCGCATGATGTTCTCATAACTATCGTGAAGAAAAACAACAAATAATTCTCCAAAATACCATTTCGCCAAACTCCTCGCAAGAATGGAGAAAGAATTTTGTCATCGTGTAGCGCCCGGCACAAGGTTTTTGAACTCAAGGTTTTATCACGCTTGGATGTTTTTTGTCATAAAAATTCCTGCGATTGCGTAGATTTGCGGCAATCAAAGAATCCTTCCATTGATGCGGCTGTTCAATTTTCTTCGAGTTTTATGAGTCTTCTTCAGAAGTGCACAATGTTGTCGGTGGTGCTTTTGTGCGGAGCGCACTACTCCTTGCTTTTTGCACAAACATCCTTTTCTACACAAGCTCATGTTCATCTCCCGACAGAGATTCGACTTCGTTCCTTGCATCTCTATGTACATCCATTTTTGGATGTCAAAATTCGCGCAACATTCACTCATCGCCCAAGCGGTCAAACCCGCACTGTTACAGGCTTTTGGGCAGGTGACAGCGTGTATGCCGTGCGCTTTGCGCCTACTCTTGCGGGAATGTGGGAATACCGCATCACGGCGAGTGATACGACCAATCGCGGTTTGCATGGCGTTTCGGGAAGGTTTCAAGTGACTACGCAAACAAGCACTTCCATCGGTGAAAATCCTCTGACAAAGCACGGTTTTTTGAGGGTTTCCACAAATCGCCGCACACTCGAACACAGCGACGGCACACCGTTTTTCTGGTTGGGCGATACCGCGTGGGAAATGTTCGTGCGCGGCACAACGCCTGAGATTCTACGCTTTTTGGATGACCGTGCCGCGAAGGGCTTCAACGTGCTGCAAACCACGCCGATTGTGCTTGCGGAAGATGATTCTCGCAACCGCTCAGGAAAGACGATGTATCTCAACAACGACCGAACCCGCATCAATCCACGCTTTTTCGATGAATTTGATAGCATTGTTACGTGGGCGAATGCACGGGGAATGATTGTGGCACTTGTGCCGCAGTGGGCAAATGGTGGTTTGGAAGGGTATGATAAAGGCTGGGTGCGCAAAGTAACGCGGCTTTCCGAAGCGCTTATTGCCGCGGAGTACATTGCTGCGCGGTATGCGGGGCATCAGATGGTTTGGGTTACGGGCGGCGATGTTCGCTACGACACGCCGGAGCGCCGTGCCTATTGGGAGCGCTTTGCCAACGTTCTGCGCGAAGCAGACGGCGGACAGCACCTTGTCAGTATTCACCCCGAAGGTTTTACCGCGTCCTACGATTTTTTCAGCAACACCGCATCGTGGCTGGATTTCGGGATGTTGCAATCCTCACATCAGCCTTGGTCGGACACCCGCACGGCAATCATCCGGCGCGGTTACGAAATGATTCCCGCAAAGCCTGTCTTGAACGCAGAGCCGCCGTACGAAGATTTTATTCTCAATTCGTTTTTTAGTGATTTGGAAGCCTCATTTGTTGGCGGGAAGCGCCGCGCAACGGCGCATGACATCCGCGTTGCGGCATACATGAGCATTTTTCACGGTGGCTTGGTCGGTATTACCTACGGCGCAAACGGCATTTTTCAGTGGAACTCCGCAACGATGCCCACCGAAGGACATTCCCCGCGTCTTACGGTGGATTCGGCATTAAAACTTCCCGGAGCGGCGCAAATGGGTGTGATGAAGCGGCTTTTGAGTGATTGGCATTGGGAGAAGATGATTCCGCGTTTGGATTTGCTCACACAATTAGAACCTTCTCCTGCTTCAAACACACCATTTTACGGCGTTCTTGCATCGAATGATGCGCTCGTCATGTATGCAAGCGGTAATGTGCGCCGCGTCTCGCTTGCGTGTGCGGCGCTGCAAGGCAGTGGCGGGTTTGTTGTCGAATGGATAACGCCCTCAAATGCCACAACTCGCACCGATACTCTTCTCTATTCATTTCAACCACTCAATTTGCAAGCCCCTGTGCAAGCAACAAGCATACCAATCGCCGAACAAGATTGGCTCATCCGTGTTCGTCGTGAACGTCCGCAACAGTTGATACCAAGCCTTGTTCAAGACACAACGGCGCTCAAAATCAGTAAAATTCGTTCTGACCGCGCAAATGGTATTGTGGAGATTGGTTTTGGGGTGGCTGAACCCGGAAGGCTGGATATTGAGGTGTTTGACGCGCTCGGCGGCTTTGTGCTGAATCAGCGTTTGCAGGTAAATCGTGGCGAACAGAATTTTGTGCTTTCAATTCCCGCTTCGGGGGCGTATTTTTACCGTGCTACGTTGCAGAATGAACGCTTGCAGCGCCGTATCAACGGGAAATTTATTCAACAATAATGCTCGTCATATTTTTTATGTCGCATCATATTGACAACATCGCCTGCCACATCTTGTGTTGTATGGGGTCATCGTGCAAAAAACACGGTGCGGAGGAGGTTTTGGAAACCCTCAAACATGAACTCAAGGAAGAGGGCTTGCACAAACACGTCCACATCACCAAAACGCAATGTAATGACCTTTGCAGGCGCAGCCCGATTGTCATGGTCTATCCCGACGGCATTTGGTACGAAGAAATGACTCCCAAACTCGCAAAAAAACTTGTGCAAGAACACATCCGCAAAGGCGAACCGCTCAAAAAACACATCTTGCGCACGATTCCCTACTAACCCCCATGCCTCAAACATATTTCGTTTATATCACTACCGCTTCAACCGAAGAAGCAGAGCGCATCGGAACGGCACTCGTGGAAGAGCGCCTGGCTGCTTGCGTAAACATTATGCCGGGCATGAAATCCATGTATTGGTGGGAAGGTGCAATGGAAACAAGCCACGAAACGGTATTGATTGCAAAAACCAACGGAGAACGGCTTCAAGCCTTAACGGATAAGGCAGTGGAACTGCACAGCTACAACTGTCCGTGCGTTGTTGCACTGCCGATTGAAAAAGGGTATGAACCGTATTTGATTTGGATTCATAACTCAGTGCGGTAACATCACGATTGTACTTGTGCCGTATTGCTGTGCCATTGACCGTAAACCGCGCCAATCCTCACCAAAATTCAGGTAGAGCATCCGTTCCTACGGGCATTCCTACAGGCGAGAAATTTTTTGTATTATTTCGCTCTTGTCCCAAATTTCCGTATCTTTGCAAGTCTGTGGCGCTTCCACGCTCAAAGAAGTAAGTCATTGAAAAATAATATCCGCAACAACACTCCCCTCACATTTTCATACGCTTTATGGCAAGTTCAGAACGCATTCTTCCCGTTACGATGGAAGACGAAATGCGCAATTCGTACCTTGATTATTCCATGTCGGTCATTGTTGCCCGTGCGCTGCCCGATGTACGCGACGGTCTGAAGCCCGTTCACCGCCGTATTCTCTACGGAATGACGGAGCTTGGTTTGGCATCAAACCGCCCCTATAAAAAATCGGCGCGTATCGTCGGAGAAGTGCTTGGAAAGTACCACCCGCACGGCGATTCGTCGGTCTATGACGCAATGGTGCGTCTCGCGCAAACATGGTCAATGCGGTATCCGCTTGTGGACGGACAAGGAAACTTTGGCTCTATGGACGGCGATGCTCCTGCTGCAATGCGTTATACCGAAGCCCGTTTGGCATCTATCGCCGGTGAGGTATTGCGGGATATTGACAAAAATACCGTTGATTTTCGCCCGAACTTTGACGATTCTCTCGAAGAGCCGACCGTCATGCCGACGAATGTGCCGTTGTTACTTGTCAATGGTGCTGGCGGTATTGCCGTTGGTATGGCGACGAACATCCCGCCGCACAATTTAACCGAGATTGTGAACGGCTTGCTGGCGCTGATTAAAAAGCCTGAATTGACAGTGGAAGAACTCATGCAGCACATCACCGCGCCGGATTTTCCGACGGGCGGCATTATTTACGGCTACCAAGGTGTGCGCGATGCTTACACGACGGGGCGGGGGCGCGTGATTGTTCGCGCAAAAGCGTTTATCGAAAAAGCCAAAACGGGGCGCGAAAGTATCGTTGTTACCGAACTTCCCTTCCAACTGAACAAAGCAAGTTTGATTGAAAAAATTGCGGATTTGGTGCGCGATAAAAAATTGGAAGACATCGCCGATGTGCGCGATGAATCCGACCGCGACGGTGTTCGCGTCGTGATTGACCTCAAGCGCGATGCAAATTCGGGTGTGGTGCTGAATAATCTTTTCAAGCAAACCCAGATGCAATCTACCTTCGGTGTGATTATGTTGGCGTTGGTGAAAGGTCGCCCGAAAATTTTGACGCTGAAAGAAATGCTTGAACATTTCTTGGAATTCCGCAACGAAGTGATTGTGCGGCGCACACAATTCGACCTCGACGCAGCTGAAAAACGCGCTCATATTTTGGAAGGTTTCCGCATCGCACTGGACAACATTGATGCGATTATCAAGACCATTCGTGCCGCACAGGACACACAAACCGCAAACGCGGCTTTGCAAGTCAATTTCAAGCTGTCCGAACTTCAAGCAAAAGCAATTTTGGATATGCGCCTTCAGCGTTTGACGGGCTTGGAGCGGCAGAAAGTTGAGGACGAGTACAAAGAGGTCATGGCAACGATAGAGCGCTTGCAAGCTATTTTGGCGAGTAAGCAGCTTCAGATGCAGGAAATCTCGAAAGAACTCAAAGCGCTGCGTGATAAATTCGGCGACACACGCCGCACAGAAATTGTCCACGATGCCCGTGAATTCACGATTGAGGACATGATTGCCAATGAAGATGTGATTGTTACTATCACGCATCAAGGCTATATCAAGCGGACATCGGTATCAAATTACCGCCGTCAAGGGCGTGGCGGACGCGGTTCGTCGGGCGCAAACACCCGCGAAGACGATTTTGTTGAAACAGTCTTCCAAGCCGCAACGCATCACTATTTGATGATGTTTACCGACCGTGGGCGTTGTTTCCGTGTAAAGGTGTATGATTTGCCTGAAGGAAGCCGTTCATCACGCGGGCGCTCCATTGCTAACGTTATCCAAAAAGACAACGACGAAAAAATTACGGCATATTTGCCCGTGCGCGAACTCAACGACAAGCAATTTATTATGATGACCACCAAACATGGTACGTGCAAAAAAACTCCGCTCAATGAGTTTGAAAATGTGCGCTCAAACGGCATCATTGCTCTCGGTTTGAACGATGACGACCGCCTTGTTTCTGCCCGATTGACCGACGGAAATTGCGAAATTATCATTGCCACGAAAAAAGGTATGGCGTGCCGCTTTATCGAAAGCGACGTGCGCCCGATGGGACGCGCAGCTACCGGTGTTCGCGGTATTAACCTGAATAGCGGCGACGAAGTTGTTTCGATGGAAGCAATTCGCCGCTCCGATACGACAATGATTGTCGTTGGAACAAAAGGCTACGGTAAACGCAGTCGGTTCGAGGATTTCCGTCGAACAAGCCGTGGCGCGAAGGGTGTGATTTCGATGAATCTCACAGACAAAACCGGTGATGTAGCGGCAATTTTGGAAGTGAACGATACGCAAGATGTGGTTGTGATGACGACCAAAGGCGTGGTTATCCGACAGGCAGCCAAAGATATTCGGGTTATCGGTAGAAATACGCAAGGTGTGCGGCTTATCAAGTTGGATGATGAAGATGCTATTGCCGACATTGCTATCGTCGTGCATGAGGAGGAGGAAGAAGGCGATGAAGCGGCACTTGCTGAAAATGCCCTTGCTGAAAATGGCGTAAATGCTGAGGCAGACGCTGATGTGGAAATTGTGTCATTGGAAGGTCATACCGCTAATGGTCATGCGGCAAGTGATGAAGCGGCTCCTGAGCAGGAAGATTTGTTTTAAGGATTGATAGTATTTGATACATCCCCGTAGTACGACGACAATGTGCGACTGCACTACACCGTACTACGGGGCTTGCGCGAATAATTTTTTTGTATCAATCCCTACACCATAATCGTCAAAACATTCTGCATCGAATCAAACGTAGCGTTGTAGCGCCGAAGCGGTGCGCCTGCCGGTCCATTCAACACACGTCCGTCCGAAGCGGAAAAACGGGAGCCGTGACATTGGCAATTTATCGCGCCGTCCATCGGCAAATCCACCGTGCAAGCCGCATGAGTGCAGACTGCCGACAAGACCAAAAAATCCGTCGTGCTTGTACGCATAACGAGCACTTGTACTGAGCCGATAGATTTTATTATCGCTCCGCCCGCACGCTGCAAACTTGGCTCTTGAGCGATGCTAATGACGTTAGACGGCGTTGTGCTTGTACCTCCTGTACTGGTGCCGCCTGTGGAAGTACCACCTGTGCTGGTGCCACCTGTGGAAGTACCGCCTGTGCTGGTGGGTGATTTAATCGTTGTGGTCTCACAAGCATTAACAAGCGTTACAACTGTTCCGGCGCTGACGGCTAAACCCAGCATGGATGCGGCTTGGACGAGGAACTCACGGCGTGGCGCGGTTTGGCCTTCTTGCACGGGTACGGGAGAAAGGGCTTCAGTGTTCATAACGGGTAAAAAAAAACGGAAAAAGATTGTGGAGTGAAACGGAAACTACAAATTTTTTCTTGGAGGACAATACTTAATTCGGCTTAATTCGTCGAACCATAGAGCATTGCTTTTACCGTAATTGTCTCGCTGACTTTGCTGCCCACAATACCTTTGCGCCCACCGACACCATGCTCTTTCAGCGATACAGGAAAATCACCGACTTTGACCATGACCAAATCATTCGGGCTTTTTTCTATGTAGGTAATTTCAATTGCCACACTGAGCGGCTTCGATACACCGTGCAAAGTGAACGTTCCTTCTGCCATTGCTTTCGCCACGCCCTTCCCGCCTGCGCTGGAAACAACCTGCACACTGGAAAGTTTTTTGATATCAAACGTGATACTGGGATGCGTTTCGCCGTCCAACCAATCTTTTTCCTGCAAATGGCGGTCGCGCAGGGCAACTCCTGTCTGCATTGTATTTACGGCAACGAGGATTTTTCCTGTTGTGGCTTCTAAATTGCCTAAATCCATGGTGAATGAACCTGTTACAACAGCCGTTCCTCCGTCAATGTTCTCCAAAGGCGCTCTGCTGCTGAATTGTGCTTGATTGGTACCGACTTTGTTGTTGAGCGTAATGCTTTTTATGCCCTTGGTATTGAGGGTAAAACCTGTGCCTGCGTGAAGGTCTGATGAAGCGTAAATACTGAGTGTGATGAACGCCAAGACAGAAGAAATGATGCGGGTTTTCATAAAAAAAGAAAAAACGTGAAAGAAAATACTCTTGAATACAAAACGTGTGTTTATGAAGATTGTGCGATGTGTAGTGCTTTTCGGCGCATGAACACATAACAGCCCAAACCGCTCAAAAGCGCGACACCACTTATTGGTCCGGCAATATCCAGTCCCAGATGAAATTCATCTTTCCATTCGATATGCTCTTCTTCGGTGCCAAAATTCGGGTTCACCGTTTTGACAACTACCTGTACTTTGTCTTTGGTGTAGATATTGCTTCCGTGTGAAACCCAGATTCCAAGAGCTATGGCAGCAATAACCACACAAGCAGCTATAATAATTTTCCCCATGATTACGATTTCCTTTCTTCTTGTGAAATAGTGTGGATGCGAATTGTTGTGTTTATTAGGTATGTAGCCGATGTTATCTACAGGACTTTCGTAAAAGAAGGAAGGTACGCAGGTTGAAGATGATTATATTGATTGAAGATGATTGTCGTAAGTATTATTATTGTATAATGATAACGCGGTTCGATTTCATCATCTTCATCAATTCCGTCATCTTCAATCTGCGTCCACTATCGCTTAACCGAAGTGTTCTGCGAAAGCCCTAATCTAGTAAAACAAGTGCAGTTGTAGATTCCACCGCGTTGCGGTAAAGGTTTCGGTATCGTAAAAGCGAAATTCGGGGCGAAGTTCTACAAAGGGAATCGGGAACAACTGCACTCCGACAACGGCTTGTGTGCTGTACAGTTCCGCTACACCGCTTGCCGTATTGGGGTCTGAAACCTGCGTCCTGCCTTGCTCAAAGCGGGCAAATGGCAAAAGCCAAGGAAACGCCTGATATGTCAGCATGACCGAATAATTCCGTGTTTGTCGCCCCTCGCGCACACCGGAAATTGCGTATTCGCCCTGCAAGGAAACACGGTCGCTGAGTCCAATTCCGGCAAAAATATTTGCCATGCTAAACGATTGATTGACAAAAAACGACGCGCCGAGAATCCCCGTCATGGTGTGGTCTTCCGTGCGGGGCAGCACGTAGGCGCGAAGCAGATACGACGGTGTTTTTACCAACTCGCCAAGATTTGATGCGGCTGCTGCCATTGCCAGCGTATCACCGAACAGCGGCGTGGATTCCCCAAAGCGGTTTACGGTGCGGGTTTGTGCTAAGGAGCGCGGTAAAAATACGCCTGCGGTCAGCGACAGCCATTGAACGCCGTCGTAATTCAGTTCAGCGCCGTATTCCGCGAAATTTGGTGCAATAATGGGAATCGTATTTGCTCCGGCAACCTGCCGCACCAGCATAGTGTGGTCGTCGTACCGAAGCCCGATGGAAGGCTGAAAATGTCCAATGCGCAGTTGCGGTAAGGTTAATCCGGGCTGAATGAGCGCCGAAGCCATCCACGCTTGCTGTCCGATAAACGGCAGCCCTGCGCCTGCTGCCAACCGTGCCAGCGAACCAATATCTGCCATGCCTTCCAGCGTTAGCCAAGGAGCAAGCGCCCATGCGGCATAGACGGATGTTTGCATGGGAATAAACCGCGTTTCAGCAGTCGAAATGCGCGGTGAGCGTGTCATCTGCACCCTTGCGTCAAAACCCAGCGTTAATGCGCCATCGGCAAGGCTGTTGGTTTCTGCCTTTTCGATAAATTGCAACCCGAGCGTATGCGCTGAAAGCAATGCCATATCTTTCGCCATGTACCACCCAAGTTCGTTGCGCAAGCCGCTTCCTTGCGGTGTTATGTGGCAATTAAGGCATTTATTTCCCGTCAGCAGTGTGAATTGAGGTAATGCCCGAAGGTCTCCTGAAGCGAGGAATAGTGCGGCAATCAAGACCGCAAATCGGGAAATATCACGAGTAAACCATTGCAAAACCATAGCGGAAACTCCGATAAAATGAACTCCAAAAAAAACTTCGCAGCGCAAAGCAATGATGCGGACAGCAACAGGATTTGCGCTGCGAAGAAAAGACAGTGAGAGGAAAATGACAGAACAAAATAATCTTTAGGACTTTCGCAAACACAAGTCGCAAGGGGCTAAAGCTCCTTGTTAAACAATGACTTACGCAACAAGGGGTTTCAACCCCTTGCCATAAAAGTATGGATTTGCGAAAGTCCTAATCTTGATAATCTTGCCGATAATCTCGCCGCTCGGTTAGCGGCTCACAACAAAGCCCCGTGCAACAGTCTCTCCATTCGGCAGAACGATACGGCAATAATACACACCTGCGTTCAACGCTCCGACGGATATGTTCGATGTGATAATGCCGCTATTCCACACGCCTTCGACTGTCTCCGAAACGCTTCTGCCAAGTGCATCGAAGAGCTGGATACGAACTTTTCCGCTTTGTGGCATGGTGAAAGTCATGGTCATCATATCCGCTACGGGATTGGGAGAAATCGTGATTTTTACCTGTGAAGCGAGGTTTGAAGCGAGTTCGCGGACGCTGACGATGGACGACAATGCGCGTGCTTGTCCACGAATTTCACCGCCGCCGTTATTGACGGTGTGGACGTTCATGTATAAACCTTCGACACGCAGTGTATCAAATGCTAACTTTGGGAGTTTCCATGTTCCCCGTGTCGTGCTGTCTGTGAATTCAATTAATTGCGCTATAATACCATTAGCTGTGGATATGCCGTAGTGAAAGTGAGCGAATCGCAGCATACTGGATAAACCAAATACCGTTGCCCGATATGTCAAGGTCGAATCTGCGCTAAGGACAGCATAACCCGCTCCACGCGCAGGTGTGGATATGGGGGTGGGTACTGTATTTGCACCACTAAGTGCAATCGAATAACCACCGCTTGCAACAGGAACCACCTGACCGCGAATTTCACCGCCAGGAAATTGCATCGTGTGAATGTTTACATAAATTTTTCCTGCAAGCAGGGAATCAAGTTGGGCAGCAGTCGGGTTATTCCATGTACCTGTAACGTAATTACCGGTAATGGCTATCGTTTGTGCCGGAGCAGGATTTGCTACGCCTCTTCCACCCAAATGGAAGTGCGCTGCTGTCGGCGAACCGCTCAATCGTGCAAAGGCAAATGTGTAGGTTAATCGTGTTTTGTCTGCACTCAACACCGCCCAGCCGCTTCCTGTTGCGGGTGTGCTGGCAGTTTGCGAAGGGTCACTACCATCCAACGCAATCGTAAAAAACTGTTGGCTCGTTGCTATTTCAGCAGAGAAAAAAACAATAGCCGCCAACGCTAGGAAAGGACGCAAAAGTTTCATACCTCAACTCCTCAAAAAAAATAGAATGGAAAATAAATATTGAAACAAGGACACAGGAGAGAATACAGAGAAAGAGCAACCGGTCTCAACACGATGCTCTATCTAGGGTTCATCGTTCCCGCTTCATTGGGTGTGCTTAATTATTGGGTGTGCTTAATTATTTTTTGCCCCTTGATTCACCCAAGCGCGAATAATACGTTTGTTGCAGTCGGAAAGCGGTCCGGGTGGCGGCATTTCGGCGTACCCGGGCAGTCTGGATGTTACCCCCACAAGCAATGTCGCATCAGCAAAGCGCTTGACGTTTTCATACCCTTGCAAATTCACCCCAACGGTTTGAATCGCGTTGGAATGGCAAGAATAACAATTATTTTGAAGAAGCGGTTGTATCGTGCGTGAATACGAGACGTTCACCGTGTCGCACTGTTCCACAACCACACGACGTTCCCCTTTGGCGGGACCCGAAAAGTTCGCCAAACTGTCGCAAGCCGTAACGACAAACAATGCGCCTACCGAGACACAAACAAGCATTGCAAGCGATTTTGCAAGGCGGTAATGCTGTTCACGCGGATTCATAATTGTTCTCCAAAGAATTGTTCTTCACCATGAGCAAAAAAAGTCGGTAAAACCCCGTCAGAGCTGTTGTCCGAGCAGATTTTCAATAAAAAAAGATATGTGCGTTTTATGGAGCTTGTACATGAACGTTCCACCAAAAACATTGCCCAAAATACAACATCGTAGGACTTTACCAAACAGCAGAACTACTGAAAAATACGAAATCCGTAGTTCTACGGATTCCTTCGTTTCCGGTAAGGCAAGAAATCTAGGGTAATCGCATGATTTTTTTTGAATGGCTTGAATACTCATTCCGTGTAGCAAGGGGCTTCAGCCTAATGTTCTCAACTTAAGACTCAAGCGATTGATTT
>JALONG010000057.1 GCA_025455065.1 Candidatus Kapaibacterium sp. | reverse complement strand
GGCTTCATGGCAAAGAACATGGGCTGTGAAACAAGTGTTTATCGGCTAATCTACGCAACTTTATACAAATAAAATCACTAACCTTACATTTTGTCTAAAGTGTGTTAATCGTCTGTCAAATGACACACTCGTAAAAATCCATGCCCCCCCCCCTCTCAAAAAAGTGACACACTCTAACGCTCTTCTTCGTATATTTATCCCTACCCACGTGCAACGTGCTACCGTTCACTCAAAGCATCGCTGTTTCACTCAAAGCTCCTTTGTTTTGCTTGCTGACGGAAGTATCTTCGCTGTCGCGGGCATAACGCCCTGCCCACTCCGCCGTCCTACGGTTTCTTAACCGTAGAACGGCTTTCCCGGAAAGGATCTTGTTGGCAAGCGCAGCGCCAGGTAACCCGTTCTACCGCTAGGAAGCGGTAAGACGGGGAAGTTCCAACTCACATAACCACAAAACAAACCCTAACCCATTTTTTTATTCTTTTTTCTTATCAATAGTCTGGGCATTTTTGAAGAGCCTAGGTTTTATGCGGGTTTCAAGCCACGTTGTTTTTTATTCGAAATCTAGGTTTTATGCGGCTTCCAGCAAAATTTTCAGAGAACCGTAGCAAAAATGTCCAGACTATTGTCTGATGAGGATTGTTATGTTATACCCCCTCCCCCCCCACTCACAAATAAGGCTCGTACTGCTCGTAGATGAAAAACCTACACATACTAACTACCACCAAATCCTGACGCGCCGCCTTTTGACCAGTCCCCTGCTTACGCGCCTTCTCCTGACGATGGTATTTCTGCTCGCTACTGCAACACGCGCTCACGCACAAACCGTCTCCACCTACGCTGGAAGCGGTACGGCAGGTTTTATCAATGGAGCCGCCGCTACTGTACAATTTACCACTCCTGCCGGAACGTGTGCCGATGCCGCAGGGAATATCTATGTAGCGGACGCAAACAACCACCGCATCCGAAAAATAGATGGTAGTGGGAACGTAACCACATACGCAGGAAGTGGGATAGCAGGTTTCGCGGATGGAGCTGCTGCTGCCGCGCAGTTTAACTTTCCTACTGGAGTCTGTGCCGATGCCGCAGGGAATATCTATGTAGCAGACTTTAGCAACCACCGCATCCGCAAAATAAATGGTAGTGGCAATGTAACCACTTACGCTGGAAACGGGGTATTAGGTTTTGCCAATGGATCAGCAGCTACCGCGCAGTTTTTCAATCCTTCTGGAGTTTGCACTGATGCTCTAGGAAATATCTATGTGGCGGAAGCTTCAAATCACCGTATCCGCAAAATAGATGGCGGTGGCAACGTTAGCACTTACGCTGGGAGCGGGACGGCAGGCTTTGCCAATGGAGTAGCAGTTACCGCGCAGTTTAACTTTCCTTATGGAGTCTGCGCCGATGCCGCGGGGAATATCTATGTGGCTGACGCAGGCAACCACCGTATCCGCAAAATAGATGGCGGTGGCAACGTTAGCACTTACGCTGGGAATGGTACGGCAGGTTTTGCAAATGGAGCAGCAGCTACCGCGCAGTTTAACAATTCTGCTGGTGTCTGCGCTGATGCCGTAGGAAATATCTATGTGGCAGACAATGTTAACAGCCGCATCCGCAAAATAGATGGCAACGGAAACGTAACCACCTACGCAGGAAGTGGGACTCCCGGTTTCGCCGATGGAGCAGTTACCACTGCGCGGTTTAACACTCCTAACGGAGTCTGTGCTGATGCTGTAGGGAATATCTATGTAGCTGACGCGCAAAACCACCGCATCCGCAAAATATCTTATCCGGCACCCACGCTTACTTTCTTCTCTCCGTCCACAGGAAGCCCAGGAAAGACTGTTGTTCTTACAGGGAGCGGCTTCATCGGCACGACTGCCGTTAGCTTCGGCGGCATTCCCGCAGCCTCCTTCACCGTGAATAGCGATACTCAAATCACCGCCGTTATTGCTGCCGTGCCTGTCAGCACAGCCGGACCGCAACTGGTTATTGTTACCACGCCCAATGGCACGGTTTCGCTTGGCGGCTTGAGCATTGGTGCAGCAGGCAGTAGTGCGCCTCCGGGCGGACCTGGTTCAACCACACCCGCGCCGCAGTCTGCCGTCATTGGCAGTATTTCCTCCGGCGTTATTTCCTTCGGCACGCCCATCACCCTCACCGGAAGCGGCTTCACGGGCGCTACGGGGCTGCTCATTGGCGGGGTTGCCGTCACAAACTTTGTCGTGGTGAACGACAACACCATTACTGCCGTCGTGGGCGGTGTGCCTGTCAATGACCGCGTGCAGCTTGTCGGCGGCTTGGGAGCAAATTTGGACATGAGCGGTTTGGGGATTGTCTATCAACGCGCTACGCCTCCGGTTGTGGCAAGCATCGGTCCATCAAGCCTTGTTGCGTCGGGTGACGATGCCGTGCTGACGATTTCGGGCAGCTTTTTCCTCGCAGGAGCGCGTGTGCTGGTCAGCGAGCGCAACCCCGCTACACCGCTTTCCACTGCGCTGAGCGCGCCCGTGAGCGACGGGCAGCCCATTGGCAGTATGCAAAGCCTCAACTCCACCCGCGCCGTGGTAACGCTTTCGGGCATTTTCCGTTCACCGGGCGACAAAATTATCACGCTGCTCAACCCCGACGGGCAGTTCTCACGGACCCTTTTGACGGTGGTTACGGGCGCTGCGGTGCGGTTTACACGCCTTGGCAATGAACCCGTCGTTTTTACCACAACGGCTTCAGGACGCGCATTCAGCCTCCGCCTTTGGGGAGCGAACATCTTCCGCACCGTCCGCGCTACACTGAACGATGCCCCGGCGCGAGTAACGGTGCTGTCTTCGACCGAAGCGATTGTAGAAGTTCCGGCATCGGTGAACGACATCGGAGGGATAAGTCTTGTCATCCGTCTGCAAAACAGCGACGGCAGCAGCACCACAGCGACCTTCAGGATTGGTCGCCGTCCGCCGCCGACAATTGTGAGCGTCACGCTGCAAAGCGCAACGCAGCAAAGCGACACACGCTTGCAAGTGCGCGGCGTAAACTTCCTCGCCGGGATTCGTTCAACGCTTGGAAGTACAGCGCTCACGCTTATTTCTCAAGACGGCGATGTGGCGTTCACGGCACAAATTCCGTCCGATTTCCGCTTAACGCCCAACTCACCAACGGTCTTGCTGACGGTGCAAAACATGGACGGTAGTTCACACGGAGTGCTGTTGGCGCGTTCGATGTTTGAAGGAGAAATGAGCGTTTCGTCGGCAAATGGTGGAAATGTAGGGCAGACATTTGAAGCAGGCGCAATCGCTGAATTGCAGGAAGCACAAGCAGGAAAGCAGCAACAAAGCGGCTCACAGGAACTGAGCATCTACCCGAACCCTGTCGAAGGAGAATTGCGTGTGGGCGGCGTGGGAATGCGCCTTGTGAAGGTATACGATATGCGCGGCGCGGTCGTGCTTGAAGAGCGCACTACGTCTGGTGTGGTGAATGTTGCGGCACTGAGCGCAGGCGCGTACATGGTTGTTGTGGAAGCAGCGGACGGACATATATTGCGGCAGCGCGTGGTGAAGCGGTAGAACGGGTAACCCGGAAAACATCGTCCCTCTAAAAAACAATCGCGCCTTGCAGGAAAAAAGTTCTGCAAGGCGCTTTGTTTTTGGTTATTTGAGATACATCAGGTTTTAGCGCGAGTAATTGTTTGCACGTCTGCAAGGGATAATCCTGTCGCTTCTGCAATTTGTTTTTGCGATAAGCCCATTGTTATCAACTTTTGTGCGACAGATTCTTGTCGCTGGCGGTCACTTTCCTTGCGCGTTTTTTTGACAGCTTTTTCAACAGCTTTTTCAACAGCTTTTTCAACAGCTTTTTCAACAGCTTTGCGTTCCATTTCCTTCAAATCACGATAAAATCGTGTATCCTCAAATCGGGCATTTGCTAAATCAACCATAGCTTTGACCTCCTCGTAAGTGATAGTGGAAAGTTTAAGGGAAATCATGTTCATGACAAGCCGCTCAAAATCTACATTATCGCGCTTAGATTGTGCCGTATTCATAACGCGCTGTAAAGCAGTGCGAATAGCATCCGGCGCAGGTTTCGCTGTAATGAGTTGCAGCACATTGAGCGGGAATTCTTCCAGCATTTCTGCCGAAAGTTCTTCCAAATATACCACTTTTAAGCGCCCCGATGCAAGATACTCCTCGTAATCCGGTGGAACACCCGCATCAACACTGCGTTTGGGGAAAATGACCACGACGCGCCATATACCTTTGGGATGTTGTTGATGCAGAAAAAGCATGATTTCTGCGAAAATACGCTGGTACAGGAACTTGTCTTTGCGGTACTGCACTTCCACAAAATAGTACGTTCCGCGAAAGCCCGTTCTGGTGAGTAGCCCGTCGAAGCGGAAGGATAATTCCTTGACTTCAACGGATTGAAAATGGTATTCCGATGCGTATTGCAGCGTAGCGGCATCCTCTCCTGCAAGCAAAAGCAATGCTTCCGGCAGGAGTTGAAAGTATTTGTAAAAAAGGGAATCAGTTTTCATGAGCCTTTTCGATAGAAATCAATTTTTACTCACCCGAATTTTACTCACCCGAATTACTCTTCCGAACTCCCTGCTTCCTGCACAAAATGCTCCCTTAGGCGCTGAAGCGCTTTTGCACCCACAGTCTTCTCCAATGCTTCATCCGAAGCCGTGCGCACGCCTTCGACCGAACCAAACGTTACCAAAAGTTTTTGTGCCGTTTTTTCGCCGATGCCTTCTATTTCCGTGAGTTCTGTTTGCAAGGTGCGTTTGTCGCGCAAAGAGCGGTGGAACTCAATGGCGAAGCGATGCGCCTCGTCGCGGGCTTGTTGGAGAAGTTTCAGGCTGCTGGATGTTTTGGGCAAAAGTATCGTGTCCGATTGAAACGGCAGCACAACCTCTTCCAAGCGCTTTGCCAAGCCGATAATTGGGATTTTTCCGTACAAGCCCAATTCTTGCAGCACTTCCACTGCGTGAGAAAGCTGCCCTTTCCCACCGTCAATAATGATTAAATCCGGTTCTTCGGTTTTTTCTTCCAACATCCGTTTGTAGCGCCTTCCGACGACTTCTTGCATAGATTTGAAATCGTCAATGCCTTCCACCGTTTTGATTTTGTATTTGCGATATTCCGATTTTTTCGGTTTCCCATCCACAAACACCACCATAGACGAAACGGTCTCCGAGCCTTGAAAATGGGAGTTGTCGAAGCATTCAATACGGCGCGGGGGCTTGGAAAGGCGCAAATCACGCTGCAAGGACAACACGGCGCGAGGAATCACTTTGTCTTTTTCCTGCTCCCGTTTCATGCGCTGGATGATGAGTTCTTTCAGCAAAAAATCAGCATTGGTGGCAGCCATATTGACGAGTTTGCGTTTTTCGCTGTTGGGCGTAGGGATTTGAACACGTACTTTTGCACCGCGCTTGGTTGCAAGCCATGTTTCAAGGGTTTCAATTTCTTCAAATTCCGTCGGCAGGAAAATTTCTTCCGGCACGTCGTCGCTTTCCAGATAAAACCGCTCGCACGTAGCCCGCACGATTGCTGCTTCGGTCGTATCTTCACTTTGGGCAATGTAAAAATGCTGTTTGCCGATAAGTTTCCCGTCGCGGACTTTCAAAATCACCGAACACGCATCTTTCTCATTCCGCGCAATCGCAAGCACGTCGCGGTCTATCGGCTCGGTGGAAAGCACTTTTTGTTTGCTCGAATACTCGCGCAGCGCTGCGAGGCGATTCCGCACAACCGCCGCTTTTTCAAATTCCATTTCTTCGGAAAGCCGCTCCATTTCTCGTTCTAAATCATGTTCCACACCGCGAGATTTTCCCCGTAAAATCTGTGCCGACTGTTTTATCATGCTGTTGTAATGTTCGCGGCTGACAAACGCCTCGCAAGGACCTTCGCACTTTTTGATTTGATAATCCAAACACACCTTAAATTTCTTTTTGACAATGGCATCTTCGGTTAGAGGTAAGTCGCAGGAACGAATAGGGAAGAGGGATTTGAGCAAATTCAGCATCACGTACATTTGCTTTGCTTCGGTGTACGGACCGAAGTATTTGCTGCCGTCGCGGACGATTTTTCGCGTCGGGAAAATGCGCGGAAATGCTTCGCTCGTGATGCAGATGTAAGGATAGGTTTTGTCGTCTTTGAGAAGAATGTTGTAGCGCGGTTGATGCTCTTTAATGAGCGTGTTTTCGAGAATAAGCGCTTCGACTTCGGAATCGGTTAAAATCACCTCGACATCACGGATTTTGCTTACCAAAACGCGCGTTTTTGCGTCACGTGGGCGACCTTGCTGAAAGTACGACCGGACGCGGCTTCTGAGGCTTTTTGCTTTGCCCACATAGAGAATTTTCCCGTTCTCGTCCTTGTGCAAATACACACCCGGATTTGTCGGAATGTTGTGTAATTTCTCCGCCAGCGTCGCCGTTGGGACAAGCATTTCTGCGGCTTCGTTGGCAATGCTTTCGAGGGTGTTTGCGCTTTGGTCAGTATTCATGCGCTTTGGAGAGAATGATGAGAGAAAGTATGCAAGCCGCTCTGCACCTTGCTTTGCCTAGAAAACAAGGCGTAGAGCGGTTTTGTGCATCTTGTCAATTCTTACTTTGTAATCGCCACGCTGACTTTGGTCATATCCCACGCCATTGTGAGCATTGTGCCTTTATCGGCTTTTTCAAAGCCAATGGTGAAGCGCTCTGCGGATTCTTTGGTTGTTGTCGGCGTTACTTCTGTGCGGAGCAGGTCTTTTTCTTGTTTGTAGCTATATGCTCCCCATTGATTGAAGTCGCTATTGATAATCACAATCCATTTATCCTTATTTGGAATAGTGAACAGTGCGTAATCTCCTGCTTTCAAAGCCTTTCCGCCAATAACAACATCAGCACTGAAAGAAATTTTTGTCGGGTTGTTTGCACCCGTGCGCCAAACTTCGCCGTAAGGAACAAGTTTGCCGAAAATTTCACGACCTTTTTTGGCAGGTTGGTGATACTTCACCGTTACCGTCACGTTATCGAATGTTGTTGTCGCTGTCGCTGGTGGGCTGGGCATTGCGGCTTTATCATTTTGTGCGTGAGCTTGAACAGCGCAAACAAACAAAACAGTGCATAAAACGGTCATTGTGCGGCGGAAAAATGCAATAGTCATTGCAAAAACTCCATGAAAATTGGTGAAAAAATAGGAAAATGCAGAAAGTCCACGTAACTTTGTGGTCTTGACGTTGCTGCAACGTTGCTGCTTAATAGCAAACGACAAAATACAAGGAAAATTGTTTACAACAACTGCATGAAACTAAGCATTGTCCAATTTACGCCCATTTTTGGCGACAAACAGGAAAATCTGCGTCGCATCCACGCACACAGCGAGCGGATTGATGCTGATGTGATTGTTTTTCCTGAACTTTGCACAACAGGCTATTTCTTCCAAAACAAAGAAGAATCACGCTTCCATGCCGAAACACCCGACGGCGAAGCGGTGCATTTTTTTCGCTCGATGGCGCATAACCACGATGCAATGGTCGTTGCAGGATTTGCCGAAAAAGACGGCGACAAGGTGTATAATTCGGCGATGATTATTTCGCCCGGTGAGCCGCTCCGTATCTATCGCAAAACGCATTTGTTCTACAAAGAGCGCCATTGCTTTGACGACGGCGATACAGGTTTTTTTGTGGTGAAGCACCACAGGCACGATGCCCGTATCGGCACGATGATTTGTTACGATTGGCGTTTTCCAGAATCCGCACGGGTGCTGGGTTTGAAGGGTGCGGATGTGATTGTTTGTCCGTCGAATCTTGTGACAAATGTTTGGCATATCGCCATGCCCGCCAGAGCGCTTGAAAACAAGGTCTATGTGGCGGTGCCAAACCGTGCAGGCGAGGAAATACGAGGCACAGAAGGCGAAAAAGTCAAATTTACCGGACGCTCGGTGATTTATAGTTACAACGGCTCGGAAATGGCAAAAGCAGGCGACGAAGCCGATGAAATCTTGACCGTTGAGATTGACCCGCTTGCTACCCGCGATAAATCCTTCAACGCGCTCAACGATATTTTCCGCGACCGCCGACCGGAGATGTACGCGAAATGAGGATTGAGGGTACAGAACGGATAAGCGAACAGTCTGCTAAGAAGCAGACAGCCCGCAACAGTTGGTGAGGGCAAATCCATAATTGTTCCGTGCAATGAAACAGAGCAACTAAGTAAAGTGAGTAAAGCAATCAAAAATAAAAACTTAACACTCAAAACTTAACACTCATCACTTAAAACTTCAACTATGATTTCTACTGATATTCTCGTCATCGGAGCCGGTCCTTGTGGCTTATTTGCTGCTTTTGAAGCCGGTTTGCTGAAATTGCGCTGTCATTTTGTGGATTATTTGCCCATTCCGGGCGGTCAATGCGCCGAATTGTACCCGAAAAAGCCAATTTACGACATTCCCGGGTATCCGTCTGTCTTGGCAGGCGACCTCATTACCAATTTGATGAAGCAAATCGAACCCTTCAAACCCGGATTCACGCTTGGTGAGCGGGCGGAAAGCATCGAAACATTGGATGATGGCACGTTCAAAACCATTACATCGCGCAATACCGAGATTCATTCGCGGTTTATTTTTATCGCCGGAGGTTTGGGGTGTTTTGCGCCGCGCAAGCCTGATATTGCGCACTTGGCGGACTTTGAGAACAAGGGCGTTGATTACATTGTGCGCAATCCCGAAGATTTTCGCGGTAAAAAAGTTGTGGTTGCGGGTGGTGGTGATTCTGCGCTGGATTGGACGCTTATTCTTGCCGAACTCGCAAGTGAATTAACGCTTGTTCACCGCAGCAAGCAATTCCGCGCTGCGCCTGATTCCGTGCAGAAAATGGAAGCACTCGCGGCTTCAGGAAAAATCACGTTTATTGCCGATGCAAATGTTTCCGACCTCGCAGGAAATGGCACGTTGAAGGAGGTTGTCATCACAACCGAAGGCGGTGGGCAGGTGCGCAAAGAGGCTGATTATTTTATTCCGCTTTTTGGGCTTGCACCGCAACTTGGTCCGATTGCAAATTGGGGCTTGGCGTTGGAGAAAAATGCCATTACCGTAAACCCAAATGATTACAGCACTTCTGTCGAAGGTGTCTATGCGATTGGGGATATTGCGGAATATCCGAATAAACTCAAATTGATTCTGACCGGATTCCACGAAGCGGCTGTCGCTTGCCATGCTGTGAATCATAAACTCAACCCGAACAAAAAGCACGTTATTAAATACACAACTGTTTCGGGTATTCAGGGATTCTAATTGTTCTCTATGGAAACACCTCAAAAACCGCACGAACACTCACTTCGCAATGACCTTCTGCGCATTTTGGCGCTGCTCATTCAATCGCGGCGGCTCATTATTACGGTGACGCTGGTTGGAGCAGTTACTTCCGCACTTGTTTCGTTGTTATTTTTGCCGAATTGGTACGCTTCCAACGTCAATGCTGTTCCGCCGCGTCGTCAAGGTTCGGGATTGGAAGCGCTTTCGAGCGGTCTTTCAACGGCATTGAAAGATTTTGGTTTGGCAAAAGTTGGAAAAAATACGGGTGAAACCTACTCGTATTCGGTGATTTTGAACAGTCGCCGCATGAAAGACACGATTATTCGCCTCTTTCAACTGCACAAAATCTACCGTTTGGATTCAACCGAGTGGACGGATTTACGCAAAGAATACGACGACCACGTGTTTATTTCCAACGAAGCCGACGGAAATTATGTGATTACGGCGCTGCATACCGACCGCAATGAAGCGGTCAATATGGCGATGAAAATTTATGAATTGGGTAATCTTTTCGCCGACGAAATTTATCAACAAGAAGCCCGCACAAGTCTTGCGCTTTTGGAGAAACGTTTCGCGCAAGCCGATTCCAGCTTGGTTGCAGCACGGGACACGCTTTTGAAATTTTCCCGCAAGTACAAACTTTTTTCGGCAATAGACCAAGCAAAAGCGGCAGCGTCGGCGGTTGCGGATATTCGTGTGCAGCAGTACAAACAAGAACTTGGCGTGGAGCTTTATCGCAATATCTACGGCGACAACGCACCGGAAACGAATCTCCAGCGCGATCTTCTGCGCAAGGCGAATGAGCAAGCCTCAAGAGCGGAAAATCAGCCCGGGCTTGCCGGGAATTTCTCGCTGTCGGCTGTTGGCGCGGACGTGGCACTTGAGTATATGAGGTTGTATGCGGATTTGGAAGTGTTTACCAAAATTAAAGCCCTAATTATTCCGGTGATTGAGCAAAATCGGCAGGATTTAAGCCGCCGTCAGCCGTCGTTAGTGATGATAGATTCGCCCGTACCTGCGGATAAAAAAGACCGTCCGAAGCGCAGTTTAATTGTGCTGGGCGTTACCTTGGCGACGTTTGCATTTGTGATTGCGTTTGTTATTCTGCGCGATAGATTTTATGCGGTGCGTGGCTCATACAAGGCGGCGTTGGAAGAAGCGATGAAGCGTGTTGTTGTACAACCGAATAACGACGAAAAGAAGTAAGAAGCAAGCAAAGAAAAGAAGTAAGAAGCGAGCAAAATAAGCATTTTGAACACCAAGCGCGGAGGCGTTATGGAAACTGGCCTTGTGGAATCTCAAACGGTGCGCAATGGCGGCGACATCGGTTTGGAAATTATTCAGGAACTTGACATTAGCCATATTGAAACGGAGGACGGAAAGCCTTTGGATAATACCTTTTCTGAACGGCAACAGCACTTGCTTATTGATGTGATTCATGCGTCGTGGCAGCCGCCCAAAGGCAAATCGTTTGTTGCACTCTCGAATGTGGGCTTGTTTTACGGACTTCACAAAACACCCATTGTGCCTGATTTTATGCTGAGTTTAGGCGTAAAATTCCCCAATAATGCGTGGGAAAAACACAATCGGGCATATTTTAATTGGGAATACGGAAAATTACCCGAACTTGTCGTGGAGATTGTCTCCAACGTGCGGGGAAATGAACTTGATGCAAAACTAGATTTATACGCTTTTATCGGCATCCCGAATTATCTGGTTTTTGACCCCGCAGGGCATTATGGCTCAGATACCGTGCGGCTTTTTGTCTTGAGAAATAATGAATATCAACGCTCTGAAACCCTGATTATGCAAGGCTTAGACCTCGCGTGTACGCTCTGGACGGGCGAATACAACGCGATGACCGATACATGGCTGCGCTGGACAACACCCGACGGAACGCTCCTTTTAACAGGTGAAGAACGCGCGGAACGTGAACGAGAACGCGCCGAACATGAGCGAGAACGCGCCGAACATGAACGAGAACGCGCTGAAGAAGCAATTACCCTTGCCACAGAAGAACGCATGAGAGCAGAACGTCTCGCACAGCGCTTGCGTGAACTTGGCATTAACCCCGAAGAGGTCTAACAATGCGCCTTTCAGCCTTACCACTATGGAAGAATACTATCGAAGTTTTGCATGATGCAGACTTCCACGCTTTAACGTTTGATATGCGGAATGTCCTCCCGCAAACGCTGACCTACTGCGGTGCGGCGACATATTTGCAGCGTAGTTTGTCAGTCGCCAATGTTTCTGCCGTTTTGACGACACGCAAGGCATTAGAGGAATTTCTCCAAACAAGCACGATTCCTGAAGGTAAAGGCGTTGCTGTTTCGGATGCGCCGAAAACGGACTTTTTCACGTTTCACAATCATCTGGCATGGGAAACAAATTTTTATCATCGTTCCGACAAATCCAGCATTGGTGAGAGGTGTACGATTGGTCGCTTTGCGAGTATTGATTCGCATAATGTTGTTATCGGCGATAATGTCGTGATAGAAGATTTTGTGCGCATTGGAGCAAACACTATCATCGGCAACGGTACGATTATCCGCTCCGGTACAGTGATTGGCGGCGACGGCTTCCAATTTATGCGCTTTTCTGATACGATAATGAAAGTGGCTCATGCAGGCGGAGTGCGCATCGGCAGCCGCGTGGAACTCCAAGCAAGCTGTATGATTGATAAACACATCTTCGGCGGCGACACGCTTGTGGGCAATGATTGTAAATTCGCTGATGGCGCACACGTCGCACATTGCGCAAAAGTCGGCGCACGGACGCTGCTTGCGGCAGGGGCAATCGTGCTGGGAAGTACCGTAGTGGGCGATGATGTGTGGGTGGGACCGGGAGCGATTATTTCCAACGAAATTGATGTCGGCAACAACGCATTTATCACGCTTGGAGCAGTTGTTACGCGGAATGTGGGCGAAGGGGAAAAAGTGAGCGGGAATTTTGCTATTCCGCATGAGCGCTTTTTGGAGCAGTTGCGCAAGGTTCGGTAAGATGAGAATGTCGCAAAATTCTGTGCCGCCAATTCACAAACTTTCCGTACTTTAGTAATCTTTGCCGTTTTACCGTATTCTGCAAAACTCAACTCAAAGCGGCGTATTTTCTGAATTTTAGCCACTGCGCTTGATGAATACCGATACACAATCCTTGTCCGTTATTATCCCCGTTTACAACGAAGTGGAACTGCTTGGTGAGGCTGTTCGCACGATTGATGCTTTTGTCAAACAGCATTTTAGCCACTACGAACTTGTCATTATCGAAAGCGGCAGTACCGACGGCACGGGCGCACTGTGCGACCAATTAGCCACGGAACTTTCTGCTGTGCGCGTCATCCACGAAGGCGCTCGGAATGGCTTTGGCTCTGCTTTGAAGCGCGGTTACAAGGAAGCAACATTGGATTGGGTATGGTTTATCACCGCCGATACGCCGTTCCCGCTTGAGTCTATCGTGAAAGCAAAGGCGCTCTTTGGACAGTATGACTGTGTGCTGAGTTATCGCTCGGAAGACACGCGCAAAAGCGCTTTCCGCAAGGTACAATCGGTTGTCTATAACACTCTCGTCAAAACCGTTCTGGGCTTGCGTGTAAAGCACGTTAATTCTGCCTTCAAGGTGTTTAGGCGCGAAGTCATTCAATCGTTACCACTCATTTCCAACGGCTGGTTTATTGACGCGGAAACGCTCTATTGGCTCACGCAGCGCAAGGTGCGCTACACCGAAATTCCTGTGCCGCTTATTGACCGCACGGGCGGACATTCGACTATCACGCTTTCCACGCCGCTTACGTTGCTGAAAGAACTGCGCCGTTTCTTGCAAGAGCGAAAGAAGTTTCAGTGATTATTGATAAAACCTTGATATATTTAGGCTTGCGTATCACGGTTCATTCTTGGTTGTGCTTCTCTTGCGAACACGCATAAAACCTCATTGCTCCGAAAATGTTCAGGCTATTGATAAAGAAACTCAAGCAGCAATTTGATGTCTATGAGAAAAGTGCATGGAAACTGATTCCCTGTTTTACAAATATTTTCAACTTCTGCCGGAAGCATTGCTATTGCTTGCAGGAGAAGATGAAGCGATGCTGCAATAGGCATCGGAATACCATTTTCAATCCGTTGAAGTCAAGGAACGATCATTTCGTTTCGGCGGACTGCTCACCAGGACAGGATTTTTCGGAACGTACTATTTTGTGGAAGTGCAGTACCGCAAAGACAAATACCCCTTTCAACGCATCTTTGCAGAAATCATGCTTTTTCTGCATCAGCAGCATCCGAAAGGCGCGTGGCGCGTAGTGGTCATTTTCCCGAAATGCAATGTTTGTGCGGGTGTTCCGGCAGGTTATGAGGAGTATCTTGCGTCAGGGCGCTTAAAAGTGGTCTGTTTGGATAGACGTTATTAAAGTTACTTGCGGCTAGATAAAGCAGTTAAAAACGACTTAGAAAGATTGATTTTCAAAGACTTGACAAGTCTCAAAATGTCCGCACCATTCCTTCAATTCTTCGTGAATATTTACCCAAGATTGAGATTCCCCCTCAAAACCCGCCAAACGTCCACCCCAAACTCACCCCAATCCATGGCAAAAGAAATCCCGGAAGCAATAACGGCGTTACGCCGGCACGAAGTGAAAATCCGCCTTCGGTGGGCATAAGGCGGTACATTGCTACTGCTGTTGGGATGGGCAGGTACGTCGCGGCATTTGCCGGAACAACCGTGTTGGCAGACACGGAAAGGAACGCGGAGGTAATCCCCAAGCCAAGTTCCAAAAAACTGGGAGAATTGGGAAAGTTGTAGAGGTAGGAACCGATGAGCGGCACGGCAACAATAGCACTCGCCCCCGAAAGCACATCAAAGAAATTCGTTTCTACGCGGTAATTGCTTACACCAATGCGGAGATTCCACGTTGGCGCAAGGCGGCGGTCGTAGTTGAAGGAGTACAAACCGCCATTTCCCAAGCCTTCCACAAAGAGGGTGTTTTTTGCTGCACTTGCGAAGGCTTCTTCAGCGCTTGACTTCAAAGTGCTTGGGGTGCGGGATTCTTGAGCAAGACACTTCGTTGGAGCGTTGAGACTCAAGGCGGCGAAGAATGACACGAGAAGAATGTATCGGAGAAAGCGCATAAATTCAGGGCTTTTTATGGTGTTGAGAAACAATGCTGTTAGTTATTTTTCGCCTGCAAACCGCCGATAATATCATCAAAATCGGCATCGCTGAGATTGTAGTGCGTATTGCAATAACGGCAGACTAATTCCCGGTGATTTTGCTCACGCATTTCTTTGACTTCATTCATGCCAAGCGTCGCCAACGCCGATTTGAAACGGTCTAACGAACAACGGCAGAAAAAATCAATCGGCGTGTCGTCGGTTTCGATAAGTTCTGCGTCGGCGATAATCTTGAGCATTTCCTGCGGCGAATAGCCCGAAGCAAGCATTTCGGTCAAATGGTCAATTTTCTTTAAGCCCTCGTACATAGCTTGTATTCTGCTTTCCGGCGCTCCGGGCATTGCTTGAACCATGAGTCCGCCCGACTGCTCCACTTTGCCTTCTTTGTTTATGCTCACATCCAACATCACCGCGCTCGGAATCTGCTCCGATTGCGTGAGGTAATACGCCACATCGGTACTGATATCGCCAGAAAACAGCTCCACAACGCCCGTTACAGGCTCAAATTGATTGTACAAAATTCTCGCAACACGCAGCAAGCCAATCCCCAAGCCGCTTCCAAGCGATGCTTTCCCTTGCGAAAAATCAAGCACACATTCGGGATTCTGCACATAGCCACGCACTTCACCAACATTCAGCGATTCAGCATACACGCGCTCGGCAGGACCGTTTCCGCTAAAATCCAAAATAATGCGCTCTTCGCTTTTCAAAAATGCCGCCAAAAGCGAAGCACTTGCCATAGCCCGTCCCAAGAGAACCGAAGCCAACGGGCTGAGATTATGCCGCTCCTGCGCCGAAAGCGCCGTTTTGGAATTACGCACCGCCGCCAAACGGAAAAAGCCGTCTGCCGTCATCGCTTTGACAACGCGGTCGCGCTGCGTATAAAGTTTTTTAATGTCCTGCGGCGAGGAATTATCAGTGTTGTGGGATAATGGCTCCACGAACTTTGTACCTTTCACATTAGGGAATCACATTAGGGAAGAAAAAATTATCGGCTACAAACTTACGCTTTTTTTTTCCAATCTTGGAGAAGAAATCTCGCCTCGCACCATTCTGTCCCCGCCATTCCGCCAACTCGCCATTGCAATTTGTCATGCCAAACTGTCACGCCAAATTGTCATCATGTTCAATCACAAACGACAGAATGTCAGAACGAGTAAAGAACCTCTGTCAAAATGGCAGCAAAAGCGCATACAATCAGACGAAAAACACTTTGGCACGGTTTTTCTTCTTTCCACTTGCGAAACACAAATCACGACTTTAACACTTTTCATCTCCCAAGGAGAACAACCATGCGTAACTTCCATTATAACATTGACCCCCGCGATTTCCAAAAATTCCAAGCCTTCGCCGAAACAGCAGCAGAGCGACTTGGCGACTTTTTCAACGAAGTCGGAAAAAATAGCAATTTTAACGTAAACACCGCAACGCAAGCCGTGAAACCGAAAGTTATGCGTATTGACCTCGCTGAAGATGAAAATAACGTGTACATTTTTGCGGAACTTCCCGGCGTTGCAAAAGAAGACGTAAACGTTACCATGACCGAAGACCGCGTAGTAACTATTAGCGGCAACAAACGCAAACTCTACGACGACAACCTCAAAGTTGTTCGCGGCGAGCGCAATTACGGCGAATTTACACGCCAAATCACGATTGAAAGCGAAATCGAAGCAGACAAAATCTCCGCAACGTTCCGCGATGGCGTTTTGACCGTTACGCTTCCGAAGCCGGAGCCTGTCCGCCCGAAAACTGTCAATATCAACATTCAGTAATTTGGTTAGTCATTGGTCATTAACCATTGGTCGTCAGTCTTGTGGGTGGCTTCACTTATTGCCTCGACAGGCTTTGATATGCAAAATCACGCCCTACGAATGACTAATGAGCTAATGATCAATGAACCAATGACTAACTTCACCCATAACCTTTCCTAGCCATGACAAAAAATCTTTACAGCCCGATGACGCGCCTTGTGAACGAACTCAACTACCGCGTCAATAATATGCCCCGCTACGCCAATGAAGCACGTGCATTTGCTACGTCCTATATTCCGGCGGTCAGCGTAGAGTTCAAAAACGTTATCCTCACACCCCGCGTAGATGCTGTCGAAACCGACGCTGCTTACACGCTTATCGTCGAACTTGCGGGCGTTGCGAAAGAAGATGTGCAGGTAACAGTTGAAAACAACATTTTGACGATTCAAGGTGAGAAAAAACGCCCTGAAGCGCATACCGACTTGACTTTTGTCAGCAAAGGTCGCCGCTTTGGTAAATTTGAGCGCTCTTTCAAACTTGGTGAAAATGTTGATGCAAACAGCATCAATGCTGAGTTTGCAAACGGTATTCTCACGCTCACGCTCCCCAAAGTGGAAGTGAAAAAACCGGAAGCCTTGACGGTAGAAATCAAGTAATTCTTGACGATGACCTCCACTCTTGGAGTGCCGCACGCACCCACAATGCGACGACACTCCGAGTTTATCAAATCTCAATCAATTCTCAATCCTCAACATTCAATCTCAATTTTCAAGGAGTAAAGCCATGAGCAACATCACGCGCTTCGAGCCGTTCCGCGAAATGGAACGCATGACCAGCGAAATGAACCGCCAGATGAACTCGCTGTTTCGTTCATTCGACAATGATTTCTTCGGCGGCAGTACGCTGAACCGCTTTTTGAATGACAACTTTATCAACCGCCCCTTTGCGCCTCGCGTGGACATTGCGGAAGATGCAACAAATATGTACCTCCACGTGGAATTACCGGGCTTGGCAAAAGAAGATGTTCACCTCACCGTCAGCGATGACCGTGTTTTGACCATCAAAGGTGAGCGCAAAAACGAACACAAAGACGAAGGCAAAAACTACGTCCGTGTAGAGCGCGTCTATGGCGAGTTTTCTCGCTCTTTCCAACTTCCCGAAAACGTCAAAGCAGATGGCATTGACGCGAAATTTGACAATGGCGTTCTCAACATTACTCTTCCCAAAACCGAAGAGGCGAAGCCGAAGCAAATTGCGGTAGAAATCAAGTAATGAAGGGCTTTGTGGGGGAATTGTTCACAAACACAGCAATGGTTCGTGTGCAATTCCCCCCAAACTCCCGAAGAAAAACACGATATTTCCCCGCATAATTGCTATATTTGCAGGCTTGCCAATAACGAATGAGAGCGCAAACACGTCTTTGCTCTCTCATTCGTCATTCAAAAGCAGATAGGTGAATAATGGAAACAAACTCTCCTCAAAACAAGGAACAAAGCGTTCTTCGCTGGTCAGCAAAAAGCGCAGAAGATATTCAAATGAATGTCAAACAGATTGAACTTGCCGAAGAGCTGGTCAAAACACTCCAAGCGTCCTATCCGCAAGTGGAGCATTTAGGCTACAAACGCGACCCTGCCGATAAGCAAATTATCTGGATTATCGTAGAAGCACCTATCGCCGATGAAGATGAGGACATGGAGTTTTGGCGTGTTTCCAGCGATTTAACCAACAAAATCACAAATACCTACGGGCATGATTTCTTTGTCGTCGCCTACAATCCGCTTATCGAAATGCCCTTGTATTCGGCGCGGCAAGCGGCATAAAATCACGAATCATGAAAGAACCATTTATTGCCCGCGCAAAGGAAAATCTTGCCGTCGCAGAATCGACGTTTGAAGCAGGTCAGTACAATGCCTCTGCGAACCGTGCGTACTACGCAGCGTTTCATGCGGCGATAGAAGCACTCAGGTTTTTTGGCTATGACGTTACGATTGACCACAAGCGCGTTCAGGCAGACTTTAGCCAAAATCTTATCCATCGCCGCAAAATATTTGCAACAGCCTTCAAGTCTTATTTGACAGATTTAATGCTCGTACGTTTCGATGCCGATTACAAGCGGGAAGTAAGCCGCAAAGAGGCTTCGGCACAACTCAAAAAAGCGCACGAATTCGTCACAACAATTTTGAATGTCATCGAAAATGATACGAACCATTAACTTCAACGATATTGACCTTGACGGTATTCCCGTTAGTGTCAAAATGAATCTCAACTCCAAACAGCGCGAACTTGCCGATTATGTTGTCTCGGAATTGCGCAAGTGCTACAAGCAGGTTTCGTCGGCTGTCTATGCGCAAGCGCCGACGTATTCGGATTACTTGGAAATTGACATTTTAACCGATGGCGCAGATGAAGACACCATAATAGAAATGCGCACTTTTGGCGCGGAGATTGTTTCGGATATTTTAGTTGATTATGGTTACATGATGCTTGTAGGCGTTTATGAAAACCAGCCCGAACTTGTATAAAACTTCAACAATTTGAATCAAATTTCACCTCAAACTTCATTTCAGGAGCTACAACAATGAGCAAAATTATCGGAATTGACCTTGGCACAACAAACTCGGTTGTGTCTGTTATGGAAGGCGCTTCGCACGTCGTTATCGCAAATAGCGAAGGCGGACGCACAACGCCTTCGATGGTCGGTTTTACCAAAAACGGTGAGCGCGTCGTCGGCGAAGCCGCAAAGCGTCAAGCCGTTACCAATCCCAAAAACACGATTTATTCTATCAAACGCTTCATGGGTCGTCGCCCGAATGAAGTGAGCGAAGAAAGCAAACTCGTTCCTTATACCAGCGAGGCTTCCAAAGACGGGAACTCCATTCGCGTGGAAATTGACGGTCGTCAGTATTCCCCCGAAGAAATCTCCGCGATGATTCTTCAAAAAATGAAGCAAACCGCCGAAGATTATTTGGGACAAAAAGTTACCGAAGCCGTTATCACCGTTCCCGCATACTTCAACGATGCGCAGCGCCAAGCAACCAAAACTGCGGGTGAAATCGCGGGTTTGAACGTGCGCCGCATCATTAACGAACCGACGGCAGCAGCGCTTGCCTACGGTCTTGACAAAAAAGGTAAAAACATGACCGTCGCAGTCTATGACTTAGGCGGCGGTACATTTGACGTGTCGGTGCTGGAAATCGGCGATGGCGTTTTTGAAGTAAAATCCACCAACGGTGACACGCACCTTGGAGGCGATAACTTCGACCACCGCTTGATTGATTTCCTTGCCGATGAGTTCCACAAAAGCGACGGCATTGACCTTCGTAAAGACGCAATGGCGCTCCAACGCCTCCGCGAAGCATCGGAAAAAGCAAAAATCGAGCTTTCCAGCAAACTCGAAACCGAAATCAACCTGCCCTTCATCACCGCTACGCAAGACGGTCCAAAACACCTTGTTTTGAAAATCACCCGTGCGAAATTTGAATCGCTTTGCGAAGACCTTTTCGACCGCACATTGAAGCCCTGCGAAGAGGCAATCAAAGACGCGAAAATCACTCCCGCGCAAATTGACGAAGTGATTTTGGTGGGCGGTTCTACGCGGATTCCGAAAATTCAGGAACTCGTGAAAAAATTCTTCGGCAAAGACCCCGCAAAGAGCGTTAATCCTGACGAAGTCGTTGCTGTCGGCGCGGCTGTACAAGGCGCGGTGCTTTCCGGCGACCTCAAAGACGTGTTGCTCCTCGACGTTACCCCGCTCACGCTTGGTATTGAAACGCTTGGCGGCGTGATGACACCGATGATTCCGGCAAACACGACCATTCCGACCAAAAAGAGCGAAACATTCTCCACAGCGAGCGACAATCAGCCTTCGGTAGAAATTCACATCTTGCAAGGCGAGCGCCCGATGGCACAGGACAACCGCACTCTCGGCAAATTCCACTTGGACGGCATCCCGCCTGCTCCGCGTGGCGTTCCGCAGGTAGAGGTTACCTTCGACATTGATGCCAACGGTATGCTTCACGTCAGCGCGAAGGATAAGGCATCCGGCAAAGAGCAGACGATTCGCATTACCTCGTCTTCCGGCATCAGCAAAGACGAAATCGAAAAAATGAAGCGCGATGCACAAATGCACGCCGAAGACGACAAACGCAAAAAAGAAGAAATCGAAATGCGCAATCAGGCGGATAATCTCGTTGTTTCAACCGAAAAACAACTCAAAGAATTTGCCGATAAAATGCCCGCAGAACACAAAACCAAAATCGAAACCGCAAAAGACCACCTCGCGGACGTTCTCAAAAACAATAAAACTGCCGAACTCCGCACCGCTATGGACGCGCTCAACGAGGCATGGAGCGAGGCTTCGCGCAAGATGTACGAAGCAGCCGGAGCAAATGGCGCACAAGGCGCACCCAACGGCGCTCCGAATGGTCAGGGTGCAAAAGACGGCGTAGAAGAAGCAGATTACACGATTGTGGATGAGAACAAGTAAAGCATCTCAAAATGCAGCATTGAAGCCATCTTGTGTGGCAAATGCACAAAGGCAACGGAGAATTTTTCCGTTGCCTTTTTTTGTTGTATTTTGCCTTTGTAATCCTGCATTTCTGTTTATGTCATCGGCAGCCACAATGGATAAGTACATTCTCTCCAAACACGCAGCAGAACAACAGAAAGTACGCTCAATTCCCGATGAATGGATTCAGCGCACAATGAACAAACCTGATAGCATTATGAATGAAGCCGACGCGCATGGAAATACGCATTACATTTGCACAATTATTGAATTTGGCAGCAGAAAACTTCGCGTTGTCGTTAATCCCCATACTACCCCCAACACTATCGTAACATTATTTTTCGACAGGAGACTGCGATGAAAATACGAATCTCAAAAGAAGATGATGCACTGTATTTACGTTTGAATGATGCTGCCACCATTATCGAATCCGAAGAAGTAGAAAGCGGTATTATTCTTGATTTCGATGCCGAAGGCGAAGTGGTTGGAATTGAGGTACTGCGCGTTTCGGAGCGCAGTGCCGATGCGTTGGAAAGTATTTTGCTGCAAACGGCATGATTTATTTCCACCTGATTCAAGCTATCTTTTGAGCCGAGAAAATGCGAAAGGTTATTCTGCATTTCTGTTTATTTCATCGGCAGCCATAGTGGATAAGTACATTTTCTCCAAACACGGAGCAGAATATCGGCAAGTACCTTCAAACCCTGATAAGATATTGGGTTCCGGCTATTATTGATTACCGTCTTTGAATTGTGATTGGTCTCAGTTTCTCATATTTTCGGGTAAATGACTATGAAAAAATATATGCCTTTTCTCGCTGCCTTGTTGATTGGGCTGGTTGCTGTTTCTTGTAAACAAATGCTTGATGACGATGCTTGGGATTCCACAACATTTGCTTCCGTAAGTGGTGTTGTCTCAGCTCGGCAAGGCAGTCAATTCCTGTCCGTGTCAGGAGCAAGTGTAGAAGTGAACGGTACTGTGCTTACAATAACCGATAGCTCCGGTACCTTTGTAATACGCAATACACTTGTTGAAGGATCGCACAGATTTCGCTTCATCGGGCTTGACTCAATCTTGTTAGATACAGTCGTACAACTCCGCTCGCCAAACCTACAAATGAGCGTGAATATGCAGACTATCAATCTTCGGTTTCTTGCCAGAACCTCAGAAATAACGGGATACGTCAGCAGTGAGCCGCGTTTTGCTCTGTTTATCGGTCGCCTTCAAGCAATGATAGGCGGAACCACGATATTTCCAAGCGGCATAAAGATTGAACTGGATGGTAGAGCAGTAGCAACCACCGACACAAGTGGCGGCTTTACCTTACAGAATCTCGTATCGGAGGGGCAGCATCGTATTCGTTGTATCGGTAGGAGTAATGCGGTGTTGCTGGATAGTACCATAACAATTATCCGTCCCTCAGCAAAAAATCCACTGGCAATACAGACTAAAAACATCCTCCTCACTGTTCTTTTGCCGCCGTCGGAGTTCGCGTTCTATGGCAAAACGCTTGATTTCCCTTTGGCTGTTGGTAACGAATGGGTTTTTACCGCGTCTGAGTTCCGCAATGCTGAACATATCAGAGGTCCTCAATGGCGCCAACGTTGGCAATTATCAGGTGAGATGAAAATGACTATTACTTCACAAATGACATACCCTGACTCAACAGTTTATTCTTGTCAAACGCGGTTTACGGGATTAGAGATATATTACTATGGCGGAAATAATTTTCCGATTGGTCATCCGCAATTTGAACCCTCCTATTCTACATCTTCATCGGTAACATATAACAGAAATTTCAGTATCGTTTTGACCAAAGAATCGCTCACACTCCAAAAATTCGATATTTTTCTCCTCTATCCTGTGCCAACAACGGCTACCGTACCTTTGGTCTTTCTGAACTCCCAAACGCCAAACAACATTACCATCACTGGGGATATGTTTTCCTATAATGTTATACCAATTTAAGTTAATAATTGTGCATTAACAATCTCCATAACCCAATCAGGACTAACAAGAGAGCGTATAATGTCATTGCTGATGCCCTCTAC